>NZ_SMBR01000001.1:0-862314 GCF_004346455.1 Bradyrhizobium sp. R2.2-H
GATTGCCGACGCCTACAGAGCATTCACCCCTGCCGAATGCGCCAACTACTTCACGGCAGCAGGATACAGTTCAACTTGATCGGAATCTGCTCTAGCCTTTTCAGTCGGGATGCAGGTGATATCTGTGGGCCAGAGCCGACCCCGGGGCGGTGAAGTCGCGCGCCATGACGTATTGCGCATGACCCACCTCAAGTACGATCCGTCGGTTCATGCCTTCGGGTTGCAAGCCAGCCTGCTGGCACCTGCGAGGCACGTGGGCGATACTGGCCCCGAGCCAGAATGACGAGAAGCAGCCTTGGAGAATGCGCTGGCTCAAATCCGGCGACCCGCTCCCCGGTCAATCCCGCGCCTTTGGCGTTTAGCGCAAAGTCGCCCAAGTCAATTCGCTTCGGTCTCCTACCGGACGTACCAATACCCCCACCAGCGCTGGGACACCGGGCGCGCCTGCGCCTTCATGGCTGCGACTTCCTCGACCGGGCGCAGCTGAGGGCCGTAAATTGCAGGCGGGTAGACGTCATCCCATAGCACAACTCCGCCTTGAACGTGGGCTGCCCGCTGATGCGCCGGAGCAAGGGCGAGCTCGGCGGCTGGAGCCACCGATACTGTCAAGCCGAGGCCGAGGGCAGACAGGGCAATGGATGGAATAATGGCGCGGACCTGCATTGGATTGAATCCCTCGTGAGTAAGATGTGAAATAATGCGACGGGTTCCAGATGGTTGCAAGGGCATGGGCTGGCTCGGTTGTCCTAAATTTCATTGCGCGAGGAAGAGGCGTCTGCTCGACGGCAACAGGATACGAAGGCCAAGGGCACACTCTCTATCTGCCAAGAGCACACTCTCTATATAGAGGGTGGCCCTCTTGGAAAGATCACGAACGTTGCGGCCGAGACGAGATGCACAGGAGGCCCACAGGGCCGCCACAAGCGCTGCATGCTCACGAGAGGTCACGCCTGAACAATCTTTCGGCGCCAGGGATCGCCGAGAACCATGATGTCGACACACTGCTTGGCCTTGATAAGTCCTGCACTGTCCGGGACGACTCCTATGGCTTCTGCACTTGTCTCCGCTTCCATTTTCGGCACAGGCCTCATCTTGGGATACGTACTGCGCGCCTGGCGCGTCCAGCGAGGACCTGCGAACTCATCCCGCGGTACTTCGCGTCGAGCGGCCCAGCCGAATCCCACCTCGACATTCGGCCATGCCCGGCGAGCCTTTTAGGTAGGGTCAGGCATCCGGGGCTCACTGAAAGAATGGGGCACGAGGTATGAGTGAACCCAAGAAGGACGCGCCTCGGCGCTACATCGTCGATGGCGGCGGACAACGTGTGCTTGTTGGGTTGACGATCTCGGAGACGATCGAATTCGAAACCCTGGACAATCCTGATGCCCGCTTGAGCGCTGGTTTGGCTGGCGAGGAGCGTTGTGTTCGCGAGGGCGGGAACGAGCGTTGGCTCGAGCTCTACGTCAAACATGAGCGGGCCTGGAACGATTGGATGGCCGAAACCCGGGCCCGGGTAGAGAAGCCCCGCTTGCTCAACTAGGCGAAGCATTTCGCCATGGCGGCACGCCGCGTCCGTATCACACGGCGAGCATGCGGCTTCCCTGAATGCTCATCAGCGTGAGGTTGCCGGTCGCATAGGCGCCGGTGTCGATGTTGACGCGGTTGGTCAGGAATTCCGCGCTGCGCACCGGCGTGTGACCATGGACGATATACTTGCCGAACTGCTCCTCGCTCCGGAGGAATTCCTCGCGAATCCAGAGCAGATCGCGCTCCGTCTGCTCGGCCAACGGCACGCCCGGGCGAACGCCGGCATGGACGAAAAAGAAGTCTCCGCAACTGAAGCTCAACCGCAGATTGTCCAGGAATTCCAGATGCTCGGTCGGCATCGCGCGAATCAAATCGCGCAGGATCGATGCTGGCTCGTCGCGCTTGAGGTCCGGCGGCGCAAGCCCGTAGGACATCAATGTCTGGGTCCCGCCGACGGCAATCCAGTCCTCGAATAGTGAAGGGTCTTCGAACACCCTGACCAGGAAAGCCTCGTGGTTGCCCTTGAGGAAGACCGCATTTCCTCGGCGGCTCCGCTCGACCAGGATGTCGAGGGTGGAGCGCGTATCCGGGCCGCGATCGATGTAATCGCCCATGAAGACTTCGACGGCATAGCGTGGCCGGCTGCGCGCGACGTCGGCGTCGATCACCCGCAGCATCGGCTGGAGCAAATGCGCGCAGCCGTGAATATCCGAGATCGCATAGATCCTCACTCCGTCCGGCAATTGCGGTTTGGGAGCGGGCGGGCGTGGTCGCACGAGGGATATCATGGCGCTCAATCGATCGGGTGGTCGAAACAATATCCCCAAGTC
This sequence comes from Bradyrhizobium sp. R2.2-H, assembly GCF_004346455.1. Lineage (NCBI taxonomy): Bacteria > Pseudomonadati > Pseudomonadota > Alphaproteobacteria > Hyphomicrobiales > Nitrobacteraceae > Bradyrhizobium > Bradyrhizobium sp. R2.2-H. Next base: position 2,358 of record NZ_SMBR01000001.1, read on the forward strand.
GTCGGCACCGGAGAGCTTCCATCCAACTCGAATAACGTGAATTCGGTGGGGCCGCGTCTTGTTCTCCGACCGGATCACGCCAAAAGAAGGGCGCGGCATTTTTTGCCGGCCTTGCGTCGGGGCCGCAGGAACAGCGCGTGCAGGAACAGGAGCGATCCGCAGGAATTGCATCGCTGCGCCGAAGCTTGCGGCAAGTCTGCATCACTCGGCAGAAATCTTTGCATGCATCCACAGATTGAAGCCCGAGGAGATTCTCGTGTCGACCCGGCTTTGCTTTCGGCGGAAGCAACGCGCCGCCTCAAAGTTGAGCGAAGTCGCGTGATGCAACGACCGGCATCGCATTGGACGCGGAACTTGATTCAAAATAGGGCAGTCCGTCCGCTCATATGTCAGCACTGTGACGACATTTTCAGCGCGTCGAATTTCGCTGCGCATTTCAACACGACGCGTCATCCGTGCGCCGCAAAAGTTTTGCGTGCAGCGCCACAATGTCGCTGCGATCAAACAACACTTTCACTGCGGGGAAGTGACGAGTCTTCAGCATCACGATGAGCGTCAGGCACTCTCTCGATAGGCAGAGGTTCGAATGGCTGTTGCAACTTATGGTTCTGAGAATGCTCATGCGCTGTCATCAGCGCGCGGCAGCGCTCTTCAGAGACCTTTTCAGATCATCGTCATCGGTGCTGACTTTCTGTTGATCCTGCTGAGCTATGCGGCGGGTGCTTCGCTGTATGGTATGGCCGTCGCTTCGCCTCCCGATGGCGCGTCGGTGGGAGCCGGATTGTTTGTCGGCGTGGTGTTCGTCGGGATAGCCTATTTCCGCGACGTCTATTCCACGCACCGCCTGCTCAATCTCGTATGGCAGCTTCGAATGGCGGTGTTTATCTGGCTGACGTCGCTCACGATCCTAGCCGTTGCGGCCTTCTTGCTGAAATCGACCGACAACCTATCGCGTGGCGCCGTCATCGTGTTCGCCTTGATCGGCGGCCTTGGCTTGATCAGCCTCCGCTTCGGCTGGCAGGCCGTGTTCGGCACGAGCTTTGCGAGAAGCCGGCTGGTCGACCGCAAGGTGATCCTGCTCAGCCTGAAGCCCCTCGACTTCACCTCGAACCGCTTCAAGGATCTGCGGAGGAATGGCTTCGACGTCACGCGCCATTTCGTGCTCGGAGCCGACCGGGATGATGGGCACTGGGAGCGTCAGATCCGCGACGTCATCCGCCAGTCGCGTTCGGCTGATGTCGATGAATACCTGCTTGCGATCGACTGGAACGAATTGCCGATGCTGCGCAAACTCGGGCCATATTTGCGAGCCGTCCCGCAGCCCATTCGCCTGCTGCCGGACGACCCGGTCGCTGACCTGGTGACCCGTCCCTTTCTGCCGGTCAGCGGAACCGTCGCGGTCGAGATCCAGCGGCCCCCGCTCACTATCCTCGAGCGGCTGCAGAAGCGCTGTCTCGACGTCGGCATCGCTCTGTTCGCGCTTGTGATGCTGACGCCGCTGTTGCTGACCGTTGCCGTGCTGATCAAGCTGGATTCCCCGGGAACCGTCATATTCCGCCAGTCGCGCCGCGGCTTTAACGGCAAGCCGTTCGAGATCTGGAAATTTCGGACGATGACCGTCAGTGAGAACGGCGAGACAGTGACGCAGGCGACCAAGAGGGATGCTCGGGTCACCAAGATCGGGCGCTTCCTGCGCATGACGAGCATCGACGAGCTGCCGCAGCTCTGGAACGTGCTGCGTGGGGACATGTCACTGGTTGGCCCGCGCCCGCACGCGCTCGCCCACGACAATTACTACGACGAGCTCATCAGCAAGTACGTCTACCGCCATCACATGAAGCCGGGCCTGACGGGCTGGGCCCAAGTGAACGGATTTAGGGGAGAAACGCCGACGATCGACCTGATGGAGAAGCGGGTCGAGTACGACGTCTGGTACGTCAGCAACTGGAGCATCTGGCTCGACCTGAAGATCATGGCCCGCACTGCGTCCGCAGTGATGTTCCAGGAAGCCTATTAGTCGGTCCATTTCTGAATTGCCGGAACCTCCGGCCCAAGGGCCTCAGGTTCCGCTGCGCGGCGGCTTGCCGATGAGCCGCATGATTGCATCGCGCAGGGCGAGCAACGGCGGCACGAGGACGAAGAACGCCCCCATTGCAACGGAGACGATGACGTGGCGGATCGAGAAGGGTTCGTCATGCTCGATCTCACGCTGGCTTGGGTCGATGGGCGCCGGTGAGAGCGTCGTCGTCATAGGTTGCCGAAGCGGCTTGCGCGGGGGAACGACGATCAACACGAATAGAATGTTGAGCAGAACCCAAATCGTTAGAATCGTAAGCACGATCAGCATCCGAGCCACCGGAAAAGGAACTGCGAATATGAGGCGAGACTAGCCTCAGGGCACCGAGAAAGAAAGATGCCTAAAGTTTCAGCATTTTGAGGCATCAAGGCCAGGATTGTCTCGTCTTTTCGACGGAGGTCGCGCCAATGGCGGCATTGTCTGAGCCACCATCTTGTCGTCAATCCTTGCTTTTGGCTAGAGCAATAACCGCAAGTTGTGGATTCCGGACGAATACGGAGCAGCCGGACGCGCAGCGGGCCAAGTCCGTTTGGTGGTTCCTGAACGAGTGCCCCGCAGCAATGTGGCCGCTGAACGATCGCATGAACAATGCCGCGATCAGTGCTGATTCAAACCCGAGGGTTCCGCTCTCATGGAGCGCCGGGCTGCTCACCCGGCCGGGGAGGTCTCCGCATCGGTCCAGTTCGAGCTCTCCCTGTCGGGGCGGATGAATCACGGCGCCCGACCGAACTCTTCCACCCGCGCGAGCGGGAGACGCGGCGCGCCTCCGCCTAAAGCATGATCCGGAGAAGTGCGCGGCGGTTTTCCGAAAAGTTCATGCTGAAACAACAACCTAAAGCGCGACGATTCATCCCGATCGCATCGCGCTTCAGGCATGCTCGACGTAATAGCTGTTGTGGTGCTTGCCCTTATAGGCCTCGATGCGCTTGAGCATCTTCGGGTTGGCGCGGTTGAGCACGGCGCCGAGCAGCTTCTTCTGGAGGACTTCCGAGCCGGAAACCGACTCCTGAAGGGCGCTTCGCGTCGTCTGTCCCCATTCGATGACGTAGACCATGGCATCGATCAGGAAGCTCACGGCCTTCGAATCCGCCACCGGCATCACCGGGGCGAGATCGATCACGATGTACTCATAGTGGTCTCTCAGCACCTTGAGCAGTTCGGCCATCGCCTTCGATCCGATGACGTCGGCCGAATTCACCATGCGGGACGCTACGACGGAGGGGAGGAAATCCAGTCCCGTTTCCTTGCTCCGCTGCACGTGGTAGCCGAGGCTCGCGGGATCGTTCAGCGCCTCCACCAGTCCGCTCTTGGCATTGGGCGCGAGCTCCCGCGTCAGCGAACGTGTGTGCAGATCGCCGTCGATCAGAACCGTGCGGTGCCCCGTCAGAGCGACCAACTGCGCGAAATTGGCGGCGACAGTCGTTTTTCCCTCCTTGGGAAGGGAAGAGACGATGCCGATCACCTTGATCTCGCGGGTCAGGCGGGCGACGTCGATCGACACCTTGATGTTGCGCAGCGTTTCCGCAAACCGCGAGAATGGGTGATCGACGACGTAGCGGGACAGATCGGATGGGCCGGCCTTCGTGGACGACCGAATATCGGGCAGGACGCCGAGGCACTTCACGCCGAGCTCGTCCTCGACCTCGCCGGGCGTCCGCAGTACGTCGCTCAGCAGTTCCCGCGCAAATGCGACGCCGAAGCCGAGACAGAGACCGCCCACCAGGCCTCCCACCAGCGCCAGGACCGTGCGCGGCGAACTCTTGCGATCCGGCTTGGCGGCGGTGCTGATGAGACGCGCCTCGCTGAGCGGAAAGCTCTGGTTCTGCGTCGCGCTCTGCAGTTTCTCGAGGAAGTTGTTGTAGAGATTGCGATAGGTGTCGGCGGCGCTTTCGAGATCGCGCAGCTTGACTTCGGCCTGGCCGGTGTGACCCGCCTGGGCAACGAGCTCCTTCACGTTCTTCTCGAGCGACGCCTCGCGGCTCTTTGCGATCTCGTAGTCGCTGCGATAAGCGTCGCCGATCCGACGCAGCTCATCGGCGATGTTCTTGCGCAGCTCCTCCATCTTGTTGGCCAAATTGACTGCCGCAAGATGTTGCTTGCCGTAGCGCCTGGACCAGTCGGCATATTGGGCCTGGAGGTCGAGATATTGGGCGCGGAGGCGGGTAATGACCGCGTTGTTGAGAGCGTCCGTCACCGTCGGCTGGGCGAGATCCTGATCGGATATCGCGTCGATCCGGTCGAGCCGGGCCTTGGCCTCGGCGGTCGCTGCCCGCGCTTGAACCAGCTGCGTGTTCAGGTCCGACAATTGCTGCTCGGACATCAGGCCGCGGCTGGTACCGACGATGTTGTGCTCGGCCTTGAAGGTCTGCACGGCACGGTCGCTCGCGGTCGCCTGCTCGCTCAGCTCGAGGCTGCGCTGCTGAAGCCACTCGGTTGCCCGCTTGGTGGACTGATATTTGGCTTCGAGAGCGCCGACAAGGTAGGCATTGGCGATGGCGTTGGCGATCTTGGCGGCCTTGTCGGGGCTCCGCGAGCGATAGCTCAGCGACAGGACATATGTGGCGAGAACGCGCTCCGTTCGCAGGTTCTTCTGAATCTGCTCGACCACGGCATGTTCGATTCGTTCCTGGGACGCGGGCTCGCGGGAGCCGAATGGCGACGTGACCTTGCCGATGATGAGGGAGAGGAGGCCCGGACTCGAACCATTGAACTCCGGATCCTCCGTCAGCTTCAGGCGACGGACAACCGACAGAATCAGGTCGTCCGAGTTGATGATTTCGACCTGGCTGTCGACATAGCCGGTATCGATCAGAGCGCTGCTGGCGTTGCTGTCCTTGTCCAGCACCTGCGCCTGACGCGTATCCATCATGATGCGCGCATTCGCCGTATACATCGGTTGCGCCGTGGCCAGGTACACGATCACCAGAGCCAGCGAAACTCCGACGCACGCCGCGATGATCGGCCATTGGCGGCGCAGCACATCGGTCACACGCTCGAAGCTGAGGACCGCTCCGCCGAACTCGATGCCGAAGCGGTGGCCCGACTGAAAGTGCTCTCTAGGCTGATACATCTGTGAATTCGCTGCCTTTGACGATCGCTGATCAATTCGGAAGGGGGACGGGCTTGAACGGGTTGGCCAGCTTGGTCCTCCATTCGCCTTCGAGCAGGGCGGCTCCGCCTCGGGGCGGCTGCGCAGGTCCCTTGCCTTGCGATTGGGCCAGCGGGACGCCGGAGTTGTCCTCTCCCGCTGCGGAATAGCCTGCTTGCACGTTGAGATCTCCGATCCGCTGTGCAAAATCCCTGATCTTGCGCGCCGCGTCAGGCTTCGTCGACGTGCACCGCCCTTCGGCTATCCGCAGTGCGGCGCCGATGCCTGTCCGATCGGCTGAAGCCGATGCGGAGATGAGCGTCTGCACGGACGGCAACACTGATGGATCCGTCACGATGTAGGTGGAGAGCCGAAATCGCAACTTCTCCTTGTCATTGCGCAGCCGCTCCAGCAGCGAGGAGGGCGACTTGACGAAGGTGTCGAGTTCGAGCTGCGAGGCGCGGTCCGAGAATTCGACGCACTGCGCATGGCAAGCATCGACGCTGATGAGAATCAGGGCAGAGCTTGCGAAGGCGATCGGGAGCCATCGCGGCTTCATTTGACGACGTGTCGCTCCGCAGCCCATCCGTGTCCCTTCGGCCCTGTTGCAGTAGGAGAACACGCGAAACTTGCCAGTCAACTGTGTCAATTTTTGTGCGGCGCAAAAGCTCGATATACCGATCGTCCACAACGAATGCGCGAGCTGCTTCCGATCGGTTGCAGGCGCGGGAGATGCAATGCCTGCGAGATCGGCATGCTTGCGCCCAGGAATGTTGCAACATGAAAACAAATGAGGCGCTCGCCCGTCAAAGCGCCGCAAGCACGCGTCGCAAAACCGACACAAGCGCCATGCGCGGACATTGTTCCCTCCCTGCCAAAAAATATCCGCGCGACATGTGCGACACCTGCATGTGAAGAGATCCGGGATCAATGCCGCTGCGCTCACCGCAACAGCGCCGAATTTCGCGCACACTTTCCACGCAAATACTCGCAATCATCACGGCTCATGAAATTTGCGCCCGAAGCATGCGCGCCTCGAACAAAAAGTGGCGTGAAGTTGGCGCTCGGATGTCGGAATGATCTGCGAGCATTGAAAGTATCGTCGATCGTCATGCATCGAGCGCGAGTCCGCGATCGCGAAGATTGAACATGCGCGAGACCTGATACACACTGCTGCGGTGCAATAGCCATGGAATGTTGATGTGACGGAGTCGGTTCATCGTGAGAAGACGCATGTCCTGCCGCTCGACAGCATTCGGGGGATCGCCGCAACTTCGGTGGTGATTCACCATCTGCTGCTGATGCCGACTTTCCTCGCGGCGTTCCCGCACAATGCGTGGATCAACTGCTCGTTCTTCAGGAGCGCTTGGCTGTTGGTCGATTTGTTCTTTGTTCTCAGCGGGATCGTTATGTCGCTCAGCTATGTCGAGAGCGATTTCGGGCGCTTCTCGCTGCGCGAATTCATGGTGCGGCGCTTGGCGAGGGTCTATCCGCTGCACATCGTCATGCTGTTGGCAAATCTGTTGTTTCGCCTCCTGCGCATCAGCCTGGTCATGGCCGGCGTCGTGGTGGCCGCGCCGGCGGCCTTCGAGGTGAACAACGCCTATTCCTTCGTTCTCAACGTCCTGCTGCTGCACTCCATGGGGTTCATCGACTATCTCAGCTGGAACGCGCCGAGTTGGAGCATCAGCGTCGAGTTCTATACCTATCTGGTGTTCGGTCTGATCGTGCTGCTGGCCCAGCGCATGCGTTCCTTGTTGTGGTTCTACGTCCTGTGCGGGGCGCTTGCCGTCGGCAGCCTGGTCTTCATCATCTTCGTGCTCGACAAGAGGAGCCTCGGGCTTCAGACCGATTTCGGGATCCTGCGCTGCTTCGTGAGCTTCTTCCTGGGCGTGCTGACGGTCAGGATCGTCGATCGCCTGCCGGCGAAGCCGGGTCCTGCCGTGCAGGGCATGCTGCAATTCGTCGCCATGATCGCCAGCATCGTCCTGGTGTCCCTGGCGGAGACCAATCCGGCGGCAACTTTCCTCGCGCCGGTGACGTTCGCGATCTTCCTTGGCAGTCTGCTGGCCTTTCCGGATGCGCTGCTGGTGCCGCGGATGCTGGTGGCCAAGCCGTTGGTCTGGCTCGGTCGCCGTTCCTACTCCATCTATATGGTGCACGCGCTCGTGGTGCTGCTGGCCGAATATTTCGTGCGGGCCGTGGGAGCTGGGCGGATCGCTGCGCTGGATTCGGTCTGGGCGGGCCTGCCGGCCACGCTGAACCTGGTCGTCTCGCTGGCCGCGGTGCTCGCGGTTTCGCACTTCACTTATCGCTACGTCGAGATTCCCGGCGGCAGGTGGATGCGGAACGCTCTCGGGAGCCGGACCGATTTCTCCGCCTCTCCGGCGCCATCGGCGCGGCCGACGAACTGAGCCGGACATGACCATCCTCGCGCTTAACCGGCCGAAAATCACGCTGATCAGCCTCAACATCGAGGCGATCGCGCTCGGCGTCTATTTGATTCGCGACGCCTTCGGCGGCATGATGCGCTACTATACCAGCATCTATCACATGGATGCGCTGTGGTATGTGCCCGACGGCGTTGCGCTCCTGTGCCTCGCCCAGTTCTTCGTCCATTGCGTCCTGCGCAGTCGCAGCACGCTGGCTCTGCTGGTGCTCGTGCAGATCATGCTGTCGCTCGTGCTGGGCTACTTCATGATGGGGACGATGAACGCAGCGATCTCGTCGTTCAAGATGATGCTGCCGGTCTTCGTCGGATTCTGCTTCTGCGATTCGAGCCTGGGCTCATACCGAAAGCTGCTGTCGGTCATCGCTGTGACTTTCTACCTGTCCGTGATCGGCGTTTTCCTTACGAAGTTCTACCTGATGCCTTGGGTGGGCTACAAATACGAGGCCTTCGGCGCCGTACGCGAGGCCGGCCGGTTGTGGTGGGCCTATGGCGGCGACGACCAGCGCCTCATGGGGTTTGCAGCCGACAATACCATGGCGGCCTTCTTCATCCTGGTGTCGTTCGCGATCACCTCCATTCGCATGAGCACGACGTGGTGTCTCCTGTTCGGCTCCATCGCGATCTATGCCACCAAGCTGACCACGAGCAAGACGACCATGATCGTCCTCGTGCTCTATTTGCTCTTGCTGGTGTTAGTGCGGATGCTGCCGGAAAGATCGCGCTTCCCCGCGATCCGGTCCATTGCACAGTGGTCCTTCGTCGCGATCTTCGTGCCGTTCTTCATGATCGTGGTCGCCTCCGGCACCGCCGCCGTGCCGCACTCGACCTTGTTCAGCATTCTCGATCGCATCAACAACAGCTGGCAGTTGCCCTTCGTCTATATGAGCCAGCTCATGCCGATAGGCCTCGTGACGGGTTGCGGCGCGGGCTGCTTCAACTATCCGCAGAAGCTGTTCTCGCCGCTTGCGCCCTACTGGGTGCCGGTCGACAATTTCTACATCGGGACGTACCTGATGTTCGGTCTTCCCTTCGTCGCGTTCATGGTTATGGTGTTCCGGGCAACGTTCGGTGCGACCGATGTGTACAAGCTGACGCTTCTCTTCGTCGTCAACCTGTTCACGATCACGGTCCTGAATTACGGCCCAGCCTCCGGCCTGCTGATCATCGCATTGAGTTTCAGCGAAGTGTTCTCGCGGCGTGCCACCTCCGCACGCGGAGCCGACGCCGTGCCGATCGTCATGCGGCCGCCGATACGACCATTGGATGGCTTCGGTCCGGATCTACCGGCGGCGAGCGGAAGCAGGTGAGAACGAACGATGCATAGACGGCTCGCATTCATCGACACGCTGCGCGGCATCGCCGTGCTGTCGGTCCTTGTCCAGCACGTATTCGAGGTGATCGTCGAGCAGCACCCGACGGGCGCCTACTACTGGCCCATCCATGACGTGTTCGGCTACTACATGAACTTCGGCCGGTTCGGCGTCGTCCTGTTCTTCTTCGTCAGCGGCTTCGTCATTCCGTTCAGTTTCCCGGACAGCGCCACGCCCGCGCGGGACTTTACGATCAGCCGCTTCTTCCGGCTCTATCCGGCCTACTGGACCTCGCTCGTCGTCGGGCTCGTGACGATGCAGCTGCTCAATTCGAAAGTCTATCCGCTGGGGCAGGTCGCCGCCAACGTGACGATGCTGCAGACCTTCGTGAACGTCCCGAACCTCTGGGTGTTCTACTGGACGCTGGCGATCGAGCTCTTGTTCTACGTCGGATGCACGATCCTCTTTGCGATGGGACTGTTGAACCAGCGCTTCACGGCGGTGACGATCGTCGTCGCGGCCGCGCTGGTCGGAACGACCGCTGCGCTTCTGATCGAGAACAGAACCGTATCCTCCGTGATGGAGGTCGCCTTGAACCTGTCGGCGATGTTCCTGGGCAAGATCATCCGCGACACCGTCATTGGCGGCAAGCTGCGATGGACCCATGTGGCCGTCTGCACGCTGCTGTATGCGATCTTCGCCGCCGCCCTGTCCGATCGGCGTTTCGGAGGCGTCTATCACGAGAATTTCTTCTACAGCTATTCGATCGGATCGGCCTATGTCTGCGCGGCGCTGGTCTTCATCGCCTTTGCCGTGTTCGGCGAGCGAATGGCGTGGCGTCCGATGGCGTTCGTCGGCGTGATCAGCTATTCGGTCTACCTGATGTCGCCGTTCGTGATCGTGGTCGTCCACCGCCTGTTCTGGTTCGGCGACGGGCCGCTGGGATGGTCGATCTTCCTGGCCGTGATCCTTGCGTTGTCGATCCTGGTCAGCTGGATGACATTTGCCTTCATCGAGAAGCCCAGCATTTCCTTCGGGCAGAGGTTCCGCTCGGCGCGGAGAAAACCTGTCATTATCGAGCCGGCCCTCAGCACCCAGGGTGCCGCAGAGTGATCAAAACACCCCACCAGCCGGGCGCTGCCTATGACGGATCGTTCGTTCCGTCGGTCCAGGGCCTTCGCGCGATCGCTGCGCTGAGCGTGCTGATGGATCATTTCTACGACATGCCGAAGGGGGGCATGTACGACATCCCGGATCCCGGCTTCCTGCCGCCGCTCTGGCCCTGGCTGCAATCGGTGATCAATGTCGGCGGGCACGGTGTCGAGCTGTTCTTCATGATCAGCGGATTCCTGATCCCGGCGAGCCTGGTGCGGCACGGGTCGCTGTCGCGATTCTTCTTCGACCGCGTCCTGCGCATCATGCCGGTGTTCGTCGTGCTGCATCTTGCGCTGTTCGCGATCGGTCCGATCGTGGCCTACAAGTTCTTCCGTGACATCGATCTGAGCAGCTACCTCGCGATCTTTGCGGCCAATCTGTTCTTCGTGCAGGACGCGCTCGGCCTGCCCATCGCCCAGCAGAACGCCTGGACATTGACCTATGAGTGGGCGTTCTACATCTGGTTTGCGCTGACGTTCTCGGTGTGGCGCACCGGTGGCAGATTGCTGGCGGCGCCCCTGATCCTGCTTGGCATCGCCTGCCTGATGCACTGGCCGATCACCGCCTTCTTCTGCATCGGCATGCTGTTCAGCGCCACGGGATTCCGCATCTCGATTCCGGGACGCATCGGCTTGCTCGCGGGCCTTGCTTGCGGAGCTGCGCTGTATGCGAGCCTGGTGCTGTTTCACCCCTTCGTCGGGCTCATTCCGGGATTTCTGCTGTTTGGCATGGTGCTCGCTCCGGACTCGGGCCTCGGCAGGGCTCTGAGCCTACCGGCGCTGCAATATGTCGGCAAGATCAGCTACAGCCTCTATCTGGTGCACCCCTTCGTGCTGTTTCCCCTGCAGATGATCGGCTTGAAGCTGGTCGCCGCCGGCGTCGACCGCTGGCTGCTGTGGACCGCCTTCATCGGGCTTGGGCTGGTGATGTCGCTGGTTGCAAGCGCGATCAGCTATGAGCTGATCGAGGTCAGGCTAAGGCGACTGCTGGACGGCGCGATCCGCAGCATGTTCTCCCGGCCGCAGATCGAGCAATCGGTTTGAGGGCGCCGGCCGCGCTCAGCTCACGGTGCGACCGGCGAGCTTGTGATAGGACCCCAGCAGTCCTTCAGCGATGCGATCCCAGTTGAGGATGCCGGCGGCGGTCTGCCATGCGCCCTCGGTCAACGTTGCGGCGAGAGGCTTCGACGTCAGCACGCGCTCGAGCGCATCGGCCAGCGCCGTGGCATCGCCGGGCGGGACCAGTAGCCCGTTGACGTTATCGGTCACGACGTCGGGAATGCCGCCAGTGGCACTGGCGACCACGGGGCGGGAATTCCCGTAGGCGGATGCAAGCACGCCGCTCTGCGTTGCATCCTTATAGGGCAGGGCGACCACGGTTGCGGACTGAAACAGTCGTCCGGTCTCGGCAGGCGCAATATAGGCGTTGATGGTCTTGACGGTCGGCATCGCCTCCATGCGCGCTCCGAGCCGTGTCATCTCGGGGCCGCGGCCGGCAACGATCGCTTCATGGGCCACACCGCGCCGGGCCAACATGTCGATCGCATCGATGAAGACGTCGAGGCCCTTGTAGGCCCACATCCGTCCAAAAAACAGGATGCGCGCAGCCTCCGGCGCGGTGACCGCGCCCCCAGCCGGTGGAACCATGAGCACGCCGTGCATGCTGGAGATCGCTTCTCCTTTGAAGTCAGGCGAGGCACGGCGAAAATCGGCGATGCAGCTCTTGCCATGCGTGGTGACGACCGACGCGGCTGCGCGCATGCGCCCGCGCCATGCATCTTCACGCGGCGACGTACCGGAGCCGCCTTCCGAATGCGGGATCGCATCGTGAACGGTCAACACCAGCGGAATGCCGAGCGGACGAAGAAGCTGGATCAGCCTGGACGTGTAGATCTCCGGAACTTCGTGACAATGAATCACGTCGGGACGAAACGAAATTATGTCGAGGAATGAGGCCGGGATGCCGATCGCGCCCCCGCGGCGCAGGCTCAGGTCGCGAACTCTCGTTTCGAATGGAGCCGTCACGGCGATATCGGCCAGCTCCCATTGCTGATTGGCGTCCTTGCGGTTGAGCACCAGCCGGACGTCGCAATGGCGAGCCAATCCCGACGCGAGACGGTAGGAATATTCCGCAAAATGCGGTGCGTAGATGGCGACGCGGAGGCGCTTGGCCATATCAGCTGTTTCCGCTCCAGAGGTCGATCGGGAATGCACTCATCAAGGCACGATGATCGAAGTTGAGGCGCGCAGCCCCACCCATCTCGCGACCTTCGTCAATGCTCGAGGCAAACTCGACGGCAAACCGACCGGTGCCCTCGTAATAGTCACGATACTTGAACTCGGATTCTCCGCTGCTCAGGCGCACGTAGCGAGCCGGTATCCCGAATGCCTCGGCGACAATGATGCCGTGGAGCGAGCTTGCCAGAACCAGCTCCGCTTCGAGAATGGCGTCAATTCGTCGGTTCCATGATCCCAGCGGTGAGACCACCGTATCGGCGCCACGGTCGATGAGGCTCAAATCGTGCAAATTCGGAACAAACACCCACGGCTTCTTGGCGGTGGGGCGAAAGCGATTCGGAAACAGCTGAGGGAGCAGCAACGCAGGGTCCCCGAACACTTCGGGTACCGCGATGCCCCGGCGCCGCAAAATCTCCCGTGTACGAGGGCCGCGCACCGCTCGCACGTCCAGGTTCTGCACGCGGCGATTGAGGTCATCCTGGCCGGGGCGTCCGTTCACGCCGCTACCCCAGATCACATCGTCATTTCGCGCGTAATGGAGCACGGAGCCGATCGCGAACAAGCGCGTTTGCCGCGGCACCTCGTCGGCGAGCGTATAGCCGAAATGCCGCAAGAGATGGTCAACGACGACGACCGAAAGATAGTCGCCGAAATTTATCGTTCCGTCGTCGGGACGCCAGAAGAACAAGTCCACGTGCGGATACGGCAGCTGATGAATAAAGTCGCAACCGACCTCGTTCATCAACCGTCGTAGATTGGTCCGAAAATTCATGCTGCCTCGGATTGTAGCTGCTTTCTTGCCGTAGTGTCCTCGTAAACAAGGCGACTATTGGACCATTGCAGCCAATGGCTCAACGACGAAAGTCGGCCTAACCGGAAATTGTGACAGGCCTCCAATTGCGCCACGAGAATATCAAGCCGCGCTCGATCGTTTCGGGCGTCATTTGGTCCGCACTCGATTCCGCAGTCGGGCAGGCTCTCACGCTCGCGATCTACATGATCATGGCGCGGCTGCTGTCGCCGCAGATTCTCGGCATCGTGGCAACGGGGGCGCTGGCGCTCGAATTCTGCCGGGCAGTCCTGATCGAGAGCATCGCGATTGCGGTCCAGGCGCGTGCCGAGCCGAAGGACGAGGACTACACTGCCTCGTTCTGGCTCATCGCGGGCCTCTCCTTGTTTGCAGCGCTCGCACTGTTCGCCTCGAGCAGCGCGATCGAACGATTTTCGGGTCTTTCGGACATTGCCATCGTTCTCAAGGGGTTCTGCATCGTGGTGGCCGTACAGGGCCTGTCACGGACGCACGAAGCCTGGTTGATGCGCAATCAACTGTTTCGATCCCTCGCCATCCGCTCGCTTTCTTCAATCTCGGTTGGCGGGGCCGTTGGGATCGGGCTGGCGATCCAGGGGTACGGGGTCGTTGCGCTGGTCGGACAGCTCGTTTCGACGTCGTTGATCTCGCTGGTCAGCCTTTGGATCCTGACGCCCTGGCGCCCTCGGCTCCGGGTCAGCCGGCAGGCTGTTGTCGAACTCCTGAGCTATGCGCGCTACGTGGCACTGACGGGAATCACGAACTTCGCCAATGCCAATTCCGATCTGATTTTCGTTACGTGGTATACCGGCGCCGCCGGCGCGGGCTTGTACAGTCTGGCCAAGCGCCTGGTCAATGCCGTGAGTACCGTGATTGGGAATGCGTTGAACCGGGTGTTCTTTGCGACCATCGCTGGCCTCCAGCATGACCGTGGAGCATCGCGTTCGACGCTGGTTGCCTTCGTCATGTACACGTCGCTGCTGACGGCTCCGATCTTCGCCGGCATAGCGGTTCTGGCGCCGGATCTGATCACTGCTTTCTTCGGGTCCAAGTGGAGCGGGGCCGCGCCTCTGCTCGCGATTATGTCGGTCACCGGATTCCTGACCACGATCGGCCTCTACAATCACTCCGTTATCCTGGCGTTCGGCAAACCGCACTGGCAAACCTGGCTGACGCTGATCTACGCGGTTTCGAACATAGCAATCTTCATCCTCGCTGCGCCGTTTGGCCTTATCGCGATTGCTGTCGGCTACGTCGCTCGCGCCTTGTTGCTGTATCCGCTATCCGCCGGAGCCTCGATGCGGATCCTATCGCTCGGTATCAGGCCCTATGCCGCGGCGCTGATGCCCGCACTTGCGGGCTCCGCGGTGATGGCATGCGCGGTGGCTGCTGCCTCCGTTGCGATGCCGGCCACGTCGCCATGGCTGCGTCTCGCCGCGCTCGTTCTGCTCGGTTCTTCGGTATATCTCGTCGTTGTTGTCGCGATCGCCCGGCCGGCCGTGGTGCGGATATGTCAGGAAATCCTGAGCCGTGTGCGGCGATCGTCGAGAACCTAGCTGCAAGATCCGCCCTGCAGACACCTAAAGCGCGATGCGATTAGGATGAATCGTCATCGCGCTTTAGGTGTTGTTTGAGCATGATCTTTTCGGAAAACCGCTACATGCTTTTCCGGATCATGCTCTAGCTCGCATTGGCCGCTTGCCGGGTCTCGGAAAGATCGAGCGGCTCGGCCTTCGGGATGTGGGCCGACCTCGCATCGCCCGGCGCAAGCCGGTTGATCAATCTTCGAGCGGGATTCTCGACGTAGCGATACGTCACGTCGGCGACGACCGTCAGAATGATGCAGCAGACCAACGCAAACACCGGAAACATGCTTGGTTGAAGTCCGAAATAGTGCCACGCCGGCTTGAAAAGCAGGATCAGCAGCACTTCGTGAACCATGTAGATCGCGTATGACGTGTTGCCGAGGCGGCCAAGCCAGTCAGAGCCGGGAAACCGGGCGAAGGCGCTCTCTCCGGTGGCTGTGACGAGAATCGCGAGAGAGAACACTATGATTGCAAGGTCGGGCTTGGCATAGAGGTTGAGGATCAGGACCGAGCCGGCGAACAGCGCTATTCCGGCGAATGCGACGGGCTTCCTGCGATAGTCGCTCGAGAGCCGGAACAGGACGGTCAGGAGAATCCCGTTCAGGAAGCTCGGAAGGGCCCGCAACATCCCGAAATCGAAGGTTGCCCCGTACATCTGCGACCGTTCCTGCCAGATCGGCAGGTGAGCGTGGGCGAGGATTCCGTAACAGAGCGCGACGATGATCGCGAGCATCAGCGGCGAGACCCTGCCGGCCAGCAGCATGAACAGTGGGAATAGAACGTAACAGAACAGCTCGGCGCTGATGGACCACGCCGGCGAGTTGAAGCTGAGGTGATCTGTGACGCCCCACGCCTGCACGAGGAGGAGGTTGTGAAGGAAATCCAGCCAGCTCGCGTGCGAGGTCGGCCCGGATATGCCCACGAGAGCAAGGACCGCGAATATCAATAATGTCAGCAGATGCAAGGGGTAGATTCGCGCGATCCGCCTGACGAGGAAGCGCACATAGGAGCGTAGACCTGTCGAGGTCGCAGGATAGGAATAGGAGATCACGAAGCCGGACAGGATGAAGAACATGTCGACAAACAGGCCGTAAGAGCCGTTCCAGACCGGTGAGATGCCTTTGTCGATGTTCTTCAGATGAAAGATGAAGACGCCTAGCGCGGCGATGAACCGGTAGAAGTCGAGAAGAACGAATCGCTTTGGTTCGCGGACTTCCATGTCGGCGTCGATATCCCTGCAGCAAGAAGGTCTCTTCTAGACAGCAATTGTGACGCAAGTTCGCAACCACCGCCAATCATGTGCAGTGCTGATGGGCCTTTGAACGAGCCGGGGGACGGCGGCTGTATCAGGTGAGTAGGCCGAAGGCGGTCCTTGCCTGTTGTAAGCGCATCGGTCGCTTGCTGAGCGTGGGACGGGGGTTTGCCCCATCCCACGCTGCCTCGATAGATGCCAATCTGCCGCGACTTTAGACGAATATGAAGTCGTGGCTCGTCAGGCTGCTGACGTAGACGTTCTTGAGAAGGATCGAGTCGTTGGCCGAGAACGTGATGAGCGCGTTCGTGCCGGACTGCGTCATCTGCAGGTGGCTGTAGTCCGCGGCCAGGAGCTTCGAGATCTGGATCACGTCGTGGGTCGTGGCGTCGCCGGCCTGGAAGTTGAGGATCTGGTCCTGGCCGTGATCATAGGCGATGGTGGTCGAATTCGGCGCGGCCGAGAACACGTCGTTGCCGGCTCCGCCCTGGATCGTCACGCCGCTCCCAACGGCCGTGACGTTATGGGTGCCGTCGGTCTTGGTCTGATCGATGAACTGCAGTGCATTGGCGGTGTTGTAGTTCTCGTGCTGCGTCGTGCCGGCCTGTCCGTTGAAGTTGAACAGGAATACGTCTCTCGAGCCGTCGGCGTTGTTGGCGATCTCCTGAGTCTTGACGCCGGCGCTGTTATAGATGTCGGTCAGCTTGCTGCCGTCGTCGTGGATGACCTGGGTATAGTCCAGCGTGCCGTCGGCATGGGTCCGGGTGAGTTCGACCAGCTTGCCCGAGGCATCGAGGTGCTGGTGCTGGGTCGTATAGGACTGCCCGGTGACGTTATAGTTCCAATTGTCCGACGTGCCGTCGGCGTTCTTGATATAGGCCGCGGTCTTCACGCCGCCGGTATAGACGGTCGTGGAGTTGTAGCCATCGCTCTTGGTCGTCACCTCGCTGGTGATGATACCCTTCGCGTCATACCACTCGGAGGTCTTGGTGCCGTCAGCGCTCTGCACCAACGTGAATGCCAGGCTGTTGTCGGCGTGGGTGCGCACGATGTGGGTGAGGAAGCCGGTGGAATCGTAAGTGTCGTGCTCCGTCGTGTAGTTCTGACCGACGACGTTGAAGAGATGGACATCCCTCGAGCCGTCGGCGTGATAATCGGTCTCCGTCTTCTTGATGCCGGAAGCGTCGTAGTTGGTCACGACGCTGCTGCCGTCGTTGCCGACGACCTCGGTATAGTCGAGCGAGCCGTCGGCATGCCAACGGGTTACCTCGGTCGTCCGTCCGGCCGGATCGATATGCTGGTGCTGCGTGGTGTAGCTCTGGCCGGTGATGTTGTATTTGTGAATGTCTTGGCTCTGGTCGGCATTGGTGATGTAGGCCGCGGTTTTCAGGCCGTTGGAATAGGTCGTTGTCGAACTGTAACCGTCGGCCTTCGTGATCACCTCGCTGGTGAGGACGCCCTTGGCATCGTACCAGTCAGTCGTCTTGATCCCGTCCTTGCTCTGCACCAGCTTGAACGCCATGCTGCCGTCGGCGTGCCTGCGGACCAGCGTGGTGAGGAAGCCGGTCGCATCGTAGATGTCGTGCTCGGTCGTGTAGTTCTGGCCGGTGATGCCGAAGAGATAGACGTCCTTGCTGCCGTCGGCGTGATAGTCGGTCTGCTTGGTTCGCACGCCTGCAGCGTCGTAGTTGGTGATGACGCTGCTTCCGTCGGCATTGATGACCTGCGTATAGTCGAGCGTGCCGTCGGCATGCTTGCGGGTCACCGCGGTGACCTTGCCGGACGGATCGATGTGCTGGATCAGCGTGGTGTAGCTCTGGCCGGTGACGCCATAGGCATAATTGTCAAGACTACCGTCGGCGTTCTTGATGTAGGCCTTCGTCTTCACGCCATTGCTGTAGAGGGTCGTCGAGGTGAATCCGTCGGCCTTTTGGACCACCTCGCTGGTGAGGCTGCCGGAGGCATTGTACCAGTTGGTCGTCTTGGTGCCGTCCGCGGTCTGCATCAGCTTGAAGGCCAGGCTGCCGTCGGCGTGCCTGCGGACCAGCGTGGTGAGGAAGCCGGTCGCATCGTAGACGTCGTGCTCGGTCGCATAGGTCTGGCCCTTGATGTTGTAGGTCCAGACGTCCTTGCTCTTGTCGGCATGATAGCTGGTCTCGACCAGCTTGACGCCCGTGGCGCTGTACAACGCGATCACGCTGCTGCCGTCGCTCTTGTAGACCTGGGTCGAATCCAGCGAGCCGTCGGCATGGCTGCGGGTCACCGAGGTGACCTTTCCCGAGGCGTCAAGGTGCTGAACCTGTGTGGTAAAGCTCTTTCCGGTGATGTTGTAGGAATAATTGTCCTGCGAACCATCGGCGTTCTTGACGTAGGCGGCGGTCTTCACGCCGTTCGTGTAGAGCGTGGTGGAGTAATAGCCGTCCGACTTCTGCACGATCTCGCTCAGAAGGGTTCCGGCCGTGTTGTAGGTGTCGGTGGTCCGGGTTGCGTCGGTCCCGACATGAACGAACTTCGTCTTCACACCATTGGTGTAGCTGATCAGGTCCTGGGAACCATCGCTGTAGACGACGGTGGTCGAGGTCGGCTGCCCGCTTGAATTGAGGCCGGTGTCGGACTTCGACAGCAGCTTCCCGCTCGCGTCGTAAGTCTTCGTGTTGGTCCAGGTCGCGGCCGTATTCGTCACGGAGAACGAGTATCCGCCCTGGATCTTGGACAGCGCGCTGCCGTAATGGGCAATGATGTAGTCCATCGTCGCTTTCGAAGCGACCGGCAGGACGTGCGAATCCGTCAACGTGATGGTCTGCAGCGCCGTCGACTCGCTCAGGTCGGACAGTTGCGGCACGATCTCGGCAGCCGTGCCGCTGACGCTGGCCCGGGTGTCAGGCGGAGTCGGCGTGGTCGGGGGCGCGTCGATCTCGATGATCAGCGGGTGATCGCTGACCGGAATCGTGATCGTGCTGACGTCGGTGTAGCTGGCGATCGCCGTGGTTCCGGTCAGCGTGTCGTAGACCTTCACCGTATGATGCACGCCGCCGAGATTCACCGTGACCGTCTGGGTGCTGTTGCTTACCTCGGTGTCGGTGGCGTCGTTCCAGAGCTTCGGCTCGGCCCAGACAACGAGCTCGTAGGCGCCATTGCTCTTGCCGAGCACCATGCTGTTGCCTGTGGCCGGCATGTTGCTCAGGGTGTAGTTCAATGGACCAGTCGGCTGCAGGCCGCCCTTGCCGTCGTCGGCCAGAATGGTCGTCAGGTTGTGAATCGCCGTGGCGGCGAGCTTCGGCGTGCCGTCGGAATTGAACAGTCCGAAGTTCGCCTCCGGGTTCGTATTGGCGGCCGACGAGTCGCGGTCGAACAGTTCGTAGAGATAAGTCGCGCTGACACCGGCCTTGTAGGCATCGACCAGCGTATTCAGGATCGATTTGGCCTGCACCGTCTCGTTGACGCCGAGATATTGAGTGTTGGCCTGCGTGGTATAGCCGGTCTCAGTGATGACGACGGGCTTTCCCGGTGCCGCGGTCATGACGGCGCTGAGCGTTGCCGCGATGGAGCTGCCGGGCGTCAAGCCGGTGCTGACATAGGCGTGGGCATTGGCGTAGTCGACCGAGCCCGACATGTTGCCGAGCTGGGCGTAGCCTTGCGGATCGTTGTAGGCCAGTGACAGATTGTAGACCGGGATGCTGGCGAGCGCGGCGTTGGAATTGACGGCCTGATAGAGCGCGCTTTGGAACTGGGCTGCGGCTGAGAGGCTGGAGCTGCCATTGTAGCTGAAGGGCTGGTGATTGGCCTCGTTGAGCCCCTCGATGGCGCTGATGCTGCCCACGTGGGTCGCCGCGAACTTCTCGAGCGAGGCGATGTACTTCTGAAGTCCGGCCGTCCCCGACTGCGGCAGGGCGGACGAGACCAGGAAGTCGAACTTGTAACCGGCGGCGGCGAGACCTTCGACCACCGGTTGCGCAGCGGGGCTGGTTCCCATCGCGTCGCGGAGATGGGTGACGCCGAGATATTCCAGATCGTCGACCATCAGCGCGAGATTGTTGTAGCCGGTCCACCCGAAGCCGGCATGTGTGTTGACGCCGATGGAGTTGATGAAGCCGCTGGCGGAGAGGATTGTTTGATCAGGCATTGCACACTCGATTTCAGCGCGAACCAAATTGCTCGCAGGGATTTGCGTTAAGCTTCTCTGTCGAGTGTGAATTTCAGATAAAAACCAAAGCTACAAATAGCGAGCGAAACGGGTTCCTTGTGCAGGAACAGACTTGCTCTGTTGCAGCAGAACGTTGATTGCGATGCCGGAGCAGGATGGCGTGAGGAAGGCGCTTTCAAGAATTTTGTCGATCTGACTGCTGAATGTATGCGCAGGCCGTGCCGATCGGATCCATGCGACAGGTCGGGAAGGGGAACGATGCTGCACGCTTGCAGTGCGTGAAGTCGGCAAAGGGTTGTGCAGCGTCCGCAATCCTACGGAGTGTCATCCGCTCTTTTTGAAACTTCTTGCACAGAACGATTGCAGATGCCGTTTCTATGGGCGATTAAAGTGTGGGATATACCCGGGAGGGTTGTGGTGGTGCGGTGATGGTGCACGCACCCGCTGCGGCAGCTGGTAGCGAGGCCGATTCCGTCTCGGACGTCGGATCTGATTTGGCAGGCTTGCGGGTGCGGCAAATCAGCCGCGGCGAGCCAGCATGAGAAAGTCCCCGCGCCATGCGATGATCGCCGTTGCGATCGCGGCGATCATGATCTTGCCGGCGAGCCATGCCGCGGGCTCCGTCGGCATCGAACCGAGCGATCCGATCAGGATCGCGGCCACCAGCGCCTGCATGACCAAGGACCAGCGCGGGAATGCCTCGAACCGCAGCGTAGGACCGAGCGCGACCAGAATCGTTGCGAGGGTGGCGAGCGAGGCACAGCCCACCGCCGCTCGCGGCGACAGACCGGCCGACACGGCGACCAGGGAGAGGGCGACAACGAGGGCGAGCTGCCCGGCGGCGACCAGGACCAGCCTGGTCGCCAGCTTCTCGAGGTGGGGGACAACGGCTATCGTCGCCTGCAAATGGGTATGCAGGAAATAGAAGGCGGCGATCGCCGGCGCCGTCGCCAGGAATCCATCCAGGCTCTCCCGGGGCACCAGGATGCGCGCGGCATCCGGAATGAAGCCGACCAATCCGCCGAGTAGCACGAGGGTCGTGCAGATCATGAACTCGAACATGCGGCGTGCAGATTGCACGGATTTTGTGCCGGTCCCGTGCTCGAAATCGTTGACCACTTCGGGATAGCTCACGGTGTGGATCGCTGCATTGAGGACCCAGAAGGGACGTTGCAGCAGGTCGAGCGCGATCGAAAATCCGGCGCCAGCCCCCGTCGGACCCAGCCGGCCGATGACGATGACACGGAGCAGCACCGGCACCGACAGATGGATGACCGACGCGCCTGCGGCGAGCATGCCGTAGCGGGAGAAATCCTTCCAGTCGGCGAGCATCGTTCGCAGCGAAGCGCGCTCCAGGGGGGTGCGATAGGCCACCAGCCCGGCGAGAAGGCCCAGCATGTGGCCGGCGGCAACGCCGAGCAGCGTCGCTTCGGCCGTTCCGGAGATCGCTGCGCCGGCGACGGCCGCGGTCAGAAGGGCGGTGGCACGAAACGCAAGAAGAAAGGACGCGATGCCCAGCCGATCGGACAGGCGGACCGACAGGAAATAGAGATCGGTCAAGCCCTGGAGCACGGATATGCCGAGGCCCAGGGCGACGATCCCCGTCGGGAGCTCGCTGGCCAAGGATGCGCAGCTCCCGACAAGGACGAGCGCGCCCGCACTCGACAGGCCCGCCGCAAGCAGCGACCACCTCAACCGAGCCGCTTCGTTCTCCTTCGCTGCCGCCAGAAAGCGCAGTCCGGCGAGTTGCAGCCACTCGAACATCAGGACGCAGAGCAATTGGCTCGAGGCCAGTGCCAGGGAGAAATTGGTATAGTCGGCGGCGGGCAACAGATGACTGATCGCGAAGATCAGGATGATCGCCGCGGCGCTTTGATAGACGTAGCCCGCCATCGCCAGGAGGCGTGTCATCTCGGAATGAGGCGCCCCTTGCCGATGGTCCGTCCCAGCGGCGCCTCGGCCGTTGCTGCGTGCAAGCGCGACATCCGTTTCTCGCGCAATTGCTCATACAGGTTCTTGTATGAAGACAGCACGTCGGCAAATACCCATTTGTTGGTATCCGCGATGAGGCGCCGGCTGATCTCGTCGATCTTGTGCGGATCCGCCGCGACTGCGAGCATGCTGCCGGCCAGGGATTGCGGATCGGCTTCGGTCAGCCAGCCCGTCACGCCGTGCTCGATGACCTCGGGCATGCCGCCAAAGGGCGTTCCGAGCAGCGGCCTGCCAGCCGCCTTGGCGTCTGCGACGACGAGTGGACCCGGGTCGTGCCAGATGGATGGCGCGATCACCACATCGACCTGCCTGTAGAAATCGTCCGGCGCCACGAAGCCCATGAACTCTATTCGCGCATCCTGCGAGAGGCCCCGGAGGCGTCCCTGCTCCTCGTCGCTGACCCGGCCGGCGATCATCATGCGGACGCGATCGCGGGGCAGCAGGGCAAGTGCGCGCATGAGGTTGTCGATGCCCTTTTCCTCCGTGAGGCGGCCTATGAACCCGAACGTCACTTCAGTGGTGCAGATCGGACGGGGATAGGGCTCACGCGGCGGCTCGGTCGAGGCGTTGCGGATCACGGTACGGATCGGCGTCTCGGTGAACATACCCATGTCCGTATGAATGGACAGGACGCGCTCGCTCACGCCGACCACGGCACTGAGCCAATGCGTGGCGCGCTTGCGATGATAGCTCAAGATTCCGCAACTCGTGCAAGTGTGCTCGCAAGACCGTCCCTTGTCGAAACGCGAGCAGCGCGGACAGGTCAGATAATAGTCGTGAAGCGTATGGAGCACCGGGACGCCGAGCTGGGCGGCAACGCGCCAGATCGCGGTGGTGAGACCCGACAAATTGTTGGAGTGCAGGACGTCCGGCTTGAAGGCCCGGACTCGTTCCGCGATCAGGGGCGCCTGCATCTGCCAGTCGTCGATCGCGTGCCAGATACTGCGCAGTGCGACGTTTTTCTGTTCGGTGAAAGGCAGATAGATGTTCTGCACCGGCGCGGAATAGATGTCGATGCCGTTGCAGGATTCGCGAGCCTGCTGGGGCGCCGGTGCGGCCCGTATCACCTCGACCTCGTCTCCGCGCTGCACCAGGCCTTCGGCGAAACGTCGCGCGAAGACCTCTGCACCGCCAACGATCTTTGGTGCCTGAGGTGTCGGATAAAGCGTGGACGTCAAAAGAACTTTCATCGCGTAACCTCGTGTTTTGCAAATTCACGCCTACCGCGCCGGCCGTATCTCCAGGGCGGGAATGGCACCGTTGTTGACTGCAATAAGAACCGGTGTGCTCGAAACCGGAATCCAGGCCCTGGACGCCGGTCTTGCCGCCGAATCGCACGGCATCGCAAAGGTTGCTCCTTCCTGATCCTCCTTGAGCCGGATTTCGTAACGTCGGTCCGGGGCCTCGGACCAGACTGCAATTCTGCCGCCGGAAGCCGTTGACGCATTGATCGACACGACGCCGCCGGCGAGTTCTCCTCGCTCGGCACTCAGGCTGGAGCGGATGAAAGCCCAGGCGCCCTGGGCCGCACAGGCGACGGGTTTTGGCGAGTTGTCGAAACGGTAGAGGCCGAAATTGTCCTCCAGCTCCGATGGATTCCTGCCGCTGTCCTTGAGCTCATAGAGCCAGATGCCCTTGAGCCAGCGTCCCGCGGTCGCCGCCCACAGGATGAGCTGTGCCGTATTGTCGGCCTGCGCCTGTTCGCTGACGCCGCATTTGTTGGTGGCCGTGGTCCAGCCGGTCTCGGTGACATAGATCGGGAAGTCGGCGTTTCCGCTCGCCTGACTCACGAGCCGATGGAACGCGGTGAGCCGATCGATGATCTCGGCGGAGGTGCGTTTGCTTGGGCCCATGCAGAAATTGTAGAGATGGATCGAGGCTCCGTCCGCGTACTGGAGAATGCCGGTTCGCAGCATCTTCTCCGTCCATGTCCAGCCCGGATCGTCGCCGAGCGCCCCGACCAGGAAAGGCGCATTCGGCGCGACCCGCTTCACCGCCGGGCGTGCGGCCTCCGCGAGCGCCAGATAGTTTTCCGGTGAGAACGCGGCATCTTTCTTTGCCGCCATGTTCCATTCGTTCCAGAGCTCGAACAGCGGGTGTTGCGCCACGACTGATTGCGCCGCGGCTGCAGCATAATCGGCGAAGCGCTGCCGGGCTTCGTCGGTCGTCGGTGGTGACGAATTCGGAACGAGATGATGGCCGAACGCAAGGATCAGGAGCGGGCGCGCGACGCCGGATTTGACCTGCGCCTCCAGCCTGCCGAGTCTGGACGTGAAGCCCATCCGGCGTCCTGCCGTTTCGAAATCGGACCAGGGGAAGTCGTCGCGGAAGGAATTGAGGCCGAGTTGCTTGATCTGGGCGACGTTCTCTGCTGGCACGTACCCGCGCGCGCTCACCGGCCCGCCCAGCCCCTGATGGGTGCCGACACCCAGCAGGAATCGGGCATCGAGCGGTTGAGCGTGCTGAGCGCAGGCCGGCACCGACAGAAGAATGGAAGAGATGAAGCCCGCGAGGCGGACAGTGTCGCGAATCAAGGTGCGTGGGCGTGTCATGGTCTAGGTCATGCTCACGCGCGATACACCGGCGGTGACACCAGACCGGGCTTGGTGGATCGCCAGCGCGATCTTCGGCATCTGCGAGGGCAATCGCGCATGTTCATCGTCACTTTGAGAGATCCGATTGCAGCCCCGCCTTCGTTGCGATCGGTGTCCGGTCGTCCTGAAGGAGCTCGGCATAGACCTGCTGCAATTGTCCATGCGTCTTCTGAACGTCATAAAGCTGCTTGAACCGGTCGTAGCCGCGCTGCCCCAGCACCTTGAGATCGAGATCCAGTGCTCGCCGGAAACCGTCGACGAGCGGCTGGACGGCGACGGGCTCGCACAGCACGCCGGTGACGCCATCGACGACGATCTCGGGCAATGCGCCGCTGCGGAACGCCAGAATGGGCTTGGCTGCGCGCATCGCCTCCAGGGCAACGAGGCCAAAGGCTTCCCATCGTGATGGGATTACGACGAGGTCGGCGGCCTCGAGCTGGGTCTCGATGGTTGGGCGGTCCAGCCAGCCCAGCAGGGACACGTTGGAGGGGACGGCCGGCCCTTCGTATTTGTTGACGACGGAGGCGCCGACCATGCGGACGTCGAGGACATCCTCGAGCGAGCGAGCCGCTTCGATCAGGAGATCAAAGCCCTTCTGCCGGTCCAGACGACCGATGAAGAGGACCTTGACCTTCTTGGAAGTCCATTCCGCCGCAACGGGCTGCAGCGTGCGGCTCTTCGAGATGCCATTGTGGACGACGGTGAGGCGGTCGGCGGGAATTCCGGCGCGGACCGCCTCGTTGAACTCGTCGCCGGAGATGCAGATGATCCGGTCCGAGGTGCGCGCGAGAAGGTTCTCCGCCGCCTTTGTCACCACATGACTGAGGCGGCCGGTCTCGCGCGAAAACGCCCAGCCGTGCGGACAATAGACGACGCGCGGTCCGTCCGAGCGGGCCGCCAGCGCGGGCCTGAGCACGAGGCCCGCAAACGAGGAATGCAGGTGCACCACGTCCGGCCTGAACGCATCCAGCGCCTGCATGCTTGCGCGCAGCATCTGCAATAGCCCGGCGATGCTGCGGCCGGATCGCTCGAATGTCGTAATCTGATTGTCATCGACGGCGGCGAGATCGCGGCGATGATCCGAGGGAACGACATAGTGCACGTTCTCGGCGCCGAAGCTCGCCTGTTGCTGCGGATGTAACTCATTCAGGTAGCTCGCAATCCCGCCACGAATCGTCTCGGCGACGTGCAGCACCTTCATCGTCTGTCTTGCATAAGGCTGCGTCGGAGAGCCGGGCATCGTGCATCCTCGTTCTGAGCTTCACTGCTGGCGGAACAGTTCATCGAATACGTAGCGATATTGGGGCAGCGATGTGGTGTTGTTGCGCCGCGATAGCTGCAAGAGCGAAAAAAGTTTCTCATGGAACTGTGCAGGGAAGCCGCGAGTTGCAAATGGTTTGTGCAAGAACCATTGCGCGCAATAGGCGAGCTGCGCCGAGCTTCAGGCAGCGTTGGCGATGTGCGCCGGTCGTGCGAGGTGATCGAGCAGCGCCTTCGCCGACTTCTTCCACGAATAGAAGGCAAGGCGATCCTGCTGCCGCATGCGTTCCTGGTCCGAGATCGCGCCGATTGCCAGTCTTTCGAGCATCAGCTGCTTCAGCGCGTCGGCATCGGTGGCGCGAAAATACGCAGCCGCGTCACCGCACGTCTCCACGACGGCGTCAGCCGTCGAGGCGATGACCGGACAGCCGAAGATCATGGCCTCGAGCGGCGGTACGCCGAACCCCTCGTAGAGCGAGGGAAACACGAATGCCGATGCATGCGCATAGAGAGCTGCAATCTCGCTGTCCGTCAGACGCCCGGCAAGCAACAGGCCGGAAACCCCTTCGCCCGAATTGTCCTGAAAGACCTTGCTGTTATCGCCTCCGACGATGACCAGCGGAACGTCGGCCCGGTCGAGCAATTGGACGGCGCGAATCGCTACGGAGAGATTCTTGTTCTTGGTCTTCGAGCCCACGAACAGAAAGAATTTCTGCGGTTGAATGCCCAGGCGCGCAAGGATGCCGGGGTCGGGCTTCGTGGCGGCGAAGTGTTCGGCGCTGTTGGGGAAGACGGGAATGTGTGGTGCCGATAGATTCAGCACCTCGGCAAGTTCTCTGCGGGAAAATGCCGACACCGTCGCGATGGCTGCGTGGCGGGCGAGCAGCCGCCCCATTGTGCGATGAACGGTCAAGTAGCGCCAGTTGAAGAAGTCGGGTCTGCGAAAGACCTGGGCGTCGTGGAGCACGACGATGTGGTCGCGATGGAAGACGGGGCCGGAATTGGCCAGGCTGATCAAGCGGCCTCCGGCCGCGGCGCGCGCGAGATCGATCTGATCCCAAGCGTGCCCATGCAACCGGCCGACGGCGCGAATCTTGATCCGATCGAGTTGAAGGGTCTCGCTTGCATCCGCTGGCGTCAGCAACTGCCACTCCGCGTTGCGCAACGAGGCAGGAGTCTGCTCCGACGCCAGCAGCACGTCGATCGCCTTGACCATTTCAGCGGCATAACGCTGAACGCCGGTGAGCTTTTGCGACAGAAAGCGGCCGTTGATGAAGAACTTCAATTGGCTACCACGGGATTTCATCGGCTTCAGGTCGGATCGGCCTCGGGGAGACAGACGGTGATTGTGCCAACAGAGCAATCGTTGGGTACGGAAATATGACGCAGCGCTCGATCGGCGCCAAAACGTTCGAGTTGGATGGCCGGCACTGCCTTGCTGCGGGTGGGTTGGGGGTGTAGACGTCTCGCATGAGCGACGATACCTATTCCCTCCGCAGCGGCTCCCTCACGGCAACCATCAAGGCGCACGGTGCCGAGCTCTGCTCGCTGAAGGACGACAGCGGCATCGAATTCGTCTGGCAGGCGGGGCCGGAATGGCCGCGTCACGCGCCGCTGCTGTTTCCGATCGTCGGGCGCCTCGCCAACGACGAATTGCGCCACCGGGGCAAGACGTATCGGATGACCCAGCACGGCTTTGCCCGCGACAGCCGCTTTTCGTGGGCGGAACGCGGCGAGAGCCGCTGCTCCCTGGTGCTCGATGACAGCGAGGCGACGCGCGCGCTCTATCCGTTCGCGTTCCGGCTCACGGCCGCCTATGCCATCGACGACACCGGCCTCGATCTGACGTTCACGATTGCCAACACCGGCAAGGAGGAATTGCCGGTCTCGCTCGGTGGTCATCCCGCCTTCAACTGGCCGCTCCGGCCCGGTATGGCAAAGGAGAGTTATGCGCTGACTTTCGCGCGCGCGGAGGCGTCCCCCGTCCGCCGTCTCGATGGTGGACTGCTGCGGCCGGCAGCGGAGCCGAGCCCGGTCAAAGGCAACTCGCTTCCTCTGTCCCAATCCCTGTTCACCGACGACGCCATCATCTTCGACCGGATCGAGAGCACGTCGGTCCGCTATGCCGCGGGGCAGGGTGTATCGACCGGCCCGTGGCTGGAAATGTCCTGGCGCGGCTTCCGCGAGCTCGGCGTCTGGTCGAAACCGTCAGGTGCGCCGTTCCTCTGCATCGAGCCGTGGCGCGGCCATGCCAGTCCCGCCGGCTTCGACGGCGAGTTCACCGACAAGCCGGGCCTGATGCACATTGCGCCGGAGGCGCAAGAGCAATTGTCGTTCCGGATCGAGGTCGGATCGTCCTGAGGCCGGACGGCCGATGGTCTCAGACCTCGATCCGCGTGAGATCCTCGCCGAGCACGACCGGCCCTGAATAGTCCTGCCGCACATCGTCAAGCAGCGCCTTCAGCATGGTGTCGTCGGTGCGCGGCCGGTGATGGGTCAGCGCGAGCTTCCTGACGCCGGCCTTGGTCGCGACCTTGCCGACCGTGTCACCACAGGCGATCGTGTATTTCGCAAGGCGGCGGAGGTGCTCGTTGTTGATCTCTGGGGTGGCGAGAAAGCAGCACTGGACCAGCAGGTCGGCTCCCTGTGCCAGCCGCTCGAGCCCGGGGCAGGGGACGGTGTCGCCGGAAATCGCAACAACCTTGCCCTCCGCTTCGAAGCGGTAGCCGAGACACATCCAGCGCGCGAGGAAGGCCGGCGGCATGTCGAGGCCGTCGCCATGCGAGACCGGCTCGGCCCTGATCTTCCAGCGGCCGGTGTCGAGAACAGGACCCGGTACGATGTCAGCTGCGACGACAGGCTTCCAGCCGCCGAAGGCGGGCTCGCCCTTATCCCTCCAGGTGATGTCCTTGTCGTAGACCTGCGTGATCAGCGTGCTGACGAGCCGCTCGGTATCCGGCGGTCCATAGATGCGCAGCTCGTCCTTGCGCCCGTGCATCCATGAATTCAGCATCACATCGTAGAGGTCGCCGATGTGGTCGAAGTGATGGTGCGTGAGAAAGACCGTGTTGATGGTGCCGAGCGGCACGCCGGCCTTGCTGAGCTGCACCACGACGCCGCGGCCGGCGTCGAACAGGATGTTCTCGTCGCCGAGCCTGATCAGCGTGGTGGTCGCCATCCGGCGAGGGTCCGGACGTGGTCCGCCGGTGCCGAGCAGTATGACCTCCATGAAGCGACCTCCAAGCATACACTTTTGCGACACACAGTAGATGCGGAGCTTGCGGCGGAGCAAGCCGGAGGCCGTCAACGCGATGCGACGCGCTTCCATCTGGCTTCGATGCGCGCCTTGATCTGGCTGATCCGGGCCTCGTGTGCGGCCCAATAGGCGCGGCTGGCGGCCGCGGTGCCCTGACGATAGCGGGCATAGACCGTTTTGGGCTGCACCGGCATCTTCGCGCGGCTCGCCGGTTTTGCCGGAGCCGCAGCAGCGACCGGGGGCGCCGCATCGGGGGCAGCCGCAGCTGCGGTCCCTGCCGGCATCGCGTTCATGGCGAGGAGACGGTTGCGGGCTCGGTTGCAATAGACCTGCGACCGGGCGGTCATCTCTTCTTCGCCATGGCCCGCCCGATACTTCATCAGGGCGCGGCAGAGATCGCCGCCCGCCAGGTGCCAGGCCCGGCTGAGATAAAGCACCCCGTAATGGATATTGACGTCCAGTTCCGCGAGTTCCGCATTGCTTCCGCGGAATCCCAGCATCGCCGCCGTCTCGGGCCGCACCTGCATCACGCCGATTTCGCCAACGCTGCCGATGACCGCCGGGTTATAGCCGCTTTCGACAAAGACGACGGCTTCGGCGACGTCGGCCGGCAAATTGGTCTTTGCGGTTTCTCTCTCGATGATCTTCCGGATCATGGCCCGGGATGACGGCGTTTCGCCGGCGCCGAGTTCAGCCCCGACGCTGGAGATCGTCGATGTCGTGCGCGGCCCGTCGATATCGCCGTCGCTCGCATGTGCGCCGTTCGAGGCCGACAACAGCAGGGCGACCGCCACGTGCGTCCACGTTGCGCCGAGATTGAAGCGTGCCCGATCCCACAGCATGGCTCTGTCATAGAGCTCCGGAGTTAACAAACCGGCCATTGGCGCGCGGTCACTGCCGCGCGCGGGCGCTCACCCCCAGGGAACGCCTTCCTCGTCGCGCGTGTTGTGGCCTTGGCGCGGGCGCGGCCGATGCTATGGTGTCCCGCTATTTCCGTGACGACAGGACGAGGATATTTCAGTGGCTGATGTTCATCCCGCGGCGGGCAAACAGGCCTCGCCAGACGCGCTCACCAATATTCCACGGCTGGTGACGGCCTACTTCGCAGGCAAGCCCGACGCATCGGATCCGGCGCAGCGCGTGGCGTTCGGCACATCGGGCCATCGCGGCACCTCGTTCAAGAACACGTTCAACGAAGGACACATCCTCGCGACCACGCAGGCCATCTGTGACTACAGACGAGAAAAGGGGCTGACGGGTCCCCTTTTCATCGGCATCGACACCCACGCGCTGGCCGAGCCGGCGCTCGTCAGCGCCGTCGAGGTGTTCGCCGCCAACGGCGTTGATGTCATGATCGACAAGGACGGCGGCTACACGCCGACCCCCGTCATCTCGCACGCCATCCTCACCTACAACAAGGGCCGCGCCAGCGGCCTCGCCGACGGCGTCGTCATCACGCCCTCGCACAATCCGCCGGAGGACGGCGGCTACAAGTACAATCCGCCGCATGGCGGCCCCGCTGACACCGACGTCACGGGCGTGGTCGAGAAGCGCGCCAATGCCTATCTCGCCGATGGCCTCAAGGACGTGAAGCGCATCGACTATGCCAAGGCACGCAAATCCGCGAACGTCCACGCCTGTGACTTCATCACCCCTTACGTCGCCGATCTCGGCAACGTCGTCGATCTCGACCTCGTCAAATCCGCCGGCGTCACCATCGGCATCGATCCGCTCGGCGGTGCCGCCGTGCATTACTGGCATCCGATCATCGAGCGCTACGGCCTGAAGGCCACGGTGGTGAACGAGGCGATCGACCCCACCTTCCGCTTCATGACGGTGGACTGGGACGGAAAGATCCGCATGGATTGCTCCTCGCCCTACGCCATGGCGAGCCTGATCGCGATGCGCGACCGCTTCGACGTCGCCTTTGCCAACGACACCGATGCCGATCGTCACGGCATCGTGACGCGCACCGGCGGCCTGATGAATCCGAACCATTATCTGGCGACCGCGATCTCCTATCTGTTCGCGCACCGCCCGCATTGGGGCAAGGATGCCGCGATCGGCAAGACCGTGGTGTCGAGCTCGATCATCGATCGCGTCGCGAAAAAGCTCGGCCGCAAGCTGGTGGAGACGCCGGTCGGCTTCAAATGGTTCGTTGACGGCCTCCTCACCGGCGGCTTCGGCTTCGGCGGCGAGGAGAGTGCAGGCGCCTCGTTCCTGCGTCGCGACGGCACGGTGTGGACCACCGACAAGGACGGCATCATCCTCGGCCTGTTGGCTGCCGAGATCATGGCGAAGACCGGCCGCGATCCCAGCCAGCTCTTCGGCGACCTCACCGCCGAGTTCGGCATGCCCCATTACGCGCGCATCGACGTCGCCGCGACCGGGCCGCAGAAGAACATCCTGAAGTCCGTCACGCCCGAGCAGCTCGGCCTGAAGGATCTCGCCGGCGATCCGGTTCGCGCGACGCTGAGCAAGGCGCCCGGCAACGGCCAGCCGTTCGGCGGCATCAAGGTGGAGACCGACTATGGCTGGTTCGCCGCGCGGCCGTCGGGGACGGAGGACGTCTACAAGATCTACGCCGAAAGCTTCCGCAGCACCGAGCACCTGAAGAAGATCCAGGAAGAGGCGAAGGCGGGGCTGGCGAAGGTGTTCGGGGCGTAGCTGCCCTAAGAGCAGAACAAGATCACATGCGTTCACGATAGGTCGTCATGCCCGGGCTTGTCCCGGGCATCCACGTTCTTCGTACCGCGTGGCAACGCGTGGATGGCCGGGACAAGCCCGGCCATGACGCTGTTGAGGCGCGAGTGCCTACGCTCGCAGGCCTCGTGCGGTGAGGCTGTATACCGGATACTCATCAAAGGTAATTTGGTAAGGAAATTCAGGCTTGTGCGGCCTATCCTCCGCTGATATTGTATACATAACGTATTCATAAACCGTGGGAGTGAGACCAATGACAAAACCCTTCCCCATGAACGCCTGGTACGCCGCCGCCTGGGACGCCGACGTCAAGGCGGCGCTGCTGCCGCGGACGATCTGCGGCAAGCATGTCGTGATGTACCGCAAGGCTGACGGCACGGTGGCCGCGCTGGAGGATGCCTGCTGGCATCGCCTTGTCCCGCTGTCCAAGGGCCGGCTCGAAGGCGACACCGTCGTCTGCGGCTATCACGGCCTGAAGTACAATGCGCAGGGGCGCTGCACCTTCATGCCTTCGCAGGAGACCATCAATCCGTCGGCCTGCGTGCGCGCTTATCCCGTGGTCGAGCGTCACCGCTACATCTGGCTCTGGATGGGCGATCCCGCGCTCGCCGATCCCGCGCTGGTGCCGGACATGCACTGGAATCACGATCCGGCCTGGGCGGGCGACGGCAAAACCATCCACGTCAATTGCGACTACCGCCTCGTGCTCGACAATCTCATGGACCTCACCCACGAGACCTTCGTGCACGGCTCCTCCATTGGCAACGACGCGGTCGCCGAGGCTCCGTTCGACGTCACCCATGGCGAGAAGACGGTAACCGTGACGCGCTGGATGCGGAACATCGAGCCGCCACCGTTCTGGGCCAAACAGCTCGGCAAGCCCGGCCTCGTCGATCGCTGGCAGATCATCCGCTTCGAGGCTCCGTGCACCATCGCGATCGACGTCGGCGTCGCGCCGGCCGGCACCGGTGCGCCGGAAGGCGACCGGTCGCAGGGCGTCAACGGCTTCGTGCTCAACACGATCACGCCGGAGACCGAGAAGACCTGTCATTACTTTTGGTCCTTCGTGCGCAATTACCGCCTCGGTGAGCAGCGCATCACCGCCGAGATCCGCGAGGGCGTCTCCGGCATCTTCCGCGAGGACGAACTGATTCTGGAAGCGCAGCAGCGGGCGATGGACGAGAACCCCGATCGTATCTTCTACAATCTCAACATCGACGCCGGCGCGATGTGGTCGCGCAAGCTGATCGACAAGATGATTGCCAAGGAGAATGCGCCGCAACACCTCCAGGCCGCGGAGTAGGGACATGGCCGAGCGCGAGGTGGACCGCTCAGTCTCGCAGACTGTGAAGGCGCAGCTGGCGCTGCGCGACCAGATCCTGTCGGGGGCGTTGCGCCCGGGCGAGCGCATCTCCGAGCTTCAGGCGGTGGAGACCACCGGTGCCTCGCGCACGCCGGTGCGCATGGCGCTGGTGCGGCTGGAGGAGGAGGGCCTGCTCGAGGCGATCCCTTCCGGCGGCTTCATGGTGAAGGCGTTTTCGGAGCGCGACATTTCCGACTCCATCGAGCTGCGCGGCACGCTGGAAGGCCTGGCTGCGCGCTTTGCGGCCGAACGCGGCGTCTCCGCGCGCGAGCTGGAGCCGCTGAAGGAATGCCTTGCGGCGATCGACGAATTGCTCCGCCAGGTGCCGATCTCGGTCGATGCCTTCTCGTCCTATGTCACGCTGAACGCGCGCTTCCACGCCGTGCTCACGGAATTGTCGCGCAGCCCGCCGCTGATCCGCCAGATCGACCGCGCCTCGGCGCTGCCGTTTGCCTCCCCGAGCGGCTTCGTGATGGCGCAGTCGGCGCTGCCGGAGGCGCAGCAGATCCTGATCATCGGGCAGGAGCACCATCGCGTCGTGATCGACGCCATCGAGAACCGCGAAGGCGCGCGCGCCGAGGCCGTCATGCGCGAGCATGCGCGGCTCGCGGTGCGAAACCTGCGGCTCGCGCTGCGCAACCGGACCCATCTCGACCTCTTGCCGGCGCTCGCGCTGATCAAGACCGCAACCGATTGAGGGCAGTCACCATGCGCTTCATCGAAACTTGGATTCCTGCAACGCTCGTCACGACCCGCGACCTTGCGCCCGGCATCCGCGAATTCCTGATCAGGCCGGATCAGCTTGACGTCACGTCCTATCCGGTCGGCAGCCACATCAATGTCAGCGTCACCATCGACGGCCAGCCGGAGACGCGGTCTTACTCGCTGGTCGGCGAGGCCTCTCCGCACGGCTTCAGAATTGCGGTGCGCCGCACTGATGATTCCCGCGGCGGCTCCCGCTACATGTGGTCCCTGCAGCCGGGCGCGCGGCTCGACATCACGCAGCCTGCCTCGCTGCTCGCCGTGGACTGGACGCGGCAGAACTACTGCCTGATCGCCGGCGGCATCGGCATCACCCCGATCCTCGGCGCGGCGCAGGCGCTGGCGCGCCGCGGGTCGGATGTCATGCTGCACTATGCGGTGCGCTCGCGCCGCGAGGCTGCCTATCTCGACGAGCTCGCCGCGATGCTTGGTGATCGCCTCGTCGTCCACGCGAGCGATGAAGGCAGGCGGCTCGATCTCGACGCGCTGTTCGCCTCATTGCCGCAGGCAACGCTGGCGCTGTTCTGCGGCCCGATGCGGCTGCTGGACGCCGCGCGCCATGCCTGGATCGGCGCCGGCCATGCGCTCCCCGATCTCCGCTACGAGACCTTCGGCTCCAGCGGCACGCTGCCGACCGAAGCGTTTCGCGTGCGATTGAAGGACTCGAATATCGAGCTCGAAATCCCGCGTGAGCGTTCGATGCTGGACGTGCTCAACGCCAGCGGCCATGACGTGATGTTCGACTGCAAGCGCGGCGAATGCGGTCTGTGCGCCATCGACGTGGTCGAGGTCGACGGCGAGATCGACCACCGCGACGTCTTCTTCAGCGATCACCAGAAGCATAGCAACCAGAAGATCTGCGCCTGCGTCTCCCGCGCCCGCGGCACCATCACGGTGGACACGCTGCTGCGGGCGGACGCGGTCTGAGCAAGTTCTGTCGTCTGCTGGGAGCAATGGACCGCGCCGCGGTCTCCACCTCTCCCGCTTGCGGGAGAGGTCGCGCCAAAGGCGCGGGTGAGGGCTCTCTCCTCTGGGAGAATCCCGCCGTGGAGACACCCTCTCCCCAGCCCTCCCCCGCAGGCGGGGGAGGGAGCACACCGGCCCCGTAGCGGCACTGATCTTCAAAGCCCCTACGCCGCGTAAGTCGCCCGATACTTCTTCGTATCCAGCAACGCCATCACGCCATTGGCCGACACCGGCCGGCTGATCAGATACCCCTGCACCTCGTCGCAACTGATCTGGCGCAGGCATTCGAGCTGGTCGGCAGTCTCGACACCCTCCGCCACCACGCCGATCCGCAAATCGCGCGCGAGCCCGATCACCGATTTGACGATCGCGGCGCAGTCCGGCTGCACCAGCATGTCGCGGATGAAGGACTGGTCGATCTTGATGCGGCTGAACGGCAGCTTGCGCAGGTACGTCAGCGAGGAAAAGCCGGTGCCGAAATCGTCCAGCGCCACCGTGACGCCGAGCTCCAGCAGCGCGTTCAGGACCGTCGCGGCCGAGCCGTATTTCGACAGCAGCATCGATTCCGTGATCTCGATCTCGAGCCGGTGCGGGGCGATCCTGGCATCGGCGAGCGCCTGCACGATGATCTGGAGGATGCCTGTGTTGTGAAATTGCGCTGCCGAGAAATTGACGGCGACCCTGATGTCTTCCGGCCACTCGGCAACACTTGCGCAGGCGCGGCGAACGACCCATTCGCCGATCTCGTGGATCAGCCCGGTCTCCTCCGCGATCGGGATGAATTCGCTTGGCGGCACCAGCCCGCGCGAAGGATGCTGCCAGCGCAGCAGCGCCTCCAGGCCGGTGATCCGGTCGGTGCCGAGATCGAGGAATGGCTGGAACACCAGGAACAGCTCGTTTCGCGCGATCGCACCTTCGAGGTCTGATTGCAGCGCCTTGCGGTCGCGGGACAGCCTGTCGTCGGCTTGTTCGAAGAAGCACACCGTGCCCGGCCCCGCTTTCTTGGCGCGGTAGAGCGCCGTGTCGGCGTTCTTCATGATGTCGAGCGCGGTGTTGCCGTCGCGCGGCGCCAGCACGATGCCGACGCTGGTCGCGCCGACGATCTGGCGGCCCTCGATCTGGAACGGTTCGGTGAAGGCCGCGACGAAGCGCTCGGCGATTTCGAGCGCATCCTCCGGCCGCGCCAGATTGGCCATGACCAGCGCGAACTCGTCGCCGCCGATGCGCGCGACGTGCTCGGCCGCACGCGTGCAGCGTTGCAGGCGGCTTGCAACCTGGACCAGGAATTCGTCCCCGGCGGGATGACCGAACTGGTCGTTGACCTCCTTGAAGCGGTCGAGGTCGAGCAGCAGCACCGCGAATTCCTCCCCCGACAACGCCAGCCGCTTGAGCGCCGCATCGAGCGTTTCGTTGAAGGCGACGCGGTTGGGCAGATGGGTGAGGGGATCCAGCCGCACCGTGCGCTCGGCTTCGATCTGCCGTATCACGCGCCGCGCGAACGCGAACGAATTGACGAACACGCCGCGCAAGAGGACGCTGCCATAGACCACGACGAGAAAGGCGATCAGCAGGAAGGCCAGGTCGCCGTTCCTGCCGAGGCAGATCGCGATCCCGACGAAGATGGGGGCCGTGAAAGCGATGGCCGCGATCGGGATGGTGGCGAAGGCCAGTGCGCCGCCGGCCAGCATGCCCGAGCACAGGCAGGTGATGACGAGCTGGCCGCCGGTCGAAGCCTCGGCGAAGAAGGCCACCGGAACGATGCCCCAGGCGGTGCCGAGGATGAAGGCGTTGCGCACCAGCCGCTGCATCGCGCGACGCGAGACGAATTGCGGCTTGGTGATGCGGCGCGCCGCCCGCGATTTTAGCCCGAAAGCGATCGCGGCGCCGGCGACGGTGACCGCCCAGATCAGGGCCGGAATCTTGGCCGGCGACTGCCAGAGTGCGATGGCGAGAACGATGGCGTTGCAGGCATTGGCGAGCATGATGCCGACCGAATAGCCGAGCACGAGCGACATCTGTTCGGCCCGGATATGTCCGGCCACGGCCTCGTCGGTTGCGGGACCGCCAAAGGCCGACAGATCGCCGGCGAACAGCCGTGCGACATAGTTGGTCGTTTGAGTCCGCATGCGATGGCCTAGCAGCACCGGCCGTTGTCCGGCTCGATCGAGAGAATTCGTTGCAAACCTTTGACGAACTATGAATTATCCACCCTGATGGCGATCCCCGCGATCACTTCTCGGTGGCAAAGCTCGCATATCGATAACAAATCGATACAAATGCGGCGGCCGTCATTGCGGTTGCGACGGCGGAAAGCTCCAACGAAAGATGCTTGCCACTTACTCTGCTGTCATGCCCCGGCTTGACCGGGCATCCAGTACGCCGCAGCCTATCGGTTAAATCACGACCGTCTCGGCGTACTGGATCGCCCGGTCAAGCCGGGCGATGACACCGGTGTCCGGAGTGGAGTCATCGCCCCAACTGCTTCGGGTCGTAATAGAACCGCTCCTCGATCAGTTCATCGCCTCGCCAAATCTGCCACGCGATCTCGTCCAGCGTTCGCGTGACCCCTTCGGCATTGGTGAAGCTGAACCTCCAGCGCGTCGCCACATGGTCGCCCTCAATCAGGCTCGGCCCGATACGCACGGCCTTGACCGTTTTGAACGCGGCCAGGACGCCACGCTCCTTCGCCGCCAGTTTGTCCCGCCCGACCGTCGGCGCGGCATCGTTTTCGTAGGTCGCGGCGTCGGGCGCGCAGAAGTGTTCGATCGCGCCGACGAAATCGCCATCCTCCACCCGCTTTGCAAAGGTCTCGACGATGTCGCGGCTGGGCATGGGACCACCACCTTAGAAATAAAACCGACTTATGGTCGGTAATTACCGACCCGTGGTCGAAAAGTCAATTGGCCGCCTGCCGCGAATTCGGCTAGACGAGACTCATGGCGAAACAGGCGGAGCGGCGCGCAGCAACAACCGAAGCGATCCTGACGGCGGCGCGCCGTCTGTTCGGGACGCAAGGATTCGCAGCCACCACCATGGACGAGATCGCCGAGGCCGCCGCCGTCGCCAAGGGAGCGGTCTATCATCACTTCAAGACCAAGGAGGCGGTGTTCGAAACCGTGTTCGACCAGGTCTCGCGCGACCTCGTTGCCGAGATCGACCGCACTGCACGGGCCGAGAAAGACGTGCTCGCCGCGATGGTCGCCGGCACCCAGCATTACTTTGCGGCGACTGCGAAGGGCCCGACCGGCCAGATCATTTTGCGCGACGGTCCCGCCGTGCTCGGCTGGGAACGCTGGCGCGAGATCGACGCCAGGCATTTCGGCGGTAAGCTGCCGCGCGCGATCGCGGCAGCGATGGAGGCCGGCCTGATCGCCCGCCAGCCGGTCGAGCCGCTGGCGCGGCTGCTGCTCGGCGCAGTCACGGAGGCTGCGGTCGCCTGCGCCGGACGGGCCGACATCGCAAGGGCTGGTGCGGAATATGCCCGTGCGTTCAAGTCACTGGTCGAGGCGCTGCGCGTCAAGCCATGATTGTGCTAATGCGGACTGAGTGACGTGGGCGGTATCGACGCCGCACTCGGATCACCTCTCCCGGGAGAGGTCGGATCGCATCGAAGATGCGATCCGGGTGAGGGGTTGCGGTCTCACCTGCCGTTGCGGCCCCTCACCCGGATTGCTACGGACGATGCTGCGCATCGCCGCGCGCAATCCGACCTCTCCCCGTTGGGGAGAGGTGAAGTGACGACACAGGAAACGCCCACACCAACAAGAAGAACAGTAGCGCATGAACGCAAATTCCTCCCTCGCACCGTCAGATCCCGAATTCGACTACGTCATCGTCGGCGCCGGCTCCGCCGGCTGCGTGCTCGCCAACAGGCTGTCCGCGAGCGGCAAGCACAGCGTGCTGCTGCTCGAAGCCGGCCCGAAGGATTCCAACATCTGGATCCACGTCCCGCTCGGCTACGGCAAGCTGTTCAAGGAGAAGACGGTCAACTGGATGTACCAGACCGAGCCGGAGCCCGAGCTGAAGGGGCGCCAGGTGTTCCAGCCGCGCGGCAAGACGCTGGGCGGCTCGAGCTCGATCAACGGCCTGCTCTATGTCCGCGGCCAGCACGAGGACTATGACCGCTGGCGCCAGCTCGGCAACGCCGGCTGGGGCTATGACGACGTGCTCCCCTATTTCAAGAAGGCCGAGAACCAGTCGCGCGGCGCGGATCAGTATCACGGCGCGGGCGGTCCGCTGCCGGTGTCCAACATGATCGTGACCGATCCGCTGTCCAAAGCCTTCATCGACGCCGCGGTCGAGACCGGCCTGCCCTACAATCCTGATTTCAACGGCGCCACGCAGGAGGGCGTCGGCCTGTTCCAGACCACGACGCGCAACGGCCGGCGTGCCTCGACGGCGGTGGCCTATCTCGGACCCGCCAAGACGCGCGGCAATCTGAAGATCGAGACGTCCGCGCTCGGCCAGCGCATCCTGTTCGAAGGACGTCGCGCGGTCGGCGTCGAATACCGGCAAGGCGCGGCGTTGCGCCGCGTGCGGGCGCGGAAGGAGATCGTGCTGTCGAGCGGCGCCTACAACTCGCCGCAGCTGCTCCAGCTCTCCGGCGTCGGTCCTGCCGATCTCCTGAGCAAGCATGGCATCGATGTGGTGCTGGACGCAGCCGGCGTCGGGCGCGATCTCCAGGACCACATGCAGGTCCGCATCGTGATGCGCTGCTCGCAGAAGATCACGCTGAACGACACCGTCAATCATCCGCTTCGCCGCACCATGGCCGGCGCACGCTACGCGCTGTTCCGCAAGGGTTGGCTGACGATTGCGGCCGGCACGGCGGGCGCGTTCTTCAAGACCAGCCCGCGGCTGGCTTCGCCCGACATCCAGGTCCACTTCCTGCCGTTCTCGACCGACAAGATGGGCGAGAAGCTGCACGATTTCTCCGGCTTCACGGCGTCAGTGTGCCAGCTCCGGCCCGAGAGCCGCGGCTCCTTGCGCATCAAGAGCGCGGACCCGACCGTGCCGCCGGAGATCCGCATCAACTACATGTCGACCGAGACCGACCGCACCACCAACGTCGAGGGCCTGAAGATCTTGCGCAAGATCCTGAACGCGCCGGCGTTGAAGCCGTTCGTTGTCAGCGAGTACGATCCCGGGCCGAAGGTATCAACGGACGCGGAGATACTGGATTATTGCCGCGAGCGCGGCAGCACCATCTATCATCCGACCTCGACCTGTCGTATGGGCAACGACGCGCTCGCGGTGGTCGATCAGCGGCTGAAGGTGAGGGGGCTCGACGGCCTTCGCATCGTCGATGGCTCGATCATGCCCGATCTCGTCTCGGGGAACACCAACGCGCCGATCATCATGATCGCCGAAAAGGCCTCCGACATGATATTGGAGGATGCGCGCTGAGCACGCGTCCCGGATGGAGAACGACTTGGCTACACGACTCAGGATCGGCACCCGCAAGAGCGCCATGGCGCTGGCGCAGACGGAAGAAATCGCGCGCCGCCTGGCCGCCGCCGTGCCCGGTCTCGATGTCGAGATCGTCAAGTTCGACACCACGGGCGATCTCGACCAGACCAGCAAGCTCCTGCCGCATGGCGGCAAGGGCGGCGCCTTCGTGGCGCAGATCCGCGCCGCCGTGCTGTCGGGTGAGCTCCAGGCGGCGATGCATTCGCTGAAGGACATGCCGGGTAACGAGGATACGCCCGGCCTCGTCATCGGCGCCACGCTGTCGCGCGATCCGCCGAGCGATGCGCTCGTGCTGCGCGACGGCGTGACCCTCGAGGCGCTGCGCCGGTCCCGCGGCAAGGGCTTCAAGATCGGCACGAACGCGGTGCGCCGAGCGGCTTATGCGCGGCGGTTGTTTCCCGATGTCGAGGTCATCCACTTCCGCGGTGCTGCCGACACGCGCGTGCGCAAGCTCGACAATGGCGAGAAGCAGCGCCTGCCGGATGGCGGCGCGGTGGGGCCTGCGGATGCGCTGATCATGGCTCGTTCGGGCCTCGATCGCGTCGGCCTGTCTCATCGCGTGGCCTATGAGTTCACCGCGGCGGAGATGCTGCCGGCGGCGGGGCAGGGCATCGTCGCCGTCGAATGCGCCGCGCAGGACTGGCAGACGCGGCAGATCCTGTCATCGATCGACGATCCCTCCACGCACGCCTCGGCCGATGCCGAGCGCGAGGTGCTGTGGGTGCTCAACGGCCACTGCAATTCACCGGTAGCGGGCTTCTCGACCATCACGGGCGATCGGATGTCGCTCGCCGCCTCGGTGCTCGACCTCTCCGGCAACACCATCATCGAAGCCTCGCGCACCGGGCCGGCCAACCGTCCGCGCGAGCTCGGCCGCGCGGTGGGACTGGACCTGCTGGCGAAGGGTGCGGAGGAGATCATCGAGCGCAGCCGGCCGCGGTAAGCCTGCCGAAATCACGATCTGCGAGCATGCCATCCTGCGCCTGTTTTGCCCGACAAGTCAAATGCACAGGCGAATCATGCCCGCTTAATATTTTCAACGACTTGCCTACTGTGCATGGGGTTGTTTTCGCACTTTTTGTAAGACCCGATCACAACGACTCGTCATGCCCGGGCTTGTCCCGGGCATCCACGTTCTTCGTGTCGCATGGCAAGGCGTGGATGGCCGGGACAAGCCCGGCCATGACGACGTGGGTAGACGGCTTGTCTTGTCCCTCAGCCCCGCACGCGCCTGATCATCTGCTCGACATGGGCGATCGGCGTTTCCGGCTGGATACCGTGGCCGAGATTGAAGATCAGCCGCCCGGCGGCAAAATTGGCCAGCACGTCGTCGACCGCGCGGTCGAGCGCGGCACCGCCTGTGATCAGCACCAGCGGATCGAGATTGCCCTGCACGGCGACCCTGCTTTGCACGCGCTCACGGATGAAGGCCGGCTCCGCGGTCCAGTCGATGCTGACCGCATTGACGCCGGTTGCCTCGACATAGCCGGGCAGCAGTGCGCCGGCCCCGCGGGGGAAGCCGATGATCTTTGCGTCCGGCACCTTGGCCCTCACGCCCTCCACGATGCGCCGCGTCGGCTCGGTCGACCAGCGCGCGAACTCGGCGGGCGGCAGCACGCCGGCCCAGGTATCGAAGATCTGTAACGCGTCGGCACCGGCGGCGAGCTGTGCCAACAGATATTCGATCGAGCTGTCGACCAGCACGTCGATGATCTCAGAGAAAGCTTCGGGATGACGGTAGGCCATCATCCGCGCCGGCGCCTGGTCCGGCGTGCCGTGGCCGGCGATCATGTAGGTCGCGACCGTCCAGGGCGCGCCGCAGAAGCCGATCAGCGCGGTCTTCGGGTCCAGCGCGCCGCGCACGATCTTCAGCGCTTCGAACACCGGCGCGAGCTTGCCGAAATCTGCGCGCGGCGCCAGCGTCGCGACCTTGGCTGGATCGTCCAGCGGCTCGAGCCGCGGGCCCTCGCCGACCTCGAACCGCACCTCACGTCCGAGCGCATAGGGGATCACCAGAATGTCGGAGAAGATGATCGCCGCATCGAAGCCGAACCTGCGGATCGGTTGCAGCGTCACCTCGGCGGCAAGCTCCGGGTTGAAGCAGAGATCGAGGAAGCCGCCTGCCTTGGCGCGCACCTCGCGATATTCCGGAAGGTAGCGCCCGGCCTGACGCATCATCCACAGCGGCGGGATGGTCTGGCGCTGGCCGGAGAGCACCTCGATGAATGGCTTTTTTGCAGACTGGGGCACGAATGGTCCTGAAGCAGGTTATCGCCCCTGATACACCGCCGCGGCCTTCAGCGGAACAGGGGAACCTGTGCAATCGGACCGCGTTGATCAGTCAATGGAGGAGATCATGGCTGAGACATTTAACCCTGCGCCGCACGACAAGCATGCCGACGATCTGCACGAAGCCCTTGCTGCCGACCGGCAATCCAAGCTCGACGCCGGGCTGAAGGATACGTTCCCGGCTTCCGATCCCGTGAGCGCCGCGCA
Source organism: Bradyrhizobium sp. R2.2-H (assembly GCF_004346455.1). Lineage (NCBI taxonomy): Bacteria > Pseudomonadati > Pseudomonadota > Alphaproteobacteria > Hyphomicrobiales > Nitrobacteraceae > Bradyrhizobium > Bradyrhizobium sp. R2.2-H. Next base: position 45,328 of record NZ_SMBR01000001.1, read on the forward strand.
GCCGACGCCCTCGAAAGCCGATGCGGATGCCGACCATCCCTCGCTCTGGGACAAGGTTAAGGCCATCTTCAGCTAGCAGCGGCGGGCGCGCCGGATTCCGACAGGCTTGCTAATGCCTTGTTAGCGATGCGTTGATCGTTGCGTCCGTAGGACTACTGGAAGCGGGTCGATCGCCATGTATTCCGGTAGCGATTTCAGGGTTCCCTAACAGAAGCGGCAGAGTTTCCGGTCGACCGGAGGACACTGCCGCATGAGCGCTGTTACCCAACGAGCTGGATCGAGCCGCCTGCCGCTGCGCGCGGCGGCGTTCGTCGTGCTGACCTGCGCGACCATCCTCGGCGTCAGCGGTTGGCGCGAGTGGGCGACACGCGACGCGGTGCTCAAGGTTGCAGAGACGGAGATGGCGAACGTCGCCCGTTCGCTGACACAGCATGCCGAGGACAGCCTCGATCTCCTGGATTCCGGCGTCGTCGGCGTCGTTAGCCGGCTGGAGATGGATGGCACTGCGCCGGCCACGGTCGCCAAGATTGGACACCTCCTGGAGGCGCGCAAGAAGGCGATCGCGCGTATCCACAGCCTCGACATCATCGACGATCAGGGCAACTGGCTGATCTCGCCCGGTACGGTCGGCTCGACCCTCAGCGATGATGCGTTCTTCCGACATCACCAGCTCTCGCCGAAGCGCGATGCCTATGTCGGCCGTCCCGTGAAGAGCCTGCTCGATGGTGAATGGGTCGTCCCCCTGTCACGCCGCTTCGACAAGCAGGACGGCAGCTTCGGCGGCGTGGTGCTCGCAACCATCAGCTCCGGATATCTTTCGCATTTCTACGAGCAGTTCGACATCGGCCGCAACAGCTCCGTGACACTGATGCATGGCGACGGCATGATCCTCGCGCGCGATCCCGGCAACGAGCAATTCGTCGGACGTAGCGTCGCTGACACGCCTTTTTTCCGCGAGCCTAGCCTGCAGCGGCCGAGCGGCGCCCATCACTTCAAGTCGCCGCTGGACGGCGCCGAACGTGTCAGCTTCTTCAATCGCAGCAGCCGCTTCCCGCTTCTTTTGGTTGTCTCGATCGATGAGGACGAGCTGCTCGCGCCCTGGCGTGCCGCGGCAATCTCTCGCATGCTCTACGTGCTCGCGCTGGTGACGCTGATCGCAGTCATCGGCGGCGTGCTGGTGCGGCAGTTGCACCGGGGCCAGCGCATGGCCGTCGCGCTGGCCGAGAAGGAGGCGCATTTCCGTCTGCTCGCCGAAGGCTCCAGCGACATGGTGACGCGTATCGGCCTCGACGAGCGGCTGCGCTATGTCTCGCCCTCGTCGGTCCGCGTCGTCGGCTGGCGCGCCAATCAGCTGATCGGCACGCCGGCTCTTGCGGGCATCAATCCGGAGGATCTGCCGGAGGTCCAGGCGATCGTCGACGCCATGAAGCGTGGCGAGAAGGAGGAGGCGCGTTTCACCTATCGCAGCGCGCACCGGCAGAACGGCGAAGTCTGGCTCGAATCGACCATGCGGGTTACCCGCAAGGGTAACGGCAACGTCGATGGCGTGGTCGCGATCTCGCGCGACATCACCGAGCAGAAGAGGCTGGAGACCAGGCTGGAGACGCTTGCGATCGAGGACAGCCTCACCGGCCTTGCCAATCGTCGCCGCTTCGACGAGCGATTGAAGGAGGAGTGGGCGCGCGCCTATCGCGACCGCTCCAGCCTCGCTTTGCTGATGATCGACGTCGACCACTTCAAGGCCTACAACGATGAATATGGCCATCCCGCCGGCGATGCCTGCCTGCGTCTGGTCGCAAGGATCATCGCGGCCGAGACGCAGCGCGCCGGTGATCTGGCGGCGCGCTATGGCGGCGAGGAGTTCGCCGTGCTGCTGCCGAACATCGACGCCGCCGGCTGCGCCCGGATCGGCGAGCGGATCCGCAGTGCCATTCGCGAGGCCGGCCTCGTTCATAGCACCAATCTGCCGGCCGGATGCGTCACCGCTTCGGTCGGCGGCGCGACCTGCCGGCCGGCGCTGGAGCGCACGGCGGGAGTGGCCTCGCTGGTCGAAGCTGCCGACCGGGCGCTCTACGCCGCCAAGGACGCAGGCCGCGACCGCCTGGTGATGTCCGGCGAGGTCATGAACCTGAACTTGCTGCCCAAGGCGTCCGGCGAGTAAGACCGATCAATAATGCGGCGGACGCTCGTTGGCGTGCCCCGGCGCATTTGTCTCGGCCTCCTGGAGCCGCTCGTTGAGCTGCGCGATCTGCCGCGTCAGCGTGTCGATCTGTTTCCACTGTGCGGTGATGGTCTGGTTCAACGTCTCGATCGTGTCGTCCTGGTAGGCAAGGCGCGTCTCCAGCGTGTCGATGCGCTCGCTCAGCGTCTTGATCTCATTCGTCACGGCCGTGCCCCTTGTCCCGTTCGCGCAAACCGTGGCCGAGCGCCAAGCGCTCGTCGAACACGAAGCATTCGCCCCGCCAGCGGCTCTCCGCCTCGGGCACCTGCTCGAGATATTTGAGGATGCCGCCTTTGAGGTGATAGACCTCTGTAAAGCCGCGCGCGAGCAGATGCGCGCTCGCCTTCTCGCAGCGAATGCCGCCGGTGCAGAACATCGCAATCCTGCGGTGTTTGGCCGGATCGAGCTCAATTGCGGCAAAATCCTTGAACTGGCCGAAGCTCTTGATGCCGGGGTCGATCGCGCCCTCGAACGTTCCCATGGCCACTTCGAAGGCGTTGCGGGTGTCGAGCAGCAGCGTGTCGGGCTTCGCAATCAGCGCATTCCACTCGGTGGCATCGACATAGGTGCCGACCTGGCGGGTCGGATCGGCAGTCTCGTCACCGAGCGTGACGATCTCCTTCTTCAGCCGCACTTTGAGCCGCCCGAACGGCATCGCCTCCGCGGTCGAGAACTTCAATTCGAGCTTGTTGAGCCTGCCGCCGAACATGTCACCGTGTGCGAGTTCGTGGGCGAAGCGATCGATCGCCTCCGGTGCACCGGCGATCGTGCCGTTGATGCCCTCCTGCGCCAGCAGCACGCTGCCCTTCAGCGCGAGACCAGCGCAGAAGGCGCGCAACGGCTCGCGCAGCTCGCGGTAATCGGGGAGGGCGACGAATTGATAGAAGGCCGCGACCTTGGCGGCCGAAGTCGGATCAGACATGGCGGCTCGTTTAGCAGGCGGCAGCCATCCGGAAAACCCGCATGGCTGCCGGCGTCGAGAACTCCATACGCCCAGCAGATGGCAGCCATTTTCCTGGTATGCCAGCATTGCCCCGCCGGGCCGGAATGTGTCATGTAGACGCGGTTTTCGAGATGGCGCGCCACTCGCGCCGACGGCCAAGAGAGCAAGAAATTCGATGAGAAACTTCCATTTCCCCGGCAGGTCCACGGTCCACGCCACCAATGCGATGGTCGCGACCTCGCACCCGCAAGCCTCGCTCGCGGCGATCGAGGTGCTGCGCGATGGCGGCACGGCGGTGGACGCGGCCGTCGCCGCCTCCGCCCTGCTCGGCGTGATCGAGCCGCAATCGACCGGCATCGGCGGGGATTGTTTTGCGCTGATCCAGCCGCGCGGCGAGGGCAAGATCATCGCCTATAACGGCTCAGGCCGTGCGCCCAGGGCGGCGAACGCGGACTGGTATCTCGAGCGCAAGATCAACTCCGTGCCGCTGACCTCGGCGCATGCGGTCTCGATTCCAGGCGTGATCGACGCCTTCGCGACGGTCCTGCGCGACCACGGCAAGTTCGGTTTCGACCGGCTGCTTCAGCCCGCGATCAAGGCGGCCGAGGAAGGCTACGTCGTCGCGCCCCGCATCGCCTTCGACTGGAAGAACCAGTTCGAGAAGCTCAAGAATGGCACCAACACCGTGCGCTACCTGCTGCCGGGCGGCAAGCCGCCGGTCGCCGGCGACGTCATTCGCCAGGCCGAACTCGGCAAGACCCTGCGCGCGATCGCCAAGGATGGCCGCGACGCCTTCTACAAGGGGCCGATCGCGGAAGACATGGTCGAGACCCTCAGGGGGATCGGCGGCCTGCACACGCTCGACGATTTTGCCGCGCATACCACTGAAGTGACGACGCCGATCGGCACCATGTACAAGGGCTATGACTTCTGGCAGTGCCCGCCGAACGGCCCGGGCGTCACCGCGCTCCTGATGCTCAACATCCTGTCGCGCTTCGATCTGACCAAGTACGCGCCCGTCAGCGTCGAGCGTTTCCATCTCGAGGCGGAAGCCGCCCGCATCGCCTACATGAACCGCGAGATGCACGTCGCCTCTCCCGAGCACATGAAGATCAACGTCGCCGAGATGCTCGAGAAGGGCTTTGCCGACGAGTACATCAGCAAGATCCGCATGGACGGCATGCTCGACCTGCCGAATGTCGCGCCGCCGATGAACCCCTCGACCATCTACATCACGGTCGTGGACAAGGACCGCAACGTCTGCTCGTTCATCAACTCGGTTGCGCATTCCTTCGGTTCGGCGATCGTCTCGAACAAGACCGGTGTCTTGTTCCAGAACCGCGCCGGCGGCTTCCGCATCCAGCCAGGTCACCCCAACTGCATCGAAGGCGGCAAGCGTCCGCTGCATACGATCATGCCGGGCCTGCTCACCAAGGGTGGACGCTCCGTGATGCCGTTCGCCGTGATGGGTGGCCAATATCAGCCGACCGGCCAGACCCATGTCTTGACCAACATCCTCGACTATGGCTGCGACGTGCAGGAGGCGATCGACATGCCGCGCGGCCTGCATTACGAGGGCCAATATCAACTCGAGGACAGCGTACCGGCTGCGATCGTCGAAGGCTTGAGGAAGCTTGGCCACAAGACTACCAGCGTGGTCGGCCCGCTCGGCGGCGCCCAGGCGATCTGGATCGATTGGGACAAGGGCACGCTCACCGGCGGGTCCGATCCGCGCAAGGACGGCTGCGCGCTGGGTTATTGAGCTCGCAGCGGGGTCCGCGCGAAAAGATCAGGAAAAGTTGACGAAGGGCGGCGCGGTATTTACTGCGCCGCCCTTTCTCATTCGGAACTGCGCTCATTGCTCGAGGTTAAGGGGCGATGAGCGGTGCAGGTGTGCGCTGCTCTTGCAGATAGCGGCGGAGGCCGGCCCATGTCCGACAAATCAAGTTCCAGAACATCGACATTCGATCGCCGCGCCTTCATGGCCGGTGCTGCCGGAACTGCGCTGGTTCCGATGACGGCGCGCGCGGCTGCGCAGGATGCGAATGTGCCTGTCGCGCGGGATCCGTCACTTCCCGTTGAGGTCACGCTGCGCGTCAACGGCAAGGACAAGCGCCTGCTCATCGACGCGCGCACCACGGTGCTCGATGCGTTGCGTGAACATCTCAAGCTCACCGGCAGCAAGAAGGGCTGCGACCACGGCCAGTGCGGTGCCTGCACGGTACTGATCGATGATCGCCGCGTGGTGTCGTGCCTGACGCTGGCGCTCGCAGCCGAGGGGCAGGAGATCACGACGATCGAGGGTCTGGCCACCGACGACCGCCTGCATCCCATGCAGCAGGCCTTCGTCGACAACGATGCGTTCCAGTGCGGCTACTGCACGCCCGGCCAGATCATGTCTGCCGTGGCCTGCGTGAAGGAGGGACACGCGGGGAGCGAGGCCGACATCCGCGAGTATATGAGCGGCAACATCTGCCGCTGCGCTGCCTATCCCAACATCGTCGCTGCCGTGAAGCAGGCCGCACCCGAGATCATGAAAGGCTAGGCGTATGCGATCGTTTTCGTATCAGAGAGCATCAGACCCCGATATGGCCGTGCGGGCGCTCGCCGCCGGGGCCGCCAACGATCCGCTGACGAAGGCGGCGGCACAGCCGCTTGCCGGCGGCACCACGCTGATCGATTTGATGAAGCTCGACGTGATGCGGCCCGCCGCAATCGTCGATATCAATCCGCTGGCCCACGCCTGGTCGGCGATCGAGCCAGGCGGCGGAAGCTTGCGGCTCGGCGCGCTCGCAAGGATGTCCGACGTGGCCGCGCATGCCGAGATCCAGCGCAGCTATCCCGTGATCGCGGATTCGCTGAAGCTCGCCGCCAGCGCTCAGCTGCGCAACATGGCGACGCTCGGCGGCAACGTGATGCAGCGGACGCGTTGCAACTACTTTCGCGATGTCTCCTATGAGAACTGCAACAAGCGCAATCCCGGCTCCGGCTGTGCCGCGATGGACGGCGTCAATCGCATGCATGCGGTGCTCGGCGTCTCCGACCAGTGCATCGCGACCTATCCCGGCGATTTCGCGCAGGCGCTGATCGCACTCGATGCCGTGGTCGAGATCACGGGCAAGGCCGGCACGCGCGGCATGCCGTTCGCGCAGCTGCACAAGGCACCGGGCAGCACGCCCGAGATCGAGACCACGCTTCAGCCCGGGGAGCTGATCTCGGCCTTCTCGATCCAGGGCCGGTGGCCCCGTTCGGTGTATCTCAAGGCGCGTGACCGGCAATCCTACGAATTCGCGCTGTCCTCGGCTGCGATCGCGCTCGACGTGCAGGACGGCACGATCAGGGACGCGCGCGTCGCGCTCGGCGGTGTCGCCACCGTGCCGTGGCGGGCGCGCGAGGCGGAGGCGCTATTGAAGGGACAGAAGTTCGACGAAGCGCTGGCGCGGCGCGTGGCCGATGCCGCCTTTGCGGACGCCCGTGGCCGTCGGCACAACAGCTTCAAGATCGGGCTCGGCAGGCGCGTGGTGGCACGCGCGCTTCAGCAGGCCGTAAAGATGGAGATCTGACCATGACCGCTGCAGCTCCCGAGCCCAAGGCGAATATGGGGCAGCCCGTGCCGCGCTACGATGCGGCCGCAAAGGTCACGGGGCGTGCGACCTACGCCTCCGACATGCCGCTGGACAATCCGGCCTATGCGTTCCTGGTCACCAGCGCCATCGCCAAGGGCCGCATCGACCGCTTCGATCTCGACGACGCTAGAGGCGTTCGCGGCGTGATAGACATCATCACGCACGAGAACGCCCCGAAGCTGAAGGAAACGAAACTGTTCAGCAATGGCGGCTATGCCGGCACCACGATCCAGCCGCTGACCTCGGCCGAAATCGCGCATGACGGCCAGATCATCGCCGTGGTCATCGCGGAGAGCTATGAGGCCGCGCGCGAGGCCGCCAATCGCGTCAAGGTCAGCTATACGGCGACGGCGCCGAGTGCGAGCTTCGAATCGCCGGGAACGACTACGGCAGCCGCAAAGGGACAGAACGCGCAGTTCAAGGAAGATCCCGAGGTCGGCGACTTCGCCAAGGCCTTCGATGCGGCCGAGGTCAAGCTTACCGCGTCCTACGACACGCCGACGCAGCACCACAATCCGATGGAGCTGTTCACGACCAGCTGCGCCTGGATGGGCGACAATCTCGTCATCTACGAGGGGAGTCAGTATGTCTATGGCCTGAAGAACGGCGTGGCCGAGCAACTCGGCATCGACGCCGACAAGGTACGCGTGGTCAATCCCTATGTCGGCGGCGGCTTTGGCTCGCGCGGCTCGATGACGCCGCGCACCGCCATCATCGCCGGCATTGCCAAGCGCTTGAGCCGTCCGGTCAAGCTGGTCCCGACCCGCGACCAGGGCTTTACCATCGCGACCTACCGCGCCGAGACGCGGCACGAGATCAAGCTCGGTGCGAGCCGGGATGGCAAGCTGGTCGCCTTGAGGCATGAGGGGGCTGAAATCTCCTCGCGGCCCGACGCCTATTGCGTCGGCGGCACCAAGACCACGACGCGGCTTTATGCGTGCCCGAACATCGAAAGCCTGGTGTCGATCGTGCGCGCCGACCGTAACACGCCCGGCTTCATGCGCTCGCCGCCGGAAGTGCCGTATCTGTTCGCGCTGGAAAGCGCGATGGACGAACTCGCCGTGAAGCTCAACATGGATCCGGTCGAGTTCCGTCGCATCAACGACACCACCACCGAGCCCATTGGCGGCAAGACCTACACGTCGCGGTCGCTGATGGCGTGCTTCGACGAAGCCGCCAAGGCGTTCGGCTGGTCGCAGCGGACGCCGCAGGCAAGATCGATGTCCGACGGGGATTGGCTGGTCGGCTACGGCTGTGCCGCCACCTGCTATCCGACGCAGATGGCGCCATCCGCCGCGCGCGTGCGCCTCCAGCGCGATGGCCGCACCCGTGTCGAGATCGCCGGCCACGAGATCGGCACCGGCGCCTATACCGTCATCGCCCAGACGGCGGCCGAGCGGCTCGGCGTGCCGCTTGAAAAAGTGGCGGTCTTCATCGGCGACAGCGACCTGCCGCCCGCGCCGGTTGCCGGCGGCTCCAACTCGACCGCCAGCACCTGCTCCGTGGTGATGATGGTGTGCGATCAGATCCGGCAGCGCCTGTTCAAGGCGGTGATGCCGAGCGACAGCCTCGCCGACAAGGCCAGGGAAACTGTCGGCATCAGCCCGGCACCGTCGACCCAGGCGGCGAAGAGCGACCGCCCGCTCGATATCGAGAAGGCGTTCGATGCGCTTGGCGTCGGCGTCGTCGAGGAATATGGCGAGTGGAAGCCGGAGGGCGCACCGCCGGACTCGTTCAGGGCCATGCATGCCGGGCAGCCTCGGTTCGTCGGCGGTCACCAAATGAAGGACAAGATCGCCTATGCCTTCGGCGCCGAGTTCGTCGAGGTCCGCATCAACCGCTTCACGCACGAAATCCGTTGCCCCCGGCTGGTCGGCGCATTCGCGGCCGGCAGGATCATGAATCCGCGCACCGCGCGCAGCCAGCTGATGGGCGGCCTGATCTGGGGCATGTCCTCGGCGCTGCTGGAGGCCACCGAGATCGACGAGCGCAATGCGCGCTACGTCAACGACAATCTTGCCGACTATCTCGTGCCCGTGAATGCCGATGTGCCCGGCGTCGAGGTCATCATGCTCTCCGAGCAGGACGATCACATCAACCCGGTGGGCGCAAAGGGTCTCGGCGAGCTTGCCAATGTCGGCACCAACGCCGCGATCTGCAACGCGATCTATCACGCCACCGGTCAGCGCATCCGCAAGCTGCCGGTACGACTGGAAAATATCGAGGTCTAAAGGGGTGGAAACGGCGACGGCGTTGGGTTAGACACCTCCCGCCTCTAATGGAAGGTGCCCTATGCAGCGTTTTCAGCGCATGCTCCTCGCTATCATGTCGGCACTCGCGATCACCGTGATCGGTGGCGTGTCCGATTTCGTTTCCACCACGGCCTCGGCCCAGACCGCAGGAAAGACCATGACCACAGCTTCAGGCCTGCAGATCATCGACTCCACCGTCGGCACCGGTGCCTCGCCGCAGCCCGGTCAGATCTGCGTGATGCACTATACCGGCTGGCTCTATGAGAACGGCCAGAAGGGCAAGAAATTCGACTCCTCTGTCGATCGCAAGGAGCCGTTCGAATTCCCGATCGGCAAGGGCCGCGTCATCGCCGGCTGGGACGAGGGCGTTGCCTCGATGAAGGTCGGCGGCAAGCGCACGCTGATCATCCCGCCGCAGCTCGGCTATGGCGCGCGCGGCGCCGGCGGCGTGATCCCGCCGAACGCGACGCTGATGTTCGACGTGGAATTGCTCGCGGTGAAGTGACGGTGTAGCCGGACGTCGTCATGCCCGGGCTTGTCCCGCCTGCGCGGCCGAAGCCGCTCCGGCGCGGCGAAGGCCCGGGCATCTACGTTCTTCGAACCGCATGCAAAGACGTGGATGGCCGGGACAAGCCCGGCCATGACGTAGCGAGCAAGACAAAACAAAAAGACCGGCCTTTCGGCCGGTCTTTTCGCTTTCAGCTCTAAGCGCGTCACTCCGCTGCGCGCTTTGCGGCAGCAGCAGCGCGATCCATCGCTTCCTTCGCGGCATCCTTGGCGTCGCCCATGGCCTGCTGGCCCTTGCCCTTGACTTCCTGGACCACGCCTTCGCCCTTCATGCGATCGGACCCGGTGGCTTCGCCGATGCCCTGCTTGGCCTTGCCGATCGCCTCGTTCGCGGTGCCCTTGATCTTGTCAGTGGTGCTGCCCATGAAATTCTCCTCTCGGTTTGCTCGCAATGACAACACCGAGCGGCTACGAGGGTTCCATTTTTAGTATGGCTTGCGGCTGCGGCTTTGGGGTAGTTTGCCGCGCACGAACCAACAGAAGGCAAGTACCCATGACCGGCCATGACCACTCGCATTCCCACCATGACCACGATCATGATCGCTGGAAGCATGACGGCGTGCGCGTCATTCCGGGCAATCAGCTCGACACGAACGTGCCCTCGACGGCTGGCATGGACCGCGCGGCCGCCATCAATTTCGCACGCGTCGGCGCGCAGAAATTGTGGGCGGGCACGGTCAGCATCAAGCCGGATGCCAAGACCGGCGCGCATCATCACGGCCATCTCGAAAGCGTCATCTATGTGGTGAAGGGGAAGGCGCGGATGCGTTGGGGCGAGAGCCTGCAATTCACCGCGGAAGCCGGCCCGGGCGACTTCATTTTCGTTCCGCCCTACGTGCCGCACCAGGAGATCAACGCCAGCCCGGACGAGGTGCTGGAATGCGTGCTGGTGCGCAGCGACGGCGAGGCGGTAGCGATCAACCTCGACATCGAGCCGGTGGAGAAGCCCGAGACCGTGCTGTGGATCGACCCGGTGCACCGCGATCCCAACGAGAAGAAGTAACTCGGCGCTGCGGGGTTCGGTGCGACAGAACCCCGCGGATCGGGGTCCGAAAAAAATTAGTTGGAAGCGGTGTCGGATGGCGGTCTGGCCGTCCGTCCTTGGGCAGACCCACCCGAGGAGCTTCCGATGCCCAAGATGATCTTCGTCAACCTGCCGGTGACCGACCTCAAGCGCGCGACCGCCTTTTATGAGGCGGTCGGTGCGGTCAACAATCCGCAATTCAGCGACGAGACCGCGAGCTGCATGGTCTTTTCCGAGACCATTTTCGTCATGCTGCTGACCCACGACAAATTCCGCCAGTTTACGCCGAAGCCAATCGCGGACGCCAGGACCTCGAATCAGGCGCTGTTCTGCCTGTCCGCGGACAGTCGCAGCGACGTCGACGATGTCGTCGCCAAGGCCGCGGCGGCGGGCGGAGTGGCCGATCCCGGTCCGAAGGACGAATACAGCTTCATGTACGGCCGCAGCTTCGAGGATCCCGACGGCCATATGTGGGGTGTGAACTGGATGGATCTTGCGGCTGCCCCTCTGCAGCCCGAGATGGCGAACGCCTGATCCGAGCTCAGAAGATCTGAAGAGGAGCATTCACGATGTCCAAGCTCGTGCCCTGCATGTGGTTCAACGGCGATGCCGAGGACGCTGCAAAGTTCTACGTCTCGCTGGTTCCGAACTCGGAGATCACGCACGTCCAGCGCAACGTTTCGGACGGCCCCTCCGGCAAGGAAGGCTCCGTGCTCGTCGTCGAGTTCACGGTGGCCGGACAGCCGCTGGTCGCGCTCAATGGCGGCATGAAGATGGAGTACACTCACGCAATCTCGCTGATGATCCATTGCGACGACCAGGCCCAGGTCGACAGCGTCTGGAACGCGTTCCTCGCCCACGGCGGCAAGGAAGAACAGTGCGGCTGGCTCCGGGATCGCTGGGGCGTGGCCTGGCAGGTGGTGCCGAAAGTGATGTTCGAGTTCCTGTCGAGCCCGGACAAGGCAGCCGCCGCGCGCGCGATGCAGGCCATGATGAAGATGGTGAAGCTGGACGTCGACGTGTTGCGTCGTGCGTTCGAGGGCAAGTCTGCGGCGTGAGGCGGATGCTTTCGCCATACGATCGGTGTCATCGCCCGGCTTGACCGGGCGATCCAGAACTCCGAGACGGCAGTGATTGAGCGGATGGGCTGCGGCGTACTGGATGTCCCGCCTTCGCGGGACATGACGGCGGAATTTGCGGCGAGATCTCCGTCCTAATAATTGATCCGCAGCCCGACGCCGCCGTGGATCGTGTTCCCGACCGGCTGCGGGCCCAACGTGCCGTTGGCGAAGAGATCCACGATCCAGCCCTTTTGCACGCGGAAGCCGAGGCGACCGCCATATTCGAACCAGCCCTGGTTGCCCATGGTCGGCACCACCGTGCCGTTGCCGGTCACGGTGGCGACGATGCCGCTATGGCTCGCAAACGACTGCACCCAGCCGCCATTGATGTTTGTCTCGATGCTGCTGCCGAAGAGATGCGTCCACTGGCCGCCGATCTTGACGAGGCTGGTGCGGTCGGTGCCATCAGCGATGCTGGCGTCGAATGGATTGAAAGCCACCGTACTGTCGCTATAGCCGGAGACGCGCTGCCAGAGCTGCCAGACCTCGATCGAGGCCGCGACCTCGTCGCGTGGCGAGAGGCGACCTATCCAGCCGGCGCGACCGTAGACAGCGTAGTTCGAGGCGTTGGTCGAGCTGGTCACGCTGACCGGGCCGAGACTGGTATCGTAGCTGCGCGTGTAGCGCGCCTTCTCCCATGGCGTCAGGATCGTGCCGACGTCGAAGAACGGCCGCGACGAGCCCCAATCGGTAAAGTCATAGCGCAACGCGAAAGCGCCGATCGGTGCGCTCGTGATCTTGTAGCCGCCCTCGTCGTAATGCGTGTAGGCGATGCCGGCGAGCAGCGACAGATTGTTGGTCAGCGCCTTGCGGCCGTGGATGCCGGCCGAGAACGAGCCGGCCGAGCCGAATGCGCTGATGCAGTCGCCGCAATTGATCTGCTCGTTGACGCCGAGCAGCACCGTGCCGAGCACCCGGTTGGTGATCATCTGATTGAAGCGCTGGTTGGCGAGGCCGCCGATCGAATTGCCGCTGGAAGCCGCGCCGGTCGGTGTCGGGCTCGGCGACGGATATGGGCTGGGAGAAGGATACGGACTCGGCGACGGTGAGGGCGCAGGGCTTGGTGAGGGCGCAGGACTCGGGGAGGGCGCTGGCGAGGGCGAGTAGGTCGGCGATGGATAAGGCGTCGGCTCGCCGCACTCGGACCCGCACTCCGACGTCTGCGCAGCCGCCGGACGGGCCCCCGAGGCGACAAGCGCAAACGCGGCAAATGCGGCGAGCACGCCGATGAGGATGAGGCGCTGGAAGCGGTATTTCGTCATCGTCAGCGCCCGCACAGCATGCCGTCGTCCTGGACGGCAGGCATGATGGTCGGCGAGGCGCCGGCGTACTGGTTGACCGCGCACAATCCGGCACTCGCGGCGCAGTTGGCGGCAAACGTCCAGGGCGGCGTATTGGACTTGGTGATGCTCACCTTGCCGCCGGTTGAGGTGATGATCGCGGTGTCGCCTGGCTGGGTGAGCTGCACGCACTGGGAGCTCTTGGTGCAGACGCTGGCCGCGCCGTCCTGAAGCACGACCACGGAGCGCCCGCGTTGCGAGAGGATGTCGAGCGTGGTGCCGCGCACACCGATGGTCGCAAGCGGCGTCGTGATCTTGTAGGCGGCTTTGTCGGAACGCCCGGTGACGAAGCGGAAGGCGCCGGTGGTCATGCGGATCGCGACGTCGCGATAGCTGCGCTCGTCGTTGAAGACGGTGCGGTCGAGCTTCAGCGTGGCGCTCGGGCCGAGCGACAGATTGGTGCTGTCCGCCATCACGAAACGCGCCGCGCTGTCGGCGCCGGTCCGCACGGTCTCGTCGCGCAGCATGCTGTCGCCGACATTGATCGGCGTCGTGGTCGCGGCCACGCGCACGACCTCGTTCTGGATCACGACGGCTTCGCCGACGCGAGTCTGCGCCTGCGCGCTGGAGCCGGCGCACAATGCGGCCGACGAGAGGATGGAGAAAAGCCAAAAACGCAAATTCATTTCGCAACCGATCGATGTGCCCCTGATCGTACCGGATCGCGCTCGCTTGCGATGTGGCGTAATTATCACAAGCGGCGCGGGACGTGCGCTATGCTTAGTGACAGTTGCGGCAGAATGCGTTCAATGAAAACGACGATCCTTGTTTTTGTCCGCGGTGACGCAAATTTGCCACGCAAGATATCTCAACAGCAGCCGTTCGAGGCGTTCGCAGTTCCAAAACTGTCGCGGAGCGCAGTGCTTGCTGTCGCGATTTTCCTGGTAGCGCATCTGGCGCTGCTGATCGGTCTCGCCACGCCGGAAAAATTCGTCTTCGACGAGGTGCATTACGTCCCGGCGGCGCGGCAGATGCTGGCGCCCGTGATGTCGCAGCCGATGCTCAATCCGATGCATCCGCCGCTCGCCAAGGAGCTGATCGCGGCATCGATCGCAGCCTTCGGCGACAACGCGCTTGGCTGGCGTTACCCCGCGACGTTGTTCGGTGCGTTGGCGATCGTCGCAATCTATCTGTGCGGGCTCGCGCTGTTTTCCGCGCAAGGGCCCGCGATCGCCGCGGCGCTGATTGCGGCGTTCAACCAGATGCTGTACGTGCAGGCGCGCATCGCGATGCTCGACATCTTTGCGCTCGGATTCGGCCTGCTTGCGACCGCCGCCTTCATGCATGGTTTTCGCAGAGAGCGGCCGCAGGCAATGTTCGCGCTCGCGGGCAGCTTGTTCGGCTGTGCTGCGGCCTGCAAATGGAGCGGCCTGTTTCCGCTGGGCGTCTGCATCGTCATCGTTGCGGTGATCCGCCTGATGCAGGGCTGGCGTACGCTGTTCGCCGACGCGAGGCCGGACGACTGGTATCGGCCGGAGCTGTGGCCCGGCTTGAGGCTGCATAATGTCGCGCTCTGCTTCGTCGCCTTGCCGATGGTGACCTACCTTGCCGCTTTCGTCCCGCTCCATGGCGTGTCGCTGCCGGATCTGATCGAGGCGCAGCGGCGGATCTTCGCCGACAACACCACGACGGCCATCGCCGGCCACACCTATATGAGCGCATGGCCGTCCTGGCCGTTGCTCGCGCGCCCGGTGTGGTTCCTGTTTGACAAGACGGGAGATGACAACGTCGCTGCGATCGTCTTTCTTGGCAATCCGCTGGTGCTCTGGCCGGCTCTGATCGCGCTGGTCATCGTGTTGTGGGATTTCATCCTGGCGCGGCGGTGGGATGCATTCCTGATCGCGGCATTCTATTTCGGTCCCTGGCTCGCCTGGGCGTTGCTGCCGCGTACGCTTGGCTTCATCTATTACTACCTGCCGGCCGCGACCGCGGCGTCGCTGGCGCTGGTCTATGTGCTGCGCCGGGAGGGGCTGCCACGCTGGCTGCTGTGGGCCTATGTCGGCGTCGCTGCGGCCGGCTTTGCGGTGATGCTGCCGATCTCCGCGGCCTTCATCGGCACGTCCATGCGAACATTCGGCCGCCTGATGCTGTTTCAAAGCTGGATATGACGTCGCCGCCTGCCGGGTTGCGGCAGGCGGCGTGTCTCTTGCGCCACGATCGCGCGTTACTTCGCTGCGGTCTTGGTGTCCATGTTCACGACCTGGACGCGGCGGTTGATCGCGTCGGTGCCGTTGGCGGCATCCTTCAGCTTGGTCTCGCCGTAGCCGACGGTGACGAGATCGGTGCCGTTGAGGCCGTAGTTCTGCACCAGGTATTTCTTGATGGTGTCGGCGCGCCGTTCGGAGAGCCCTTGATTGTACTCTTCGCCGCCGGTCGCGTCGGTGTGGCCGGCGACCACGAAGGTCGAGCCCTTCAGCGCCGGATCGGACAGCGCCTTGCCGAGCGCCTGCACCGATGCCAGCGACGTCCTGGCGATGTCGGCCGAGTTGTAGTCGAACTGGATCTCCAGATCGATCTTCGGCTTGGTCGCAGCTAACTCGGCGATCTGCTCGCGCTCGCCGGTCGAGAGCGACCGGGTCGGGCGGTTGCGCACCGTGTTCAGGAAGGTCGCTTCCTTGGCTTGCGCGGTCGTGTCGGCCTGCGGACCGACGGACAGGCCCCGGGTTGCCGGCTTGGGCTTCAGTGCATCGATGATTTTGTCGGTGGAGACATTGCTGTCGCCGGCCAGTGCCAGCCCCGCCGTCATCGACAGGGCTGCGGAAAGAGCAATCGCCTTCAGTGCAAAAGACTTATCAAAACGGGTCATTGTCGAATCCTCGCTGCTACGCCTGATGGCGATTTGATGCTGGGAGCCTAGGGGAGGTTCAAAAGCCCCGATGTGATCTTCCTCACATTCGAAATTGGCCGCGGAGACTCTGATCCGGTTCGATCGTCTGCGGTTGGGGCGGAACTGGGAACCCCGGAAATCCCCGTTCCCGGTCGTCGAAAGAGCGTCGGGGGAGCGCCCAAAAGCCGCACGCCGAGATGGGGCTGATTCGGCTGTGCAGCAACGAAATGTCTTCTCCCTGAAAAACTTGCCGTCGAAGAATGGCAGTTGTGGTGGCCGGCATCAGGCCGGCTGCCTTTTCCGGAGGAGAAGATTGATGAAGACCCTGTTGCTCGCGACGGCATTCGTGGCGCTTGCGCTGTCCCCCGCATCCGCCGCCAAGATGGCGTGCACCAGTGCAAATATGGCCAAGCTCGTTGCCGGGATGGGCGGCGAAGACACGCCGGGCAAGATCGCAGCGAGGAAATCGATGGCCGCTGCCAATTCCGACATGAGCAAAGGCAACATGCGCGGCGCCTGCAAGCATTATATGAGCGCCGAGAAGGCGATGGCGATGAAGTAGGCTCCCGCGATCCCGGACGTGATGGCCGCGCTGGCAGCAGATGGCAGCGCGGCTTTTTCGTGTCCCAGCTTCTTTGCCTCGCGGCGAATCCGGCTACATTGCATTCCGCAATGCCCCGCGCCCCGAAACCACTTCCGCTCTCGACCAAACAGGCCCGGCAGATCTGGCTGCATGCCCAGCGGCTCGACGTGCGCGAGCCGTTCGGGGAGGGCGCGCAGGCCGTCGCCGACGCGACTGCTCATCTCGGCTACGTGCAGATCGACACCATCAACGTCATCGAGCGCTGCCATCATCATATCCTGTTCAGCAGGATCCCGTCCTACCGCCGCGACGATCTTCGCCAGGCCCACAGCGTCGACAAGAGCGTGTTCGAGTACTGGACGCACGCGCTCTCCTACGTGCCGGCCGCCGACTTCCGCTTCTTCCTGCCGGCGATGCGCGAGCACCGGCGCGAGGGACACAGATGGTTCGGCTCGGTGAAGCCGGCCGACACGCGCAAGGTGATGCGACTGCTGCGCGCCGGCCCGCTGACGATCCGCGACATCGAGGATGACGTGCTCGTCGAAAAGGAGCACCTCTGGCAGAGCCGCAAGCCGTCCAAGCGCGCGTTGCAACTCGCCTTCTATACCGGCGCCGTCACCATCAGCGAGCGCCAGGGCATGCTCAAGACCTATGAGCTGATGAACCGTCATTTCGGCTGGGACAAGCTGCCGAGGCCGGCATCGGCAAGGGAGATCACGGCCTATCTGCTCGACCGCGCGCTGCGCGCGCAGGGCGTGGTCAGTCTCGATTCGATCTGCCATCTCGACGCGCCGAGCAAGAAACCGGTCGCGCGCCTGATCGCCGCGCGCGTCCGCCGCGGCGAGCTCGTGCCTGTTACGCTCGAGGGCGCCGGCAAGCAGGAGCATTGGGCCTCGCCCGCAGCGCTGGAGGCGGGCGGCGAAGGGCCGCCGCCCGATCTCGTCCACATTCTTTCGCCGTTCGATCCCCTGATCATCCAGCGCAAGCGCACCAATCTCATCTTCGGCTACAACCATCTGTTCGAAGCCTACGTGCCGAAGGCCAAGCGCAAGCTCGGCTACTTCGCGCTGCCCGTGCTGGTCGGCAACGAGATCGTCGCCGCGCTCGATCTCAAGACCGACCGGCAGGCGAAGAAGCTGTTGATGCAGAAATGGACCTGGGTCGGGCAGGGCAGGAAGACGGCGGGGCGCAGGGAGCTCAAGCGTGTGATCGAGGACGAGCTCGATCGCTTCGAGCGGTTTCAATTGGCGGAGTGAAATCTGCGCAGGGCGATCAGCGCTCTGCGCAGCCGCGCGCTATCCCTCCCTACGCCGTTGGACGAGCCGATCGATCCAAACGCCGAAAGCGATCCCGACCGCGTAAGCGGCCAAATTCCACAGCGAAAAGATTCTCCCGAGCAACAGCGCGCCGGCCGCTGTCAGCCGGAACGCATCGAGCCATGGCGTGTGCATCAACCGGGAGAATTCCACGATGACCGCAATCACGGCCGCGATGGCCGCAATCTGCGTCCGCGTCAGGCGTGGCAGCACAACCCCGACCAGCAAGAACACCATCGTCGCCCATAACAGCGAGCCGCCATATTTCACCACGAAGGCGGGAAGCCCGAGCGGAAAGCCGTACCAGCGCAGCGACAACCCGCAGACGATCACCATCGCGGCGAGGGCGGCGCGGATCAGCGATGTCAGGCGCGGCGCAACAGGTTGATCCGGCTGCGCCCCGCGCATTGCTCGCTCCATTGACTCTTTGCCCGCGATGCTCAAAACCGCCACTCAGCCCTAGAAAAGCAACAACCCGGGGGAAGCCATGAGCCAGACCACCTATGCCGGTTCTGCCGGCGGTGCCAACAGCGCCAGCAAGAGCGACATCGAGACCTTGACCATCCGCGCGATCTCCTGGCGCCTGATTCCATTCCTGGTGCTGGCCTACTTCTTCTCCTATCTCGACCGCGTCAATCTCGGCTTCGCCGCGCTGACCATGAATGCGGAGCTGAAGTTCACGCCGCTGATCTTCTCCTGGGGCGCCGGCATCTTCTTCATCGGCTATTTCATCTTCGAGGTGCCGAGCAACCTTGCGCTGGAAAAATTCGGCGCCAGCCGCTGGATTGCCCGCATCATGGTGACCTGGGGCATCATCTCGGCACTGATGGCGATGGTCAGCGGCGTGACGAGCTTCTACGTGCTGCGCTTCCTGCTCGGCGTCGCCGAGGCCGGCTTCTTCCCCGGAATCATCCTCTATCTCACCTACTGGTATCCGGCCCAATATCGCGCCCGCTTCCTCGCGGCCTTCGCCATCGCCGTTCCGGTTTCGACCGTGATCGGCGCGCCGATCTCGGGCCTGCTGCTTGGGCTCGACGGCATGATGGGGCTGAAGGGCTGGCAGTGGCTGTTCATCATCGAGGGCGTTCCTTCCGTGCTGCTCGGCATCGTCACATGGTTCTATCTCACCGACAGACCGGAGAAGGCGGACTGGCTCTCGGCCGAGCAGAAGGCCTGGCTGAAGGCGAAACTCGATTCGGAGATCGCGGCAAAGCAGGCGGTGAAGCACTTGTCGCTGGGCGAGGCGCTGTCCTCGCCGAAGGTGATCGCGCTCAGCCTGATCTATTTCGGCTTCGTCGGCGCGCTGTATGGCATGCAGTTCTGGTTGCCGCAGATCGTCAAGGCGTTCGGCCTCACCAACGCGCAGACCGGTTTCGTCACCGCAATTCCCTATCTGTTCGGCACCATTGCCATGGTCCTGTGGGCGAGACATTCGGATGCGAGTCGCGAGCGCGTCATGCATGTCGGCGCACCGCTGCTGCTCACAGCCGTCGCTCTCGGCATCTCCTCCTCTCTCTCAGATCCCACCCTGACGATGGTGGCGCTGACGGTCGCTGCGATCGGCGTATTCTGCTGCTTCGGTGTGTTCTGGACGTTGCCGACCGCCTGGCTCTCCGGCACGGCGGCGGCCGGCGCGATCGCCCTGATCAACTCGATCGGCAATCTCGCCGGTTTCGGCGGGCCCTATTTGATCGGCTGGGTCAAGGAAGCCACCGGCCAGACCTCCACCGGTTTGCTCGTCCTCGCCGTGCTGCCCCTGATCGCCGGTTTGCTAGTCTTCGTCGGCGGCCACGACAGCAAGCACGAGTTCGCCGAGCAGGGGCGGTAGGCGCACTAGCCTTGCAAGCCTTATAGAGAGGGCAAAGGCGCGCCCTTGCGCACCATCTTTCCCTACGCTGGCCGGGTTGGTGGGCACGCTCCGCTTTGCCCGCCCTTCACTCGCTGCCTTCCCCGTCAGGGCTTGGCGGACGCGCCCTTGCGCGCTCTACAATTGCAACCTTCGCAGCCTGGCCGTCCCAATCCTTACCACCCCTTAACGATCACGCATTCCTGATGACTGACGATTATTGACTTTCGTCAGTGATTAGTCGACATTCCTCAAATCGAGATACAGGAGTGTCCTTCGATGTTCGTCCGGTCGGTTTTATCCAGCTATTCCAAGCTCTTGGCGGGTGTGTCGCTGGCTCTGATGGCCGCGGCCCTGGCCGGGTGCAATGATACTGTCGCCGAGAAGGCCGAGCCGCCGCGGCCGGTTTTGGTTGCGACGGCGCATTATAGTGCCGAGACGCCGGAGCGCAGCTTCGTCGGCACCATCAGGCCGCGGATCGAGAGCGATCTCGGCTTCCGCGTCGCCGGCAAGGTTGCCAAGCGCCTGGTCGAGGTCGGCCAGACTGTCGAAATTGGCCAGCCGCTGGCCACCCTCGACGAGGTCGACCTGAAGCTCCAGGCCGAGCAGGCCGTCGCCGAGCAGACCGCCGCGACCGGTGTGCTGGCCCAGGCCGCCGCCGCCGAGCAGCGAGCCAAGGACCTGAAGGCCAAGGGCTGGACCACCGATGCGCAACTGGATTCGAGTCGTGCCGCCGCCGACGAGGCCCGTGCGCGCCTGGACCGGGCCGAGCGCTCGGTCGAACTGACCAAGAATTCCCTTTCCTACGCGACGCTCAACGCCGACGCCCGAGGCGTCGTCACCGCAACGCTGATCGAGCCCGGCCAGGTGGTTGCCGCGGGCCAGGCCTCGATCCGTGTCGCCCGCTTTGCCGAAAAGGAAGCGGTCGTCGCGATCCCTGAGACGCTGGTCGGACGCGCCAAGTCGGGCGTCGCCAGCGTCACTCTTTGGTCCGAGCCGAACAAGAAGTATGCGGCCAAGCTGCGCGAGATCGCGCCGGCGGCCGACCCGGCCACGCGCACCTATCTGGCAAAGTTCTCGCTGCCCGAGGCCGACGACAAGGTCGCGCTCGGCATGACGGCGACGCTGACGCTGTCTGACGCCGCGACCGAACGCGTCGCTCGGCTGCCGCTGTCGGCGCTGTTCAACGAAGGCGGCAAGCCGTCCTTCTATGTCGTCGACGACAATGGCGGCGTCACGCTCAAGCCGGTGGCGGTGAAGTCTTACGAGAGCAAGGACGTCGTCATCACGGGCGGAGTCGAGGAGGGCGCCAAGATCGTCGCCCTCGGCGTGCAGAAGCTCGATCCGGGCCAGCGGGTGCGGGTCGTATCGTCGCTGTCCTTCTAGTTTCCGTCACTCTGGGGCGCGCGCAGCGTGAACTACGGTGCGCAACTACGCACCTGAGAATCTCGAGATTCCGGGTCCGGTCCTTCGGACCATCCCGGAATGACCAGGAAATAGAGTTACGTCGTGTGAGGTGAGTTTCGGCCTTTGTCCCTAAGCAAAGGCTGAAGCGGCGAAGCGATCCAGAACCTGCCCAGCCCCCTGGATTGCTTCGCTGCCTCGCGACGACGGCTTGAATAGAGCGGCTGTCGTATTTGCAACTGGATCTTCTTTTCGGAGAGAGCGATGAAGCGCTTCAACCTTTCGGCCTGGGCCGTCAGCCATCCGACGCTGGTTCTCTTCCTGATGATCGTGCTCGGCGTTGCCGGCTTCTTCTCCTATGAGAAGCTCGGCCGCGCCGAGGATCCGTTCTTCACGGTGAAGGTGGTCAACGTCTCCGTGATATGGCCCGGCGCGACCGCGCAGGAGATGCAGACCCAGGTCGCCGATCCCATCGAGAAGAAGATCCAGGAGCTGCCCTATTTCGAGAAGGTGCAGACCTATTCCAAGCCCGCCTTCACCGCGCTCCAGGTCACGTTCCGCGACAACACGCCGCCGAAGGACGTGCCTTATCTCTTCTACCTCCTGCGCAAGAAGCTGGTCGACGTGCAGGGCCAGCTGCCGTCCGGCATCCTCGGGCCCGTCGTCAACGACGAGTTCTCCGACGTCGATTCCATCCTCTACATGATGACCGGCGACGGCGCCGACTATGCCCAGCTCAAGAAGGTCTCCGAAGGTTTCCGCCAGCGCCTGCTCAAGGTGCCCGGCGTCACCAAGGTCGACGTCTACGGCAACCAGGACGAGCGCATCTTCGTCGAGTTCTCCCACGCCAAGCTCGCCACCCTCGGCATCACGCCGCAGGCGTTGTTCGATTCGCTCGCCAAGCAGAACAACGTGACGCCGGCCGGCACGGTCGAAACCTCCTCGCAGCGCGTGCCGCTGCGCGTCACCGGCGCGCTCGACGGTGCCAAGGCCGTCGCCGAAACGCCCGTCGAGAGCAACGGCCGTGTGTTCCGCCTCGGCGACATCGCCACCGTCACCCACGGCTATGTCGATCCGCCGAGCTTCGTCGTCCGCCAGGAAGGCAAGCCCGCCATCGGCATCGGCGTCGTCACCGCCAAGGGCGCCAACATCCTCGAGCTCGGCAAGGAGGTCCAGAAGGCCACGGACGACTTCATGAAGGCGGTGCCGCAGGGCATCGACGTCAAGCTGATCGCCGATCAGCCCAAGGTGGTCGAGCACGCCGTCGGCGAGTTCGTGCACTCGTTCATGGAAGCACTCGTCATCGTGCTGTTCGTCTCGTTCCTGGCGCTGGGCTGGCGCACCGGCATCGTGGTCGCGCTGTCGGTGCCCCTGGTGCTCGGCATCGTCTTCATCGTCATGAACACGATGTCGCTCGACCTGCACCGCATCACGCTCGGCGCGCTGATCATCGCGCTCGGCCTGCTCGTCGACGACGCCATCATCGCAGTCGAGATGATGGTGGTGAAGATGGAGCAGGGCTGGGACCGCATGCGTGCGGCGTCCTTTGCCTGGGAATCTACCGCGTTTCCGATGCTCACGGGAACGCTGGTCACGGCCGCTGGCTTCCTTCCCATCGGCTTTGCCAATTCCGCGGTCGGCGAATATGCCGGCAGCATCTTCTGGATCGTGGCAATCGCGCTGGTCGCCTCCTGGTTCGTGGCGGTGATCTTCACGCCCTATATCGGCGTCAAGCTGCTGCCCGAGATGAAGGCGCACCACAACCACGATCCGCACGCGGTCTACGAGACCCGCATGTACCGGGGCCTGCGCGCCATCGTGAAATGGTGCGTCAACCACCGCATCACCGTGGTGGCCGCGACCGTCGGCGTCTTCGTCGCCTCGATCGTCGGCTTCGGCCATGTCCAGCAGCAGTTCTTCCCGCTCTCGGAGCGCCCGGAGCTGTTCCTGCAGCTGCGCCTGCCCGAAGGCACCGCCTTCAACGTCACCGAGAAGGCGGTGAAGAAGGCCGAAACGCTGCTGAAGGACGACAAGGACATCGAGACCTATACCGCCTATGTCGGCCAGGGCTCGCCGCGCTTCTGGCTCGGCCTCAACCCGCAGCTTCCGAACGAGGCCTTTGCCGAGATCGTCATCGTTGCCAAGGGGGTCGAGGCGCGCGAGCGCATCAAGGCCAAGATCGAGGCCGCGGCTGCCGAGGGCTTCCTGACCGAGGCGCGCGTGCGCGTCGACCGCTTCAACTTCGGTCCGCCGGTCGGCTTCCCCGTGCAGTTCCGCGTGATCGGCCCCGATGCCAACAAGGTCCGCGAGATCGCCTACCAGGTCCGCGACGTCATGCGGGAGAACAAGAGCGTCAAGGATGTCCAGCTCGACTGGAACGAGCAGTCGCCCTACCTCAAGCTCGTCGTCGACCAGGACCGCGCCCGCGCCATGGGTCTCACCCCGCAGGACGTCTCGCAGGCACTGGCGATGCTGATCTCGGGCTCGCAGGTCACCACCGTGCGCGACGGCATCGAGAAGGTCGGCGTAGTCGCCCGCGCGATCCCGTCCGAACGCCTCGACCTCGGCGGTGTCGGTGATCTCACCATCACCTCGCGCAATGGCGTTGCCGTGCCGCTGCAGCAGATCGCCAAGATCGAATATGCCCATGAGGAACCGATCATGTGGCGGCGTAACCGCGACATGGCGATCACCGTGCGCTCCGACGTCGTCGACGGCGTGCAGGCCCCTGATGTCACCAACCAGATCACGCCGAAGCTCAAGCCGATCATTGACCACCTCGAGCCGGCCTACCGGATCGAGGCGGGTGGCGCCTTCGAGGAATCCGCCAAGGGCAATGCCTCGATCTTCATCCTCTTCCCGGTGATGGTCATGGTGATGCTGACGCTGCTGATGATCCAGCTGCAGAGCTTCTCGCGCCTGATCCTGGTGTTCCTGACCGCGCCGCTCGGTATCGTCGGCGCCTCGCTCGGCCTCAACGTCGCCAATGCCCCGTTTGGCTTCGTGGCGCTGCTCGGCCTGATCGCGCTCGCCGGCATGATCATGCGCAACACGGTCATCCTGGTCGACCAGATCGAGACCGACGTCAGCCACGGCCTGACCCGGCGCGAGGCGATCGTGGAAGCCACTGTCCGCCGCGCCCGTCCGGTGGTTCTGACGGCGCTCGCCGCCATCCTCGCCATGATCCCGCTGTCGCGGTCGGCCTTCTGGGGCCCGATGGCGATCACCATCATGGGCGGCCTGTTCGTCGCGACCTTCCTCACGCTGCTGTATCTGCCGGGCCTCTATGCACTTTGGTTCCGCAAGAGTCTGGACGAGGCCGGTACGCCCGAGCAGCCCGCCGCGCCGCAGCATGGCAGCGATGAACATCCAGCAATTCCGCTTGCTGAAGCGGCTGAATAAGTGAGATGAAGTGCTGAGCGATGAGTCCTGACTGATGGCCCTTATTTCGGAACATATCGAAGGCGACACCCGGGATCGTATCCTCGAGGTGGCCGAGCGGCTGTTCCGCCAGATCGGCTACCAGAAGACCACGGTCGGCGACATCGCCAAGGAGCTCCGGATGAGCCCCGCCAACGTCTATCGCTTCTTCGAATCGAAGAAGGCGATCCACCAGGCGGTGGCCCGCTCGCTGATGGGCGAGGTCGAGCTCGAGGCGCAGCGGATCGTGGCCCGGCCCGGCCCGGTCAAGGAGCGCTTCCGCGAGCTGCTCACCACCATCCATCGCATGAACACCGAGCGCTATGTCGGCGACAACAAGCTGCACGAGATGGTCGCGATCGCGATGGAGGAGGACTGGGACGTCTGCGTCGCCCATATGGAGTGCATCGCCGGCGTCGTCGGCCAGATGATCGCGCAAGGCGTCGCCTCCGGCGAGTTCGAGGCGCCGGACCTGCAACTGGCCGCGCTCTGCTCGTGCACCGCGATGATTCGCTTCTTCCACCCCCAGATGATCGCCCAGTGCGCCACCAAGCCGGGCCCGAACATCGACCAGATGATCGATTTCGTCATCGCGGGTCTGTCGCCGCGCCACTGACGGGCGCAGCGTTTTCTCCTATAAGCTCACCTGCCGTCATTCCGGGGCGCGCGAAGCGCGAACCCGGAATCTCGAGATTCCGGGTTCGGTCCCCGGGGCCGCGCTGGCGCGGTCCCGTTGGACCGCCCCGGAATGACGGAGAGCGGAGAGCCAGCGTGACCGACAAAGACCTGTACTTCTACGAGCCCTCCAAGGGCCACGGCCTCAAGCACGATCCCTTCAACGCCATCATCGCGCCGCGGCCGATCGGCTGGATCTCCTCCCGCGATACCAAGGGCCACGTCAACCTCGCGCCCTACAGCTTCTTCAACGCGTTCTGCTATGTGCCGCCAATCATCGGATTCTCTTCCACGAACTGGAAGGACACGGTGTCGAACATGGAGCAGACCAGGGAGTTCGTCTGGAATCTCACTACCATGGATCTCGCCAAGCACATGAACGCGACCGCGGCGCATGTCGCGCCCGAGGTGGACGAATTCAAGCTCGCCGGCCTTACCGCCGTCCCCGGCAAGCTCGTCAACGTGCCGCGCGTCGGTGAAAGCCCGGTCGCCTTCGAGTGCAAGGTGTCCGATATCGTCCGCCTGAAGGGTGCCGACGGCAAGGAGGCCGACGCCTGGCTGACGCTCGGTGAGGTCGTTGCCGTCCACATCGACAAGGCCTTGATCAAGGACGGCGTCTACCAGACCGCCGCCGCCCGCCCCATCGTCCGCGCCGGCCGCCGCGGCGATTATTTCGAGATCAAGCCGGAAAACATGTTCGAGATGGTGCGGCCGGATTAGGCCACTTCCGTCATTCCGGGGCGACGCGTAGCGTCGAGCCCGGAATCCATTCATCCACCGACGCTGCCGCACGATGGATTCCGGGCTCACGCTTCGCGTGCCCCGGAATGACATTCTCCCCCCATTGCCCCTCCCGGAACCGCCCCCGCACCCCGGCCGTTATCGTCCGGGGCCGTCCGGCCGCGTCAATGTCGCAGCCGAAGTCTTCACATCCGCCACCCACTTTCCGCTAAAATGCCCGCGAAACGCGCCGATGCATGAGGTCTGCCATGAGCTTCCGCCGCGACACCATCACGAAGCCGATCTTCTCCTGGGCGCGCGGCGTGCTGCCGTCGATGTCCGACACCGAGCGCGAGGCCCTGGAGGCGGGTGACGTCTGGTGGGATGCCGATCTCTTCACCGGCAACCCCGACTGGTCGAAGCTGCTGAAGGTGCCGCAGGCGAGACTGACCGATGAGGAACGGGCCTTCCTGAACGGTCCCGTCGACGAGCTCTGCGCCATGCTCGACGAGTGGAAGATCTTCTGGGAAACGCGCGACCTGCCGCAGGATGTCTGGCATTTCGTCAAGCGCGAGAAGTTCTTCGGCATGATCATCCCGAAGGAGTTCGGCGGCCTCGGCTTCTCGCCCTACGCGCATTCGGAAGTGGTGCGCAAGATCTCGACCCGCTCGATCGCGGCGGCCGTCACCGTGATGGTGCCGAACTCGCTCGGCCCGGGCGAGCTCCTGATGCGCTTCGGCACCAGGGAGCAGCAGGAACGCTGGCTGCCACGCCTCGCCGACGGCCGCGACATTCCCTGCTTCGGGCTCACCAGCCCGGAGGCCGGGTCAGATGCCGCCTCGATGATCGACACCGGCGTCATCTGCAAGGGCGAGTTCGAGGGCCGCGAGGTCGTCGGCCTCAGGCTCAACTGGCACAAGCGCTACATCACGCTCGGTCCGGTCGCGACGCTCTTGGGCCTCGCCTTCAAGGCTTACGACCCGGATCGTCTGGTCGGCGATCAGGAAGAGCTCGGCATCACCGTGGCGCTGATCCCGACGAACCTGCCCGGCGTCGAGATCGGGCAGCGCCATCTGCCATCGATGCAGGTGTTCCAGAACGGACCGAATTGGGGACGCGACGTCTTCATCCCGCTCGACTATGTCATCGGCGGCAAGGAGCGCCTCGGGCAGGGCTGGAAGATGCTGATGACGGCGCTTGCCGCCGGCCGTGGCATCTCGCTGCCGTCGCTCTCTGCCGCGGGTGCCGCCTATGCGGCGCGCACCACCGGTGCTTATGCCCGCATCCGCGAGCAATTCGGCATCTCCATCTCCAAGTTCGAAGGTGTCGAGGAGCCGCTCGCGCGAATCGTTGCGACCGCCTACCAGCTCGACGCGGCACGCCGGCTGACCTGTGCTGCGCTGAATGCCGGCATTCATCCCGCCGTCATCTCCGGCATCATGAAGCTGCATGCGACCGAGCGGATGCGCACCGCGATCGACGACGCCATGGACATCCATGGCGGCAAGGCCGTGATCGACGGGCCGCAAAACTATCTCGGCAATCTGCACCGCGCCGTCCCGGTCGGCATCACGGTCGAGGGCGCCAACATCCTGACCCGCAACCTCATCGTGTTCGGGCAAGGTGCCATCCGCGCGCACCCCTATCTGCTCGACGAGATGAATGCGCTCGCCGATTCCGACCGCGAGCGCGGCCTCACCGCGTTCGACAAGGCGTTCTGGAAGCATGTCGGCCATAGTGTCCGGACCCTGTTCCGCGCCTTTGGCCGCAGCTGGACCTTCGGCGCATTCGCGCCGGCGCCCGATGCGGGCGATGCGACGCCATTCTATCGCCAGCTCTCGCGCTACTCCGCGGCCTTTGCGCTCTGCGCCGACATGGCGCTGTTGACGCTCGGCGGCGCGCTCAAGCGCAAGGAGATGCTGTCGGCCCGCTTCGGCGACATCCTGTCCGAGCTCTATCTGCTCTCGGCCGCGCTGAAGCGCTGGCAGGACGAGGGCCGGCAGAAGGAGGATTTTGCTGCGCTGGAATGGTGCATGGCGACGGGATTCCGGACCATCGAGAACCGGCTCGCCGAGATCCTCGCCAATCTGCCCAACCGCTTCGTCGCGGGCTTCCTCAGGCTCGTGGTCCAGCCGTTCGGCGCGCGCGTGCTCGGCCCCTCCGACCGCGTCGTGCACCAATGCGCTGGCATCGTGCTCGAGCCGTCGTCGGCACGCGAGCGCCTTACGGCGGATCTGGCCCGGGTCGACGACGACGGCGGTTTTGCCCGGCTGGAGCGCGCGTTCGAACTGGTCGCCAGCACGGACGCCATCGCCAGGCGCCTGCGCGCCGCGCAGATCCGCGACTGGAAGGAAGCGGTCGCCAAGGGCGTGATCACGCAAGCCGAGGGCGAGCAGCTCGCCGCGGCCCGCGAAGCCGTCACAAAAGTGATAGAGGTCGACGATTTTGCGCCGGAGGCGCTGTCGCCGATTTACAAGAAAACCGTCAATGTGCATCAGTTCTTCCAGGAACTCGGTGAACAGAGGGCGGCGAGCTGATGGCACGACCGGTTTTCATCGTCGACGGCAGCAGGACGCCGTTCCTGAAGGCGCGTTCTGGGCCCGGTCCGTTCACGCCGGTCGATCTTGCCGTGCAGTGCGGCCGGCCGCTCCTGGCGCGGCAGCCGTTTTCGCCTGGCAGCTTCGATCAGGTCATCCTCGGCTGCGTCAACGTGATCGCGGACGAGATGAACCCGGCCCGTGTCGCCACGCTCCGGCTCGGCATGGGCGAGGACATGGTCGCCTTCACCGTGCAGATCAATTGCGGCTCCGGCATGCAGTCGATCGACACCGCCTACCGCTACATCCGAGAAGGCCATGCCGACATGATCCTCGCCGGCGGCACCGAGGCGCTCAGCCACGCGCCGCTGGTCTGGCCGAATTCCGGCGTACGCTGGTTCGCCGGCCTCGCCACCGCCAAGGGCGTTGCCGCCAAGCTCGCGGCGGCCTTCAAGCTGCGGCCGCGCTATCTCAAGCCGATTATCGGCCTCGAGCGCGGGTTGACCGATCCCGTCACCGAGCTGAACATGGGCCAGACCGCGGAAGTGGTCGGCCATCTCTTCGGCATCACGCGCGCGCAGTCCGATGCCTATGCCGCCGAAAGCCATCGCCGCCTTGCGCATGCGCAGGGCGCCGGTTTTCTCAAGGGCGAGGTCGAGACCGCGTTCTCCCGCGACGGCAAGTTCTTCGACCATGACGACGGTGTGCGTCCGGATTCGACGGTCGAGACGCTGGCAAAGCTGCGGCCGGTGTTCGAGCGCCCCTGGGGACAGGTCACCGCCGGCAATTCCTCGCAGATCACCGACGGTGCCTCCTGGGTGATCCTGGCGTCCGACGCCGCGGTCGCAAAGCACGGGCTGACGCCGAAGGCCGTCATCGTCGACAGCAACTGGGCCGCGCTCGATCCCAGCATCATGGGGCTCGGGCCCGTGATGTCGGCGACGCCGCTGCTCACGCGCAACAATCTCACGATCAAGGATGTCGAGACCTGGGAGCTGAACGAGGCCTTTGCGACGCAGGTGCTCGGCTGCCTCGCCGCCTGGAACGACGACAAATTCTGCCGCGAGATTCTTGGGCTGGACGGCGCGGCCGGCGAGATCGACCGTGACAGGCTCAACGTCGACGGCGGCGCGATTTCGCTCGGCCATCCCGTCGGCACGTCCGGCAACCGCATCGTGCTGCATCTCGTCAACGCCATGAAGCGGCTCGGCACGCGGCGTGGCGTTGCCACCGAATGCATCGGCGGCGGGCTCGGCGGCGCCATGCTGATCGAGGCGGTGTGACCATGGATTCGAAGATCATGACCGCGCTGGGCGACCGCGTCCTGACGCTCGGGCCTCCGCCCGCGGCGGACAGCCCATACAGGCATTTCAAGCTGACGCGTGACGCCGATGGGGTTGCTTGGCTGCTGTTCGACCGCGCTGATGCAAGCGCCAACACCCTGTCCTCCGATGTGATGGAGGAGTTCGACGCCGTGCTCGCCGCGATCGAGACCGAGCGTCCGGCCGGCCTCGTGATCCGCTCGGCCAAACCCTCCGGCTTCGTTGCCGGCGCCGACGTCAACGAATTTCGCGGCGCCTCTGATCCCGCCATGGTGGAGACGCGCATCCGCGCCGCGCATGCCGTTGTCGACCACCTGGAAGCCTTGAGGCTGCCGACGGTCGCGGTCATCCACGGCTTCTGCCTCGGCGGCGGACTCGAGGTCGCGCTCGCCTGCCAGGCGCGCATCGCCATCGACGGTGCGCGCTTCGGCTTCCCTGAGGTGATGCTCGGCCTGCATCCCGGGCTCGGTGGCACGGCGCGGTTCACCGCGCTGGTCAATCCGACCCAGTCGATGGCGCTGATGCTGACCGGCCGCATCATCGATGCGCGCCGCGCCAGGGCGCTCGGCCTCGTCGACACCGTGACGCAGGAGCGGCATGTCCAGGGCGCGGTGAAGGATGCGCTGTTCGGCCGCCTGAAGCGAGCCAAGCCCGGTCCGCTCACGCGCGCCGCCAACCTCGGACCGGTGCGCGGCCTGCTGGCCAAGCGCATGCGCGCGGAGGCCGCGAAGGCTGCATCGCGCGAGCATTATCCAGCGCCCTATGCGCTGATCGATCTCTGGGAAGCGCATGGCGGCAGCAAATCCGCGATGCTGAAGGCCGAGCAGGCCTCGTTCGCCAAGCTGATGGTGACGCCGACCGCGCAGAATTTGATCCGCGTCTTCTTCCTGCGCGAGCAGATGAAGAAGGCGGCAGCCGCCGGCAGCACGGTGAAGCATGTCCACGTCATCGGCGCCGGCGCCATGGGCGGCGACATCGCGGCCTGGTGTGCGGGGCAGGGCCTTCGCGTCTCGCTCGTCGACATGAAGGCGGAGCCGATCGCGGGTGCGGTGAAGCGCGCAGCCGAGCTCTATGGCAAGATCATCCGCAAGCCGACCGAGGTGCGTGACGCGCTCGATCGCCTCGTCCCCGACATCGACGGGGAGGGCGTCCGCAACGCCGATCTCATCATCGAAGCGGTGCCCGAGAAGCTCGAGCTGAAGCAGAAGGTCTATGCCGGCCTCGAGCCGCGGATGAAGCCGGGTGCGATCCTTGCGACCAACACGTCGAGCATTCCGCTTCAGGACTTGCGCACCACTCTGGCGCGGCCGGAGCGGCTGGTCGGCCTGCATTTCTTCAATCCGGTGTCGCGGCTACAATTGGTCGAGGTCGTCAGCCACGACGGCAACGATGCACAAGTGCTTAAACAGGCGCTCGCCTTCGTCGGCGCCATCGACCGCCTGCCGCTTGCCGTGAAGAGCTCGCCCGGCTTCCTCGTCAATCGCGCGCTGACGCCTTACATGCTCGAAGCCATGGTGATGCTGGACGAGAAGACGGACCAGCGCCTGATCGATGACGCGGCCGAGCAGTTCGGCATGCCGATGGGCCCGATCGAGCTGGCCGATCAGGTCGGGCTCGACATCTGCCTCGACGTCGGCGACATGCTGCGCACCAAGTTCGGCGATCTGCTGCCGCCGACGCCGGCCTGGCTTCGCGAGAAGGTCGCCAAGGGCGAGCTCGGGCGCAAGACCGGGAAGGGCTTCTACACCTGGAAGGACGGCAAGGCGGAGAAGGCCCAGCTTCCCGAGACCGGTCCGCGCGTTACGGATCAGATGATCGACCGCCTGGTGCTACCGATGTCCAATGTCTGCGTCGCGGCGCTGCGTGAGGGCATCGTCGACGATGCCGACGCGGTCGACGGCGCCATGATCTTCGGCACCGGCTACGCACCGTTCCGCGGCGGCCCGCTGAACTATGCGCGGACGCGCGGAGTCGAAAATGTCGTATCCACCCTGCGCGCGCTGGCCGAGCGATTCGGCGAGCGCTTCGCGCCTGATCCGGGCTGGGACAATTTCAAGTGAGAAAGACATGAGCGAACAAGCGACGACCGGGCCGAGCGGCGATCTCTGCATCCGCACGCTGGCGATGCCGGCCGACACGAACGCAAACGGCGACATCTTCGGCGGCTGGCTGCTGAGCCAGATGGACGTCGGCGGCGGCGTGTTCGCCTCGAAGGCTGCGAGGTCGCGCACCGTGACGGTCGCGATCGAGGCGATGAATTTTCGCAAAGCGGTCTATGTTGGCGATCTCGTCTCGGTCTACGCCAATCTCGTGCGCGTCGGGCGCACCTCGCTGACGGTGCATCTCGAGGCCTGGGCATTGCGGCGCAAGGAGCTTCATCCGTTCCTCGTCACCGACGGCAATTTCACCTACGTCTCGATCGACGACCACGGCCGTCCGCAGGAAATCCAGCGAAATGATCCGCCGATCGCGACGTAATCGCGCGCGACGCTCTGCCTCATCTTGGGAGACGCGGCGTGGGTGAGTCATCCTCGTCGCGGCTTCGCCAAGAACCAGTCATAAAACGGATGAGGTCCCGGCGTACTCAATTGCGTGTCGATTCGGGGTGGAAACGGCCTCAAATGCCTGGGAACCTTTGGGCATGAGTGTCGTTATTTGCCCGCACTGAGGGATCCACGGACCATGCCGGACAGCTACATCATTGAAGTCAATTCGCAGACCGCAGGTATCGTCGTTCGCTCTCAAGGAGGCTACTGCTTCTTCGCCTCGTCCCACCGCTTCAACCGTCTCGAAGGCCAGCTCTTCCGCAACGCCCGCGAAGCCGAACGCGCGGCGCGCAAGCTGGTTAACGGCGACGTGAAGGAAGCGGCGTAAGCGCCGTCATTCCGGGGCGCGCGAAGCGCGAACTATGGTGCGCAATCGCGCACCTGAGCATCTATCGTGCTGCAGAAATTGCCGACCAATGGATTCCGGGCCCGCGCCTTTCGGCGCGTCCCGGAATGACGTCGTTGATCACAACTTCGTCGCGGCCCGCGACAAGAGCTTCCACTCGTCGCCCTGCCTCTGCCAGTTCATCAGGATGTGAAGGTTGGTCGATACTTTTTTCCCGTCGGCCGTCATCTCCTGCTCGCCCAGCCAGTGGAAACGCACGATCGCTGCGGCGCCGACCACCTTGATGGTGGGGTCCTTGTACTCGATCGACAGGAATTTCGACTTGCCGTCGGTGGCGTTGGCGATGAAGGTTGCCTCGTCCTCGACCTTGCCGCTGGAATGGCTGTAGCTGAGATCGTCCCAGCACAGCGCAGCGAGCGCTTTCGGATCGGCCGCGATCTGGGCAAGGCGGAAGGCCTCGACCTTCTTCGCCACGGCTTCCTCTTCCGCTGACGCGGCGAGCGCAAGCGCCGAGATGGCGACAGTGGAGAGAGTCAGATCGCGTCGATCGATGGTCATCGTTTCCTCCTTTTTGATCTTGCGCCGAGTGTTGCAGCCGCGCATGACATTGTCGAGTGTCGCCTTGTCGTCATGTGATTGCGCGATTGCGCGATCGAGGCGGTATTGATACGTCTCGCGCATCGATGCGTCGCGCATTTGGGAAAGTACGGAAATGATCGAGGCCAGCTACGATGCGATGGGCAGGGCGTTGTTGTTCGACATCGACGGCACGCTCGCCGATACCGATCCGTTGCACTTGAAGGCTTTCAACCAGGTGCTCGGCCCGCGCGGCCATGTCTTCGATCACGCGCGCTTCTCCAGGGAGCTTCAGGGTTTCGCCAATGTCGCGATCGGCGAGCGCTTTCTGCCCGACGAGGCGCCGGAGCGGCGCGCCCTGATCCTCGATGAGAAGGAGGAGGTCTTCCGCACGCTCGTGGCCGGGCAGATCGCACCGCTGCCGGGCCTGATGGCGCTGCTCGACCGGGCCGACAGCGCCGGCATCCCCATGGTCGCCGTGACCAATGCGCCGCGCCTCAACGCCGAGCTGCTGCTCTCGGGGCTCGGCATCACGCATCGCTTCAAGGCGCTCGTGATCGGCGCCGAGCTGCCACACGGCAAGCCGCATCCGCTGCCCTATCAGGAAGGATTGCGTTTCGTCGGCGCGAGGCCGGAAACCTCGATCGCATTCGAGGATTCCCGCACCGGCGTGCAATCCGCCACGGCGGCCGGCATTCCTACCATCGGCATTCGCACCAGCCTCAGCCACGCCGACCTGGTTGCATCAGGCGCAGTCGCGTCCGCCAGCGCCTTCGACGATCCGGCGCTGCTCGCGCGTCTTGCGAACGCCATGGCGTGGTAAGAAATGGCGTGGTGAGGGCCCCTCATCCGTTAACCGTGATCAGCGTGCGCATTGACCGAAGACGCGAACCGCCGCACCATGCATCAATCTGATTTGAGGCCGTTGCCGTGACCGGACTAACTCATCGCCAGGCCGAAATCCTCAACATCGCGCGCGCTTCCGGCCGCGTCATGGTCGAGGAGCTCGCGCGTCGCTTCGAAGTCTCGGCGCAGACCATCCGCAAGGATCTCAACGACCTCTGCGAGCGGCGTTCGCTGACCCGCATCCATGGCGGCGCCATCATCGCCTCGGGCGTGGAGAACCTCGCCTACGAGGCGCGCCGCTTCGTTGCCGCCGACGAGAAGAAAGCGATCGGCGCGGCCGCCGCGTCGCTGATCCCGAACGGCTGCTCGCTGTTCATCAACATCGGCACCACGACGGAGGAGGTCGCGAGCGCGCTGACCTCGCACGAGGACCTGCTCGTCATCACCAACAATCTGAACGTTGCCATGCTGCTCTACCGCCATCCCCGCATCGAGGTGGTGGTCGCGGGTGGCACGGTGCGGCGCGCCGACGGCGCAGTGGTCGGCTCGACCGCGACGCAGCTGATCGGCCAGTTCAAGGTCGACTATGCCATCATCGGCGCGTCCGCGATCGACGAGGAGGGGGCGTTGCTCGACTTCGACTATCGCGAGGTGCAGGTGGCGCAGGCCATCATCGCCAATGCCCGCAGCGTCATGCTGGTCGCCGATTCCACCAAGCTGCGCCGCAGCGCGCCGGTGCGGATCGCCCACATCACCCAGATCCAGACCTTCGTCACCGACCAGGAGCTTCCCGAGCGCCTCGCCACCATCTGCCACAGCAAGGGCATCGAGGTGGTCGAGGCGATGCCGAAGGGCGCGGATATCGACGATTCCCCGGCCGAGGTGCAGGATGCGGCACCGGAAGCCGCGCCGGTCGTTCGGCTGAGATAGGTCTCAGGCATCATCCCAGGGATTGAGCAGCGGAACGCCGAACGCCGCAAGATCCTTCACATTGCGCGTGACAAGCGTGAGGTGGTGCACGAGAGCGGTTGCCGCAAAGAAGCCGTCCATGACAGACAATGCGACGCCGCCCATGCGACTCTGCGCCATGAGGTCACCCCAGCGCTCGGCGACCGCATGGTCGATGGGCAGAACGCGGTCGGCAAATCGCGCCGGTAGATCATGCGCCAGCCAGGCGGCCAGCGCCGTGCGCCGGCGGCCATCGTCCAGCAATGCGATGCCGCGGCGAAGTTCGGCGATCGTGGCAACGCTTATGAATGCCCGATCTTCGTCGATCGTATCGAGCCACGCCAAGACCTTCGGCGAAGGCGCTGGGCGCCGAACCTCCGACAGCACGTCGGTGTCGAGCAGCAGGTTCACGGTATCTCGTCGCGTGGCGCGTCCTGGACCCGTTCAAGCTCGAGGTTGGCGCCGCGCAGCGGCGAGCCCAGAAGGAATTCGGCGAGCGTACCGTTGCGTGCGGTCTTGCGCGCCCATTCGTCGGCGGAGACGACAACCGCATTCGGTTTGCCGTGTCGTGTGATGACCTGCGGGCCGGCTTGAGCGCGATCAATCACCTCGGACAGCCGCGCCTTGGCGTTGGCCAGCGTCCAGGTGTCATCAGTAGGAAGGGTGCGGGGCGCAGTAATACGATCGGTCATGCGCATGAACCATCTTGACTATAATGACTATATTGCCCCGAAATTGGCCGCGCAAGAGCCCTTTGGATCCGCCTAAGATAGGCCCACTTTCGCTTCTTCTCCTCTCTCTTTCATCTTGCTTTCGTTTTCCGGTGTGATCTAATCAAAAGCGAAAGTAGCCGCTCGACGGAACGAGCGGTCGCCGGGGGATGCGTCTGTTGGAGCGTATTTTCGATCTCGCCATCATTGGAGGCGGTGTTAACGGCTGCGGCATCGCGCGCGATGCGGTGGGCCGCGGCAACACGGTTTTCCTGTGCGAAATGAACGATCTGGCGAGCGGGACATCGTCCTGGTCGACCAAGCTGGTGCATGGCGGCCTGCGCTATCTCGAATATTACGAGTTTCGCCTGGTCCGCGAGGCGCTGATCGAGCGCGAGATCCTCTGGGGCATCGCGCCCCACATCATCCGCCCCCTGCGTTTCGTCCTGCCGCACCATGCCGGCCTGCGTCCCGCCTGGCTGCTGCGCTTGGGCCTCTTCCTCTATGACCATATCGGCGGCCGGCACCTGCTGCCCGCCACGCGCTCGGTCGATCTGAGGCGCGATGAGGTCGGCAGGCCGCTGATCCCGAATCGCTATGCCCGCGCCTTCGAATATTCCGACTGTTTCGTCGACGACGCCCGCCTCGTCGTGCTCAACGCGCGCGATGCCGCCGACAAGGGCGCCGAGATCCGCACCCGCACCCGCGCCACCGAGATTCGCCAGTCCGGCGGCCTCTGGATGGTCAGCATGGTCAATACGCTGACCGGCGAGCGCTCGCAGGTCCGGGCGCGCGCGCTCGTCAATGCCGGCGGTCCCTGGGTCGAGGACGTGCTCGGCCGCGGCGCGGGCGTCAATGCGAAGGCAAAAGTCCGCCTGGTGCAGGGCTCACATATCGTCGTGAAGAAACTTTACGATCACGACCGTGCCTACATGTTCCAGAATGCCGATGGCCGCATCATCTTCGTCATCCCGTACCAGGACGATTTCACGCTGATCGGCACCACCGATCGCGACTATGACGGCGATCCCGCCAAGGTGAAGGCGACGGCCGAGGAGATCCAGTATCTCTGCACCGCGGCGAGCGAATATCTCGCCAAGCCGGTGACGCCGGATGACGTGGTCTGGACCTATTCCGGCGTGCGGCCGCTCTATGACGATGGCGCCAGCGAAGCCAAGGCAGCGACGCGCGACTACGTGTTCGAGCTCGACACGCCCGGTGGCGTGCCGCTGCTGTCCATCTATGGCGGCAAGATCACGACCTATCGCAGGCTCGCCGAAGAGGCCCTGGAACGCCTTGCGCCCTATCTTCGCAGCGCGAAAGCGCGCGAGGGCTGGACCGGCAAATGGCCGCTGCCCGGCGGCGACATGGATGTGTCGGATATCGACGGCCTGATCGCCGAGCTCCAGCGCGGCTATCCCTTCCTCAGCCATGAGCATGCAAGGCGGCTCGCGCGCGCCTATGGAACGCGGGCGATGAAGCTGCTCGGCGATGCGAAATCATTGGCCGATCTCGGCCAGGCCTTCGGCGCAACCCTGACCGAGCGCGAGGTCCGCTATCTCATGGCCAATGAGTGGGCCGTCACGGCGGAGGACGTGGTCTGGCGCCGTTCCAAGCTCGGCCTGCGACTATCTGCCGACGAGATTGCGGCACTCGACGACTGGATCAGGACCCACGCCGTGCCGCAAAGTCCCCTGCTGGAAGCGGGAGGACGCTCATGACCGTGACACTCGATCACGTGACCCGGACCGTCGAGGGTGTCGAGCACATCCGCGATGTCTCCCTGACTCTCGAGAGCGGTACGCTCAACGTCCTGCTCGGGCCGACGCTGTCGGGCAAGACCTCGATCATGCGGCTGCTCGCCGGTCTCGACAAGCCGACCACGGGCAAGGTGCTGGTCAACGGCAAGGACGTCACCGGCGCCGACGTGCGCCAGCGCTCGGTCGCGATGGTCTATCAGCAGTTCATCAACTACCCCTCGCTCACGGTCTACGAGAACATCGCCTCGCCTCTGCGCGTGCAGGGCAAGCCGCGCGGCGAGATCGAGGCGCGCGTGGCGGAGGCGGCAAAACTGCTGCGGCTCGAGCCGTTCCTGAAGCGCACGCCGCTCCAGCTCTCCGGCGGCCAGCAGCA
Source organism: Bradyrhizobium sp. R2.2-H (assembly GCF_004346455.1). Lineage (NCBI taxonomy): Bacteria > Pseudomonadati > Pseudomonadota > Alphaproteobacteria > Hyphomicrobiales > Nitrobacteraceae > Bradyrhizobium > Bradyrhizobium sp. R2.2-H. Next base: position 83,177 of record NZ_SMBR01000001.1, read on the forward strand.
GCGCACCGCGATCGCGCGCGCCCTGGTCAAGGGCGCCGATCTCGTCCTGCTCGACGAGCCGCTCGCCAACCTCGACTACAAGCTGCGCGAGGAGCTGCGCGCCGAGCTTCCGCGCATCTTCGAGGCCTCGGGCGCGATCTTCGTCTATGCCACCACCGAGCCGACCGAGGCGCTGCTGCTCGGCGGCAACACGGTGTGCATGTGGGAGGGCCAGGCGCTGCAGATGGGCGAGACCGCCCGCGTCTACCGCCGGCCGCAGACCTTGCGCGTCGCGCAGGTCTTTTCCGATCCGCCGCTCAACCTCGTCGGCATCGAGAAGAAGAATGGCTCCGTGCAATATGCCGGCGGCGCGGCCTCCCCGGCCTCCGGTCTTTACGCGGGCCTGGCCGACGGGACCTATCGCGTCGGTTTCCGCGCGCATCAGCTCGCCCTCGCCAATGGCGAGGCCGATCGTCATGCCTTCCACGCCACCGTCACCGTGACCGAAATCACCGGTTCTGAGAGTTTCGTGCATCTAACCCGGGGCGGGTCGAACTGGGTGGCGGTGCTGCATGGCGTGCACGAGTTCGAGCCCGGCCAGACGCTCGATGCCGTGCTCGACCCCAATGATATCTTCGTCTTCGATGCTGCCGACCGCTTGGTCGCGGCTCCCGGCATGGCGGTTTCAAGCGAAGCGCCTAGCGGTTCGCGCGAAGAAAACGCCTCAACAGTCAGAAGCGCCTGAGGGAGATGCACCATGGCCCGCATTGACCTCGTCGATCTCGCGCATTCCTACGGCGGCAACGATGCGCCGCCGGAGAGCTTTGCACTCAAGCCCGTCACCATGACCTGGCGTCAGGGCGGCGCCTATGCGCTGCTCGGCCCCTCCGGCTGCGGCAAGACCACTTTGCTCAACGTCATCTCCGGCATCATCACGCCGTCGCGCGGAAAGATCCTGTTCGACGGCAAGGACATCACCCCGCTGTCGACCCAGAAGCGCAACATCGCCCAGGTATTCCAGTTTCCGGTGATCTACGACACCATGACGGTGGGGCAGAACCTGGCGTTTCCGCTGAAGAACCGCGGCGTGCCGAAGGCCGAGATCGACAAGCGCGTCGCCGAGATCGGTCGCCTGCTCGATCTCGAGCCCTATCTCAATCGCAAGGCGACGCGCCTCACGGCCGACGCCAAGCAGAAGATCTCGCTCGGCCGAGGCCTCGTCCGCTCGGACGTTGCCGCCGTGCTGTTCGACGAGCCGCTGACGGTGATCGATCCCGAGCTGAAATGGCAGCTGCGCTCCAAGCTGAAGGCGCTGCACCGCGAGCTCGACCTCACGATGATCTACGTCACCCACGATCAGACCGAAGCGCTGACCTTCGCCGACACCGTCGTCGTCATGCATGACGGCCGCGTGGTGCAGAGCGGCACCCCGGCCGAGCTGTTCGAGAAGCCCGCGCACACTTTCGTCGGCTATTTCATCGGCTCGCCCGGCATGAACATTCTGCCGGCGGAGGTGCGGGGGCGGGAGGCGAAGGTCGGCGGCCACGTCATCCAGCTGAACCGCGCCTACGACAATCTGCCCTCAAGCGCAAAGATCGAGATCGGCGTCCGTCCCGAATTCGTCGAGGTCGTTGCGCCGGCGCCGGGCCTGCCTACAGCGAAGATCGAGCGCCTCGACGATCTCGGCCGCATTCGTTTTGCGCGCGCCCGCTTCGGTGACGCCAAGCTCGCCGCGCGCGCGCCGGCCGGCTTTACGAGTGCCGACGGAGATGCCGGGCTGAAATTCGATCCGTCGCACGTCCACGTCTATGCCGACAGCCTTCTGGTGGAGGGAGCCGCCTGATGGACAAGACCGTTAACCAAAAAGCCTGGTTCCTGGTACTGCCGGTGTTCCTGGTCGTCGCCTTCTCGGCGGTGCTGCCGCTGATGACGGTGGTGAACTATTCGATGCAGGACACCTTCGGCAACAACCAGTTCTTCTGGAACGGCGTCGGCTGGTTCAAGGAGCTGCTCGATCCCTCGACCGATCTCGGCGGCCGCTTCCTCGCTTCCCTCGGCCGCAATCTGTTCTTCTCGCTGGTGATTCTCGCCATCGAGGTGCCGCTCGGCATTGTCGTGGCGCTGTCGATGCCACGCGAGGGCTGGACGGTCGCGGCCTGCCTCGTGATCCTCGCGCTGCCGCTGCTGATCCCGTGGAACGTGGTCGGCACGATCTGGCAGATCTTCGGGCGTCCGGACATCGGCCTGCTCGGCTATGCCCTCAACGCCATGGGCTTCGACTACAATTACGTCTCCAACGAGTTTGATGCCTGGGTCACCGTCATCGTGATGGATGTCTGGCATTGGACCAGCCTCGTTGCGCTGCTCTGCTACGCCGGCCTGAAGTCGATTCCCGAGGCCTACTACCAGGCCGCCCAGATCGACGGCGCCTCGCGCTGGGCCGTGTTCAAGGCGATCCAGCTGCCGAAGATGAACCGCGTGCTGCTGATTGCGGTGCTGCTGCGCTTCATGGACAGCTTCATGATCTACACGGAGCCGTTCGTCGTCACCGGCGGCGGGCCCGGCAATTCCACGACCTTCGTATCGATCGAACTCGTCAAGATCGCGCTCGGCCAGTTCGACCTCGGCAAGGCCGCCGCGCTGTCACTGGTCTACAACCTCATCATCCTGATCGTCTGCTGGATCTTCTACACCGTCATGACCAATGCCGGCGTCGAGCGCAAAGTCCAGGCTTCGAGCGAGCCGGCGGCGGAGCCTAAGCCTTCGTCCGGGCCCAAGCCCGTGCCCGCGCTGCAGCCAAAGGAAGGAGTGGCGTGATGCATTCGATCCCCGGCCGCCGCCTCATCATGGGGCTGTTCTTGATCTTCCTGCTGCTGCCGATCTACTGGCTCGTGAACATGAGCTTCAAGACCAACAGCGAGATCGTATCGACGATGACGCTATGGCCGCACAACCCGACGCTGCAGCATTACCAGCGCATCTTCACCGACGAGAGCTGGTACTCCGGCTACATCAACTCGCTCCAATACGTCATCCTCAACACCATCATCTCGATCTCGGTCGCGCTGCCCGCGGCCTACGCGTTCTCGCGCTACCGCTTCCTCGGCGACAAGCACCTGTTCTTCTGGCTTCTGTCGAACCGCATGGCGCCGGCTGCGGTGTATGCGCTGCCGTTCTTCAACCTCTATTCGGCGATCGGCCTGTTCGATACGCCGTGGGCGGTCGCGCTGGCGCACTGCATCTTCAACGTGCCGCTCGCGGTGTGGATCCTCGAAGGCTTCGTCTCCGGCGTGCCGCGCGAGATCGACGAGACCGCCTTCCTCGACGGCTATTCCTTCCCGCGCTTCTTCATCAAGATCCTGGTGCCGCTGATCGCGAGCGGCATCGGCGTCGCCGCCTTCTTCTGCTTCATGTTCTCCTGGGTCGAGTTGCTGCTCGCGCGCACGCTGACCTCGGTGTCGGCCAAGCCGATCGCCGCGATCATGACGCGCACGGTCTCGGCCGCCGGCATGGACTGGGGCCTGCTCGCCGCCGCCGGCGTGCTCACCATCATTCCGGGTGCGCTGGTGATCTGGTTCGTCCGCAACTACATCGCGCGCGGTTTCGCGCTCGGCCGGGTGTGACGCGCATGATCCCGAAAAGTGGAAACCGGTTTTCGGACCAGATCATGCGCAAGGAGTAAGAGCCATGGAATCTATCGCATGGATGGCCTGGACGCTGCCGACCGCGATCTTCTTCGTCGCGCTCGCCTCTACGCTTGCGGTGATGACCTGGCTCGCCGCGGTCTATCCGGAGGCCGAGCGCATCGGCGTGCTGCGCATCCCGACCACGCGCGGCGATCGCCTGTTCATCTCGCTGATCGCCGCCGCCGTCATCCACCTCGCGTGGATCGGCCTCGTCGGCACCGACCCCATCGCCACGGTGCCGATCGGAGAGGAGGGCTTCGAGATTTCGAGCCTGTGGCTCGCAAGCGGAATTTCGCTGGTCACGGCCGTGCTCATCTTCCGCACGGTCTGAAACTCGCGAAGGGACGGCCAGATCCGGGACCAACCCGGGCCTGTATAAAAGTTTGTCGCTGCAACGGAGGAACAACATGCGACAGTTTAGGAGAAGGAAAGGTCCATTGACCAAGAATAGCTTTTTGACCATGTCCAGCGCCGCCGCGATCGTTGCGGTGTCGCTTGCGGTCTCGGCGCCGGTCCGCGCCGCCGACGAGGCCGTGATCCAGAAATGGATCGCGGAATTCCAGCCCTCGACGCTGTCGAAGGAAGACCAGAAGAAGGAGCTGGAGTGGTTCGCCAAGGCCGCCGAGCCCTTCAAGGGCATGGAGATCAACGTCGTCTCCGAAACCATCACCACCCACGAATACGAAGCGCAGACGCTGGCGAAAGCGTTCTCCGAACTCACCGGCATCAAGCTCAAGCACGACCTCATCCAGGAAGGTGACGTCGTGGAGAAGCTGCAGACCCAGATGCAGTCCGGCAAGAACGTCTATGACGGCTGGATCAACGACTCCGACCTGATCGGTACCCATTTCCGCTACGGCCAGACCATCGCGCTGTCGGATTACATGACCGGTGAGGGCAAGGACGTCACCGACCCCATGCTCGACGTCAACGACTTCATCGGCAAGTCGTTCGGCACCGGGCCGGATGGCAAGCTCTATCAGCTGCCCGACCAGCAGTTCGCCAACCTCTACTGGTTCCGCTACGACTGGTTCACCAACCCCGACTTCAAGGCCAAGTTCAAGGCCAAGTACGGCTACGAGCTCGGCGTGCCCGTGAACTGGTCCGCCTATGAGGACATCGCCGAGTTCTTCACCAACGACGTCAAGGAGATCAACGGCGTCAAGGTCTATGGCCATATGGACTATGGCAAGAAGGACCCTTCGCTCGGCTGGCGCTTCACCGACGCCTGGCTGTCGATGGCCGGCAATGGCGACAAGGGCATTCCGAACGGTTTGCCGGTCGACGAATGGGGCATCCGCATGGAGGGCTGCCGTCCGGTCGGCTCTTCCGTCGAGCGTGGTGGCGACACCAACGGTCCGGCGGCGGTCTACTCGATTACCAAATATCTCGAATGGATGAAGAAGTACGCGCCTCCGCAGGCCCAGGGCATGACCTTCTCCGAGTCGGGACCCGTGCCGGCGCAGGGCAACATCGCCCAGCAGATGTTCTGGTACACCGCCTTCACCGCCGACATGGTGAAGCCGGGCATCGCCGTGATGAACGCGGACGGTACGCCGAAATGGCGTATGGCTCCCTCGCCGCACGGCTCGTACTGGAAGGAAGGCATGAAGCTCGGCTACCAGGACGCCGGTTCGCTGACGCTACTGAAATCGACCCCGCCGGACCGCCGCAAGGCAGCCTGGCTCTATCTCCAGTTCATCGTCTCCAAGTCGGTGAGCTTGAAGAAGAGCCATGTCGGTCTCACCTTCATCCGTGAATCCGACATCTGGGACAAGTCGTTCACCGAGCGTGCGCCGAAGCTCGGCGGCCTGATCGAGTTCTACCGCTCGCCCGCGCGCGTGCAGTGGACCCCGACCGGCAACAACGTGCCGGACTATCCGAAGCTCGCGCAGCTCTGGTGGCAGAACATCGGCGACGCCTCGTCCGGTGCGAAGACCCCGCAGCAGGCGATGGACGCGCTCGCCGCGGCCCAGGACTCGGTCATGGAACGCCTGGAGAAGTCGGGCGTGCAAGGTGCCTGCGGTCCGAAGCTCCACAAGAAGGAGAAGCCGGAGTACTGGTTCGCCAAGGCCGAGAAGGACGGCACCATCGCGCCCCAGCGCAAGCTCGCCAACGAGAAGCCGAAGGGCGAGACGGTCGACTACGACACGCTGATCAAGTCGTGGCCGGCGCAGCCCCCGAAGCGCGCGGAAGCGAAGTAGACCTCGCGCAGAGCGCATCACCACGAACGAAAGGCCGGGAGCGATCCCGGCCTCTTTCGTGCGCGCTGCCGTCATTCGTCATTGCGGGCGCAGCGAAGCGGCCGCAACCCGGTCACTGCTTCCGCCGCACCAGATCCTCGATCATCGTCTGCACGTGCAGGAGCCATGTCCTCCGCCGTTCCTCGTCCGCGAGGTCGACCTGCGTATAGCTCGACAGCGTGTAGAGGTTGGCGCGGTAGAAATAGGTCAGCGACAGAATCGACAGATAAAGGTGGAAGCGGTCGCAGTCCGGCCTGAACTCGCGCCGTTCGATGCCGCTCTGGAGCACGCGATCCAGCATGCCCAGCTGGGTATTGGAGAAGCTGCGGCGGATGTTGTTCTTGACGTGACGGCCCTTGAACAGGTTCTCCGTGGCGAGAATGCTCAACAGTTCGGGGTGCGCCCAGTAGTAGTTCCAGTTGAAGGCGACCAGCGCCGCGAGTGCCTGGCGCGGGCTGGAAAAATCGAGATCGAGCGCCTCTTCCGACGCGACCAGGTCGGCATAGCAATGCTCGATGACCTGGTGAAAGAGCTTCTCCTTGCTCTTGAAATAGTAATAGAGCATCCGGTCGTTGCTCTTGGCGGCCTTGCTGATGCGATCGACTCGCGCGCCGCCATAGCCCTCGCGGGCAAACTCGGCGACGGCCGCGCGCAGAATCGCCTCGCGGGTCTGATCGGGCGCTCGCGTCCGTCGCACCGTTGAGGCCTTTTTCCGCTTGGCCGGCCGCTTGAGACGGGGGCCGGCCAGTGTGCGGGCTGGCAGCTCTGTATTGTTGGCCATCGCCTATCCCAGGGGAATCACAACCAGCAGGATGGGGCCTGCCGCTTTTTTGGCAAGCCCCGCCTTTTCTTCGTCATTGACAACCAACAGCGCCTGGTATTCGCTATGTAGTAAGTACTACATACATTCGCTGATCCCAATGAAGGGAGGCTGCTGTGCGCATTTCGGCTGTTGCGAAGTTCGTTGGACTGACCCTGGCCCTGACCTGCGGCGCGGGGTGGGCGGCCGAACCGCCGCCGATCAAGATCGGCGAAATATCGAGCTACTCGGCGCTCCCGGTCGGGACCCGCGGCTATCGCCAGGGCTGGGAGCTCGCGCGCGACGAGATCAATGGCAAAGGCGGTGTGCTCGGCCGCAAGCTCGAAATCATCGCCCGTGACGATGCCGGCAAGCCGGACGTGGCCATCACCGCCGCCGGTCAGCTCGTCGATGGCGAGCAGGTCGATCTCCTGACAGGTACGATCCTCTCCCATGTCGGCCTCGCCGTCGCCGATTTCGCCAGACAGAAGCGGATATTCTTCCTCGCTTCGCAGCCGCTGACCGATGCGCTCATCTGGGAGAAGGGCAGTCGCTATACGTTTAGGCTGCGGCCGAGCACGTATACGCAAGCCTCCATCCTGGCAAAGGAGGCGGCCAAGTTCCCCGCGCGACGCTGGGCGACGATTGCGCCGAACTACGAGTTCGGTCAGGCCGCAGTGGCCAGCTTCAAGCGGGAATTGAAGCGATTGAAGCCCGACGTGGAATTCGTCTCCGAGCAGTGGCCGCCGCTCGGCAAGATCGACGCGGGCGCAGTGGTGCAGGCGATGATGGCGGAGCAGCCCGATGCTATTTTCAACGCAACGTTCGGGGCCGATCTCACGAAATTCGTGCGCGAAGGCACGACACGCAATGTGTTCGCCAAGCGCGCCGTCGTCAGCATCCTGTCCGGCGAGCCCGAATATCTCGCGCCGCTGAAGGATGAGGCGCCGCCCGGCTGGGTGGTCACCGGGTATCCCTGGAGCGAGATAAAGACCCCGGCTCACGACTTGTTTCTGAAAGCCTATGTTGCGCGTTTCAAGGAGCCTCCGAACATCGGCGCGCTGATCGGCTACGCCAACACGCTGGTGCTGGCAAAGGCGATCGAGACGGCCGGCTCGACCAGGACCGACGATCTGATCAAGGCGATGGAGCATCTCAAGGTCGACACGCCGGTGGGCCCGATCTCCTTCCGGGCGATCGACCACCAATCCACCATGGGAGTCTATGTCGGCAAGCTCGCGGTGCGGGACGGCCAGGGCGTGATGACCGACTGGCGCTATGTCGACGGCGCGGACTATCAGCCCGCCGACGCCGAAGTGCTGGCCAAGCTGAAGAACTAGGAAGGACTAGGAGCTGCCATGAAACTGCTCGCGCCGCGAAACACCTGGTATCCGCTCACATGGTCGCGCAACGTGACGCGTTCCCTCGCGCGACACCGCATTCTCGGCATGGACCTCGTCGTGTACCGGGGCGAAGCCGGCCAGGTCATTGCGCTCGACGACGCCTGTCCGCATCGATTGGCGCCCTTGTCGATGGGCAAGCTGAAGGGCGACGCCATCGAATGCGGCTATCATGGCATGACCTTCGGCGCCGACGGGCGTTGTGTCCGGATTCCCGGCCAGCCCGTGATTCCGCAGAACGCGCGGGTGCCCTCCTATCCGCTCAGGGAAAAGATGGGCCTGGTCTGGATCTGGCCCGGCGATCCCGCCCTGGCCGATCCATCGCTGATCTATGACCTGCCGCAGTTCGGCGAAGCGGGCTGGCATGCCGCGGAGGGCGACGCCCTGCGGATCGAAACCAACTATCTCAATCTCGCCGACAATCTTTGCGACCCCGCCCATGTCAGCTTCGTGCACCTGTCGACGCTCGGCAACTCGGCGAGCGAAGAGATCCCGGTGGAGCATACCTATGGCGATCGCGGCGTGCTGGTATGGCGGTGGATCCGGAATGCGCCGCCGATCCCGCTGTTCGCCAAGTACGGCAATTTCAGCGGCCACGTGGACCGCTGGCACTATTACGACTATGTCGCGCCCTGCATCGCGGTGATCGATTTCGGCAGCGCGGATGCCGGTGCGATTGACGATCCGGCGGACCGCGGCAAGGGGCTGCGCATCTTCGCCTGCCATTTCATCACGCCGGTGGACGACAATGTCTGTATCGACCACTGGCTGCACGTGCGCAATTTCGCGCTGGACGACGCCGACGTGGATCAGCGTCTGCACGGCGATTTCCGTATCGCCTTCAACGAGGACAAAGAGATACTGGAACGCATCGAACAGGTCGCGCAGGCGCGCCCCAACGTCAAATGCATCCGGCTCGCCATCGACGCCGCCCCGCAACGCATGCGACGTATCGTCGAGCGCATGGTGGCCGGCGAAGCCGAGACGCGCGCCTCGGCATAAGGGCGGCGATGTCATTCCGGGTCGATGCGAAGCATCGAGCCCGGAACCTGGATTGCTGCGCGACATCCGAGGGGCGCCAAAGCGCGATGCGATCAGGATGAATCGTCATCACGCTTTGGGTTGTTGTTTAAGCATGGTCTTTTTCGGAAAACCGCTTCGCACGTTTCCGGATCATGCTTTGGTGACGCCCCGCAACGTTGATGGGCGATCTACTCCGCCGGCTCGGCCGCCAGCGTCGGGTAGTCCGTGTATCCCTTGGCGCCGCCGCCGTAGAAGGTGTTCTTGTCCCAGTCGTTCAGAGGCGCGCCCTGCTTCAGCCGTTCGACGAGGTCGGGGTTGGAGATGAAGGGCTTGCCGAAGGCGATCAGATCGGCCGCGTTCGCGTCCAGCACCTTGGTCGCAAGCTCGAAATCGTAGCCGTTGTTGGCGACGTAGGCGCCGGCGAAGCGCTTGCGCAAGGATGCATAGTCGAACGGGGCGATGTCGCGCGGGCCGCCGGTGGCGCCTTCGACGACGTGGAGATAGACCAGCTTGAGCGCGTTGAGCCCGTCGACGATGTGATCGAACAGCGGCTGCGGGTTGCTGTCGGAGAGATCGTTGGCCGGCGTGACCGGCGAGATGCGGATGCCGGTGCGATCGCTGCCGGCCTCGGTGGCGACGGCCTTGGCGACTTCCAGCATCAGCCGCGCGCGGTTCTCGATCGAGCCGCCATAGGCGTCAGTGCGCTTGTTGGCACCGTCCCTGGCGAACTGGTCGAGCAGATAGCCGTTGGCGCCGTGGATCTCGACGCCGTCGAAGCCGGCTTCCAGCGCGTTCTTCGTCGCACGCTTGAAGTCGTCGATAATCCCGGGAATTTCGGAGAGTTCGAGTGCGCGCGGCTCGGAGACGTCGGCGAAGGTGCCGTTGACGAAGGTCTTGCCCTTGGCGCGGATCGCGCTCGGCGCGACCGGGGCGGCGCCATTGGCCTGAAGGTCGACATGCGAGATGCGGCCGACATGCCAGAGCTGGATGAAGATCTTGCCGCCGCGCTCATGCACGCGGTCCGTGACCTTGCGCCAGCCGGCGACCTGGTCCTTGCTGTAGATGCCGGGCGTGTCCTGGTAGCCCTGGCCCTGCTGCGAGACCTGGCTCGCTTCGGTGATCAGGAGCCCTGCGGAGGCGCGCTGGCCGTAATAATCGGCCGCCAGCGGACTCGGAACGAACGTGCCGGGCGCTGCACGGTTGCGCGTCAGCGGCGCCATCACAAGACGATTGGCCAGCGTGATCGGCCCGAGCTTGTAGGTCTCAAACAATTTGGTCGAACGGCTCATTGGGAATGCTTCCAGGCGGTGAGAGGTTTCGAACACTTGTGCATCGCGACATCAGGCGCAAGGGATGAGCCATACGGAAAGTGCAGGCGAGCTACGCGGCAGCGCCCGCGTAGCATAAATCATGTGCAATTCCGGCCGCGACAGCGAAATCCCGCTGTCGGGGGCCGTGCGATTTCACAAATCAGTTCGCGCCGAGGAAATCGCGCTTGCCGATCTCGACGCCGCTGTGACGCAAGATGCCGTGGGCTGTCGCCGCGTGGAAATAGAGGTTCGGCAGCGAGAACGAGCTCAGGAATTGCTGTCCCGTCATGGTAATGGTCTTGCCGGGGCCGACCGGAAAGGTGACGTCCTTGGCGTCGGCGCCCTCAAACTGCTCGGGCTTGAAGGATTTGACATAGTCGATCGTCTTCGCCAGCCGCTGCTTCAACTCCGCAAAGCTCGTTTCGGTGTCGGGCGTCGAGGGCACCTCGCTTTGCGTCAGCCGCGCACAGCCTCTGGTCGGATAGTCGCTGACCAGCTGGACCTGCCGCGACAACGGCAGCATGTCCGGGAACAGGCGCGAGCCGAGCAGGACGCCGGGATCGATCTTTTTCGCCGCGCAATGCGCCTCGGCTTTGGTGAGCAGCCCGGTCACGCTGTTCAGCATCTGCAGATAGGCGGGGACGACGGCGTCGTAGAAGGACATATGATGCTCGCTTCAATGGTGGGAGATCTCAGGAGAAAACCTGAGCCACTCACATGGGAGCCTCATGGAAAAATACAATCGTCGCAAGTGGCCTGTGCGGTGCGAAAATTCTACCGAACCGTCGCCTGGGGCTGCGCCTGCGCCGTGCCGCCGCGCATTCGCGCCAGCAGCTCCGCCGTCGGCCAGGAATCGGCTGGCAGGCCGTATTTGATCTGCATCGCCTTCACGGCAGTGCGGCTCTGCTGGCCGAGCACGCCGTCGACCTTGCCGACATTGTAGCCGGCACGCACCAGCAGCTGCTGCAATTCCTTCAGCTCGTTGAACGGCAGCTGCGCGACCGGCGCGGAGGGCTTGCGCATCGGCGCGGCGCCGGCGATGCGCGAGGCGAGATAGCCCGCGGTGGTCGAGTAGATCAGTGAGTTGTTCCATTCAGTGTAGGCCGCGAAATTCGGATAGGCGAGGAAGGCCGGACCATGGCGGCCCATCGGCAGCAGCACGGACGCCGCAAGATTGTCATTCGGCAGCGGACGTCCGTCGGGATAGGTGACGCCCAGCTGCGCCCATGTCGAGCGCGGCTCGTGCACCGTGAGATCGGTCTTGTCCCACGGCAGGTCCGGCGGCACCTTGATCTCTTCCAGCCACGGCTCGCCGCGCCGCCACTTCAAACCATTGGCGATGTAATTCGCGGTCGAGCCGATCACGTCGGCTGGCGAGCGCAACAGGTCGCGCCGTCCGTCGCCGTCATAATCGACCGCATAGTTCACGCAGTGCACGGGCAGGAACTGGGTCTGCCCGAGCTCGCCGGCCCAGGAGCCGATCATCTCGTCGGGGTGCAGATCGCCGCGATCGATGATCTTCAGCGCGGCGATGGTCTCGCCCACGAACATCTCGGAGCGGCGGCAGTCATAGGCGAGCGACACCAGCGATTTCAGCGTCGGCAGATTGCCCATGTTGGCACCGAAGTCGCTCTCGAGGCCCCAGAATGCGGCGATCACGGCCGGTGGCACGCCATATTCCTTTTCGGCGCGTGCAAAGGCCGCCGCGTATCGCTTGATATGCTGCTGTCCGTTCTGCATGCGATAGGGCGCGGCCATGCGGCCGGCGAATTCGGTGAAGAGCTGGCCGAACACGCGCTGGCCACGGTCGCGGTTGACGATGCCCTGGTCGTAGACGAGATACGGTGAAGCCTCCGCGATCGTGTGCTGCGACACGCCGGCAGCTACCGCCTGTTGCTTCACGTCCGCCAGGAAGCGATCGAAGCTCGCGCCATTGTGGCACGAGGCCGCGCGGGGCGAGGGGGCCTTGGGCGCTGCGGGCCTGGTGGGAGGTGGAAGCATCTGGGCGGAAGCGGTGGCGGTGCACGCGAAAAGCGTGACGGCCGCGATCAGAAATCGGGTCTGGACCATGGGAGTTCCGGCGGGGAAAGGACGGGCGTGGATTCGCCCGAAGTTTAGGTGAAGTGACGGCCTCAAGCCATCCTTTCGATGCTCCGCCCGCAGAGGGAATGCGGGTGATGCTGCGTCGGCCTAGCCGAACAGCCGCATCAGCAGCGCTTTGCCGACCGGGAGCGCCCTCACTCCCCGAAAGGCGCGAACATACTCGCCGGCATAGAATGCCCTGATCGCGTGCACGCGCGTGTCCATGTCTTCCTCGAACCGCACGGCGAATCCGTCCGCGGTCCGCCGCACCACGATGGCCGCGATCGGGCGGCCGTAGATGCGGCATTCGATCGTGCTGCCCGGCGCCGGCGGATCGGGGTCGATCAGGCGTGCGCCCGTGATGGAGATGTCGGCGAGCCGCGCGAGATGCGACCTGCCGTCGTGGCGCAGCAGGACGGTCTCATTGCGGCTGAACCGCTCCGCCTTTCGCTTGCGCGGCTGCTCGATGCAGACGAAGCAGACCACGGTGAGGATGACCGCGTTGTAGAGGCTCCAGGCCAGGGCCAGTCCGCCATAGGCGATGTTCTCGCCGCGCAGGTGCAGGATGAAGGCATAGGCGATGGCTGCGAGCGTGATGACGAGCGCGCCGCCATAGAGCCGCAGCAGCGGCCATTCGACGAATCGCCTGTTGCGGTCGCCGCCTTTCGCGGTGACCTTGAACTGGTGTCCTGTCGGCTTCAGCAGGCCGGCGGCCACCGCCTGGAGCACTGCAGGCGCCGCGATGAGCTGCGAGACGTCCGTCATCATCGCGAGCGAGCGGCCGCGCGACAGCCAGGCCATGCTGAGACCATGCCAGACATAGAAAGGCAGAAAGAAGCGCAACAGCTCGGTGAGGTCGGCCTGAACCGCCTTGATGCCGAACAGCAGGAACAACCAGGGCACGACGAGGCCCGCCACCTTCGACGCGTACACCGCCGACCAGCTCATGAAGGCGTCGGTCAGCGAGAGCCGGTCGATGAAGGACAGCTTCGAGTCCCGCGACAGCGGTCCGCTGCGACCGCGCACGATCTGCATCAAGCCGAGGCACCAGCGGGCGCGCTGGGTGATGTATTCCTTCAGCCCCTCCGGCGCGAGCCCGATCGTCAGGCGCTCGTTGAGATAGATCGTGTTGAGGCCGCATTCCTTGAGACGCAGCGTGACCAGGTAGTCCTCGGTCACCGAATCGGTCGGAAATCCGCCGATCTGCATCAGCCCGGCATAGCGAATGAGGGACGAGGTGCCGCAGCAAAACGCGACGCCCCAGGCGTCTTTCGCCGGCAGCAGGATGTCGAAGAAGAAGCGTTGCTCGTCGGGCCAGACATCGGTCGCGGCAAGATTGGTCTGGATCGGATCTGGATTGATGAAGTGCTGCGGGGTCTGCACCACGCCGACCGACTTATCGTCCATGAACGAGATGGTACGCGCAAGGAAATCGGGCCGCGGCACGAAGTCCGCATCGAGAATGGCGACGAATTCCGGCCGCTCCGGCAGCGCGCCGACATGCCTGAGTGCATGGTTGATGTTGCCGGCCTTGGCGTGGAGGTTGTCGTGTCGCGTGAGATAATGGCAGCCGAGCTCGCCCGAAAGGCGCCGCAGCCAGGGCCGCCTGCCGTCGTCGAGCACCCAGACGCGATAGTTGCCGTACGCCATGCCGGTCGCGCCGATGATGGTGCGTTCGAGGATCGACCGTTCCTCGTTGTAGGTGCAGATGAAGACGTCGATCAACGGCGCACGCGGGTCGGTGGCGCGGCCGTCGATCTTCGCCGCCCCGGTGCGGTCGCGCATCCGACTCAGGAACAGCAGCGACAACGCGACCGCGACCAGCGAGGCTGCCTCCAGCAGCATGAAAGGGTAGCCGATCACAGCGTCGACAGTCAGATGCGGCGGCGGGAGCGTCGACGTGACGCGCCAATGGAGATAGCGCAGCAGCAACGCCACCGACACGACGGCCAGGAACGAGCGCGCCATCGTGCTGTCGCGCCTGAGCAGCGGCACGATCGCCATGAAGGCGCCGAGCGCGATCAGGCCGGGCGTCAGCGCTGTCATCACGGCGCGGTCTCGCGCCGTGCAAACACGACGCGGCCGGTGCGCCCGACGGTGCAGGCGCGGGCCGCGGCATCGCGCGATGCCACGGTCACGCGATAGGGCTCCTTGCTCAGCGCATCCGGATTGATGGCGAGATTGGCGGGTGCGCCGGCGGCGCCGGTCAGATTGACCACGGTGCCGAAGATCGGCTCGCCGCCGTCATTCGGCTCGAAGGTCGCGCGATCGCCGAGCTGCAGGCGGTTGTAGACGGCCTCGGTGACGTTGGCGGTGATGACGGTGCCGCTGCAATCGAGCACCTTGAGCAGGGGCTGGCCGGCCTGTACGTCCTCGCCGGGCGAGGTCATCATCTCCCAGACGCGCCCCGCGACGGGTGTCGTGATGTTGGCTTCGGACAGGTCGGCGAAGCGGACCTCCTCGACGATGATCTCGTTGGCAAGCCAGGCGATGTCGGTGTCGGTGCGGGCGAGATCGGCTTCGAGGTCGCCGGCGCGCTGACGCATCTCCTCTTCGCGCTGCACCGAGCTCGGCCGGTCGTTATAGCTGTCGCCGAGGAACGAGCCGTTCTGCGCCGCGGCGAGCTCGACCCTGGCGGCATCCAGCCGCTTGCGCGCGCCGAGCTCGGTCTGCTGTGACACGGAGAGCTCGCGCGTCAGCCGCGACAGCTCGACGGTCGAGATATTGCCGGATTTGGCCAGCGACGAGGCGCGCTCGACGGCGGCGCTGGCCTCCTCGCGCCGCGCCGCCGCCGCCTCGATCGAGGTCTGGATCTCGGCGATGCGGGCTTCGAGCTGGAGCACGCGTCCGTCGCGGAATTGCGCGGCCTGCCGCGCCAGATCCTTTTGCGCGGCCTGCGCCGAGGCAAGCTTGGCGGCAAGACTCGGCCGCTCGTTCTCCAGGCGCGATTTCTGCCGCCGGAGATCGTCGAGCAGGGTGCGATCGCCGCGCGAGTTGACGACGCGCAGGACCACGGTTCCGGCCTCCAACTCGGTCTGGTCGGTGATGCGCTGGGCGGCCGCGACGCGCCCACCGATGGGCGTGCGCAACGTGACGAGGCGGGAGTTCAGCACCGCCTCGACGCTCGAATTCTCCCAGATCGCGCGCAGCGGCAGCCAGCCAAACACGGCGACGATGGCGAGCCCGATGGCGATCTTGGCACCGCGCCGCAGATACGACCAGCGACGTCTGGATTCTGGCGCCGTCTGCCCGTCCGGCGCATGGCTGGGCTCGTCATTGACGAACAGCTGCTCGTGCAGCGCCTTCTG
Source organism: Bradyrhizobium sp. R2.2-H (assembly GCF_004346455.1). Lineage (NCBI taxonomy): Bacteria > Pseudomonadati > Pseudomonadota > Alphaproteobacteria > Hyphomicrobiales > Nitrobacteraceae > Bradyrhizobium > Bradyrhizobium sp. R2.2-H. The sequence goes on from NZ_SMBR01000001.1 coordinate 99,007, forward strand.
CAAGCCTTTCGCATCAGTCTTCTGATCAGAGGAGGGGGCAGGGACAGGGGCAGATGCGGGATCGACGGAGGCGGCGCGTGAGCGGTCCATCATGACGGTCACCTTGCGAACGGAATGCCGACAAAAGGGGCAACGCGCAGGAACCGTACGACGTGCCCGGCAACCGCGGATTAAGCCAATCCTGCGCTTTCCAGGTTGCTAAGTGTCCACGTGTGTTTTTGCGCAAATAACCGTCAAGGTTTAACGGGGACCGAAAGGCTGGCCGCACTGCCATGGATCTGCGGCCCGGCGACGCACGAACCTTGCGGTCGGCGGCGGCATTCATACTTCGGGGGAGCCGGCCGAAGGCTTGCCCGCGGCCGCTCCAGGAGACGGCCATGAACTATTTTCGTACCGCAATGCTGCTCGCAGGCCTGACCGCCCTGTTCATGGGCGTGGGCTATCTGATCGGAGGCGCCTCGGGCGCCATGATCGCGCTCGTCATTGCCGCCGCGACCAACCTCTTCACCTACTGGAACTCCGACCGCATGGTGCTGTCGATGTACGGCGCCCATGAGGTCGACCGTTCGACCGCACCGCAGCTGGTCGGCCTCGTCGCCGAGCTTGCCGGGCGCGCCGGCCTGCCGATGCCGCGCGTGTTCGTGATGGACGAGATGCAGCCCAATGCGTTCGCGACCGGCCGCAACCCGGAGAACGCCGCAGTTGCCGTTACCACCGGTCTGATGAACCAGCTCAGCCGCGAGGAGCTCGCCGGCGTGATCGCGCACGAGCTCGCCCACATCAAGCATCACGACACGCTTCTGATGACCATCACTGCGACCATCGCGGGCGCGATCTCCATGCTGGCCCAGTTCGGCATGTTCTTCGGCGGCAATCGCGAGAACAACAATGGTCTGGGCATCGTCGGCTCGATCCTGATGATGATCCTCGCTCCGCTCGGCGCCATGCTGGTGCAGATGGCGATCAGCCGCACACGCGAATACGCCGCCGATAATCTCGGCGCGCGCATCGTCGGACAGCCGATGTGGCTGGCCTCGGCGCTGGTGAAGATCGAGGGCGCCGCGCATCAGGTGCCGAACTACGAGGCCGAGCGGAATCCCGCGACCGCGCACATGTTCATCATCAATCCGCTGTCGGGCCACGGCGTGGACAATCTGTTCGCGACCCACCCCTCGACCCAGAACCGTGTCGCCGCCCTCCAACAGCTCGCCTCCGAACTCGGCGGGCAGGGGGCGCCGTCGGTCGGGGCCAACGAGAACTACCCGCCGCGCGGTCCCTGGGGCCGCTCCTCGTCACGTGGTTCTTCCCGCGGTCCCTGGGGCTAGCCAACGGAACCGGTGAGGATTTGCGACTTTGTGACCTGGCGCACATAGGGTCGTCCCGGCCGGTGCTAACACCTCGACGTGACCATTCCTTCGAAAGGGGATGCGTGGCCGGCCCGCTTCCGGCCACCGTCGAAGATGACCAGAGCTGCCGTACTTTTGCTGATCGTTCTTTGCGTGCTCGTCGGCCTGTCCACGCACATGGTCGTCAATTGCGGCGACGAGGACGATCCCGACATCTGCTCGGCCGTGATCGGCTTCTCGCCGCTTCGCGGCTCGCTGATCGCTTTCGCCTATGCGGGGCGCGGGCGGATCGCGCTGCGTCACGGCGATTTCAGGCGGGCGATCGCCGATTTCGACGAGGCCATCCATCTCAATCCCAACCGCGGCTCGCTCTATCGCGACCGGGCGCTGGCGCGCCGGCAGAACGGCGAGCTCGAGGGTGCCATTGCGGATTATGACGAGGCGATCGCGCATGATCCCAAGCTCGCCGCACCCTATCACCAGCGCGGTCTTGCGCTCGCCGCCATGGGCGATCTCGATCGGGCCATCCTCAGCTACAACACTGCGGTCCGCCTCGATCCCTCCGATGCGCAGGCCCGTCTCGACCGCGGCCTCGCGTTCCTCGCCCGCGGTCAGGCCGACGATGCCCGTGCCGATTTCGAGGCCGCGCTGGCGCTGCCCGCCGGCAAGAACGGCGCCGCGCGAGAGGCAGCGCGCGCCAAGCTCGCCGAGCTCGCCAGCGCCGAGCCGACACAGGTGTCGGCGCCGCAGCGGTAAGTGGGTTACTTCGCCTTCCTGGCCTTCGCCTTCTTCGTCTTGGCCTTCTTCTCGGGCTTGTCCTTCGCCTTCTTTTCCACCTTCACCGCAATCGGCGTGCTGGCGGCCAGGCGCATCGATCGCGCGTAGCTGTCGGCGACGTTGTCGGCGGACATCTGGAGGCGCTTGGCTGCGGCGGTGGCCTGCTCCATGGTGGCCTTGGCCATCATCTTGAAGCGCTCGCCGGTCTCCTTGCCCTTGGCCTTGGCCGCAAGGCCGTTGAAGCGATCCCGCCGCTCCTTGGCGCGGGTCATCAGGCCCGTATGCAGCTGTCTGGCCAGTTGCCGGATCACGACATCCAGGTCTGCGTCCGCCATGTTCTCTCATCCTCTTCGAAAAACGGTATCGATGCGGCGGGACTATGCAGATCGGGCCCCGCCTTGGCAATTCCCGCCAGCGTGTCATCCGCAGCTTCCAGCTTGCGAAGCAAAAAAAGCCGCGCATGTTGCGCGGCTTTTCGGCTGGCTTGCTTGGCCAGACGCGTTGTCTGCTTTACTTCAGCGAGGCCACCGGGCCGTTCGACGCCGTCGGCTCGGGGTCGAAGCCGAACACGCCGACCAGGTACTTGTAATAGTCCGGCATCTTCTCCTTGAGCGCCTCGCGCGACTTCGGATCGTGGAATTCGCTTTTTCCGGCCAGGAAGATGCTCGCGGTCACGGCAAAGAATTCCATGGGATTCTTCATCGCGTAGGAATCCTTGGGCAACATGTCCTTGGATTTGGCCAGCGCGTAGTAGGTGATCACGCCCTTGTTGGCATAACCGTCCGGCAGCAGCCGCGCGTGATAGGCATGGAGAAGCTCGTGCAGCAGCACGGCCTCCTTTTCGTAGCGCATCATGTCCGGCCGCAGCATGATCACGCCGAGCCCCGAGTCGACCGCGAGGTCGACGGCGTTCGGATTGGTCCAGCGCTGCTTGTCGTGGTCCCACACCGTCAGCGTCCGCGGCACGCGGCGCTCGACGTTGGGAGCGACGCGGCCGTAGCAGGCGGTCGCGGCGCCTTCGTCGAGGCAGGCGAGCTCGCTCGCGATGATCGGCACGGTACGGAAGAAGCGCAGCACGCGCGGCGACAGGCCGGCCGCTTCGACGGCGTCGATCTGCTGCTTCAGATTGTCGGCGAGCTTGTCGACGTCCTTGCGGTCGGAGTTCTCCGACAGGTCGAACATGTAGCCGCGGTAGCCCTGGAAGCCCGGCGGCAACGACGGCGCTGCGTTGGCATCGAGCGACCCGGCATGAGATGGATTGGCAAAGAGCGCGCCGACGATGGTCGCGGTCAGCAGCAACGCAATGCGCATGATGAAGCCCCCTGATGTCGTTTCGCCCGGCAGAATAGGCCGCCGTTGCTTGCGAAACGTGAGTGGGGCGAGACTAACGCGCCGATGTTGAGGCGTGTTTAATCCCTCGTTGCAGATCGCGCAGGCGGATTAGCGTGGGGTTAACCAAGCGTGGATCGGCGGCCTGCATCGGCGTATCATCGGCTCCGGGTCATGGGCCCAAAGTCCAGATAGCCGGAGGAGGATGCCATGTATGCCGCCATCCGTCAGGCCAAGGCGAAAAGCGGGAGTGCGGAAGAGCTGGCGCGCCGCATCAAGGACGGCGCCGTTCCGATCATCAGCGACGTCGATGGTTTTCGCGCCTACTACGTCGTCTATGCCGGCGACGACACGGTCACCGCGATCTCGATCTTCGACAAGTTCGAGCAGGCCGAGGAGGCGAACCGGCGCGCGATCGCCTGGATCGAGAAGGATCTCGGCCCGTTGCTCGCCGGGCATGCGAGTGCGGCGGCGGGGCCGGTGATCGTGCATACGCTGGCGTAGTTGGGCGGGTGCCTTCGCCTCTCCCCGCTTGCGGGGAGAGGCCGGAATTCGAGCGCAGCTTGAATTCCGGGTGAGGGGGACTCTCCGCGAGTCCGACTTGTGCCGTCCTCGCGGAGAGTCCCCCTCACCCCGACCCTCTCCCCGCAAGCGGGGTGAGGGAGAACATGCCCTCATAGCTCTCGTGCATTCGAAAACGCGAAGCTCGACACCCTTCGCGTCGTCTCGTCCAGGATCAGCGTGCGCGTGATCGGGGGCTCGGCGCGCTGGGCGCAGTTTTCGCGCTCGCACAGGCGGCAGTTGACGCCGATCGGCGTGCCCTCGGTTTTCTCCAGGTCGATGCCGGCGGCATAGGTCAAGCGTGCGGCGTGACGGATCTCGCAGCCGAGGCCGATGGCGAAGCGCGGCTGCGGCAGCGGGTGCGGCGCGACGGGGCGGCGCACCATCTGCGCGATCGAGAAATAGCGCGTGCCGTCCGGCAGCTCGATCACCTGCTTGAGCAGGCGGTCCGGCGTGTCGAAGGTCGAGTGCACGTTCCACAGCGGGCAGGTGCCGCCGAATTTCGAGAACGGGAAGGTGCCGGAGGAGAAGCGCTTCGAGACGTTGCCGGCATTGTCGACGCGCAAGAGGAAGAACGGAATGCCGCGCGCGTTCGGCCGCTGCAGGGTGGTGAGGCGGTGGCAGACCTGCTCGAAGCCGGAATTGAAGCGCTGCGCCAGCACGTGGATGTCGTAATTCAGCGCTTCGGCTGCGGCAAGGAAGGCCGGATAGGGCATCATCACCGCCGCTGCGAAGTAATTGCCGAGGGTGATGCGAAACAGGCGGCGCGGCGCGTCGTCCAGCGGGCCGGCGCGGCCGACAATGGTCTCCAGGGCTTGCGCGCATTCGCCAAGGCCGAGCTGGAACGCAAGCTGGAACGCGCGGCCGGGCGGGTCAACCAGCTCCGAGATCAAGAGCTGGCGGCGATGCCGGTCGAAGCGCCGCAGCGTCTCGCGCATCACGTCGACCGGCATGATGCGGGTCTGGATCGAATGCTTTTCACGCAGGCGCGCCGCAAGCGCGGCATACAGCCCTTCGGCTGGCACGTTCAGTTCGTCGCGCAGAGTCTCTGCGGCCTGCTCGAGCTCCGGGAAATAGTTGCGGTTGGCCTCGATCAGTTCACGTACGCGCTCGACCGGATTGGCCTCATAGCGCGTGCCGACGTCGCGGTCGGCCATTTGTGCGGCGGCCAGCGTCTCGCCTTGGCGCGCCTCGGTATAGGCGGCGTAGAGCCGCTGCAGCGCGTGGGTGACGCCGGGGCAGAGCTCGGCGAGGTCGCGCAGTTCCTGCTTGGGCAGGTCGATCTGGCGGAACAAGGGATCGGAGAAGATCTCGTTGAGCTCGGCGAAGAAGCGGTCCTCGTCGGCGGTGGCGAGGTCGCGCAGGTCGAGGTCATAGGTCTCGGCAAGGCGCAGCAGGATTTGCGCGGTCACCGGGCGCTGGTTGCGTTCGATCAGGTTGACATAGCTCGGCGAGATCCCGAGCCCCTCGGCGATCTGGGTCTGCGACAGCCCCAATTGCTGCCGGATCCTCCGGAAGCGCGGGCCGACGAAGAGTTTCTTGCCGGAAACGGCGGGCATGTCTCAGGTCTCCAGGCTCATCAAGGTCAGGTCTGCTGACCCATTGATTTACAAGATTTACAAAATAACATCTATTACATGTTCTGATGTTACATGACATCACCAATCGGAAACAAGCCCTCTATCCGAATTTTCCGTTTTCGCGTTTAGCTCCTGACACGCATCTCGCAATGCACTGTCAAGAATGTCGATGGCCAGCCATCGCCATCGTCAGCGAAAGGATCAGGTCCATGAACTACCAGCCCCGCGGCATCAGCCCCCTCCTGCGTCCGGCCTCCTATCAGAGCGAGGTCGAGGCAGCCCAGGCGCTCCTCGAGACCCAGCCGACCTGGAACGGCGTGTCGGCCGAGGCCGTCGCGCGCATGCGCCTGCAGAACCGCTTCAAGACCGGTCTCGACGTCGCCCGCTACACCGCGGCCTTGATGCGTGCGGACATGGCCGCCTATGACGGCGACCCCACCAAGTACACCCAGTCGCTCGGTTGCTGGCACGGCTTCATCGCCCAGCAGAAGCTGATCTCGGTCAAGAAGCACTTCGGCAAGACCGATCGCACCTATCTCTATCTCTCGGGTTGGATGATCGCCGCGCTGCGCTCCGAGTTCGGTCCGCTGCCCGACCAGTCGATGCACGAGAAGACCTCGGTGCCGGCGCTGATCGAAGAGCTCTACACCTTCCTTCGCCAGGCGGATTCGCGCGAGCTGAACGACATCTTCCGCGCCCTCGACAAGGCGCGCAAGGAAGGCGACAAGACCCGGGAGAAGGAGCTGATCGAGAAGATCGACAACTTCCAGACCCATGTCGTGCCCGTCATCGCAGACATCGACGCCGGTTTCGGCAATGCCGAGGCGACCTATCTGCTCGCCAGGAAGATGATCGAGGCGGGCGCCTGCGCGCTGCAGATCGAGAACCAGGTCTCGGACGAGAAGCAGTGCGGCCACCAGGACGGCAAGGTCACCGTGCCGCATGAGGTCTTCCTGGCGAAGATCCGTGCCTGCCGCCACGCCTTCCTCGAACTCGGCGTCGAAGACGGCGTCATCGTGACCCGCACCGATTCGCTCGGCGCCGGCCTGACGCAGCAGATCGCCGTCAGCCACAAGCCCGGCGACATCGGCGACCAGTACAACAGCTTCCTGGATTGCGAGGAAGTCACGGCGGAGAACGCCAGGAACGGCGACGTCATCATCAACCGCAACGGCAAGATGATGCGTCCGAAGCGGCTGCCCTCCAACCTCTACCAGTTCCGTCCGGGCACCGGCGAAGACCGCTGCGTGCTGGACTGCATCACCTCGCTGCAGAACGGCGCCGACCTGCTCTGGATCGAGACCGAGAAGCCGCATATCGAGCAGATCGCGAAGATGGTCGACCGCATCCGCAAGGTCGTGCCGAACGCCAAGCTGGCCTACAACAACTCGCCCTCGTTCAACTGGACCCTCAACTTCCGTTGGCAGGTCTTCGACGCCTGGAAGGAGGCCGGCAAGGACGTCAGCAAGTACAACCGTGCCGAGCTGATGAAGGCGGAGTACGACGACACGCCGCTGGCCAAGGAAGCCGACGAGCGCATCCGCACCTTCCAGGCGGATTCGGCCAAGCGCGCCGGCATCTTCCACCACCTGATCACGTTGCCGACCTATCACACGGCGGCGCTCTCGACCGACAATCTGGCCAGGGAGTATTTCGGCGAGCAGGGCATGCTGGGCTACGTCAAGAACGTCCAGCGCGCCGAGATCCGTCAGGGCATCGCCTGCGTGAAGCATCAGAACATGGCCGGCTCCGACATCGGCGACGACCACAAGGAGTACTTCGCCGGCGAGGCGGCCCTGAAGGCAGGCGGCGCCCACAACACGATGAACCAGTTCGGCTAACGAACCACGCACCTCTCGATAGGAGACTCACAATGACCAAAGGCAGCAATTTCTGGGTGATCGGCGGCGAGTTCGGTTCGATGAACTTCCACAAGCTCGTGGAAGGCTCGGCCCAGGTCAAAGGTCCGTTCAAGTCCCGCAAGGAGGCTGAGGACTGCTGGCGCGAGGTGTCGGAAGAGAGCCGCCACAAGGCCGGCGTCCGCTTCTCGATCGTGGAAGAGCCGCAGCGCGCCCCGGCAGCCTGATCAGGCGGCCGCCGAACTCACCTAAGAAGACGTCCAAGGACGGATGGTCCCATCCAGGCCTCAAGCCTGGGTGGGATCGTCTGTTTTTGGCACAGGTGTAAAGGCTGTGGGGCGCTGTAAGTATCTGGAATTGTGGGGCTTTGCGGAGGATGTGGTTGCTGATAGGTTAATGGTGGAAAGTCGAGGACGAGGCCGACAATGTCAGAGCCCGAGACCAGCGGGATCGATCCCGGCCAGCCGCGCCCGGTGCGGCTGCGCGATGCACTGCTGCGCGCACGGATCGAGGCCGCCGACCGGACCGGCGTCGTGGTCGATCTCAGGGACGCCGAGGTGGCGCGGCTCGAGATCCTCAACGACGGGCTCGATCCCCTGTTCGCGCAGGTGCCTGATCAGATCGACCTGTTCGACCGCGGCATCAGCCAGGGCGATACGCCGAGACTCTGGATCGACGTCGTCGCCCACATCGTGATGGGGCGCGACAAGCGGATGTACCGCTTCGTCCAGGACACCCGCTTCGGCCGCATCGTGCTCGCCGAATCGCACGATACCGCCGTGATCGTCGAGGCCGTCACCGATTATGTCGCGCGCCGCATGGTCGAGCGCGAGCGTGCGATGGTGGTCCCGCCCGAACCGCAGGCACCGGCCACCGTGCCGCCGCGCCGCTCGCGCGTCTGGCCGTTCGTGTTCGGGTTCGTGCTCGGCGCCGCCGCGTTGTTCGGGGTCGCGGTGCTGGCGGCTCTGCGGAGCTGGTAGATTTCTCTTGGCCGTCATTCCGGGGCATGCGAAGCATGACCCCGGAATCCATCGAGCAACAGCGCATGCGGGTGAATGGATTCCGGGTTCGCGCTGCGGCGCGCCCCGGAATGACAGCCAACTAAATCAACCTCGCATGCTTGATCTGCCCGATTTGAAATCCGGCCCCCAGGCTCCGCACCGTCTGCTCGCAGCGCCAGCCGGCATTGTCCTTCTCGATCGTCAGCAGATTATACGCCGCCGCCGGGTAGCGTCCGTGCGCGAGCGCGGAGGCCGAGGGAACGCCGAGCGCGGGAATGTTTCCGTTGGGACCTTCGATCCATATCGTCGAATGAACGTGGTCGTGCCCGTGCAGGATCAGCTCGACGCCGTGGCGCTTGAGCAGCGCCAGCAGCGCGGGCGCGTCTGTCATCCGTTTCTGGCGGGCATCGGATTTCAGCGGATGATGCACCAGCAGCACGCGGAAGACGTCCTCCGTCGCGAGCCGTTCGAGCACCTGTTCGAGCGAGGCGAGCTGATCGGGCCCGAGCGTGCCCGTCGCCATCAGCGGCAGGGTCGGTACCGCCGTGGACAGGCTGACCAGCGCAAGCGGTCCGCGCCGGCGCACGGACGGAAAACCGATGCGGCCATCGTCGCCGGCAAGATAGGGCGCAAACGTCTCGCCGAAACGATGAAAGGTGGCGCGGACATAGGCGTCATGGTTGCCGGGAATCGCGGTCACGCGCTCAGGCGGGCCGACGCTCTCGAGCCAGGCGAGGGCCGGCGCGAATTCCGCCTCCAGCGCGAGGTTGACGAGATCGCCCGTCACCGCGACGTGGTCGGGCGCCTGCGCCCTCATATCGGCGACGAGTGCGTCGAGAACCTCGCGGCGCTGGTATTTGTGGCGGTTGCGCGTCCAGTTGACATAGCCGAGCGCGCGCTTGCCCGCGAGCTCGATCAGCCGGGGCTTCGGCAAAGGCGGCAGATGCGGGTCGGACAGATGGGCGAGCGTGAAGGGAGCCAGCGTGTTGGGAGTCATGACGCGCGATTGCCTCGCTATTGCTCTACCGTAATGGCAAGGTCGCGCCCGGCGCGCAAGCAGGGCCTGAAACGGGGCGGCAGGGAAGTCTGATGGGAGAAAGTCTGAACCGTGTGCGACGGAAAGCCGAGCCGCTGCTGCGGCGGCTCTTCCACGCCTACTTCCTGCTCGTCCGCGGCATGACGCTCGGCGTCCGCGCCGTGGTGCTGGATGCCGAGGATCGGGTCTTCCTGGTCAGGCACAGCTACGTCAGCGGCTGGTATCTGCCTGGCGGCGGCGTCGATCACGGCGAGACCATGGAGCAGGCGATGCGGCGCGAGCTCAAGGAGGAGGGCGACATCGATCTCACCGGAGACGCCGTGCTGCACGGCATCTTCCTCAACAGCCACGTCTCCCGCCGCGACCACGTTGCGGTCTACGTCGTCAGGCAGTTCAGGCAGGACCGCGTCCCTGAGCCCAACCGCGAGATCGTCGAATGCGGGTTCTTCGCGATCACCGCGCTGCCCGAGGGCACCACGCCCGGCACGCGGCTGCGGATCGCGGAAGTGCTCGACGACCGGCCCTTGATTGCGACGTGGCGCTGAGGGCGGCCTGTGCCAGTAACCGGCTCGACCGCCGCCACGGAAAGCCGGATGAAGATTACCAAACCCGCTTTCGGCCTGACCTGCCTTCCGGTCCTCGCGGGCAACATCGGAATCCTGCTGGCGCTGGTCTCGATCATCTTCGCGATCCCGATTGTGAAACGGGACTGAGGTGGGTGCCACGCCCATGGACCTCCGCATTCGCAGATGCTACTCCGCCGGATGACATGACCGACCTCTCACTGACCATCCTTCCCGAGGCCGCCGGCGACGCTCAGGCGATCGAGCGGCTGCACGAACGTACCTTCGGTCCCGGCCGCTTCGTGCTGAGCGCCTACCGGATTCGCGAGCACGTCGACCATCTGCTCGAACTGTCCTTCACCGCCCGCATCGGCACGCTGCTGGTCGGCTCGGTCAGGCAGTTGCCGATCCTGATCGGCGACACGCCCGCTCTGCTGCTCGGTCCGCTCACCGTCGAGCCGCCGTTCCGCGGCCGCGGCGTCGGCCGTGCGTTGATGGAGCGCGCGCTGAAGGATGCGAAGGCGAAAGGCCACCGCCTCGTGCTGCTGGTCGGCGACGAACCCTATTACAGCCGCGTCGGTTTCAAGCCGGTCCCCAAGGGCCGCGTCGCCATGCCGGGCCCGGTCGATGCCGCCCGCATCCTGGTGTTCGAGCTCGTCGACGGCGCCTTCGAGGGCGTGTCGGGCCCGGTCGGCCCCGACTGGAGCAAGGCGCGGGGGTAGGGGCAGCCGCAGCTCCACGCCCGGATGGAGCGTCCGCCGTAGCTCGAAGGGCGAAGGCGGAAGCGCAATCCAAGGCCAGGCGGACAAGTCCCGGCTCTCGCTCCGCTCGATCCTGGCTATGAGACTTCGCCAGGGGATCTGACGACACCTATCGTCGCGAGAAGTGCGGCAAGCTCAGCCTGACCTCTTGTGTCGGTTTTGGCAAAGACTCGCCTGAGATGCGTTTTGACCGTATTGGCGGACAGCCCCAGCATGACGGCTGCTTCGGATGTCGTCCCGCCGGAGGACGCTGCAACTGCCACGCGCGCTTCCGCCCTGGTCAAGCCATATGCGTCCGTCAATTGCTGCGAGCTCGCCGTTCCTCTTTGCGAGGGATCGATCACGAAGGCGGCGCAGGCCGCGTTGCGGATGAAGGCCCCACGGAGCATCGCGACTTCTTCGCTGCGCAGTCCCACGACGACAATAGTCAGAAGCCGCGTTCCGTCCACCGCGGGAACACTCATCGTTCCGCCGGCTCCGCCGGCCAATGTCGACCGGACAAGGTTTGCGAGGCGTCTCGAATGCGGGGCTGACCAGGTTGCCATCGAGGGTTTGAGCTTGAGCGTCCCTTCCGCTTCCAGCGAACAGGACGCCTGGTTCGCAAAGACGACATGTGCCCTGGGACCCATGACGACGACGCCGTCCGCCAGTTGATCGATCACGTCGAACGCGGCTCTCCTCAACGCGTGATACCCGGTCAGGCGAAATCCCAATGTGACGGATCTCCGCAGATGGGGAGCCAGCATTTCGATGTGCTTACGGCCGGCTGCGTCGAATTCGCCGCGGCGTGTGCTGCGGCAGATGTTGAAGGCCACACGGAAGTCGTCCTTCGCTGCCAGCGCAATCATCGCGTTGTGTCCGATGCCTTGCGGCCTGAGGACCTCGTCGTAGAAGACCGATTTTTTGAGCTCGCGCAGCGGCACCACTTCGTCCGACAGGACCACTTGCCCGATCGGCTTGTCCTCCATAGCCTCCGACCAGGCATTCTGCATATGGCGTTCCTGGTAGACTTGACTGCATTGCTGGTTCAAGCGGCCGTTGAAATCGAAGTAGACTTGCTCGGCCGTGACCGATTGTCCGAACAATACCCCGCCTTCGCTTCCTGTGAGATCGGCGATAGCGGTGAGAACGGCAGGCCAGAGGTCTTGTTGGCCGGCGGCCTCGTATATCAAATCGAGGATGCGTTCCATATTGCGATCCGGGATACGCCAGACGAGCACTTCTACTTCTTCAGAGACGCGAGAGGCACGCTCGTGCCTGCAGTTTGAACATCATGATCGGTCGTCAGCGCCAGCATCAGCATGACGGCCAGCATCGATCCATAGAAGCTGACGACCGCAAGCCGCCATTTGCGCACCACGGGGCGGTCTGACCGGGGGCGATCCTGCGGGGATTTCTGCATGGGATGCTCCGAACCTTCAGAGGGGCCTGACAAAACCGATCCCGGCAGCCATCAGCAGCAGGCCCACGATGCGGTTGAACGTGGCGGTATCGACGCGGTTGAAGATAATCAGCCCGACATAGGCGCCGAGCACGGCGGGGGCTGCATAAAAGAGGAGGCCGAGCGGCATCACCTCTGACGGCCGCAAGACCATCAGCAAGGACAGCGACAGCAGCTGGTTGACCAGGATGAAAGGCTGGATGATTGCGCGGGCGCGGTGCTTGTCGAAACCTTGGACATGGCACCACATCGAAACGAAAGCGGCAGGAAATGCTGCAAGGTCTCCGGTAATGCCTCCCAGCGCGCCAACCGTGATGCGTCCCCACAAGGGATTTTTCCCGGACCGCAGAGTCGGCTTCAGCGCCGTGAAGGCGCCATAGGTGATCAACAGAGCTCCCAACATCGGCAGCAAGGTGGACGCCGAAGTGTTGCAGAGGAGATGAAGGCCGATGGGCAACGTCAAGATGCTGCCGAAGAGGTAGGGAGCGCACCGGCGCATCTCGATCGATTCACGCAAGCGCCAGACGCAGTAGACTTGTTGGGCGATCGAAGCCACCAGGAGAATCCGGACGATCGTGATCGGCTCGCTCAAGCTATGGAAGAGGAAGGCGCCGGCGATCGGCGAGAATGCGAAGCCTGCGATACTCGAAACCAGCGCGGACAGCAGCACGACCCAGCAAGCTGCTTTCGTCGCACTCGACGAGATGGCAAGCGCGACGGCGAAGATTCCGAGACAGACCGTGGGAATTGCTGGAAATGATTTGACGACGGAGAAAGTGGAAGCTGCCTTTGGATCGACAGGCGGCATGAAAACCTCCGACAACAAGACTTTGGTGGCAATCGCGGGTATCGATCTCCGATGACCCTACCCGCGCGGCAGAACAATGCGTGTGAACCAATTCACGACGTCGAGCCGAATATCGGGCTCGGTGCTTCTGATGCTAACGACTGCGAAGCAACGCAGCGTCACCCGACCGGGTGACAAATGGTGGAACACCAAGCACGCGCGGTGAATGCCGCGTCACGTTGCTCGAAAATTGTGCGCTTCGGTCGCAAATCTGAAACGTTTAATAGAATTGTATTTCATTGATATGCAATCAGAACGATAGTTTCCCTTTCCGTCATAGTTTCGCTGCTTAGTTTGGCAAAGCAGAACCCATGTTCGCGCCGACGATGTCGGCGCCACGATGTTGGTGCCGCAATGTCGAGGATGGAATGCGTCCTTCTCTGGTCAGACTGCTGGCGGCAACGATCGGCTTGGCCGTTGGTATTGCGTTGATTGCAGGAAAGCCGCCGGCCGACGGCCATCACAAGGGCCTTCGCCACGCGCACTTCGTTGCCAACTAGAGCATGATCGAGGTTCTGTATTCCGCTCACGCGGGAGGGATAGCCCTCCCGCACAATTCATGGCCTGATCATCGCTAGAACTTGAAGTTCGCGAACGCCCGCACGCCGATGCCGGGCAGCAGCACCTGGTCCTTGTTGAAGGAGACGGCATTGCGGATGTTCTCGTTCAGCAGGTTGTTGCCGACGAGCCCAACATACATCTCGCGCGCGCCGAACCAGCTTTGATGGAGCTTCGTCCTGTAACTGACTTCGGCCTTCAGCAGGTTGTAGCCGGGCGTCGGCGTCTCCGCGATCGGTGCGATGTCGTTTTGCGCGAACGCGTGCAGCAGGTTGATCCGGGCAAACCAGTCGGCGTCGCGATAGTACACACCACCACCCAGCCGCTGGGGCGGAATGCGTGGCACGTTGGTGCCGTCGTCGAAGGTCGCGCGCACGATGTCGTACTGACCCTCGATGCCCCAGATCCCGTTCCAGACCGGCATTACGTCGTACTGGAACTGGAATTCGCCGCCACGAAATGTCGCGTCGCGCTGCGAATAGACCGCCTGATTCAGTTCGAGGCCCGCGCCAAGCTGGCAAACGCCATCCTCACACGTGTTGCCGGTCAGGCGCCGGTAGATAAAACCGTTGAACTTGGTGTAGTAGCCGGTGATTTCGAAGCGAAGCGGCCCTACCGCCCGTCGCAGTCCCGCCTCGACCGACTTGGCGGTCTCGATGCCGAGATTGGGATTGCCTATGTCGAAAGTGGTGGTGGCATCGTGGCCGCCGCGCGAAAACAATTCCGCCGGTTTCGGCGCACGCTCGACATATTGGCCGGTGATGCTCGCGACCAGATCCCACGGAAGGTTGTGGATCAGGCCGATGCTCCCGCTCACCGGCGTGAAGTTGCGGTTGACCGCCGTTGCGGGGCCGATCGCGGCCGGATCGACAGTGAGGTCGAACACATCGGGGACGAAGGCGGGCGCCGTGCCGCTCAACCTTGCGTTCTCGACGCGCCCGGCGATCTGAGCCTTGGTGGCTTCGCTGAACTTGAACTCGTTGAAGATGTACCCGGCGACCTTTGTGTTCTTGTTCGGATCGAATAGTCCGTTGATCGGGCTACCTGGATCGTCCGGACTCGGCGCGGTCAGCTTCTGGTGCGACGCCTGAACGCCCACAGCGGTGGTCAGCGCAGCAAAGCGGACGTCGAACGGCGCAAGTTGGACCTCGACGCGGCCTTCCTGTTCCTTGTTGGTGAAGGTTTGTCTCACGCCGAGGGAGGTGAGATCGGCAGAGTCGGCGAGCCCGATCTCATCGTGTTTATAGTCGGTGGCCCCAGCCCAGAACCGAATCGCATCGATCGCCGCAGCGTCCGGCCGATACTCGCCTTGTGTCGTGAACTTTGTTTGTCGTCCGTCGATCCGCGTCAGGAACTCGCTGCCTTCGATACCGGGAATGTGGTAGAGCGCGTTGTGCTGCGTGATCGCCGCGCCAACGTAGCCGCCATCGAAGATGTAGGAGCCGCCGACAGAACCGCCGTAGGCCTGCGATGACGAATTCGGCTGGCGTCCGTTGAACGGCAGCGTCGGGTCGGTCAAGAACGGGTAGCTCGGGATGTTGTAGTCGCCGGCCTTGCGGCCAAAGGCATCGGCATGGACGGCAACGTTACCGCCGCCGGCGTCGAGCAGCACGGCACCTTCGACCCCGCGATCGACAGACGTCACTGCCGTCCGTGTTTCCGCGGTGATGCAGCCCGGCGATCCCATGTTTGCCAGCGGCGCCTTGGTCGGGAGTCCGTAAGTCGGAAAGGGCGCCGCGCAGGACGGCAAGGCATCCGGAATTCGATTGTTGGTCGCGCTGACCACGCCGCCGATCGCGGTGGAGCCGTAGCGTAGCGTCGCCGGTCCGCGGATGACCTCCACCTGGTTGGTTGCCAGCGGATCAATCGGCACGAAGTGATCCTCGCCGAGATCGGACGCGCCATTGCTGCCAATTCCGTTCTCGACGATGCCGACACGGTTGGTGTCGAGGCCGCGAATGATGGGGCGGCTGGATGCGCCGGGTGCGTATTCAGAGCCGGTGATGCCCGGCTTCGAGAACAGGAGGTCGCCGAGCGTGCCGCCGCCATTGCGGCGAATCTCCTCGTTCGGCACCACGGTGACGGTCGCGAACTGATCGGTCACGATCGGCAGCACGCCTTGCTGAGGCGCAGCGGGCACTGGCGCTGCCGGCGTTGCTTCAGCCGTTTGCTCGCGGCTGCGCACCCGCGCGGTCCGCGTGCCGCGGCCGGCGTTGCGGGACGGCACCACGGCCCTGCGCACGATCGGGCTCGGCGCCGTCACGGTGACGGCGGGGATTTCCGTCGATGATCTGTCTTGGGCCGGCTCTTGAGCGAAGGCGGGCGTGGCGGCAGCGCCGAGCAGGAGCAGGCTTGCTCCGCCAAGTCGTTGCGCGCGTCGCGATTTGAATGACATTGTCCTGATTCCAGTCAGGCGCCGTCCGGATGATGGTTTGCTGATCGGAGGCGGCCTGCCGTCGCGGCGCGACGGAATTCGACTTCAACTTCTCCCGGGCATTCGCCTGAAAGCGGCGAGGCCGGGCGTGACCAAGCGTTGGAAGTCAGGACGCGGGAGGGGCGCGGGGCTGGAATGCCGTGCCGGCCGATTTCAGATGGAGAAATTCGGCGTCGGTGGTGCGGTAGAGCAGGTCGATCGCCTGCGGCAGCTGCAACAGAGGCGGCGTCGCGAACAGGATCGTGCCCGCCATTGCGACGACGGCGCAGATCGCGCAACTGTCGTCGGCGGGATGCTCGTGGTCGGGTCCGGCGGGCGATTGTTTCTGGACGGCTGCGCGGTCGACCGCAGCTTGATCCTTGGCACTGTCTTTGAAGCCGTCGGTCTGCTGCAGCGAGGATTGGGCGAGGGGCGCGGCCTGCGCGAACCAGTGGCTGTGGCCGAATGTCAGCGCGAACTGCACCAGCATCGCGAACAACGCGAGCCGGGCGCCGTGCCTGATATTCGACCGGAACCACTTCATCTGGAAACGCCACCCCCACGTCGCGGGGCATCAATTCCTGATGTCGCGACGTTATAATGTAACATCGCTCGATCGGTCTGCAGATGTCAACGGCTGGTCGGGCTGCGCATGCAGTCGGCCCGTCCGATGTGTCGTTCGGGCAACTAAAGCGTGATGGCATCAGGTCCAATAGCCTGAATTTTTGAGGTAGTTGGCGCATTCTTCGGGTGTGAAGGCATCGAGCGCCTGGCTTATAGCAGCGCAGACTGCGTCGACGGTTCGTGCGGCGGCCTTTCGGAGTAGGTGCTTGAGCTTGGCAAAGACTTGCTCGATCGGGTTCAGGTCGGGCGAATATTTTGGCAGGAAGAAGAGTTTTGCGCCGACCGAGCGGATGAGCTGGCGCACCGCTTTGCTCTTGTGGCTACCGAGGTTATCCAGCACGACGATATCGCCGGGATGAAGGATGGGCAGAAGAACCTTCTCGACGTAGGTGCGAAAGCTCACGCCATCGATCGGCCCTTCGATGAACCATGGCGCGTCGATCCGGTCATGGCGCAGGGCCGCCAGGAAGGTCATCGTCTTCCAGCGGCCGTGGGGGACTTTGGCGTGAAGCCTGTGCCCTCGCGGCGCCCATCCCCTCAAGGACGCCATATCGGTCCTGGTCCAGGTCTCGTCGATAAAGACAAGCCGCTCAGCTTCGACGCGGTCTTGATACTTTGTCCATTGGGCTCGCCGCCGCGCCACGTCGGGTCGATCGCGTTCGCCAGCCGCCACGCTTTTTTTTGAAGCTGAGCTTCTCGGCATGCACGAAGTCCCACACCGAGTGGTAGTCGACCTTCAGGCCGCGGCAGGCAAGCTCAGCAACGAGACCACGTATGGTGAAATCGCCTTCCTTGGTCCGTTGCGACAGCCAGACCGCGTGGTC
Source organism: Bradyrhizobium sp. R2.2-H (assembly GCF_004346455.1). Lineage (NCBI taxonomy): Bacteria > Pseudomonadati > Pseudomonadota > Alphaproteobacteria > Hyphomicrobiales > Nitrobacteraceae > Bradyrhizobium > Bradyrhizobium sp. R2.2-H. The sequence continues at coordinate 116,527 of NZ_SMBR01000001.1, forward strand.
TCCCGAAATCGCCTTCGGCTTATGACCGCCCATCTGACCGGGTTCAACGCTGCCGGTCTCCTCAACCCGCTGCATCCAGCCGATGGCCGTGCTGATCGCAACCCCAAACTGCTTGGCGGCCCGATTGCGGGACATGCCGCCCTCGATCGCGGCCACAACACGCTTGCGAAGATCCACAGAATAAGGCTTGCCCATCCATGCTGGCCTCCTCTCCAGCCAGCATGGTGAATCAGAAATCGACCGATTTGGGAATCCCAAATCGATTCAACCTAACCCCATCCCGCTTTAGCGTCCTTCGCGGACCCAGGTCGCGGCGAAGGCGCCGAGCAGCAGCAACAGGCCGATCAGGCCGGAGAAGATCGGCAGCACGCCGACGCCCTTCACCACGCTGGCGTCGCGCATCCGCACGCCCATCCAGCCGTCGCCGTGGAACACGCTGGCCGAGCGCACCGGCAGGATGCGCGGCAGCTCGACGCTGGAGCCACTGGCCACGCGCACCGCGTCGCCGCCCGTTGCCTGCGTCAGCGGCTTTAGCGTATCGACCGTGGAGGTGACTTCCGAAAACTCCTTCGGATTGGTCGGGCCGACATTGATCAGCGCCTTCAGCGTGCCGTCGGTGGCCTGCCACAGGCCGAGCTCGTTCGCGGGCAGGCTGGCGCGCCACTCGCCGGGATCGGCAGCCGCCAGCGTCAAGTCGTGCGACACGCCCGATGGCGAGGTCACGCTCACCGGCTGGACGCTGTCCGCCATGGTCTGGCGCACCACGACGAGGTCCTTGCCCTGCACCTGGAGCCGCAGCGCTTCCTCGTCCAGATCAGGCTGCTTCATCAGCCAATGCGACGTCCGCCTGAGCAGATCGAGATGTGGTCCGCCGCCCTCATAGCCGCGCGCCCACAGCCAGATGTGATCGGAGAGCAGCAGCGCGACGCGGCCCTCGCCGAAGCGCGACAGGAACAGAAGCGGCTTGCCGTCAGCGCCGGTCATAACGGGCGGGTTGACGGCATTGCGGGTGTCGACGGTGCGGAAGAACCGGCTCCAGTGCGGCGGCTCGCTCGCCGAGCCCTCCAGCCCGCGCGTGACCGGATGGCGTTTGCCGACGTCGGACAGATGCGCATAGAACGGCTTTTCCGTCACGCCGACCGGCTCGGCCGGCAGCACCGAATCCAGCGGCGTGCGCCAGATGCTGGTGTTGGAGGCGTAGTCGGGCCCGGCCGAGACCAGCACCGCGCCGCCAGAGCGGACATAGCGCGCGATGTTGTCGAAATAGGCGATCGGCAGCACGCCCTGGCGGGCGTAGCGATCGAAGATGATCAGCTGGAATTCGTTGATCTTCTGCTGGAACAGCTCGCGCGTCGGAAACGCGATCAGCGACAATTCGTTGATCGGCGTGCCGTCCTGCTTCTCCGGTGGGCGCAGGATGGTGAAGTGGACGAGGTCGACGCTGGCGTCGGACTTGAGCAGGTTGCGCCAGGTGCGCTCGCCCGAATGCGGCTCGCCCGAGACCAGGAGCACCCGCAGCTTGTCGCGCACGCCGTCGATGGCGACGACGGCGCGGTTGTTCACCGGCGTCAGTTCGCGTTCGAGTGGCGAGGCCTCGATCTCGACGATGTTCGGACCGGCATGCTTGATGTCGACATCGACGCTGGCGGCCTGGCCGCTTCCCAGCGTGCGCTCGTTGATGACCTCGCCGTCGCGGCGGATCGTGACCCTGGCGCGCTCGCCGGAGACGCCCTGGTCGTCGAGCCGGTAGTTGATGGTCTGGGTCTGCCCGACGATGCCGAAGCGCGGCGCCGCCGTGATCGCGATGCGGCGGTCGCGCTCGTCCTTCTGCCCCGTGACCAGCGCGTGCACCGGCGCCTGGAAACCGAGCGCGGCGGCGTTCGCCGGAATGTCGTGGACGCGGCCGTCGGTGATCAGGAACCCGCCCGCGACGCGGTCGACCGGCACGTCCGCCAAGGCCGAAGCGAGGGCGCCGAACAGTTTCGTGCCGTCGGTCTCGCCGTCGGCCTGCCCAGCCTCGACGACGCGGACTTCGAGGCCCTTGATCTTCTTCAGGCTGTCGACCAGCGCTTCCTGCGCCTGGGCGGCCTCACGGTTGCGGTTGCCGAAATTCTGGCTCGGGCTCTTGTCGACGACGACGGCCGCCACCGAGGTGAGGGGATCGCGGTCCTCGCGGGTGAAGGAGGGATTGGCGAGCGCCAGCAGGACCAGCGCCAGCGCGGCCACGCGCACCGCGGCGCCGCGCGCGCGTGCCAGCAGCAGCACCAGCGCGATGACGACGATCGCGGCGAGCGCGAGCCACAGCACGATCGCGGGAACAAGTGGCGTGAATGCGATGCCGTAGTTCATGGTTCAAACCCATCCACATCGTCATGCCCGGGCTTGTCCCGGGCATCCACGTTCTCCGGGCTGCGTCGCAAGGCGTGGATGGCCGGGACAAGCCCGGCCATGACGGCTTCACGTTGGCGAGCGTCCAGGCTCAACATCCGCATCATTGCCCCAGCCGTTCGATCAGCGCCGGAGCGTGCACCTGGTCGGCCTTGTAGTTGCCGGTCAGCGTGTACATCACGATGTTGGCGCCGGCGCGGTAGGCGAATTCGCGCTGGCGGGGGTCGCCGCCGGTCACCGGCAGCATGGCCTGTCCGTCGGGCCGCACTGCCCAGGCGCCGGCAAGATCGTTCGAGGTGATGATGATCGGCGAGACGCCGTCGCCGCCGCGCGCCGGCCGCTGCGCGCTGTCCTCGTCCTCTTCGCGCGGCAGCGTCTCAACCCAGGTCTGGCCGGCGGTGAAGCGGCCGGGGAAGTCGCGCAGCAGATAGAAGGTCTTGGTCAGCACGTGCTCGCGCGGTACCGGCTCGAGCTCGGGCACGTCGAGCGACGACAGGATATCGCGCAAGGTCTGCATGCCCGGGGTCTGTGACGCCCCGTTCGCGCCGGGCGGCGCCTCGATCGCGTCGCGGGTGTCGAACAGCACGGTGCCGCCCTGCTTCATGTAGGCATCGATCTTGTTGATGGCATCCTGCGGCGGCTTAGGCGCGCCCGGCACGATCGGCCAGTAGATCAGCGGGAAGAAGGCGAGCTCGTCGTGCGCCGGATCGATGCCGACGGGATCGCCGGCCTCGAGCGCGGTGCGCTGGGCCAGGAACAGCGTCAGCCCGTTCAACCCCGCCTTGACGATGGAATCGACGTCGGAATTGCCCGTCACGACATAGGCGAGTCGCGTCTGCGACACCGCCTTCATCGCGAACTCGTCCGCGGCGCTGTCGGCGCGCGCCGGCGTCGGCGCAAACGACATCAGGCCTGCGAGCGCCAGGGCGAACACGATCATTGCGGGCGCGGCGCGGCGGCGCAGCAGCGCGGCAATCCCGCCGCCGAGCACCGCGACGATGATGGCGTCGACCAGGAACAGCGCGAGCGCGGTGGACAGCAGCCAGCCGCGCAGGTCCCGCGGTTCGGCATTGGTGTAGGTGGCGTGCCGGGCGCGCAGGCTCGCGGTGTTCAGGGCCGCGATGCGGTCGGCGGCAGCAAGCGTGTTCACGGCAAGCGGTCCTTCTGCCGGACCGTAGAAGCCCGGCGGATGATCGGGTGTGGCCCGATCGCGATAATCGGCAGGTAGTGGTTTTGCGGTCGCCGGCGGCGGGCCGAACGCGCCGAAACCGTCGAGGATGTGCAGCGGCGCCACCGTTTCAGTGGTCGCCTCGCTGGCAACGCCGGCGCCGGGCTTGGCCGTGTAGCCGGACATGTCGACCACCCGCCGCAGCATTTCGACGAAGGTGCCTGACATCGGCAGGTCCGACCAGCGCATGTCGGCGCTGACGTGGAACAGGCTGACGAGCCCCTTGCCGCGATGCTCGCCGGTCACCAGCGGCGTGCCGTCTTCCAGCGAGGCCCAGCTCTTGGTGGCGAGCACGGCGTCGGGCTCTGCCAGCACCTGGCGGCTCACGGTGACGTCCTTGGGGACCGCCACGCCGGCAAACGGGCCGTCGGCCGCGAACGAGGCCAGATGCTGCGGCTTCTCCCAGGTCAGGCTGCCGCCGAGCGTCCGGCCGCCCTTGCGCAGCTTGACCGGCACGAGGTCGTCCTCTGCCTGTGCCAGCCGGGGGCCGGCGAACCGCACCAGCACGCCGCCCTGGTCGACCCAGGCATTGAGGCGCTCGCGGAGTTCGGGGGAGATGGTGCCGACATCGGCGAGGATGATCATCGGCAGCTTCTGGTCCAAAAATTGTGTGATGCCCTGTTGCGGCGAGCCCTTGTCGGCAAGCCGGACGTCGGCGAACGGCGCCAGCGCACGGGTGAGATAGAAGGTCGGCGCCAGCAGCGGCTGCGCGGTCTCGCTGGTCGAGCCCGAGACGATGCCGATGGCGCGGCGGCGCCAGCGTTTGTCGAGCAGCTGCACCGCGCCGGCGGAGCGCTCGCCGGATATTTCGAGCCGGGTGATGTCGTTGCGCAGCTCGACCGGCAGATCGAACGCGGCTTCGGTCTCCTTGTCCTGCGGGCCGAACGAATAGCGCGCTTCTCCGATCGGCGAGGCCTTCTGGTCGAGCGCGCGCACGGTGCCGACCGCGATGCCGCTGTCGGTGCGCAGCACCTTCACCGTCATCTTCGCCGCAGCGTTCTCGGCCGCGACCAGCGCCAGCGGCGAGGAGGTGCCGCCTTCGAACACGGTCAGGCTGCGATCGCCGATGGACTTGCCGAGGCCCTGCACGAAGTCTTCGCCGCGGCCGGTGTCGATGCCGTCGGAGAGCCAGGCGATCTCGCAGTCGCCGGTGACCTTGAGGAAACGGTCGACCGCGGCCAGCGTCTCGACGCGGTCGATCGAATAGGGCTTCGGCGCGAGTTGCCGCAGCGCGACGCGCGCGGCACCCGCCGGCATCAGGGTGATGTCGCGGTTCGGCTCCGACAGCGGCACCAGCGCGATGGCGCGGCCGTCGTTGTCGGCATTGGCGATAAGCTCGTCGGCGGTCCTGATCCTGACGTCCCAGTGCGATGCGGCGCTCCAGCCGTCGTCGAACATGATCATCAGCGGCGCCTTGCTGCCGGCCGCGCCTGTCTGCGGATTCCAGATCGGGCCGGCGGCGGCGAAGATCACCAGCGCGGCGGCGAGCAGGCGGAGCGCCGTCAGCCACCACGGCGTCCGCGAGGGCGTCTCCTCCCTGGGGGCGATGTCGAACAGCAGGCGCGTCGGCGGAAACTCGATGCGGCGCGGCCGCGGCGGCATCACGCGGAGCAGCCACCACAGCACGGGCAGGCTGACGAGGCCGATCAGGAGCAGCGGTTGGGTGAAGGCGAGCGGCAATCCCATCATGCGGCCGGCCCCGCCTTGATCGTCGTGGTGCGGGCGCCCGACTTGCTCACCTGCATGCCGGCATGCAGGAACAGCAGCAGCTCGGCGGCCGAGCGGTCGGTCGCGTGCGTCGTGAACAGCCAGTCGAGCTTGCCCGTCTCGGCGCGGATCTGGTCGCGGTGCAGGGCGAGCCGCGCGGTGTAGTCCTGCGCCCAGCTCTCGGCGCGGCCGGCGGTGATCACGCCAAAGCCTTCGGGCTCGACGAACTCGACGCGGCCGGAATAGGGAAACGACTCCTCGGCCGGATCGACGACCTGCACCATCGTGCCGTGCGCGCCGGAGCCGGAGAGCCCTGCGAGCATCGTCCTGATCTCGGAGATCGGCGACCAGAAATCCGACAGCACGATGATCTCGGCGAGCGCGGCCGGAACGAAGGACGGCGGCAGGCTCAGCCGGTCGGCATCGTCATGCAGCATCGCCTGCGCCATCCTGTCGATGACGCTGCGGCTTGCGGTCGGCGCCATCAGCCCGGGAATGCCGACGCGCTCGCCGCCGGCGACGAGCAACTCGGCCAGTGCGAAGGCGACGATCAGCGTCCGCTCGAGCTTGGATTCGCGCGCGGTCTTCGAGGCGAACGCCATCGAGGGCGAGCGGTCCGGCCAGATCCAGACCGTGTGCGAGGCTTCCCATTCGAGCTCGCGGACATAGAGATGATCGTCACGCGCAGAGCGGCGCCAGTCGACGTTCTGCGACGGCTCGCCCGAGACGAAGCGGCGGTACTGCCAGAAGTTTTCGCCGGCGCCGGCGCGGCGCCTTCCATGCAGGCCGTGGATGACGTTGGCGGCGATGCGGCGGGCCTCGAGCACCAGACGCGGCAAGGAAGCTGCGAGCGTGCGACTTTCGCCATCGGCACGTCGGATCGCCAGTGTTTCCTTCGCTGCGCGCCCGTTCTCCGCTGCCATCAACCGATCCGTGTCTTCAATTGCCGGATCACGTCCGGAATCGTGCGGCCTTCGGCGCGCGCCTGGAACGTCAGCGCCATGCGGTGCTTCAGCACGGGTTCGGCGAGGTCGAGCACGTCGTCGACCGAGGGCGCGAGGCGCCCGTCGATCAGCGCACGCGCGCGCACGGCCAGCATCAGCGATTGGCTGGCGCGCGGGCCGGGTCCCCAGGCGATGAACTTGCCGGCTTCGCCGGCGTCCGGACCCGGGCGGGCCGAGCGCACCAGCGACAGGATCGCTTCCACGACGGAATCTCCGACCGGCAGGCGCCGGATCAGCCGCTGCGCGGTGATCAGCGCATCCGCGGTCATAGAGCCCCTGGCGAGGGTCTCCTCCGCGCCGGTGGTCTCGAACAGGATGCGGCGCTCCGCATCGCGATCGGGATAGTCGACGTCGATCTCCATCAGGAAGCGGTCGAGCTGGGCTTCGGGCAGCGGATAGGTGCCTTCCTGCTCCAGCGGGTTCTGCGTCGCGAGCACGTGGAACGGCTTGGGCAGATCGTGCCGCGCGCCGGCGACGGTGATGTGTTGCTCCTGCATCGCCTGCAAGAGCGCCGACTGGGTGCGCGGGCTGGCGCGGTTGATCTCGTCGGCCATCAGCAGCTGTGCGAACACGGGACCGGCGATGAAGCGGAAGGCGCGCTTGCCCGCGGTGCTCTCGTCCAGCACCTCGGCGCCGAGAATGTCGGACGGCATCAGATCGGGGGTGAACTGGATGCGCTTGGCGTCGAGACCGAGCGTGACGCCGAGCGTCTCCACCAGCTTGGTCTTGGCGAGGCCCGGCACGCCGATCAGGAGCGCATGGCCGCCGGAGAGAATGGTGACCAGCGTGTTCTCGATCACGCGATCCTGGCCGAAGATGACGGAGGCGATCGCTTCCTTTGCGGCGCGAATCTGGCTCGACACCTGCTCGGCCGAACGGACGATCCCGTCCTCGAGTTTCTCGACACTCTCCGCCATTCGCTCGCTCCTTCAGCCTGCCACGCGGCTTGCCTGCATCGTCACGTCAGCACGTCACGTCGGGTCATCACGTCACGTCATCACATCACGTCATGGGCCCTATGCTAGACTTGCAGGAAGGCCATGTATTCGTTGAATTAACCTATCCCCACCTTATCGGCTTCGGGGTATGTACGGCATCACGAAGTGGCGACCTCCACACCGGACTATTCCGGATGGAACCGCACACCCGAGTACAACGTAGACCTGCACCAATCGTGCCAATCACAGAGTCAGGGCAAACCATGGCGAACCAAGGGCAGAGCGCCGATCGCGGTCTCGATGGGCTGACGGCGGCCGCCAAAAGCGCTGCCAATGCCGAAGGCGCCAAAAAGGGGCTGCCTCCGGTGCATCTGTGGAATCCGCCGTTTTGCGGCGATCTCGACATCCGAATCGCATCCGATGGTACTTGGTTCTACTTGGGGACGCCAATCGGACGTCCTGCCCTGGTCCGCCTGTTTTCGACCATCCTCAAGCGCGAGGGCGACAAACATTTCCTGGTCACGCCGGTGGAGAAAGTCGGCATCCGCGTCGATGATGCGCCGTTCATGGCGGTCGAGATGCAGAAGGACGGCGAGGGCAACCATCGCGTGCTGCGCTTCCGCACCAATGTCGATGACTGGGTCACCTGCGATGCCGGGCACCGGCTGCGTTTCGAGCAGGCACCGGATGGCGGACTGACGCCCTACTTGCACGTCCGCGCCGATCTCTGGGCCAAGGTCACGAGGGCGCTCTATTACGATCTGGTTGACATGGGCGAGGAGCGGATGGTCGATGGCCAGCCGATGTTCGGCGTCGAGTCGGCCGGCGAATTCTTCGCCATGGCCGATGCGGAGCAGGTGAGGGCCGCGCTTTGAATTTGAACAAGCCTATCCTGACGAACGCGCCCGCCGCGATGGGAGCCGAGGATTTCTTCGCCCGTTCGCGGGCGAAGCTCGGCTTCGACGTGCCGCCGGGCCTGTACGATCCGAACATCATCCCCGCCTCGGGCGATCCCGGCACCGACAAGATGCTCGAGATCATCGCGCGCGAGCAGCCGGTGCGGCCGGCGGCGGTCCTGATCGCGGTGGTCGACCATCCCGAGCCCACCATCCTGCTGACGCAGCGCTCGGCCCATCTCAACGACCATGCCGGTCAGATCGCGTTTCCCGGCGGCAAGATCGACGCGACCGATTCCTCGCCGCTCGATGCGGCGCTGCGCGAGGCCGAGGAGGAGGTCGGGCTGTCCAGAGACTTCGTCGAGCCGCTCGGTTATCTCGATCTCTACGGCACCGCCTTCGGCTTCCGCATCCTGCCGACGGTAGCTAAGGTCAGGCCCGGATTTTCGCTCACCATCAACCATTCCGAGGTTGATGATGCGTTCGAGGTGCCGCTATCCTTCCTGATGGATCCGGTGAACCATCAGGTGCACAGCAAGGAATTCCGTGGGCTGGCGCGGTCCTATTACGCGATGCCGTTCGCGGAACGCTACATCTGGGGTGCGACGGCCGGAATGTTGCGTGTGCTGTATGAGCGGATCTATTCATCATGATCCGGACGGTTCTGACCGAGATCGGAATCTTCCTTATCCCCTTTGCCGTCTATGCGCTGTTCCTGGCCGCAACGCGGTCAGGCCTGTTCGAACGCTCCTCATGGCCGGTCACCGTCGTTGCGCGCCTCACCCTGGTCGCGCTCGCGCTCGTGATCGCCGGCCTGATCGGCCTTGCCCAGTACTCCGGCGCACCGCCGGATTCGACCTACGTTCCCGCCCATGTCGAGAACGGCAAGCTCGTGCCGGGCGTAGAAAAATAGGGGCCGACCGATGAGCGCGGAGCCGCTGCTTGCCCATGCGCCTTGGCTGACCGCAGGCGGGACCGCGCGTGTCCTGCAACTGCTCGGCACCGATGGCGAGGAGGCGCGGGTGGTCGGCGGCGCCGTCCGCAATGCGCTGCTCGGTCTCCTGCCTGGCGACATCGACATCGCGACCACGGCGCTGCCGGACGAGGTGATGCGGCGTGCCAAGTCCGCCGGCATCAAGGGCGTGCCGACCGGCATCGACCACGGTACCGTCACGCTGGTGATCGACGGACATCCCTACGAGGTCACCACGCTGCGCGAGGACACCGAGACCTTCGGCCGCAAGGCCAGGGTCGCGTTCGGCCGGGACTGGGTGAAGGATGCCGAGCGGCGCGACTTCACCATGAACGGCTTGTCGGTCGATGGTGATGGTGTCGTCTACGACTATGTCGGCGGCATCGCCGATGCGAGAGCCCGCCGCGTGCGCTTCATCGGCGATCCCGACCAGCGCATCGCCGAGGATTATCTGCGCATCCTGCGCTTCTTCCGCATCCACGCCGCTTTCGGTGCCGGCGAGCCCGACCGCGAGGGCTATCTCGCCTGCATCCGCGGGCGCGCGGGCCTCGCCAGCCTCTCGGCCGAGCGGGTGCGCATGGAGATGCTGAAATTGCTGGTGGCCGGGGGGGCAGCCGCGGCCGTGCTGGCCATGGCCGAGGGCGGATTGCTGCAGGCGCTGATCGGCGGCGTCGTCTATACGGGCCCCCTGGCGACGATGATCGCGATCGAGCGCGAGCTCGGACTCGCGCCAAGCAGCACGCGGCGCCTGGCCGCGCTGTCGGTCGCCGTCACCGAAGACGCCAAGCGCGTCGCTGCGCGCTTGCGGCTCTCCAATGCCGAGACCAAGGCGCTGGATTCGATGGGTCACCGCTGGTGGCGCCTGGCCGCCAAGAACGAAGCCGATGCACGGCGGCTGCTCTACCGGCTCGGGCCTGAGCGCTATCACGATCGCGTCTTGCTGGGCTGGGCGAGGAACGGCGGCGACGTCACCTCGTCGCGCTGGCGCGCGCTCGCCGAGCTGCCGAAGCGCTGGACCGCGCCGAAATTTCCGCTCAAGGCCGCCGACTTCATCGCACGCGGTCTGGCCGAAGGGCCCGCGCTCGGACATGTGCTGGCGCTCGCCGAGGATGCCTGGCTCGCGGCGGATTTTCCATTAAGGGAAACCGCGCTCGCTGCCATCGCCGATCAGGCCGTCGCACGCGTCAGCCGCGATGAGAAGCCGTAAGCTTCCGTGCCGATCGGCGCATCAGTGCGCAGGCCTCCGCCGCGCATTCGGCTTATGGTGAGTGCCAAACCGCTCCACCAATGTCGCACTCGCCTCGTTCAGGCCGATCACCTCAACATGCGCACCGTGTCGGCGAAGCTTCAGGACGATGTCATCCAACGCGCCGATTGCGGTGATGTCCCAGAAATGTGCATCGCTCACGTCAATGCGAACGCGCTCGGGCACATCCTGATAGTCAAATGCATCGACGAGGCTGTTGGATGACGCGAAAAACACTTGGCCGGTGACAAAATAGGTGATCTGCCGGCCGTCTTCCGACAGCTCGGCGACGATCCCGAGTAACCGGGCAACCTTTGCAGCAAAGAACACACCGCTCAGGACCACACCAGTGAGCACGCCCATCGACAGGTCGCCGGTGGCCACCACGACGACGACGGTCGCCAGCATCACTACGCTTGAGCTTAAAGGGTGAGATCGCAAGTTGATGATCGACGACCAGTTGAAAGTGCTGATCGAGACCATGATCATCACCGCGACCAGCGCCGCCATCGGGATTTGCTTCACCCAATCGCCTAGAACCACGATCAGAAACAGCAGAAAGGCACCAGCGAAGAACGTTGAAAGTCGCGTCCGGGCACCGGCGGTGACATTGATCACGGATTGGCCGATCATTGCACACCCGCCCATTGCGCCAAGGAAGCCCGTGACAAAATTGGCGACGCCCTGGCCGACGCATTCCCTGTTCTTGTTGCTGCCTGTATCGGTCATGTCGTCCACGATCGAGGCGGTGAGAAGGCTCTCCAGCAATCCTACCGCAGCCATCGCCAGCGAGTAAGGCAGGATGATCTTCAACGTCTCGAGGTTGAGCGGAACCTGAGGCAACGCGAAGAAGGGAAGGCTTGAGGGCAATTCACCCATGTCTCCGACGGTACGCAGCTCGATGCCGGAATAGATCGTGAAGCCGGTCAGGACGATGATGCTGACAAGCGCCGACGGCACCCGCCTGGTCACGTAGGGGAAAAGATAGATGATCGCGAGACCCGCGCCCACCATGGCGTAGGTTTCCCAACCGACATGGATCAGTTGCGGCAACTGGGCCAGGAAGATCAAGATGGCAAGCGCGTTGACGAAGCCGGTCATGACCGAGCGCGATACGAACTTCATGAGCAGGCCGAGCCGCAAGGCGCCGGCCAGTATCTGGATCACGCCCATCAAGACTGTGGCTGCGAACAGATATTGCAGGCCGTGGTCGCGCACCAATGTAACCATGAGAACGGCCGTAGAGGCAGTCGCCGCCGAGATCATGGCCGGCCGGCCACCTACGATAGCGGTAACGCAGGCGATCGAGAACGAGGCGTAGAGACCCACCTTGGGATCAACACCTGCGACAATGGAGAACCCGATTGCCTCTGGAATAAGTGCCAGTGCGACGAGGACGCCTGACAGCAGTTCGGTCGGGACGTTCGTCAGCCACTCGCGGCGCAACGATTGGAAAAAACTCATTCTTGGAACCGATATGATCAGCGAGGCGGCGGGCAAAGCCCGGTCGGCCTTGATCAGGCAGATCGCTTATTCGCTGAGGGTTTCCGGGGGATAGGCGCCCGGCCGAGCCACCCGATCACATCGGGTCCGACGAGATTGCAAGATGACTTCGCTGCGTCGCAACATCAAGCGGAATTTTTGGCCAGCGAATTGATGCGAGAAGATGCAATTCGCGGCTCGTAACGCCGAGTGGCTCCATTCTACGGCAAAGCCGATGCCTGCGCCTTCAGGAGTACTCTAGGCCGACCGCCCTCCCGCACGCATTGCGCGGCGGTCTTCCGCCCGGGGCGCCCACGGGTCGCCCGAGGGATCGTCACCGAGGCTCTCTGCAAGAAAGTCGATGAAGAGGCGGAGCCGGCTCGGTACGAAGCGCCGATGCGGGTAGAGGACATGAACGCCGAGACTGCCCCAGTCGCAATCTTCGAGGATCGGGACCAGCAGGCCTGCCTCGATGTCCTTGCCGCACACAAATGACGGAAGCCACGAGACGCCAAGCCCGGCCACCGCTGCCTTGCGCAATGTATCGGCGCTGGTCGAGGCGAGCCGGGCGGTCATCCTGACCTTCCCCTGCATCTCACGCCGACGCCAGGACCAATCGAGACGAGGTGCGGGCTGCGAGAAGGTCAGAGCGGGCAAGGCCGAGAGCATTTCGGGCGTGTCGGGAACGCCGTGTCGGGCCAGGAAGTCCGCGCTTGCCACCACGCGAAAGTGGGTCGTCGCGAGCTTTCGTCCTATCAGCGCGGTGTCGAGCGACGGTGCGACCCGGATCGCCATGTCGAAGCCTTCCTGTACGAGATCCACCGGGCGGTTCGTCAGGTCGGCGACGACGGCGATGCCGGGATGCCGCGACATGAAATCGACGAGCAGCGGCGCCAGGTGGTCCTGGCCGAGCTCGACCGGCGCCGTCACGCGGAGCGTCCCACGCGATTCCCGGTTCTCCGCCCCCACGGTGCCCTCCGCCTCGTCGACGGCTTCGAGGATCGCGAGCACCTTGTCGAGATAGAGTTGCCCTTCCGGCGTCGGCCGGACCGACCGGGTGGTTCTGTCCAGCAGCCGGGCTCCGGTGCGTTCCTCGAGATGACCGACATGCTTGGCCACCATCGCGGCCGACATCGCGCAGGCGCGGGCCGCCGCGTTGAAGCCGCCGAGCTCGACCACCCGCACGAAAACACGCATGCTGCTCAGCGTATCCATGGCCTATCCCACACTCCCAGTCAGCATCGATCCTACCAGACGGTGAATTCTCGCAAGCGTGACGGCGACATACACCGCTGCGCGAGCCCGATCGGGCGATTGCGAACAAGAGGTACCACATGAGGACATTGCTGCAATTCGACTTCGCGTTCGATGGGCCGTGGGGCCAAGATCTTGAAATAGCCTGCCGCGATCTTGCGGACGACATCGCGGCCCAGCCCGGGCTGATCTGGAAGCTCTGGGTCGAGAACCGCAGTGCGGGCCGCGCGGGGGGCGTCTATCTGTTCGAGACGCCGGAAGCTGCCGAAGCCTATGTGGTCAAGCATCGGCCGCGGCTCGCCGCTTTCGGCGTGACCGACCCGGCGATCTCGTCCTTCAGCCTCAATCTGCCGCTGTCCCGCACGACGCGCGCGCCGCTGTGAGAGGACAAGCGATGTACACGACCATTGCCGAAGTCGAGATCGAGGATCTCGCGCGCTTTCTTTCCATCTTCGCAACGGATGGCCGCAGCAAGCGGGAGGCGCATGGGAGCCTCGGGGCCGAAGTGCTGTTCGCATCGGATGGCTCGGACAGGGTCATCGTCCTGATCGACTGGCGGGACGAAGCGGCCTGCGAGGCCTTTCGATCCGACGCCTCGGTGCCGGCGACGATGGCCAAAGGCGGCGCCAAGGGCCGCCCGCGGTTCACCCCCGTCATCAGGGCGGGCCGGTTCGCCGCATGACGCCGGACGCGGCGGCCGGTTCGGCCGCCGCGTGCCTCGGCGGTTGCCTTGCCGCGGCTTCTCCACTAGACGAGGCCGTGCTCGTTTCCATCGCAGATCAGGCTGCGGCTCGAATCAGCCGCGATCAGAAAAATTGACCATCGTCTCAGGCTTCGCCGACATCTCGCTTCTGCAGCTCCTGCTGGTAGCAACGATGGCGTTGTTTGCTTCGGTCATCGGTGGTCTCGCCGGCTACGGCACCGGCGCCCTGATGCCGCTGGTGCTGGTGCCGCTGGTCGGCGCCGAGCCCGTGGTGCCGATCATCGCGATCTCCGCGATGTTCACCAATCTCAGCCGCGCCATCGCTTATCTGCGCTACGCCGACCGCCGCCGCGCGCTGATCGTGCTCGCCTGCGCTGCACTGACGACGGTGCTCGGCGCCTACGGCTATACGCGCCTGACCAGTGCGGGCGCGGCGCTCGTGATCGGCACCATGCTGATCCTGAGCGTGCCGCTGCGCCGCGTGCTGCGACGGCGCAGCGTGCGGATCGGCGACACCGGCCTTGCGGCCGGCTCCGTCGGCTACGGCGTGCTGGTCGGCGGCACCTCGGGCTCCGGCGTGATCCTGCTGTCGCTGTTGATGGCCACGGGGCTCGAAGGCGCCGCCGTGATTGCGACCGATGCGATGATCTCGCTCGGCACCGGCCTCATCAAGATCTCGGTGTTCGGCCTCGCCGGCGCCGTGACGGCGCAGGTGCTCGCCTTCGCGCTTCTGATCGGCGGCATCGCAATCCCCGGGGCATTTCTCGCAAAGGCCTTCGTCGAACGGATGCCGGTGCACATCCACGCCGCGATCCTCGACGTTGCGGTCATCACGGGCGGGCTGGTGATGATCTCGGCCGCGGCGAGACAGCTCGTCGCATAGATGACGCCGGTTCAGTTGGCGTTTCGCACCGGACCATCGTGCCCGCAGACGTCGGCTGCGAGCGCAAGCCGGGAGCGGCCAAGCCCCTCCGATGACAGGAGCGATGGAGCCCCCGACTCCAACCAGTCGGGCCGTGTTCGCTTGGCGGCTAAACCGATGCCGCGCCCCGCGAGTTGACCTTCGTCAATACTCGCGCTCCGAATTGAGCATCATGCGCATTCTGAGGGGGTAATCTGAATCGCGGGGAACTTGCCATGTTCAAGTTTAAGCGCGTTCCATTTACCCCTGGTGATCTCACCAATCATCAATGGGGTACCGATGACGTCCTCGCGGGTGACTCAAACACAACTATCCTGATCGGAGATGCTGGCGGCAGCATGTTCGATTTTTCGAGGGGCGGCAACGATACTTTCACCGGGCCCTCGTTTACGGGGGGCGCCCCCATCCACTACACTTTCTACGGTGACGCGGCCGGCAGCATGTTCGATTTTGCTCGTGGCGGCGACGATACCTTCACGTTCGCTTCCCCGAGCAACACTGCCTACGGCGACGCGGGCGACGACATGTCCGATCACAGCAAGGGCGGCAACGACATATTCAGCGGAGCCGGCCCCGCGACCAACGCGTTCTATGGCGATGCGGGCGGTGACATCTCCGGCCATGCTCGTGGCGGCGACGATACCTTCACGGGCGGCAGCGGTGGCGGCACCAACACTTTTTACGGCGATGCAGGCGGCAGCATGTCCGGCCATGCCCGGGGCGGCAACGACACGTTCACGGGCGGCTCTTTCACCTCCAACATGTCCTACGGCGATACGGGCGGCAACATGACCGGCCGTGCTCAGGGCGGCGACGATACCTTCACCGGCGGCGCCTTCTCCTTCAACACTTTCTGGGGAGATGCCGGCGGCGACATGTCCGGCTATGCGCGCGGCGGGGACGATATCTTCACGGGCATCATCGACTTCCCTGCTCCCTCCTCCAACACTTTCTATGGCGACGCGGGCGGCAACATGTCAGGCCACGCTCGGGGCGGCGGCGATGCCTTCACGGGCTCCAGCGAGGCTTCCAACACCTTCTACGGCGATGCGGGCGGTGACATTGCCGGTTCCGCTCAGGGGGGCAACGACAGCTTCACCGGCGGCAGTCTTGCCTCTCACGTTTTCTATGGCGACGCCGGCGCCGACATGGCCGGCCATGCTCGGGGCGGCAACGACATTTTCACCGGAGGTAACGACTCTGCCAACACTTTCTATGGCGATGCGGGCGGCGACATGTTGGGCCGTGCTCGGGGCGGCGATGACACCTTCACGGGCGGCAACAGCTCCCTTACCGGCTCCACCACCTTCTACGGTGACGCGGGCGGCGACATGTCCGGCCGTGCTCAGGGCGGCAACGACGCCTTCGCAGGCGGCGACAGCTCCGGCCCTGGCTCGACGAGCAACCTTCTTTTCGGTGACGCGAAATCCATGTCCGGCTGCGCCGAGGGCGGCGACGATACTCTTGTCGGCGGTAGCAATTTCGGCACTGGCTCGGCGAGCAACATTCTCTTAGGTGATGCGGAATCGATGTCCGGCTGCGCCGAAGGCGGCGACGATATCTTGTTCGCCAGAACCGCAGCTCCCGGCGGGACAGTCAGTAATGTGATGTGGGGTGACGGATTGTTGCAAGGCGGCGCTGATGGCGGCCGAGATCTGTTCGTGTTCAAGGACGATGGCCCGGCGACAGTCGGGACCCAGAACACCATCGAAGACTTCAGACAGAGCCAGCATGATCGGATCAAGTTTAGCAATGTGGCGGGCGTGCTCTCGTTCAACGATCTCGTCATCACCCAATCCGGAGCTGACACCCTCGTTACCGCGGGATCGGATCAAGTGACTCTGCACAACTTCGCAGGTTCGCTCACGGCAAACGACTTCCTGTTCGCCTGAACACGAGATGCATTGGCCCGAACCCATCGAACCGGGCCAAGACACTGACGGAGCACAAGGACGCTCGTGGCGTGTCGCTTAGCCGGTGTTTCTGACCGCCTCCGCCAGAATGGCGTAAAGCTGCTGCCTGCTGAATTCCTTGGGCTGCGGCCTCTCCGCTGTCCTTGACGACACCTTCTGTGTGACCGGACGGGAGCAGGGTGCCGACGACGGCCTCAGCTTCGGGGGCGGCCTTATCTTGGGCCGTGCTGTGGGCGACTTGTGGCCGCGCTTCAGGCCAAGACGGGTCAGCATGCCGCAGACCGCGTTGCGACTGCAGCCGAGAGGGCGCGCAATCTGCGCCGCGCTCTGTCCTTCGAACCAGAGCCTTTTGAGAAGCGCTATGTCTTTTGCATCCCAGCTCATGAGAGAGATTATAGCGCCGACTGCCGGACGCGGGCTAGTCTAGTCTTCGTCGGGCTCGCGCACGACCGCCGGTTCGTCAGCATCACCGTCCTCATCGTCCTCATCGTCGTCTTCGTCCTCCTCGTCTTCATCGGGATCCCGGGGCGGCATCACGACGCCCATGAGCATGAGTGGTGTCCAGCCGTTCGCTGCGGTGGAAAATGCGTCGGAGGTGTGTTGCTTCATGTCGTTGCTGCTCCTCGAAAAGCACGCGCCGTCGAATATTCCCGCCAGGCGGTGCGCGCATGTCCAGGGCGCGATCGTTGCAGGCGCGAGGATGACATCAGGTCGATGACGCGAGCAACGGCTGCACCCACCACGCAACTGGTGACGTTTGGGGCTACTTCAAACCCGAAGCCCATTTTGCTCTATGTCCACCAAGACCTCGCCGGTGGTGATTTCGGGAACCCCAAGATCGAGGTCATGCAGACTCGCCTGAACAAACGCGAGTATCTTGGCGTTCGCTGCGTTGGCGCTTTCGCAATCATCAAATATCATCACGGCGATACCGACACCGTCGCCCGCGTCCATCACATGGTAGGATCTGAATCCCTGCGATTGCCTCAGGATCTCACCGACGCCGCTCCTGGCGCGACGCGCGGCGTCCGCGACCGAACGAACCCTGGTGTACTTGCGAATGACCATGTACATGGGGCCACCACGCGCCACACGCCCCCTCGCATCAAAGCATATCGTCCCAGCCGGACCAGGGCAACTTTCGGTACGGGCGACATCGTCCGGCTGGGCGCTGCGCAACGCACCCATTCCAATGAGCCATCCTCGCCCCGCAAGTGGGGGCGAGGTGCCGAGGCTCAGGAGCCCTCGAACTTGAACGATACGTTGAGCTTGGCGCGATAGGCCTCGACCTTCCCCTTGTCATCCAGTTGCATATCGAGCTTGACGACCTCTGCAACTCGAAGATCTCGGAGAGTTTGTGCAGCTCGTTCGACCGCATTGGCGGCTGCCTTCTCCCATGAGTCCGTGCTGGTACCGACCAGTTCAATGACCTTGTAGACGCTATCGGGCATGTGGTCCTCCTATTGGGCAGGAGCAGGAAATCTAGCATCGGTATCTCGACGCTGATACGTCTCTGGAGATGACGCCGAAAAGGGTCTGATTGGCTGTCACTTTCCTGCTTGCCCCAAGGAGGAACCGGTCGTTGCAGCCCCCAACGGACGCCCACATGGAATTGCCACCCGCTACGTCGGCGTTGTCTTACGCGATCTCGGCAGGCGATCACCATGGCAGGACATTGCCTGAGAGATCTGGCGCCGAAATATCCCAACGGGCCGGAATGGCAAATGGTCGTCACGAATGAAGCAAGAGAGGCCTTGCTTCGCATGCGTTTTTCGCTGAGCGAGCCCGGAGCACGTTCTTAGCATGGTGGAAAGCGGCAACATGCATTGCCAGGATGGAACCTGGCGTTCGATCAAGCTCACCGGAAGCCAGGCGGTTGCCTGTTGCAGTGGGCGCAACGTCACGCGAAGCAACCCCTGTCGCAATCGACCATCGGCCAAGATTGGCCTCGCTAGTTGGTGAGGGGGGTGCTACACAGCCGGCATCACCGCACGCGTCGTGGCTGTTATCGGTGACTGAGAGCTTTGCGCTCCCGCCTCCACCCGAAAGAAGGCGGTCAGATGTCCAATCAGGTCAAATTCGATATTCGTGAATGGCTGGTGCCACCGCTGTTGGTGCCGATCTTCCTCGTGTTGCTGATCGCGATCGTGGCCGTTCTATGAGCGGCAGGTCCGTTCCATGGGAGCCGCTTTCAAGCAAGGACTCGAGCCAGGGCGTGAACCGAGACAGGAGGCGGGAATGGCAAATACAGCAGTGATCAGGGATGCCTACGGCGTTCCGGCGATTTTCGTGGGTTCGAAAACAGGTCGGGACGATGCTCCCTTTGTCTTCGTCAGGGTCGGAGGCGAGGAGCGCAGGATGCGCTGGTCCGAATGGGATGCTCTACCGGCCTGGACCGGCGAGCGCCCCGTTTGGGCGAGCGGAACCAAATAGCGATGGAGTTCAGCATGAGGATGGCTCGACCAGGCACATGGATCGCGGCGCTTTTGCTGGCATCGGCGCTGGGCACATCCACGCCTGCAGCTCTTGCCGCGGAGCCGAACTGCCGTGCGATCGAAGGCGCCAACGCGCGCCTCTCCTGTTACGATGCGGCTTTTCCTCCAAGAACGGGGCGGCCCGCCAAAACCACCGTGGATTCATCGTCCGGCTACAAGGACCCGTTTCTCGACGAAGAAGCCCGAACCGCCGCGAAGCTGAAGAATATTTGCCGCGATTGCTGAGTGGCACCGACCGCGGCGCGCTCCTGAACGTCGCGCTCCAATTCAGAGGGCCAGCTGAATGACGAAAGAAGATGCGAAGGGGAGCCGCGTGCTTCACCAACGAAAGCGCGCGGTTCATCTGGCCGGTGAGGTACTGGATGACAGGGCCGACGGTTCCGCGAGCTCGAAGGACCAATCGACGAGAAAGCAGCACCTGCTTGATGGGCCCACGGAATTCAGAGAGGTCCGGGTCGATCGTTCAAACGAGACTTCAAGCGACGAGGATTGATCCAATCAGCGGCAAACCCGTGCATCTGCGGTTGGGTTCCTGCGCGACGCGAAACAAAGCGCTCGCTATCCAGCAGATAAGGGAGCATTGTCTCGCTACCGCCGAGCGGCCCGCAGCATTTACCGGTGGTGTGAACGCGAGTTGCGCTCCCGCTCAACCCCGCAGCGGAGCATCAAACATGTCGGCTCGCCGATCCCCGGAACCAACATCGACATTCGAATACCGCCTGGCACAAGAGGCACTCAACCTTCGTCAGCAGGCCAAAGGGATGCCCCTTGGCATCCGCCGCACAGAGCTTTTGCGGAAAGCCCGGCAGATCGATGCTGCCGGGGAGGTCAACAAGTGGCTGACCTCGCCGGGACTGCAGCCGCCAAGTTGAGATCTGCAGCATAATCCGGAGAAGTGTGCATCGGCTTTCCGAAAGCGATCATGCTCAAACGACAACCTGGAGCGCGATGACGATTCATCCTGATCACATCGCTTTTTAGGTCGCGCCATGGCCCGATGTGATGAACCTTGGCACGCAACGCGGCGACTAACTCTTGTCGGGATTTTACTCTCACCCTCCCGGGGCTGGAAGGACGCCGCCTGCGCTTTATTTCAAGCGGGCGGCGTTTTTGCTTGCGTCGGCAAGCCGCCCGATGCGACGTCTGGAGGCTGACAGCGATTTCATGCGGCTTTCGAGGAACGCCGCTTGGAGATCGGCTTTAAGCTCAATCACCTTTTCGGATTCCTGGGCTGCTATGGGTGACTGAGAGCTCGTTGCTCCCGCCTGCAAGCCGCGGGATGCACATGTGCAACAAGTGCGACCAGATCGACAATGAGATCGTACAGTTCCGCCGATTGATATCGCCGGGAATGGACGCTCTCAGCCTTTCGATGATCCGATGCGCCATCGAATTGCTGGAGGCTGACAGGGCGGCCATCTGTTGTAGCGGCAGTCTGCACCAGCCAGTGCGCCGGAGTTCGCAACCGTCTTAGATCGCGCCGCTTGCCCTGTTGCGAAGCAGGCACGCGCGCTTTCCGGCGCCGAAGGCGCGGATCAGATGGCTGTCGCGTATGGGATCAGTTGGTTGGCCCGAACAACGAGGCGCCCACCGTCATGTCGGCGGTAGTCCGATTGCGGGAGTGGTTTCACCACAGTCGCCACTTGTGACCCACAGCGGAGCTGCGACCCTATGCCCGCAGTGAGTGCGACCATTATCAAGACGTGATACTCTCGCGCCCGGCGTCCTCAACATCTGATGAGGATCGAATGAAGCGGCGGAAATTCATAGCGGCGACTGCTGTGTTGCTCGTTTCGCCCCGGCGTTTGTGGGCGCAGAGGAAGCCTCGTCGCATCGGCTTTCTTGCCATAGGTGATGGGAGCGGGCGGGCCCTCAATCCAGCCGAGCGTGTATTCCTTGATGGGCTCCGACGCTACGGCTGGGCGGATGGAAACCTGACTATCGACTTCCGCTTCTCTCATCCTCCCGATCGATTGCCAGCTTCGGTCGCCGACCTGCTGGCTCTCAATCCCGATGTCCTGGTCGCGGCGGGACCTCCGGCGGCCCTGGCCCTGAAATCGGCAACCGCCACCATTCCGATCGTATTCGTGGCTGTGGCTGATCCCGTCCGCATCGGCCTCGTGCAAAGTCTATCGCGACCGGGTGGCAACGTAACGGGTATTACCACCAACGTGCCTCAAGATTTCTTCGGAAAGCGTGTCGAGATTCTTCGCGAGCTCGTGCCCGGCGCCTCGAGAATCGCGGTCTTGGTCAATCCAAAGAATCCAATGATCTACCTGGTGGAAGATACACGCAACATGGCGCGGAGGCTCGGCATAGAGCTGCTGACAGTTGAAGCGGCCACGGCCGAGGAACTCGACGGCGCCTTTGCTTCAGCCTCTGCCCAAAATGCCGATGCGATAATTGATTTCGGTGATCCGCTCACCTATGTCGAGGCTCCGCGAATAGTCGCACTCGCGGCGAAACATCGTCTGCCCGCAAACTACTTGTTTCGGGTCAATGGCGGATTGTCCGTCTACGGCGCGGATACGGCCGATCTGTTGCGCCGTGCGGGCGGGCTCGTCGACAGGATACTCAAAGGCACCAAGCCTGCCGACCTGCCGGTAGAGCAACCGACGAAATTTGAGCTGATCATCAACATGAAGGCCGCCAAGGCGCTCGGCCTCACCGTGCCGCCCTCGCTACTCGCCCGCGCCGATGAGGTGATCGAGTAGAGGCGCCGTGTTGCTGCGATGCAGGAGCCCCGTCATGGCCTCGAGCCGAACGATGAGGCGCCCATCGTCGCGCCGGCTGTGAGATGGAGGTACTCTGGCGTGAAGTCCGCCAGCTCCTCCAGCTCCTTCCGTCGGAGCAGCGTCAACGTGCGTCTCTCCCACTCAATCAGTCGAAGTTGTCTTAGCTCCTGTATTGTCCGATTGACGTGCACGATGGACAAACCGCAGGCATCCGCGATGTTCTGCTGGGTGAACGGAAGATAGAAGCTGGCGTCCTTCAGTAACTTGACGACTTCCAGCCGCGCAGCAAGCTCGCAGATGAGGTGCCCTACTCGTGAGCGCGCGTCGCGGGCGAGGCCTGCAATCCATTCGCGGTGAATTGCGGCATCCACAAGTGTTTCGCGCCAGAGCGCGTGAATAAGCCGGGAAGAGTCGGTCAGGATCTCATTGAGATAGGTATGCGGCACAAAGCCAACGGTCGACGGACCCGCACTGCAAATATTGTGGTCCATAAGGGGTAGGTGCAACGTTTGCAGATCCGGCATATCGCCAGCCAGGTAGATCGACAGGATCTGGGCTCGGGTGCCGACGAGCTTCTGACGAAACACAAACCCGCTCATCACAATGGCGCAGCGGGATGCTCTGTCTCCTTCACGCACGATGTGCTGGCCATCAGTGAATTCCTTCACCGTATGGGGCATGTTCGCGAGCTTGGTCCGGTCCTGTTCGGAGAGGCCGACAACGGTTTGCAGCCGTTTGATCAATATCTGGCTCGGCATTGCAGCGCCCGCGTTTCTGGGGCGGGAGCACAACACTCTCAGTTGCCAGCTACCCTCAAGAATGCCGACAATGCCGATACGCTAACACCGGACCCGGACTGGGGGAATACAAGAATTGCCGGATGCCAGCATTCTCGGCGGCAACTTGCCAAATGCGCCCTACCAAATGCGCCTCAGGAGGCGGACCCGTATTGAATTGCGGTAAGCCGCACAACGAAGAGCGTCTGGCCATCTGGTAATGGACCGTCCGTTACCTTCATCTCCCACGGAATGCCCTTCCACAGACTTCCCATTGAGCCTTGTTTGATGATCTGGCCGCTCGTTTGCAGGGCTTCAGCTTTTGCGGCTGCAATGTCCGGGAGTTCGGTGCCGGCTTCATCGAGCGAAGGGCATTCAGAGGTATGGAAGAAGTAGCGCGGCATGCTGGCTCCGTCGCAGGTTGGATCGGCCTCCTAACGATAGTTTCGATGGTCCGCCGGGGTTCCAAAATCGGCATCCATTCTGTCACCGCTTTGGCAGGGCTGCATTAGCGCAAGTGAATTTCCAGCCGAGTTCTAGGTCGATCACGGAGGTCCGGAGTTGGCCCGTCGCGGACTTGCGGCGTGCCAACGGACCAAGGGCTGATACGGCAGCGACGCCCGCATTTGACCCGTAGCGGGTGCCGACTATTTCTGGTAGCGTCTGGCGATCGCTTCTAGCAGGAGTGCGGCGATGCCTTCCTCCAAGCAGATCATTGGTTTGCTAATTTCAGTCATCCTACTCGGATCGCCTATAGCGCAGGCGCAGGATCAGTCACCTGCATATGCTCGTGTCGTGCCTGCCGATCTAAAGTGGAGCCCACTACCCTCAATGCCCAAGGGGGCACAAATTGCCGTTCTCCATGGTAGCCCCGCGAAGCCCGGCCTGTTCACAATTTACGTTAAGCTGCCTGCGAATTTCAAATTGCCTGTGCATTCTCACCCAGACGAGCGGGTCCGTACGATCATTTCGGGCACCTACTATTCCGCGATCGGCGACAAGGTCGACAGTTCGAAGCTGATGGCCTTTCCTCCCGGCACATTCTCTCACGTGCCGCCCAAGGTGTGGCAGTTTGCGGAAACGAAGAATGAAGAGGTCGTGTTTCAGATCACCGGCATCGGACCAACCGGTATTGATTATCTGAATGCTACGGACGATCCGCGAAAGCCTCAGTAGAGGGCGCGGTCATTTCCGCTTCCGGCCCTCCCGCAGCATCCAGCGATGTCCTCTGCTGTTGGCAGAGAAGCGGAGCGTCGCAGCGGGACGCTCCGTTCCAACGAGGATGCCGTGTCAGGCGCGCCTACTCCTCGTCGTCGTCCTCCTCCTCCTCCTCATCATCATCATCCTCTTCCACCTGCACGAGCACGGCCAGCGGCAGCGTCTCGCGGAATAGGTCGCCTTCCATGCCCATCCACAGGCACAGCACCTCGTCCGCCTTCACCTCCGCGACGGTCAGCGGCTGGCCGCCGGATTTCAGCATCACCACGTCGCCGGCTTTCAATTCCATGGATTGTCCTTTCGGGTTGATCGGGCGTGAGGCTAACAGGCCGTCATGACATGCCGATCACGCCGGCTGCGCGTTCCGGGAAATTCGGCCGGCGCGTCGCGCTACGGTCTCAGGCCCGCGCGCGCGTGATCGGCGGGTCCGGCTGGCACTGGGTGCTGGTGCGGCTCACGCAGAAGCCTGTCCATCACCCGCGACGATGACATCATACCCCTGTTTTGCCCGACGGGTCAAAGCGGATTTCGCTAAATCCGCAAATCCTTGATTTTGCAGCAGCCGGCTACTGTGCATGGGGTTGTTTTCGCAGTTTTTGTTCTGCCGGGCTACGCCTGGTCAGGCAGCAGCTCGCCGAGCGAGCGGATGATGCGGTCGGGCTTGACCGTCGAGCCCTCGGGCAGGCCGTCGCCATGCACGTCCATCCAGATCGAGTAGATGCCGAGACGCTGCGGCGTCACGACTTCCCATTCGAGGTTGTCGCCGATCATCCAGGTCTCCTCCGCGGTGACGCCGAGCGCCTGCATGGCGTGCAGATAGGCGCGCTCCTCGGGCTTGCCGAAGCCATGCTCGCCTTCGATCTGGATGTGGTGGAAGCGGTGCGCCAGCTCGAACCGCTCGACCTTGGCGCGCTGCATGTCCGCGGCGCCATTGGTGACCAGCGCGAGCCTGATGCCGAGCGCCTTGAAGCGGTCGATCGCCTCATGCGCACCGGGAAACACGAACATCTCCTCCTCGCGATAGGCGGTGAAGCGGTCGGCGAGGCGGACGGCGAGATCGTCGGGCAGGGCGCGATGGCCGGCCGCCGCAAGCGCGGCAAAGCCGCCCTTGACCGTCAGGTGCCGCGCCTCGGCGAGCTTCATCCGCCACGCCGCTTCGGCGTTCGCCCAGAAGTTTCGCGCGAAGGCCAGCACCGCGGTTGCGACCTGGGCCGGCGGCAGCGGCGCAAGCTCCTCGGCAAACTCGTTCGCGATCGTGTTCCAGGCGATCTCGGGCCGGCCATAGGCCGACAGGATAGTGTCGTCCATGTCGATCAGCATGGCGCGCGGCAGCGGCCTCACGGCGAGCTTCATCGTGGTCATGGCCACTTCACCTCCGGGGGCAGCGACGACAGGATGGAATCCACATTGCCGCCGGTCTTGAGTCCGAAGATGGTGCCGCGGTCGTAGAGCAGGTTGAACTCGACATAGCGGCCGCGCCGGATCAGCTGCTCCTCGCGATCCTCCGCCGTCCAGCCTGTCGCGAAATTGCGCCGCACGATCTCGGGATAGATCTTCAGGAAGACGCGGCCGACGTCCTGGGTGAAGGCGAGGTCGGCGTCCCAGTCGCCGCTGTCGTGCCAGTCGTAGAAGATGCCGCCGATGCCGCGCGCCTCTTTCCGGTGCGGCAGGTAGAAATACTCATCGCACCACTTCTTGTACTTGTCGTAGTCGGCAACGCCATCCGGCTGCGCGCAGGCCTGTTTCATCGCGGCATGGAAGGCGATCGTGTCGGCATCCTCCTGCGTCCGCCTTCGCTCCAGCACCGGCGTGAGGTCGGCGCCGCCGCCGAACCAGGCCTTGGTGGTGACGACGAAGCGGGTGTTCATGTGCACGGCGGGCACGTTCGGATTGCGCATATGCGCGATCAGCGAGATGCCGGAGGCCCAGAACTTCGGGTCTTCCGCGGCGCCCGGGATCTGTGCGCGAAATTCGGGCGCGAACTCGCCGTGCACGGTCGAGCAGTGCACCCCGACCTTCTCGAACAGGCGGCCATGCATCATCGACATCACCCCGCCGCCGCCGGCCGCGCCAGTATGATCGGTGCGCTGCCAGGGCGTGCGCTTGAAGCGGCCGGCTTCGCCGGGATAGAGGCTAGGCGGTGCGTCGTCCTCGAGCCGCTCGAAGCTCGCGCAGATGTCGTCGCGCAATCGCTCGAACCAGGCGCGGGCGCGGGCCTTGCGGTCGTCTATCGTCGAGGCGTCCATCTGCATTCGTGGGTCGCGTCCTATCTGATGCCGAGCGATTTATGCGTCTGCACGCTGAGCCGCCATTGCGGATGGCGCAGGCAGTACTCGATCGCGCGCGCGGTGTTCTCGATCACCTCGGGCCCGTCCATCGGCTGCAGCGAGAAACGCTCGAAAGTCAGATCCTCGAAAGTCTCCGGCGCAGCCAGCGCCTGGGGATAGACCAGCTTCAGCTCTTGGCCCTGGCGGAGGACCAGCTCGCTGCCGCCC
This sequence comes from Bradyrhizobium sp. R2.2-H, assembly GCF_004346455.1. NCBI lineage: Bacteria > Pseudomonadati > Pseudomonadota > Alphaproteobacteria > Hyphomicrobiales > Nitrobacteraceae > Bradyrhizobium > Bradyrhizobium sp. R2.2-H. The sequence goes on from NZ_SMBR01000001.1 coordinate 142,900, forward strand.
TTCGGGCTGACGCAGATCCAGTCGAGGCCATCAGGCGCAGGGATCGTGCCGTTGGTCTCGACGCCGATCTCGAAGCCGCGGGCGTGGAGCGCTTCGATCAGCTCGGCATCGACCTGGAGCAGCGGCTCGCCGCCGGTCAGCACCACGTAGCGATTGCCGCCTGCGGCGGTCCATTGCGCGGCAATGGTGTCCGCGAGTTCCACGGCGGATGCATAACGGCCGCCGAGGGTGCCGTCGGTGCCGACGAAATCGGTGTCGCAGAACTTGCAGGTCGCGTCGGCGCGGTCGGCCTCGCGGCCGCTCCAGAGGTTGCAGCCGGCAAAACGGCAGAACACGGACGCACGCCCGGCATGGGCGCCTTCGCCTTGCAGGGTCAGGAAGATTTCCTTGACCGCGTAACTCAATCGTCTCTCCTCAACCTGTCAGACTTGAACCTGTCAGACTTGCGGGTTCCGGATCTGCCGCAGCGCCTCGCCTGCGGCCATGGCCGCGCTCATCGCCACATTGAGCGACCGCAGTCCCGCCTCGATCGGGATCACCAGCCGCGCATCGGCGGCCTCGACCACCGCGTCGGTGACGCCGGCGCTCTCGCGTCCGAATAGCAGGATGTCCGACCTCTGGTAATGAAAATCGCGGTAGTCGGTCGCAGCCTTGGTGGTGAACAGCAGCAGCCGGTAGCCGTGTGCCGCGCGCCAGTCCTCGAATTTCGACCAGGAGTCGTGGCGGGTCAGCCGGACATGGTCGAGGTAATCCATTCCCGCCCGGCGGAACAAGCGGTCGGAGACGGGGAAGCCCGCAGGTTCGATGATATGGGCGTCCATGCCCAGACAGGCGCAAAGCCTGAGAATCGTGCCGGTGTTCTGAGCGATGTCAGGCTGAAAAAGCGCTATCTGCATGGGCTGTGTCGGGGGTCGATGCGGCGGGAATGTCTCAATAAAACATCGCCCGCCCGGGAATTCGTGCATGGCACGCTCCCACGCCGTTAGCGGGCTTGCGCTCGCCCGGCAAGGGTGCCAATAGAACGATTCTGGACTGCTGTTTCACCCGTTTAGAGGTGGACAAGCGAAGTTCTGCCGCCGCGGGGGGGCCGCGGGCGCCGGCAGCCTTTCCGGGGACCTCTTGGGCGCCCCTCGGAGCGGTTCCACCGGTAGCACAAGAAGAAAGGGTTGGAATCGTGACGACAGCGTCTTCGGCGGACCATCCGACACGCCGTGATTTCTTATTCGTTGCAACGGGGGCAGCTGCAGCAGTAGGGGGCGCGGCTGCGCTCTGGCCCTTCATCTCCCAAATGAATCCTGACGCCTCGACCATCGCCGCCGGTGCGCCGATCGAGGTCGATCTCAGCCCAATCGCGGAAGGGCAGGACATCAAGATGTTCTGGCGCGGCAAGCCGATCTACATCAGCCACCGCACCAAGAAGCAGATCGAGGAGGCGCGCGCCGTCAACGTGGCGAGCCTGCCCGATCCACAGACCGACGAGGCCCGCGTCAAATCCGGCCACGAGCAGTGGCTGGTCGTGATCGGCATCTGCACCCATCTCGGCTGCATCCCGATCGCTCATGAAGGCAGCTACGACGGGTTCTTCTGCCCCTGCCATGGTTCGGTTTACGATACGTCCGGCCGCATCCGCCAGGGCCCTGCGCCCTTGAACCTGGCAGTGCCGCCGTACCAGTTCGTTTCCGACACCAAAATCCAGATCGGCTGAGCTTCGGACTCAAGTCCGAAGCTTCGCGCCGTCTCGTCGTACTATTTCCTCAGGATCGCATCATGAGCGGACCATCCGACTACCAGCCGAGCAATCCGGCCCTGCAATGGATCGAGCGGCGCCTGCCGATCTTTGGTCTCATCCATTCCTCCTTCGTCGCCTATCCCACCCCGCGCAACCTGAACTATTGGTGGACCTTCGGCGCCATTCTCTCCTTCATGCTGGGGATGCAGATCCTGACCGGCGTGATCCTGGCGATGCACTACACGCCGAACGCCGATCTCGCCTTCAAGTCGGTCGAGTTGATCGTGCGCGACGTGAACTACGGCTGGCTGCTGCGCAACATGCACGCGGTCGGCGCCTCGATGTTCTTCGTCGCCGTCTACGTCCACATGTTCCGCGGCCTCTACTACGGGTCCTACAAGGAGCCGCGCGAGGTGCTGTGGATCCTCGGCGTCATCATCTACCTCCTGATGATGGCGACGGGCTTCATGGGCTACGTGCTGCCGTGGGGTCAGATGAGCTTCTGGGGCGCCACTGTCATCACCAACCTGTTCTCGGCCGTTCCCTATGTCGGCGAGAGCATCGTGACGCTGCTGTGGGGCGGCTATTCGGTCGGCAACCCGACGCTGAACCGCTTCTTCTCGCTGCACTATCTCTTGCCCTTCGTGATCGCGGGCGTCGTCGTGCTGCACGTTTGGGCGCTGCACGTCGCCGGCCAGAACAATCCCGACGGCGTCGAGCCGAAGACGGAAAAGGACACGGTGCCGTTCACGCCGCATGCCACCATCAAGGACATGTTCGGCGTCGCCTGCTTCCTGCTGCTGTACGCCTGGTTCATCTTCTACATGCCGAACTATCTCGGCGACGCCGACAACTACATTCCGGCGAACCCGGGCGTGACGCCGCCGCACATCGTGCCGGAATGGTATTACCTGCCGTTCTACGCCATCCTGCGCTCGATCCCGAACAAGCTCGCCGGCGTCGTCGCGATGTTCGGGGCGATCATCATCCTGTGCTTCCTGCCCTGGCTCGACAGCGCCAAGACCAGGTCGTCGAAGTACCGTCCGCTCGCCAAGCAGTTCTTCTGGATCTTCGTTGCGGTCTGCATCCTGCTCGGCTATCTCGGCGCGCAGCCGCCGGAGGGCATCTACGTCATTGCCGGCCGGGTCCTGACGGTCTGCTACTTCGCCTACTTCCTGATCGTGCTGCCGCTGCTCGCGCGCATCGAGAAGCCGCGGCCGGTGCCGAACTCGATCTCGGATGCGGTCCTGGCCAAGACCGGCAGCCGGTCGACGCCGATGGTCTCCACCGCGATCGTGCTGGCGCTCGCCGGTTCGTTGTTCGCTGGCTCGATCGACAGCGCGAAAGCGTCTGAAGGCAGCGATACGCCGCCCGGCAACAAATGGTCGTTCTCGGGCCCTTTCGGCACGTTTGACCGCGGGGCGCTGCAGCGCGGGCTGAAGGTCTACAAGGAGGTCTGCTCCAGTTGCCATGGCTTGTCTTACGTCGCCTTCCGCAACCTCGCCGAGGCCGGCGGTCCCGGCTATTCGGTGGCGCAGGCGTCGGCGTTTGCTTCCGAGTACAAGGTCAAGGACGGTCCGAACGATGCGGGTGACATGTTCGAGCGTCCGGGTCGGCCGGCGGACTATTTTCCCTCGCCATTCCCGAACGAGCAGGCTGCGCGTGCGGCGAACGGTGGTGCGGCGCCGCCCGACCTGTCCCTGATCACCAAGGCGCGCTCTTACAAGCGCGGCTTCCCCTGGTTCATTTTCGACGTCTTCACCCAGTACCAGGAGCAGGGGCCCGACTATGTCGCCGCGCTGCTCCAGGGCTATGAGGAGAAGGTGCCTGAGGGCGTGACCATCCCGGAGGGCTCGTACTACAATAAGTACTTCCCTGGTCACGCCATCAAGATGCCGAAGCCGATCAGCGACGGCCAGGTGACCTATGACGACGGCTCGCCGACCACGGTCGCGCAGTACGCCAAGGACGTCACCACGTTCCTGATGTGGACCGCAGAGCCGCACATGGAAGCGCGCAAGAGCCTCGGCTTCCAGGTCTTCGTGTTCCTGATCATCTTCGTGGGCTTGATGTATTTCACCAAGAAGAAGGTCTGGGCCGACTCGCACTGAGCGGCGCAAGACGAACGAGAAAAGAAAGAGCCCCCGTAAGGGGGCTTTTTTGTCGGACTCGTGTCCCGGACGCGCGAAGCGCGAGCCGGGACCCAGGATGCGTGTGGCTGGGCCCCGGATCAGCAACGCATCACGCCGCGAAGGTGGCGCATCCGGGGCACGAGAGTGTGTTGCTTGGCGCGATTGCGTATCGCTCGCTCAATCGCCACAATAGCCCTCAACCGCTCCCCCAGAAACGCGTCGGAGGACACCATGGGAACCACCATCACGTTCAAGCGCCCGGACGGCAAGGACGCCTCGGGCTATCTCGCCAACGCCGCACGCGGCAACGCGCCGGGCGTGGTCGTGATCCAGGAATGGTGGGGGCTGTCGGACCAGATCAAGGGCCTGTGCGACCGCTTTGCGCTGGCCGGCTTCGACGCGCTGGCGCCCGATCTCTACAAGGGCAAGGTGGTGCCCTATCACGACACCGATTCCGCCAACAAGGAGATGAACTCGCTCGACTTCATGGACGCGACCACGCAGACGGTGCGCGGCGCCACGCAATACCTGTCGCGCAACGGCGCCAAGGTCGGGCTGACCGGCTTCTGCCTCGGTGGCGCCGTCACCATCATCGGCGCGACCAAGATCCCGGAGCTCGCGGCCGGCGTCGTGTTTTACGGCATTCCGCCGGAGCAGGCGGCCAAGCCCGCCGACGTCAAGATCCCGCTCCAGGCCCATTTCGCCAACAGGGACGATTGGTGTACGCCGGAGCTGGTCAATGGCTTCGAAAAGGCCATGAAGGCCGCCGGCAAGTCGCTTGAGCTGTTCCGCTATGACGCCGAGCACGCCTTCGTCAACGAGCAGCGCCAGGCCGTGCACGACCGCGAAGCCGCCGAGCTCGCCTGGGGCAGGGCGACGGAGTTTTTCCGCAAGCATCTCGGGTGATGCTGGAATGAGCCGAGCGGGAGAGCGAGCGCATGCCCATTCCGTCTGTCGTCTGCCGAACGCTCGGTCCGATCGTGCGATCGGTGCTCGCTGTTGGCGGGCTGATGCTGATGGCAGCTCAGGCGCCGGCACAGCAAGCCTTCGTCACACTGAACGGCGACCTCAAGAAAGAGGCGTGGTGGGTTATCGCGGAATTCCATCCGTTCACGACCGAGGTCCGCGGCATCCCCGCGAACCAGATCCGCAAGAGCTGGTGCAAGGCGACTGAATTCCGCAAGGACCTGATCCCCAAGGAGCTGCTGTTCGAGAATGGCGCTGATGTGATGAAGGGCGCCGACATGTCCTTTGCCATCGAGGGGCGCTTCGACGGCGCCGCCACGAAGCAAATCGCCGTGGTCGGCGTGTTTCAGGAGTGTGCGGGCCCAAAGGGCAGATTCATGCTAGTCGTCGATCAGCCGGCCGGCGAGAAGCCCAAGATGCGCTTTGTCGACGCCGTACGCACCAACCGCCAGTTCGCAGCTCTTTCGAAGGACAAGCGAGGCAAGCTCGTGCTTTGGGGCTGCATGGAATGCGACGGCTATTCCGTCCTCAAATGGGATCGGAAGAAGAACAGGTTCGAATGGGAGCCTGACCCTCTCGAGCAATAGTCCGAAGGCCGACCGTCGCAGCTGGCGGCCCTTGACGCCGTCCCCGTGCCATGGTGAGTATCCGCCCATGAGCACCGCCGTCCGCCCAGCCCGTCTTTGGTGGCGCACCTCCTGACGAGGTGGCCGGTGCGCTTTCTTTTCCCAAGATCGCTCGAGGTCGCCAGCACAGCGCGGCGGCCTGATCGTTTGTCCTGTGTGGCGTTCCCTCGGCAAGTCTCGTAAGAGGACCCCAAGAGGATCACATGAACAGGACAGTCTTTGCCCTCCCGGCCAGAAGCGCGCACGCAACCCGCGAGGGTCTGGCGATCACGCGCGTGGCGGAGCAGTTTACCGGCGGCGCCAACAGGCTCGACGACCTCGTCAGCCTACTCGACCGCCGCCGCGGCGTGGTGCTGTCCTCGGGCACGACCGTGCCCGGCCGCTACGAGAGTTTCGACCTCGGCTTCTCCGATCCGCCGCTCAAGCTTGAAACCGTGGGCGTCAATTTCACTTTGGAAGCGCTGAACGCGCGCGGAGAGGTGCTGATCGCCTTCCTCGGCGATGTCCTGCGGGAGCCCTGCGTCGTGATCTCCGAGAAGACGGCGAGCCGCCTTGCCGGTCACATCATCCGCGGCGACGCCCCGGTCGAGGAGGACCAGCGCACCCGGCGTGCCAGCGTGATGTCGCTGGTGCGCGACATCATTGCCGCCTTCTCCGCCAATGACGACGGGCTGCTCGGCCTGTTCGGCGCCTTCGCCTACGACCTCGTGTTCCAGATCGAGGACCTCGTGCAGAAGCGCCCGCGCGAATCCGACCAGCGCGATATCGTGCTCTATATTCCTGACCGCCTGCTTGCCTATGACCGCGCCACCGGCCGCGGCGTCGTGCTCTCTTACGATTTCGCCTGGAAGGGCAAATCGACCGAGGGCCTGCCGCGCGAGACCGCCGACAGCCCCTATCTGAAGACGCCGCGCCAGGGCTTTGCCGATCACGCCCCCGGCGAATACCAGGCCACCGTCGAGACCGCGCGCGCAGCCTTCGCGCGGGGCGATCTGTTCGAAGCCGTGCCGGGGCAGCTCTTCGCCGAGCCCTGCGATCGCTCGCCGGCCGAAGTGTTCCAGCGGCTCTGTGTCATCAACCCCTCGCCCTATGGCGCGCTGATGAATCTCGGCGCGGGCGAGTTTCTCGTCTCGGCTTCGCCGGAAATGTTCGTCCGCTCGGACGGCCGCCGCGTCGAGACCTGCCCAATCTCAGGCACGATCGCGCGCGGCAGGGATGCGATCGGCGATGCCGAGCAGATCCGCCAGCTCCTGAACTCGGAGAAGGACGAGTTCGAGCTCAACATGTGCACCGACGTCGACCGCAACGACAAGGCGCGCGTCTGCGTTCCCGGTACGATCAAGGTCTTGGCACGCCGTCAGATCGAGACCTACTCAAAGCTGTTCCACACCGTCGATCATGTCGAGGGCATGCTTCGCCCCGGCTTCGACGCGCTCGACGCCTTCCTCACCCATGCCTGGGCGGTGACCGTCACAGGCGCGCCAAAGCTCTGGGCGATGCAGTTCGTCGAGGATCACGAGCGCTCGCCGCGGCGCTGGTATGCGGGGGCGATCGGCGCGGTGAATTTCGACGGCAGCATCAACACCGGCCTCACCATCCGCACCATCCGTATGAAGGACGGTCTTGCCGAGGTGCGCGTCGGTGCCACCTGCCTGTTCGATTCAGACCCCGCGGCGGAGGACCGCGAGTGCCAGGTCAAGGCCGCTGCGCTGTTCCAGGCGCTGCGCGGCGACCCGCCGAAGCCGCTGTCGACCTTTGCACCCGATGCCACCGGTTCGGGCAAGCAGGTGCTGCTGATCGACCATGACGACAGCTTCGTGCACATGCTCGCCGATTATTTCCGCCAGGTCGGCGCCAGCGTCACCGTGGTCCGCTATGTGCATGCGCTCGAGATGCTCAAGAGGAAGAGCTGGGATTTGCTGGTGCTGTCACCCGGTCCCGGCAGGCCGGAGGATTTCGGGATCAGGAAGACCATCGATGCAGCGCTGGAGAACAAGCTGCCGGTGTTCGGCGTCTGCCTCGGCGTGCAGGCGATCGGTGAATATTTCGGCGGCGAGCTCGGCCAGCTCACCCATCCCGCCCACGGCCGGCCCTCGCGGGTCCAGGTCCGCGGCGGGCGCTTGATGCGCAATTTGCCGAACGAGATCGTCATCGGCCGCTATCACTCGCTCTATGTCGAGCGCGACAGCATGCCGGAGGTGTTGAGCGTCACGGCCAGCACCGAGGATGGCGTCGCCATGGCGCTGGAGCACAAGACCCTGCCGGTGGCCGGCGTGCAATTTCATCCGGAATCGCTGATGTCGCTCGGCGGTGAGGTGGGCTTGAGGATCGTTGAAAACGCCTTCCGGCTGGAAGCGGGGACGAATTGAGTGCAGGATATTTTACCTCGTCATTCCGGGATGGTGCGCAAGCACCAGACCCGGAATCTCGAGATTCCGGGTTCGATGCCGACGCATCGCCCCGGAATGACAAACTGAGATGAGAAACGAATGACTTTTGACCACGACATCAAGGCGTGCGTCCGCACCATTCCCGACTATCCCAAGCCGGGGATCATGTTCCGCGACATCACGACCCTGCTCGCGGACGCGCGCGCGTTCCGCCGCGCGGTGGACGAGCTCGTCAATCCCTGGGCCGGCAACAAGATCGACAAGGTCGCCGGCATGGAGGCGCGCGGCTTCATCATCGGCGGCGCGGTGGCGCACCAGCTTTCGGCCGGCTTCGTGCCGATCCGCAAGAAGGGCAAGCTGCCGCACACCACCGTGCGCATCGCCTACTCGCTCGAATACGGCATCGACGAGATGGAGATGCATGTCGACGCGATCCAGCCTGGTGAACGCGTCATCCTGGTCGACGACCTCATCGCCACCGGCGGCACCGCCGAGGGCGCGGTGAAGCTGCTCCGTCAAATTGGGGCCAACGTCGTCGCCGCCTGCTTCATCATCGACCTGCCCGAGCTCGGCGGCGCCGCCAAGCTGCGCGCCATGGACGTGCCGGTGCGCACGCTGATGACGTTCGAGGGGCATTGAGCGGGCGTTGAACGTCGCCCAGGCTTATTTGTTTGGATTGCTGCCGGCCGCGGCCTCGGTTCACCTCTCCCGTAGGGAGAGGTCGGCGCCGAGTTCACGGCTAAAGACTCTACGACCGTTGCAGGATCAGGCTGAGTTCGAGTTCCCGGAAGGCGATGTAGTTCCGCCGGGTCCATTGGTGTAGTTCGGTGGAAGAGTCCTTCTCCCGGCGCAGATAGCCGGTGAAGGAGAAATTCAGCCGGTCGATATAGGTTTTCAGGAAACCCGGCAGCGCGGGCAGGCGGAACAGCCGGCCGGTGGCCATCGCAGGCGGCAGCTCGCCGCGGACGACATATTCGTTGTCCACCGTGACCAGGTTCATGCGCGGGATCTGCCCGCGCAGCATCTCATGGGCGCGGGCCGAGGCACGGTCGGTGTCGGCGACGAACAGGATCTGCGGTGCGACATGGCGGCGCGCCGCCTCCTTCAGGAGGCCGATCTCGTCGGTCATCTTGAAAAACTCGTCGAACGCGTGGAAGCCGAGGTCGATGACCTTGGCAACACCGTCATCGAGGATGACGCGGTCCATCAGCTGCATCTTGCCATAGGTGTCGATCACGTCCGCGGTTTCCGTGACCTTCGGCAGATAGTCGAGCAGCGACGGCTCCTTCAGGTTGACGTCGAAGGCCGCCACGTTGCCGTTCTTGAGCAGCAGGAATTCGCTGAGGAGCCGCGCCAGCAGGGTCTTGCCGACCTGCGGGCGGGGCGAACAGATGATGTAGACGGGTGTCGCGGGCATCGACAGCTATATCAGGCCAACTCACCACCCAATCCAGCCGTATCCGCCCGGGCTGCGCAACTATTTTTCGCTGTTGCGGGTCACCGGCTTCGAACCGACGATGTCGGTCAGGCGGATGCGGTCGAATTCGCTCCAGACATTGGCCAGCCAGTGCCGGACATAGCCGCGCAGCACGAAGGAGTAGTTGGCGGCCTCGTCGTTGATGCCCTTGTTGGCGACGAATTTCAGGAACGGGACGGAGGAGACCTCGACCTGCTCATAGGCCATTTCGTTGAGCTTTGGGATGGTCAGCTCGGTCGCGTCCTTGATGCGGTGGAAGTAGGAATTGTAGGTCGCCTGGTCCCACTGGAAGAACTGGGTGTCGTTAATGAAGTTCTTGACCAGGAAATATTTCGCGCCGCCCATGAAGCCTGCGGTCTCCGCGATCTCCTCCAGCGAGGCGATCGAGGGCCCGAGGATGTGGAACACGGCGAAGGTGATCTGGCCGGCCTTGGCGGCGTCGAGAAAGCCGATGTCGCGCAGCGAGGCCAGCGCCGGCGAGAGCAGGCCGGCGCGGACGTCGATCACGGTGACCGAAGGGCTGACGGCGTTGAGCGTGTCGAAGATCTTCATCTGGTCCGCCGTCGTCGTCATGTCGACGATCTCGGTGATATCAGGGTGGAAGCGCTTCAGGGTTCCGCGCGGGGACTCCGTGTCGAACGCGCGGGTCGGCACGTTGTTGGCTGAGAAATAATCGAGCAAGGTCCGCGACACCGTGGTCTTGCCGACCCCGCCCTTGTCCGCGCCCACCACAACCACTGCCGGCTTTGCCATTGCTGTCCCCTAACGCGCGCCCCCGATCGCGAGGTCGCAATCGGCCGGGCCCCAAATCGATGTCCCAAAGATGGTCCCAAGTCTGCTGTTGGGCGCGAACATGGCAGAAACAAGGGAGAATTCAATTCCTTGGGCCGCAGTTGCGGCAATTCCAGTGGTTTTTCCGGATCACCGGGAAAACCGCCGCGTGTAGCGGTAAATCACGCGCTCAATGGCGGCCCCAAGGTCCCATCGCATTGTCCGCCGGAGCTCCTGAGGGGCCTGGGGCCGGCACGGGCGGCGGTCCAGCCGGGTTGCCTGCGTCGTTCCACGGCCCGCGCGGCGGCTGCGCATCCTGCGAGTTGGCCTGTGCCTCCGGTTGTTCCGTTGCGGGTTGATCCGTCTCTTCGGCGGGGTCTGGCAGCGGACCGGGGTCGTGGCCGCCGGCGAACTTGACCAGCGCATCGACCCGGGACTGCACCGAGGGATGGGTCGCGAACAAATCGGCAAAGCCCTCGCGTGGATTGTCGACGCAGAGCTCCATCACCGCCGAGGTCGCGCCGGGCAGCTCGCCGCGACCCTCGATCTTGCGCAACGCCGAGATCATCGCGTCAGGATCTTTCGTCAGCTCGACGGAGCCCGCGTCGGCGAGAAATTCGCGCGACCGCGATAGTGCGAGCTTCACCACCTGGGACAGCAGCCAGGCCACCACGATCAGCACGATGGCGATGATGATCACGATCACCGCGCCGCCGCCGGAGCTCTTGCTGTCGCTCGATGACGAGGACGACCGGGAGGAGGATCCCGAGCCCCCGGAGCTCCAGTTGAAGTTCGTGAACAGGCGGAAGAACAACTCGCCGAAGAATCCGACCACGCCGGCAATGATGACGGCGACGACCATGAGCTGCACGTCGCCGTTCTTGATGTGGGTCAGCTCGTGGCCCAGCACCGCCTCGATCTCCTTGTCGTTCAGCGCGGCGAGCAGACCGGTGGTGACGGTGATGGAATATTGCCGCGGATTGAGGCCGGTCGCGAACGCGTTCAGGGCCGGGCTCTCCATGATCTTCAGCTTCGGCATGGTGATGCCGCGCGAGATGCAGAGGTTTTCAAGCAGATTGTAGAGCCGCGGCTCCTCCTGCCGGGTGACGCCGTGGCCGCCGGTCACGGCATCGATCATCGACTGGTGGAAGAAATAGGCGATCACGATCCAGAGCGCCGCCGCGATCGTCGCGAACGGTGCGGCCTTGAGCAGGTCGGTGAAGGCGCGGCTCAGATAGTAGGCGACCGTGCCGTTGCCGTTGATGACGACCTCGGCCACCAGCGCCCCGGCATAGACCAGCACGTAGACCAGCGCGAACAGGCCGGCGAGCAGCAGCATCGAACGAAACTTGTTCGAGGCGATGTGCGTGTAGAGACCATACGCGGCCATGGCGGGTCTTCGTCAAAGTCCGTCGTTCCGGGGCACGCCGAAGGCGTGAACCCGGAACCTCGAGATTCCCTGGTGCGCAACTACGCGCCATGGTTCGTCGCAATGCGACGCCCCGGAATGACGGAGAAGAGCAATGAACATGCCGGCAATCAGAACTTCACCTGCGGCACGGCCTCGACCTCGGTGCGGCTGGCGCCGAGATCGAAGAAGTCCTTCTTGGTGAAGCCGAACATGCCGGCGAACAGGGCGGCGGGCAGCTGCTGGATGCCGGTGTTGTATTCCTGGACCGCGTTGTTGAAGAAACGGCGGCTGGCCGCGATCTTGTTCTCGAGGTCGGAGAGCTCGGATGCGAGCTGCTGGAAATTGGCGTTGGCCTTGAGATCCGGATAGGCCTCCGACAACGCGATCAGCCGGCCGAGCGCGCCGGACAGCTGGTTCTCGGCCGCGGACACCTGCGCCGACCCCTGTGCCGACATCGCCGAATTGCGGGCCTTGATTACGTCGTCGAGCGTGCCGCGCTCGTGCGACGCATAGCCCTTCACGGTCTCGACCAGGTTCGGGACCAGGTCGTGACGCTGCTTGAGCTGCACGTCGATATCGGCAAAGGCCTGGCCGACACGCTGGCTCAGCGCCACCAAGCGGTTATAGGCGCTGAAGGCGAACAGCACGAGGACGACGATGACGCCGAGAACGATCCAGCCGGTCGACATGGAGAACTCCTGAAGAGGGAAGAAGGCGGGCGCTAGGGTAGACCAGATTGGCGCAGGATAAGAGCCCGGTGCAGGGGGAGGTAAGGCTTGGTCGGATGAGGAACCATCCGAGTTCAAGGCAAAAGCCCCGAACGGGGTTAACTATCGGCAATGAGGGAATCGCCCCAGCGCCAGCGACGGGCGCTTGCATAGGCTGGCTTGTCGCGGCGGGGCACCTTCGCGAGCTCGACGCCGCCCTGGTTGCAGAGCTTTGCCGTGATCTCGGCCTTGCCGACATCCGGCGGGGCCAGCACGCGCGCCGTGCGCGTTGCGGGCGGTGTGCGGGTCAAAGCGACGTAGATGAAGCGCTCGTCCTCGAACGGCACCTCGGCACCCTTGATCTGGCGGTGCGCCTGCGAGCGCGGCAGGCGCTGGCTGAAATGGCACCAGTCGGGCGCGATGAGCGGGCACGACCTTTCGTGCGGGCAGGGCGCGGCGACGTAGGCGCCTGCCGCGATCAGCTGCTGGCGCAGTGCGAGGATGCGGGCGTAGCCGGCGGGCGTGCCGGGCTCGATCACGACCAGCGCGTGGCGCGCCTTCGCCCACATCGCATCTGTGAGCTTGCGCTGATCGGCCTCGTTGAGCTCCCCGATGACGTAGCTTGCAATGACGAGATCGGCTGGCGAGACTTCAGCGAGATTGCCGCCGGCATCGCCCGGCAGATAACGGCACTCCGCGAGGCGCGAGCTGTTGCGTGCGAGTTCGAGCGCGAGTCGGCTCAGCGTGGCGTTGGCGTCGAGCAGGGTAAAGTCTTGCAGCGACGGAAAGGCTTCGGCGGCCGCCCAGCTCGCGGTGCCCGGGCCTGCGCCGACGTCGAGCAGCGTTTCCGGGGCGAGATCAGGCGCGATCTCGGTCAGCGCATTGAGGCTGGCCGCCACCGCCGCGTAGGTCGCGGGCATGCGCGCCAGCGCATAAGCGAGCGCATCGGCCTCCGACTTGATCGTGCCGGAGCCGCCGCCGGCGCGATAGACGGTCGAGATCTTCTGGGAGCGCTGGGCCGCGTCGCTGCGCGAGAAGCCCGGGAGCTTGCCGTCGAGGGCGGCTTTCAATTCGGCGGGAAGGGTGGGGGCTATCATCATCCGCAGTCATGCCCCGCGAAGGCGGGGCATCCAGTACTCCGAGACAGTGCCGTCAACCGAGAAGCCGCGGCGTACTGGATCATCCGCCTTCGCGGATGATGACGCAATGGGTGTGGCGCGACTGCGGACTCACGCCACGTTCTGGTCGAGAATGTCCACGGCCTCGGCGAGGCTCACCGACACCAGCTGCGAGACGCCGCGCTCGGCCATGGTGACGCCGAACAGGCGGTTCATCCGCGCCATGGTGATCGGGTTGTGCGTGATGATGATGAAGCGCGTGTCGGTCGAGCTGGTCATCTCGTGCAGCAGGTTGCAGTACCGTTCGACGTTGTGGTCGTCGAGCGGCGCGTCGACTTCGTCCAGCACGCAGATCGGCGACGGGTTGGTGAGGAACACCGCGAAGATCAGCGCCATTGCGGTCAGCGCCTGCTCGCCGCCCGAGAGCAGCGACAGCGTCTGCGGCTTCTTGCCCGGCGGTTTGGCGATGATTTCGAGGCCGGCCTCCAGCGGGTCGTCGCTCTCGATCAGATGCAGCGCGGCCTCGCCGCCGCCGAACAGCTCGACGAACAGGCGCTTGAAGTGGTTGTTGACGACCTCGAACGAGGTCAGGAGCCGCTCGCGGGCCTCCTTGTTGAGGCTCTGGATGCCCTGGCGCAGCCGCTTGATGGCTTCGACGAGGTCGTCCCGCTCGGTGACGAGGCCGGTGTGCTGGGTCTCGACCTCGCGCAGCTCTTCCTCGGCGCGCAGATTCACGGCGCCGAGGCGCTCGCGGTCGCGCCGCATCTTCTCGAGGTCTTCCTCGATGTCGTGCAGCGGCGGCAGCTCGGCGCCCGGCTCGATCTCGGCAAGGCCGGCGACGGCCTGCGGCTCGACCTCGAGCATGTCGCGGATCTCGCGCTCGATATCCTCCAGCCGGCGCCGCGCGCCTTCCATGCGCTCCTCGGCGCGGGCGGTGGCCTCGCGGGAGCTTGACAGTGCCTCAAGCGTCAGCTTGGCGACGCGATCGGTCTCCGCCATCGCGCTTTCCGCGGTAGCGAGCGCGTCGGCAGCCATGCGGCGGTCGTTCTCGGCGTACTCGATCTCGGTGATCAGTGCGCTGCGCTTCTCCGCGAACACGGCCGGCGCGTTTTCGAGCTCGCTGCGCTCGATCGTGAGCTCGGCGATGCGGGCCTGGATGGTGTCGATGTGGGAGGCCGCGCTCTCCTTGCGGTTCTGCCACTCGGTGCGTTCGGCGAGGATCGCCTGCACGCGACGGTCGGCGAGCTCGGCTTCGCGTGCCAGCGCCTGCGCCTCGGCGCGGACCTGGGCGGCCATGCGGCGATGGCCCTCGATGTCGCTGCGGACGGCAGCGAGACGCGTTTCGGTGTCTTCGCTCGACGGCAGCTCGCTGATGCCGGCTTCGGCGTATTCGTAGGCGGCCTCGGCTTCGGCGCGGTCGGCGGCGAGACGGCTGTGCGCTTCCGACAGCGTGGCCTTGCGTGCGGCGTGGCGGCTGATCTCGCGCTCGGCGGTGGCATGGCGCTCGCGCGCGACGTTGAGCTCGCGCTGCGCGGCGCGCCAGGCTTCGCGCGAGGCGCCTTCGGTGCTGGCTGCCATCTGCAGCTCGGACTCGGCGTTCTCCAGCGCCTGGCGCTTGATCTGCGCGTCGATGCGGGCCTGCTCCAGCTCGTTCTCGATATCGACGAGGCGGGCGCGCTCGGCAAGGCGGCGGGCGGCACCGGTCGGTGCGTGAGCCGCGGCGACAAAGCCGTCCCAGCGCCAGACGTCGCCCTCGGGCGAGACCAGCCGCTGGCCGGTCTTGAGCTGCGAGACCAGCTCCGCGCCGCGCTCGCGCGGCACCACGCCGATCTGCGCCAGACGTCGCGCCAGCTCGGCCGGCGCCTGCACGTGATTGGCGAGCGGCACGACGCCCTCGGGCAGCGCTGGATCGCCTTCGGTGTGTCCGACATTGGTCCAGCGCATCGGCGCCGACGGGTCGATCGGCGCATCGAGATCGTCGCCGAGCGCGGCGCCGATCGCCTTTTCAAAGCCCTTGTCGACGTTGATGCCATCGATGATCGGCGGCCACAGATTCTTGGTCTCGCCATTGACGATCTTGGAGATCGTGCGCGCCTCGGTCTCGAGCCGCTGCACGCGCTTGTCGGCCTCGACCAGCGGCGAGCGGGAGGATTCCAGCGTCTGGCGCGCGGCCACGTGCGCAGCCTCGCTCGCCTGCGCCGCAGCTTCGGACGCGGCCAGCGTCTGCTCCGCGGTCTCGACCAGCGCGGTCAGCTCGTCGAGATCGCCGAAGCCGCCGGTCTCCTGCGCAAGCTTCTGCTCCTCGGCCGCCACATTCGCGATTTCCTGGTCGAGCCGGGCGAGCTTGTCGCGGTGCGTGCGGACGTTGGCCTCGAGCTGGTTGCGCTTGGCGGTGAGGTCGGCGAGCGCGGTGGTGAGCTCGGCGAACCTCTGCTCGGTTTCGGTCAGCACCGCCTCGGCTTCGGCGACGCGTTCGTCGACGCCGGAGCGCTTCTCGACGCGCGACTTGATCTCTTCCTTCAGCTCGGCGTCTTCTGCGTCGAGCCGCTGCAGGGCCACATCGGCGTCCATGGTCTGCTGCTGGGCGCGGGAGATGTCGCCTTCGAACTGCGCGAGGCGCCGCTCGAGCTCGGCGACGCGCTCCTTGGCGCGCTCTTCCTCGCGGTCGAGCTGCTCGCGGGCATTGGTCAGGCGCTGGAGTCCGGCTGCTGCGCGTGCCTCGGCATCGCGTAGAGCCGGCATTTCGGCGGCGCGGATGGCCTGGATGCGGGCGGCTTCGGCCTGGTGCTGGGTGCGCTCGGCCATCTCGCGTACCGCGAGATCGTGGGTCTGTCCGGACTCATTGACGTCGGCATGCGCGCCGATCCAGCGCAGATGGTACAGCGTGGCTTCGGCCTTGCGGACCTTGGCTGCGACCTCGCGATAGCGCACCGCCTGGCGGGCCTGCTTCTTCAGGCCTTCCATTTGTCCTGCGAGCTGGCCGATCACGTCCTCGACGCGGGTGAGGTTGGTTTCGGCCGCCTTGAGCCGCAGTTCGGCCTCGTGACGGCGGGCGTGCAGGCCGGCGACGCCGGCGGCGTCTTCCAGCACGCGGCGGCGCTGCTCCGGCTTGGCCTGGATGATCTCGCCGATCTTGCCCTGGTGGACGAGAGCCGGCGAGCGCGCGCCGGTGGCGGCGTCCGCGAACAGGATCTGTACGTCGCGGGCGCGCACGTCGCGGCCGTTGATGCGATAGACCGAGCCGGCCTCGCGCTCGATGCGTCGGGAGACTTCCAGAAGCTGGCTGTCGTTCATCGCCGCCGGCGCGGTGCGATCGGCATTGTCGATCGTCATCGTCACTTCGGCGTGGTTGCGCGCAGGACGGTTGCCGGAGCCGGCGAAGATCACCGCGTCCATGTCGGCGGCGCGCAGCGATTTGTACGAGGTCTCGCCCATCGCCCAGCGCAGTGCTTCGACGAGATTCGACTTGCCGCAACCGTTGGGACCGACCACGCCGGTCAGGCCGGGCTCGATGACGAAGTCCGTGGGCTCAACGAAGGACTTGAAGCCGTGAAGGCGCAGGCGGGTGATTTTCATAAACACGCATCTCTGTTGGCAGGCGCGAATCTCCCTGCCGGGACAATACCATGGAAGGCAATGTCGCTGTCTGGGTGAGTCGCGCGAGGCGGCTCATGCGGCTGGACAATGGCCGCGGTGCGCCGCGAGGGCAACCAGCGAAAGCCGCTTTTCCCAAGGGATTTGTGCCGGGAAGAATGCGGCTTGAGATGCGCGAATCGGGATTGTCGCGTGCGAATCAGCTCTTGAGCAGCGGATCGATCTTCTTGGCGAATTCCTCGAACGAGGCCTCGCCCTTGATCTTCTCGCCGTTGATGAAGAAGGTCGGCGTCGAATCGACCTTCAGCACGTCGCTGGCATATTTCTGGTCGGCAGCGATCTTGTCGAGCAGCGCCTGGTCCTTCAGGCAGGCCTCGACCTGCTGCTGGGTGAGGCCGGCCTGCTTGCCGATCCGCGTCAAGGTCTCCGTGGTGTTCTTCAGCACCCAGTCGTTCTGCTGGCGGAACAGCATGTCGGTGACGGCGAAGTATTTCGGCGCATCGCCATTGGCGATGCAGCGCGACAGCATCGATCCGGCGGCCGCCTTGATGTCGAGCGGGAACTCGCGGAAGATGTAACGCACCTTGCCGGTGTCGATGTATTCCTTCTTGATCTTCGGGAACACCTGCTCGTTGAAGGCGGCGCAGTGCGGGCAGGTCATCGAGGCGTATTCGGTGATGGTGACGGCGGCATCGTTCGGCCCGAGCGCCATGTCGGGCAGGGACACGGGCTTGGCGACGTCGGCGGCCGATTGCGCCATGGCTTCAGGGATCATGGCCTCGGAGACGAACCGCAGCGGCGGGAGCCCGGTGAGCGCGGCAAGCCCGGTCAGCGACAGCATCGTGGTGAAGGCGCGGCGGGTGATGATCAAGGTCGGCTCCCGGGATTGGCAAGGTTCGTCCGAGGTTCCCGCCCGGACGGCCTGTCGCTAGCTTGAAACGTCGATTGAGGCAATGGCGGGCCGCACGGACGGGTCCAGTTTGGCCGCGGAATGAGGCTCAATTTCGCTTGATGGCGGCCCCGAGCCGGGCCAGCGCCGACTTGAGCTCGTCATCCTCAATGCCACCCAGGCTCTCCGCCACCTTGGCGACGCTCTTGGGGTCCGGCGGGCCGGGCCGCACCCGGCGCTGGGCGCGCGACAGAGGGGCCTGGCGGAAGGCAAGCTTGCCGACCGCGTTCCAGCCGAAGAAGCGGTTGACCCGCTCCAGGATGACATCGGCGGAGTGCTGGATCTCCAGCGCCATCGGTCCCTCGACCCGCAGCACCAGGGTCGCCGGCTCCTGCGGCTGGCCCTCCACCGGGCGCGGCCATTGCATCTTGAGCGGCTCGGCATGGGCCGCGATCTCCGGCCCCGCGATCTGCGCCCACCGCGTCACCAGCTCGCGCGCGGCAAAGCCCTGCTTGGCATAGGCCTCGGCGAAGACGTCGTCGACGAGGATGCCGAGCGGCTTGGCGCTGATGGGACCGGGCTTGGGAGGGAATTTGGACATGGGACCTTATAGCACTTCCGAAAGGGAGCCACATACCCGTCGCGCCGTCATGGCCGGGCTTTGTCCCGGCCATCCACGATCCCGCGCGAAGAAAGACGTGGATGCCCGCGACGAGCGCGGGCATGACGTGGAGAGATTGCCGTGACCTCGTTAGAGTGTGGACATGAGCCCCAGATCTGCCCGCAAGGCCAGGCCGGAACCCGCGCCGTCGACACCATCATCGCGCCCAACGCTCCTGCTGTCTTGGTACGACCGTCACCGTCGCCGCCTGCCCTGGCGCGCGGCTCCCGGTGAGACATCGGACCCCTATCGCGTCTGGCTGTCGGAGATCATGCTCCAGCAGACCACGGTGAAGGCGGTCGGCCCCTATTTCGAGAAATTCGTCGCGCGCTGGCCTGATGTCGCGGCGCTGGGGCGGGCTTCCCTGGACGACGTGCTGCGGATGTGGGCGGGTCTCGGCTATTACTCGCGCGCGCGAAACCTCCATGCCTGCGCGGTCGCGGTGACGCGCGAGCATGACGGCGTGTTTCCCGATACGGAGGAGGGCTTGCGCGCGCTGCCGGGGATCGGGCCCTACACGGCATCGGCGATCGTCGCGATCGCCTTCGGCCGCCGCACCATGCCGGTCGACGGCAATATCGAGCGGGTGGTGTCGCGCCTGTTCGCGGTCGAGGAGGAGCTGCCGCAGGCCAAGCCGCGGATCCAGCAACTGGCGGCGACGCTGCTTGCCGACACCCGCGCCGGCGACAGTGCCCAGGCGCTGATGGATCTGGGCGCCTCGATCTGCACGCCGAAGAAGCCGGCCTGCTCGCTGTGTCCGCTGAACGAGGATTGCACGGCGCGCGCGCAGGGCACGCAGGAGAGTTTTCCGCGCAAGGCGCCGAAGAAGAGTGGGGCACTGCGGCGTGGCGCAGCGTTCGTGGTCACACGCGGCGGCGACTTGCTCGTCCGGTCGAGGCCCGACAAGGGCCTGCTCGGCGGCATGACTGAAGTGCCGGGCTCGGACTGGCTCGCCGGACAGGAGGATGCGGCGGCGAAGCAGCAGGCGCCGGAGCTGAAGGGGCTGTCGCGCTGGCAGCGCAAGGTGGGTGTCGTCACCCACGTCTTCACGCATTTTCCGCTGGAGCTGGTGGTCTACACCGCGAAGGTGGACGCCCGCACCCGCGCGCCCGAGGGCATGCGCTGGGTGCCGATCGCAACCCTGGCCGGCGAAGCGCTGCCCAACGTCATGCGCAAAGTCATCGCGCATGGATTGGGCTTCTAGGATCGATCCTGCTGACAACAGGCTGTCAGCAGCCTTGCGCTACCAGCGGGCAACGGAGGTGCCGCATGGTCAAGACCGCGCTCGACAATTTCCGAAGGCCACCCTGTGCCGAGCTGCTGGGATGGCGTCTGCTCGATGCCCGCCCGCAGGAGGGCTGGATCAAGCTCGGTTTCGAAGGCAAGCCGGAGTTCTGCAACCCCGCGGGTTTCATCCAGGGCGGCATGCTCTCGGCCATGCTCGACGATACGATGGGCCCGGCCGTGCTCGTGATGAGCGAGGGCCGGCTCTACACCACCACGATCAGCATGACCGTGAATTTCTTGGCACCCGCAAAGCCCGGCCCGATCATCGGCGAGGCGAGGGTGACGCAACTCGGCAAGACGATTGCGTTTGTCGAGGCGAAGCTGATGGCCGAGGACGGCACGCTGCTGGCGACGGCCAGCGCCAGCGAGCGGCTGTTGGAGGCGGCGAGGGTGGTGAAGTGAGGCGGGCACCGCTCTCTCGCTCCCTCGCCCCGTCCTTACGGGGAGAGGGTGGGGTGAGGGGCATCTCTCAACACGGGAGGTCCACGAGAGACCTGTACCCCCTCACCCGGATTGCATCTTCGATGCAATCCGACCTCTCCCCGCAAGCGGGGAGAGGTGAAGAGGAGGCCGCGGCTCGATGTGTGGCTAACTTACCCGCTGCGCGCTAGCGCTCACGATCGGCGGCTTCGCATTCAACGCTTCCACCTGGAATCCCGCGACGCGCTTGTAGTTCGCGGCGATGCCTTCCAGCTCCTGCTGGGACAAGACGTCGGTGACGACCTCAAAGCCGTCGGGCGCGCGCTCCTCGACGAGCTGCATCACCTGCTCGGGGCCGTTCTTGCGGTTGAGCAGGACGAGGTCGGTGGTCGCTGGTCTCCGCTCGGTCTCGTAGGCGAGCAGGGCGGCGCTCGTCGGCCCATGGGCGAGAATCTCGCGCGTGATGACGCGGGCATCGAGGATCGCCTGCGAGGCGCCGTTCGAGCCGATCGGGTACATCGGATGCGCGGCATCGCCCATCAGTGTGACGCGGCCGAAGGTCCACTGCGACACCGGATCACGGTCGACCAGCGGATATTCATAGGCGTGAGGGCAGTTCTTGATCAGCCCGGGCACGTCGAGCCAGTCGAACTTCCAGCTTTCGAACCAGGGCAAAAACTCTTCCAGCCGCGCGGTGCGGTTATAGTCCTCGCGCCGCCACTGATAGGTCGGGGGCATGTGCCGCTCGGCGACCCAGTTGATCTGATGGTTGCCTGCCGCATCCGGCGCCTTGCTGATCGGATAGCAGACGAATTTCAGGATCTCGTGCCCCGCCATGATCATGGTGCGGCCGCTCAGGAAAGCCTTCGCGGGCGTCACGCCGCGCCAGAGGATGCGGCCGTTCCAGATCGGCGGCCCTTCGCCCGGATAGAGCTTTTCGCGCACGGCGGAATGGATGCCGTCGGCGGCGATCAGAATCGCGCCGTCGTAGGTCCCCGCCGCTTTGCCGGTCGCCTTGTCGATGAATTCGGCGCGCACGCCGTCCGCCGTCTCGGTCCAGCCGGTCAGATGGTGGCTGGTGAGGATGTTCTCGCGGCCGAGCCGCTCGATCGCTGCGTCGAGCAGGAGCTGCTGCAGCGTGCCGCGGTGGATCGAGAATTGCGGCCATTTGTACCCGGCCTCCAGCCCGCGCGGCTCGCTCCAGATCGGCTTGCCGTGCTTGGAGAAATAGGCGAGCTCGCGCGTCCGCACGCCGCTGGCGTCCAGCTTGTCCATCAAGCCGAGCTCGATCAGCTCGCGCACCGCATGCGGCAGCACGTTGATGCCGACGCCGAGCGGCTTCAGCTCCGCGACGCTCTCGAACACTTTTGCGGGAACGCCGATTCCGTGCAGGCTGAGCGCAAGCGTCAGCCCGCCGATGCCGCCACCGGCGATGAGTACCGTCATGAGAAACCCCTCCCTATCGCAGGCGTCTTGGCACAGCCGCATGGCGGTGGGCAACTGCGAAGAGGATGTTGTGCTATGGACGTCGGGCCCGACAGTCGTTAATTTTCGGCTTTCCCATGAGGTCCGACATGCTCAAGCTCTACTACGCCACCGGCACCTGCGCGCTCGCCACCTACATCACCCTGGAAGAGGCCGGAGCCGACTACTCGGCCGAACGGCTGAGCTTCAAGGACAACCAGCAGAACAGCCCGGACTATCTCGCGATCAACCCGAAGGGCCGGGTGCCGGCGCTGGTCACCGACCGCGGCGTCCTGACCGAGACGCCGGCGATGCTGGCCTACATC
Source organism: Bradyrhizobium sp. R2.2-H (assembly GCF_004346455.1). Classification (NCBI taxonomy): domain Bacteria; kingdom Pseudomonadati; phylum Pseudomonadota; class Alphaproteobacteria; order Hyphomicrobiales; family Nitrobacteraceae; genus Bradyrhizobium; species Bradyrhizobium sp. R2.2-H. Next base: position 164,868 of record NZ_SMBR01000001.1, read on the forward strand.
GCGCAAGTGTTCCCCAAGGCGAAGCTCGCACCGCTCGACGATCCCTTCGACTTCGCCGAGGTGCAGTCGTTCAACTCCTATCTCTGCTCGACCGTGCACATCAACCACGCCCACAAGATGCGCGGCGCGCGCTGGGCGATGCAGGAGAGCTCGTTCGCCGACATGAAGGCAATGGTCCCGAAGACCATGGCGGCCTGCTTCAAGCTCATCGAGCAGAAGATGTTTCGGGGCCCCTGGGTCATGGGCGAGCAGTTCACGATCTGCGATCCCTATCTCTACACGCTCTCGACCTGGCTCGAAGGCGACAGCGTCGACATCAATGCGACGCCGAAGATCGCCGATCACTTCAAGCGCATGTCCGACCGCCCCGCGGTGAGCAAGGTGATGGCGGCGCAGAAGGCGTAGGCGCAGCCACATACTCCCCTGTCGTCCCGGATCGGCGCGCGCTTGGGGCGCGCTTGTCCGGGACGACACCGTGTTTGTTGGAGCTGCAGACTCATCCAGCCCTCCGCTTCTCCAGTTCCCGCCCGGTCTCCAGCATCAGCCTTCGCAGCCAGATCGAGCCGGGGTCCATTTGCGCGCGGGTCGGATGGAACATGAACTGTTCGTCGATCCCGGGATCGAGCGGCGGCGTCACCGTGACGAGGCCGAGCTGCTTCGACAGCGCCGCGATCAGCCGGCGCGGCACGAAGGCGACGAGGTCGGTGCGGGCGGCGACGTGCAGCGCCTCGAGATAGCCTGACACCACCAGCGCAATGTGCCGCTCGATGCCCTTGGCTCGCAGCCATGTGTCGATCAGGTCCTCGGCACCGCCGCGGATGATCACGCCGACATGGCGCGCAGCCAGGAACGTCTCGCGCCGCTTCAGCTTCGCGCCGATCGGATGGCCTCGCCGCACCGCCAATGCGTCGCTGTCGGTGTAGAGCAGCTGGCGGTGAAAACCCTTGAAGGCGTTTCCGATCGAGATCACGAGATCGATGGTGCGGGCGAATTCGGCATGGAAGATCGCCGATCCCCGCCACGGCACGACGTCGATGCGGACGTTGGGCGCGGCCTGCGTCACCTTCTCCATGAAGCGCGGCATCAACAGCTCGACCGCGAGATCCGGCATCATCAGGCGGAATTGCCGCTCGCTGCGCGCGGCGTCGAAATCGTCGGGCACGAACAGCCCGCGCACCTGATCCAGCGCCTGCGCCAGCGGGGCGCGCAGCGCCAGGGCCCGTGGCGTCAGTTCCATCCGCGCGCCGGTGCGTACCAGCAGCGGATCGCCAAAAATGTCGCGCAGGCGCTGGAGCGCATGGCTCGCCGCCGGCTGCGACAGCCCGAGCCGCAGCGCGGCGCGGCTGACATTGGCCTCGCGCAGCAGCGCATCGAGCGCGGTCAGCAGATTGAGGTCAAGCGAATTCAAATTCATGAGGTGAATATATATCATATTCACTATCGATTTGAAGAATGCTGATCGGCCGGTGATGATCTTCGCGATGTCACACCACGGAGATGCCGCCATGAGCGCTGCCGCCAACAGGAAACTGATGCAGGATATCTTTGCCGCCGCCGCCAATCCCGATCCGGCAGCGCGCGACCGTGCCTTGTTCACCGCCAGTCTTGCCGACGACGCCAAATGGGTCGTGACCGGGCAATATTCCTGGTCCCGCACCTTTTCGGGCAAGGAGGCGATCCTCAACGATTTGCACGGCTATGTGCGCACGCGCCTGCGCGACCGGACGCGAACGATCGCTCACCGCTTCATCGCCGACGGGGACATCGTCGTGGTGGAAGCCAAGGGCGACAACGTCACGCCCGAAGGCGTGCGCTACGACAACGACTATTGCCTGGTGTTTCGCCTCGCGGACGGCAGGATCAAGGAGATCCGCGAGTACTGCGACTCGATCCTGACCGAGAGGGCGCTCGGTCCGTTTCCACAAGCGGTCGCGAGAGCCGCGGGCTAGCGGTTTGAGCACCATCTGGTCTGCCGGCTGGCGCCCTTCGTTCCGGTCTGTGAGGGTCGTCCGGGTCTGGCGAAAGCTGGCGGAGATCATCCGGCTCCGGCGAGAGCGCACGCGGATACATGGCCAGCTCGCTGCCATGAGCGAGCGGGAACTTCTGGATTGCGGCATGACGCGGTCGGAGATTGCGTACGAGCTGAGAAAACCTGTCCGGCGGAAATAGAGCGGAGATGGCCTCTATTTCCTTCCGAGCCCGGCGGAACCTTCGGTTTCCGCCGGCGTTCCCCTCGCTCGGGAGCGATCGCGCCCCGGCAACCTGCATTTCCGGGAATTTCATGCTCGCTGGGGCTTCGCACGTTTCGACACAGGTGGGCTGCAGCTTCTCCGGACTCCGAGAACGACTGAGAGAAGCGACCTCGGCTGCGCACCGCGCGCTCGACACCCAGCTTTCCGCATTCGATCTCGGCGGCCTCGCCGGCTATCGCTGCTTTCTTCAGGCCAGCGCCGGAGCTCTTCTTCCGCTCGAAGCCGCGCTGGTCGAAGCGGGCGTGGAGCGCATGTTTCCGGACTGGCCCGAACGGTCGCGCAGCGCTGCGATTGCGGTTGATCTCGGACGCCTCGGCACGAGCGCGGCGTCGACAGTGTCGGTGCCGCGGCTGACGCGCAGCGGGGTGCTGGGCACGATGTATGTGCTGGAGGGCTCGCGGCTCGGCGCGAAGTTCCTGCTGAAGACAGTCGCGGACGCGGGTGATCCGCGCATCAGTGAAGCCACCACCTATCTCCGCCATGGCGCGGGCAAGCGGCTCTGGCAGAGCTTTCTGGTGAAGCTCGCGAGCGAAGAGCCGGGTGACGAGGACGAGATCATCGATTTCGCTCGCATTGCTTTCGACGCATTCGAGCGGGCGGCGGACCGGGCATGAACGAGGCGGTCAATCTCACCAATTGTGACCGCGAGCCGATTCACATTCCTGGCAGCGTGCAGCCGTTTGGCTTCCTGCTGGCTGTGCTGTCGGATCTCACGATCTGCATGGCATCGAACAACGTAGGGAGCTTCCTTGGGACGGATGTTGCCGACCTGCTCCAGCAGCCGCTGTCGAACGTCGTCTCTGCGACGGCGGTCGAAACGATCCGCGGACACGTTGACCATCTCGGCGGCCCGGACGCGACCGAACGCCTGTTCGGCGTGGAGCTGCAGCCGGGCAAGCCGCCCTTCGATCTTTCGATTCACCTGTCCGGCGTCTATCTGATCATCGAGGCGGAGCCGAGCGCGCACGAGCCCGGCGTCAATTCGGGCGAACTCGTGCGCTTGATGCTCGAGAGGATCCGCAAGACGCGCGGCATGGCTGAGCTGGCGCGGGAGGCGGCGCGCCAGCTCAAGGTGCTGACCGGATTCGACCGGGTCATGGTCTATCAGTTTCATCCGGACGGATCGGGCGAGGTGGTCGCCGAGACCGCGGAGGCGGGGCTCGAATCCTTCCTTGGCCTGCGTTATCCCGCATCGGACATTCCAAGGCAGGCGCGGGCCCTCTACCAGCGCAACTGGCTGCGCATCATCGCCGACGTCAATGCCGGGGCGGCCGCGCTGGTGTCGACGGCGACGCACAACGCAGGGCTGCTCGATCTTTCGATGAGCGTGCTGCGTTCGGTGTCGCCGATCCACATCGAATATCTGCGCAACATGGGCGTTGCCGCCTCCATGTCGGTGTCGATCCTGCGCGACGGCAAGCTGTGGGGTCTGTTTGCCTGCCATCACTATTCGCCGCGGTATATTTCGTTCGACAAGCGTACGGCCTCCGAGCTGTTCGGTCAGATGTTCTCCTGGATCGTGGAAGGCCGCGAACGCGAGGGCGACGTCGCCTACGAGGCCCGCGCTCATCAGGTCCAGGAGCGGTTGATCGAGATGGCGGCTTCCCACGAGCACAGCCGCCGCGCGATCGTCGATTTCCTCAGTGACTACCGCAAGATGATCGAGTGCGACGGCGTCGCGGTCTGGTCCGACAACAAGATCGCGATCGAGGGCGAGACGCCGACCGAAGACGAGGTGAAGGATCTCGTCGCCTTCATCAACCGGACTTCGCCGGGGCGGATTTTCGCGAGCGCCGAGATCGCCAAGGTCTATGCCGCCGGCCAGGCCTTCCGTGACCGCGCGGCGGGCTTTCTCGCCATCCCGATCTCGCGCACTCCGCGCGATTGCCTGATCTTCTTCCGGCGCGAGGTCCTACAGGCGGTGAAATGGGCCGGGGATCCCGACAAGGTGTACGACGAAGGTCCGCACGGGCCTCGCCTGACGCCGCGCAAGAGCTTCGAGCTCTGGCAGGAGACGGTGGCGGGGCAGTCGAAGCCGTGGTCGGCGGCCGACATCCGCATCGCCGAGAGCCTGCGCGTCACGCTGCTAGAAGTGATCCTGCAACTGTCCGACCTCGCCGCACGCGAGCGCCGCGGGGCGCAGGAGCGGCAGGAATTGATGATCGCCGAGCTCAATCACCGCGTCCGCAACATCATGAGCCTCGTGCGCGCCCTGGTGGCGCAGAGCAAGGACACCGCGACCAGCGTCGAGGAGTTCGCCGGCGTGCTCGGCGGCCGCATCCAGGCTCTGGCGCGCGCCCACGATCAGATCACAAACCTGAACTGGGCCCCGGTCGCGCTCCGCACCTTGGTCGAGTCCGAGGCCGGCGCCTATCTCGGCGCGCGCGCGGGACGGGTGAAGATGGGCGGTCCGGACGTCGCGCTGGATCCCAAGGCGTTCGCCACTCTGGCTCTGGTCGTGCATGAGATGATGACCAATTCCGCCAAGTATGGCGCACTTGCCGATTCCACCGGCAGTGTCGAGGTGGTCTGGCGCCTCGATCCGTCCTCCAGCCTCGTCATCGAATGGAAGGAGAGCGGCGGTCCGCCGGTGCAGCCGCCGTCGCGGCGCGGCTTCGGCACGACGATCATCGAGCGATCGGTGCCGTTCGACCTCAAGGGCGATGCCGAGATCCGCTTCGACCTCCTGGGCGTGCAGGCGAAGTTCGTGATTCCCCCCAATTTCGTCGAATTGGTCCCGTCCATCGCAGGAGCCGCCATGCGCGTCGAAGAGCAGCAGTCCGCCCGACCCAGGATCTCCGACACGGCATTGATCGTCGAGGACAATCTGATCATCGCCATGGCGGCGGAGGTCATCCTGCTCGATCTCGGCGCCCGCCACGTCGACACTGCGGCAACCGTCGACCAGGCGCTACGCTCGATCGAGCGCACACGGCCGAGCTTTGCCTTGCTCGATCTCAACCTCGGCAGCGAGAGCAGCATCAAGGTGGCACAGAAGCTGAAGGAGATCGGGGTGCCCTTCATCTTCGCGACCGGCTATGGCGAGCGCGCGCCGATCCCCGAGCAACTGGCGTCGGCGCCGGTGGTCCAGAAGCCCTACACGCTGGAAGTGGTCGAGCATGCACTCGACAAATTGCAGAAGGCCGGCGCCTCGTGAGCGTTCGCATGCAGCGCCCTGCATGACGCTGCGCATCCGCGCGCGAACTTTGCATAGCTGCCGACAAAAACAGCAGATTTCGTGCCGGCCGTTCTCAATCGCGCGAAAGATTTGAAGGTTCAATTAACGAGTGTCCCCCATTGTGTCGCGGTGCAGCGCGAGTCGCAAAGACGCGATACGCGGCTGCCGGGGTGGCCGGCGACGATCGCCGGAATTGCTCGGCCGCTCGAAGTGAAATGCATCTGGGTGGACAGTGGGAATGCCGAAATTTCGTTTGCGGATCAGGGGACGCCTGTACGCAGGCTTCATGGCCCTGGTGGCGGTCGGTCTCGTGATGGCAGTGGTTGCAGTCTGGAATTTGCAGGACGTGCAGGATCAGGTCGCAAGACAATCCGCGCTCTCGGACAGCACGGCGCGGGTGCTGGAAATCTCGACCAACCTTCAGGCGATCCAGCGGGCCAATCTTCGCTACGTTTACGACGCCAACGAATCCGCGATGAAGGAAGCGGCGGAGCGGGAAACCGCGGCGACCGAGCTGCTGCGGGTCGGCGCGAAGGGGACGATCTCGGAGGAGCGGCGAGCGCTCTATAACGGCCTCATCGATGACATCGCCAAAATCCGACGCCTGCGTGACAGTCTCGGCGACGCCGTCAACGAGGCGAGAACGGGCAAGGCGACGCTGCTGCCGAGCGGGGAGGATCTGGCCGTCAAGATGGGCAAGCTCGTCGACGTGGCGCGCGCCGCCGTCGACGAAGATACGGCGGCCCTCGTCGCCGATCTCGAATCGCGAATCCTGCTCGTGAGGATCGCAAACTGGCGTTTTCTGGCCCTTCGCGATACGCAGGGCCCTGCGACCTTCAGGGCGAGCGTCGACAGGGCAGCGCAACGGCTCGCGGCACTCGAAAAGAGCCCGCAGGCGACGGAGTTGCGAGCCACGCTGGCGCCGGTGAAGTCCTCGCTCGGAATCTACAAGTCGGCGTTCGAGACGACCTCCGCAGCGATGCTCCAGGCGGACGAGATCTACCATAAGAACCTCGCGCCCCTCATCGTCGACAGCATCGCCAAGCTCAAGGTGGCGGAAACGACGCTGAAGCAGGACTACCAGCAATCGCGGACCACCGCTGAATCCGTGATCGCCGGCACGACGACCGTTCAGGAGATCGCCGGCGGCCTCGCTATCCTGTTCGGCGGCATCGTCGCCTTCCTGATCGCCCGCAGCATCGTCGGTCCCTTGACCTCGATGACAGGCGCGATGGGGCGGCTTGCCGGCGGCAATCTCGAGGTCGAGATTCCCGGCCGCGGCAGGGCCGACGAGATCGGCGACATGGCCAAGGCGATCCAGGTGTTCAAGGACAACATGATCGAGACCGAGCGCATGCGCTCCGAGCAGGCCGAGCTCGAGGCGCGGCAGGCCGAGAACCGCAAGAAAGACATGGCCCGGCTGGCCGACCAGTTCGAACAGGCGGTGGGCGAGATCGTCAACACGGTGTCATCGGCGTCGAACGAGCTGGAAGCCTCCGCGGGCACTTTGACCACGACCGCCGCGCGTGCTCAGGACCTGTCGACCGAGGTCGCCAGCGCCTCGCAGGAGGCCTCGGCCAATGTGCAGGCGGTCGCTTCGGCGACCGAGGAGCTCTCCTCCTCGGTATCCGAGATTGCCCGCCAGGTGCAGGAATCCGCCCGCATCGCCACCGAGGCCGTCGGTCAGGCGAGCAGGACCAACGAGCGCGTCGGCGCGCTCTCCAAGGCCGCCGCGCGGATCGGTGACGTGGTCGAGCTGATCAGCACGATCGCCGGCCAGACCAACCTGCTGGCGCTGAACGCCACCATCGAGGCGGCGCGCGCGGGCGACGCCGGTCGCGGCTTTGCGGTGGTCGCCTCCGAGGTCAAGGCGCTCGCCGAGCAGACGTCGAAGGCCACCGGGGAGATCGCCCAGCAGATCTCCGGCATCCAGGCGGCGACGGAGGAGTCGGTCGGCTCGATCAGGGAGATCAGCGGCACCATCGAGCGCCTGTCGGAGATTTCGTCGACGGTGGCCGCCGCCGTGGAGCAGCAGGGCGCGGCGACGCAGGAGATCTCCCGCAACGTCCAGCAGGCGGCCCAGGGCACCCAGCTGGTGTCGTCCAACATCGGCGACGTGCAGCGCGGCGCCTCCGAGACCGGATCGGCTTCCTCGCAGGTGCTTTCGGCGGCACGCTCGCTCTCGGCCGACAGCAACCGGCTGAAGCAGGAGGTGGCGAAGTTCCTGGGCTCGGTCCACGCAGCCTGACGTCGAAGCCAAGAGGCCACGCGCATGCGCGTGGCCTCGAGCGTCGCAAGTGACCCGATCAGGCGACCTTGGTCGTCATGTGCTTGAACATGTTGCTGCGCGCCTCGTCGTCCATTTCGGCCTTGAAGGTGAACTTGTCCTTCAGGGCGATGGCGCGCGCCGCCGCGGGCCGCGCCGAGATCTCGTCGACGAGCCGCTTCACGTTCGGGTATCGCGCAAAGGCGTCGTCGCCGAGCTTGAACGGCACCATCCGCGCCCAGCCCCACAGTGCCATGTCGACGATCGAATAGCTGTCGCCAGCCATGTAGCGGCGGCCTTGGAGATGACCGTCGAGAATCCTGTAGTGGCGATCGGTCTCGTACTGGTAGCGATTATGGGCGTAGTCGTGGTTCTGGTCCTTCGGCGCGAAATGCTTGAAGTGGACGGCCTGACCCGAATACGGCCCGACGCCGGTGGCCACGAACATCAACCAGGACAGGAGTTCGGCGCGGTTGGCGGGCAGGAATTTGCCGGTCTTCTCGGCCAGATAAAGCAGGATCGCGTTCGAGTCGAACACGATCGTCCCACTGTCGTCGATCGCCGGCACCTTGCCGTTCGGGTTGACCTTCAGATAGTCCGGGGTGAACTGCTCGCCCTTGCGGGTGTCGATCTTCACCGGCTCGTAGGCCAAGCCGGACTCCTCCAGAAACAGCGCGACCTTGGTCGGGTTCGGCGACCCGTTGAAATAGAACTTGAGCATCGAGCATCTCCTCGGTGTCTGTTGCGCGCGCGGACGCGGCGTGGTTAGGCGGACCTTGTCTTGCCTGAACCCGTTGCGGGAGAGCAACCGCCGAGTTTGCCGGGCGGCGTCTGCGCGGTGCGCAGGTCAAGCGGCGTAACAAAGGCCGATTGTCGCCGTAATGACCATGGCCGCGCCCACGGCCTCCAGGCGCAGCCCGAGCCGCGCGGCCAGATGCATGTCGGAGGCCCGCGCCGCGCGCTCCGGCCCGCGCGCGTAGCCGTGGACGATGACGTCGTGGTTGAAATTGTCGTGCGCCTCGTTGGAGCTGGCGAGCCCGACGCAAATCACGAGCATGCCGAACAGCGCGAGCCCGAAAAATCCCAGCAGCGCGATCAGGAACATCGGAAACATGCCGGCCAGGAAGATCGGCAGCAGCGGTACCAGCAGCAATGTCTCGGAGTGTCGTCGCATGGAGCCCAACCGGTCAGGACGGGGCTGATCTGGCGAATCTAGTCCCGGCTGACGCGGCTTTCAATTCACGCCCCTGTCATTCCGGGGCGCGCCTCTTGGCGCGAGCCCGGAATCCATTGGGCGGCATGGGACGTGGCTCGATGGATTCCGGGTTCTCGCGGAGCCTGTCATCGGGCCGCGCTGCGCGCGGACCCGGTGGCGAGCCCCGGAATGACGGAGGAGGAGGCCTACTCCGCCGCCATGCCGGCGCGGATCTCGGCGCGGAGCTCGTCGATCAGCTTGAGACCCTTCTTGGTCTCGACGTGCCAGAAGGTCCAGCCGTTGCAGGCCTGCGCGCCTTGCGCCACGGCGCCGATGCGGTGGATCGAGCCGACCTTGTCGCCCAGCATGATGGCGCCGTCGGCACGGACCAGCGCGCCCAGCTTCTTCTTGGCGTCGAACAGTTTCGTGCCGGGCATGATCATGCCGCGCTCGATCAGCTCGGCGAACGCCACCCGCGGCGCTTCGCGCGCGGTCATGAACGGGGCGAGGCTGTCCTCCGGCAGCGGCTGGACAGCGGCGATGCGCGCCTCGGCCGCCTTGGCGTAGGTCTTGTCGCGCTCGAAGCCGATATAGGAACGGCCGAGGCGCTTGGCGACCGCGCCGGTGGTGCCGGTGCCGTTGAAGGGATCGATCACGAGATCGCCGGGCTTGGATGACGACAGCAGCACGCGCGCGAGCAGGCCTTCCGGCTTCTGCGTCGGATGCACTTTCTTGCCGTCCGCGCCCTTGAGGCGCTCCTCGCCGGTGCAGAGCGGGATCAGCCAGTCGGAGCGTGCCTGCACGTCCTCGTTGGCGGCCTTCAGCGCCTCGTAGTTGAACGTGTAGCCCTTGGCTTTTTCGTCACGCGCGGCCCAGATCATCGTTTCGTGCGCGTTGGTGAAGCGGCGGCCGCGGAAATTCGGCATCGGATTGGTCTTGCGCCAGACGATGTCGTTCAGGAGCCAGAAGCCGAGGTCCTGCATGATCGCGCCGACGCGGAAGATGTTGTGATAGGAGCCGATCACCCAGATCGTCGCCGATGGCTTCATCGCGCGGCGGGCCGCGAGCAGCCAGGCGCGGGTGAAATCGTCATAGGCGGAGAACGAATCGAACTTGTCCCAGTCGTCGTTGACGGCATCGACATGGGATTCGTCAGGGCGCTTGAGATCGCCCTTGAGCTGGAGATTGTAGGGCGGGTCGGCGAACACCAGGTCGACCGAACCAGCCTGAAGCTTCGACATCTCGGCGACGCAATCGCCGAGAATGATGCGATGCGAAGGAGACTCGAAATTTGTGCGGGGCGCCCTTGCAGACGCCCCGCGACGCGACTCTACCATGACTCAAGAACTCTGACTCAGGCGACGCTGTCGGCGACGCGGGACCAAACAACCGACTGACCGTTACATTGAAGGGGCAAAGTAAAAAACGACTTAACCCGCCGCTTTCGTGAGCAGCCCTCGCCTTGCCGGTTGTGCGAACGTTGTTGTGCGCATTCGCCGTGTTTTTCAGTGTATTTCGCGTTTGCTCGGCTCGCTGCAGCAATCATGGCCGCAAGAAGGCCGCAAATTTCTCTCGGAAAAAATTGCTCGACCCTCGGAAAAAATTGCTGGCATCGACATGCTGTCGCACTAGGCAATTTTTGCCGGCCACGATATTGATAAAGACAACGGAAATTTTACCTGTGTGGCGCGTTGAGCTTCTCGCATACTCGTGCACCGTCGAAACTGAATCAGGGACCCCCGAGGGAAAGCCGCCATGCGTTACGATGACTTCCGCCGCAGCGACGACATCGAGGATCGTCGCGACGAAGGTGGTGGCTTTGGCGGCGGCGGAGGAGGCGGGTTCGGCCTGCCGATCGGCGGCGGCGGGCTCGGCATCGGTACCATCATTATCCTCGGCCTGGTCGGCTACGCCTTTGGCATCGATCCACGCATCCTGATCGGCGGCGCCGAGATTCTGACCGGCGGCGGCCATGCGCCGACCTACCAGACCGATCGCCAGGCGTCCTCGGGCAAGCGCGGCGCGCCGACCGACGAGATGGGCAGCATGATCTCCGGCATCCTCGGCGAGATCGATGATCGCTGGAGCGAGATCTTCCAGGCCAGCGGCCAGTCCTACACCGGTCCGAAGATCGTGCTGTTCCGCAACGCCACCAACGGCGGCCGCTGCGGCATGGCGCAGTCGGCGATGGGGCCGTTCTATTGTCCGCCCGACCGGACCATCTTCCTCGACACCGCCTTCTTCCGCGAGGTCGAGACGCGCTTTCGCGGCTGCTCCGGCAAGTCGGCGTGCAATTTCACGACGGCCTACATCATCGCGCATGAAGCCGGCCATCACATCCAGAACCTGCTCGGCATCATTCCGCGCGTAACACGGCTCCAGCAGCAGGTCGGCTCGAAGGCCGAGGCGAATGCGCTGCAGGTGAAGGTGGAGTTGCAGGCCGACTGCCTGTCCGGCGTCTGGGTCAACCGCGAGGCGAAGAAGCGTCCGAACTTCCTGGAGCCCGGCGACATCGAGGCTGCGCTGACCACGGCGAGCGCGATCGGCGACGATACGCTGCAGCGCCAGTCGACGGGCCGCGTCGTGCCTGACTCCTTCACCCACGGCTCGGCGGCGCAACGCAAGCAATGGTTCATGACCGGCTACCAGCAGGGCACGGTCCAGGCCTGCAACACGTTCGGCGCGGGAGCGTTGTAAGGAAGGCTCGTGCCCCGGACGCAGCGCAGCGCTTCCTCAGAGGTGCGCTGCAGTGCCGGGGCCCACAACGCCGGTCTCACAAATCTCTCAAGTGGGTCCCGGCTCTGCGACGCGGCGCTGATGCGCCGCACCTTGTCCGGGACACGAAAGACGCAACATGGCCTCCATCGACGAATCCAAGCAGTTCATCCCGCTCAACATCGCGGTGCTCACCGTGTCCGACACGCGCGCGCTTGCGGATGACAAGTCCGGCCAGACCTTGGTCGATCGCCTCACCGCGGCGGGTCATCATCTCGCCGCGCGCGAGATCGTCACCGACGATGTCGAGGCGATCCGCGCCGTCATCCGCCGCTGGATTGCAGATGGCGGCGTCGACGTCGTCATCACCACCGGCGGCACCGGCTTTACCGGACGCGACGTCACGCCGGAGGCGATCGAGCCGTTGTTCGAGAAGCGCATGGACGGTTTCTCGATCGCATTCCACATGCTGAGCCATGCCAAGATCGGCGCATCGACGATCCAGAGCCGCGCCACCGCGGGCGTCGCGGGTGCGACCTACATCTTCTGTCTCCCTGGCTCGCCGGGGGCCTGCCGCGATGGCTGGGACGGCATCCTCGCAGCCCAGCTCGACTACCGCACGCGCCCCTGCAATTTCGTCGAGATCATGCCGCGGCTGGACGAGCATCTGCGCCGGCCGAAGGCGCAAGGCGCGACGGTGTAACCTTCTTCCTTGTCCCCTTGTGGGAGAAGGTGGCGCGAAGCGCCGGATGAGGGGTATCCATCCGCACGGAGTGGTCGGAGACATACCCCTCACCCAAGCGAGCTCGCGTCTACCAGCGTCGCTGCCCTCTCCCGCAAGGGGCGAGGGCACATTCATGCGCATCTCGCTCGTTGCCGAATAGTCAGAGATCCCGTTCCCAGGTCTCCCCAACAAGATCCTGCCCGAAGCTGTGATGCGGTTCGGTGGCGACGAGCCTGAAACCTGCGCTTTGATAGATCCCGCGCGCGGCAACCAGGATGCTCTGTGTCCACAGCGTCATCTTGCTGTAGCCACGCTCGCGGGCGCCCTGGATGCACTGCTCGACCAGCGCGCGGCCGACACCGAGGCCACGTGCCTTCTTCTCCACCTGCAACAGGCGGAGTTTTGCGATTTCATCCGTGGCCTTGACCAGGAAGACCGAGCCGACCGGCTCGCCGCCGACCTCTGCGATCCAGCAGTGCTCGCGCGCGGCGTCGTAGTTCCTGATGAACTGCGCGCAGATCTCGGCGACCAGCGCCTCGTAGCTGATGTCCCAATCGTAGTCCGCGGCATAGGCGGCAGCCTGCCGGGAGACGACCCAGCCCATGTCGCCGACGCGATGGCTGCGCAGCATGACAGCCGCGGGCTGGGTTCGGCGTTGCTCCAGCACGGCCTCGATGGTTGCCATCGCCTGTGTCAGCCGCGTTGCATCGCTGGCCGAAAGTCGGGCCAGCATCGCGGCGACCTCGTTTTGCGAGCTCAGGTTCAGCTTGGCGAAAGCCTGCCGGCCCTTGGCGGTCAGGCTGAGCTGGTATTGCCTGCGGTCCGCGGGCAGGGGCTTCCGCGTGATCAGCCCCTTTTCGTCGAAGCTCTGGACGATGCGGCTGAGATAGCCGGGATCGAGACCGAGCTCGTTTCCGATCTCCTTTGCGGCAAGATCGGCGCGATGGGCGAGCTCGTAGAGCACCCGCGCCTCGCTGAGCGAGAACGGACTCTTGCCGAGGTGCTGGTCGAGCACACCGAGCTTGCGGGTGTAGAAACGGTTGAAGGCGCGAACCGCCGCGACGGGGTCGTCGTCGGCCCGTTCGGCCACGGCCCTTGACGACGAAGCTTTCGATAGCATGGGATCACCTCGATATTTGCCATTGTCAATTAATTGTTTGACGTTGGCAAGTATCTCGCGCTTCAGCCGACCATGACGATCCGGCTGCGCAGCATGGTCCGGGACGACCGGCCGAGCCGCCGGAGCAGCCGCGCCTCGGAATGGCGGGCCTGGGGCGGGTAGCCGCCGATCCGGTCGTAATGATCACGCGCAATCAACAGCCCCTGATCGCCGAGGGGACCCACGAGCTTGCGCGCCACGGCCCAGGCGACGTCGCGGAATGCGGTATTTACGTAAGGCGAGCGCGCGTAGCGGAACACCGCCGCGCGATCCCGGCCACTGCTGGCGACCGCCTGGATGAACTGGGTGGTTTCCTCGATCCAGCCGGTTTCCAGCACGGCGCCCGCGGGCAGGAACATCAGCCAGGGCGATCGGGCCTGGAGCGCGCCGGCGGCGAGCGCGGCGCCTTGGGAGTGTCCCTCGAACGTGATGAAGCGGCAGCCTGCGACGTCGGCAACGCGCTCGATGACGCCATTGGGAGTGCGGTCGACCAGAAGGACCTCCCGGATGACGCCCGCGGCGGCGCCGGGGACCAGCGCGGCCAGGGTTGCGACCGCCGTCTGCTCGACACCTTCGGTCGGAATGATGACGCTCAGCATGATTGAGGCTTCAGTGTCTGCACTTCGGGAGAAGCGTAGTTTTATATGATGTTGTCATAAACCCGTAGCGTTGCCGAGTGCAACTTTCCGGCGGCGCTTCGGCATGCGATGGTAAACCGCAGCCAGTCGTCGCAGCCAAATGTGTCATGTGCGGGCTGGAAATATTGCCGAATGTTTCGGCACAAGCTCATCTCGGCCGTATTAACTCGAAGCTTCTTGGACATTTCGCTGCGCACGGGCAGCCGGTCCCTCTCAGACGAGGATGCAGCTTGCAACATGGGTCAACGAAGATGTGTGATCTTGGTCCCGGGAGAGGCCTCACATGAACGCCGATCAACTCGCCGTCGGCGCAGCGCCAGCGTCGCCGAAGCAGGGGACTGCGCCGACCTTGCGGATCCGGGCGCTGATGCTGGGCGACCGCATTAATGCTTCCAGCCTGGAGATCGGCACGCTGGTCTCCTCGACGCCGGCCGCCTTCCGCGTCCATGCCGGCCTTGCCGTAGTCTTTCGCTACGGCGTCGTCGTGCTGATCGGGCTGCTTCCGTCCGAGGAGAAGGTCCTCATCGACAACCTGAAGTCGCGCGTGACCGGAGAGCTCAGCCCGTACGAGGAGGAGATCGCGCAGGCACAGCTCTGCCACGACGAAGCCGCAGAGGCGATCCAGCCGGGAGGGCCGATCTGCCTTGCCAAATTCTCCGACGACCGGCTGCTGCTGGTCGCCGATGCGCTCGCCAAGAGCACGTCGCTGGCACGCGACGAGCGCCGTGTCGCCGCAGTGTTCGACGTGATCGAGCCGTTTGCACGCGAGCTCGCCGAGCACGGCCGCACGCCGCAACGGCGCAAGGGCATCCTGCAATTGATCGGCAATGCGCTGCTGGTGCAGCAGCGCGTCGCCGGGCGCGTCGCCATCGCAGAGAAGCCCGACGTGCTCTGGGAGAAGCCCGAGCTCGACCGGCTCTATTCGCGTCTGGAGGACGAGTACGAATTGAAGGAGCGCCTCGACACGCTCGAGCGCAAGCTTGCCGCGGTGTCGGAGACCGCCAACGCGCTGACCGACATCATCGACACTCAGCGCTCGCTCCGCCTGGAGATCGCCGTCGTGGTGCTGATCCTGATCGAGGTCGCAATGGGGACTTTTCAGCTCCTGACCGGCCGCGGTCACTAAGCATGATCCGGAAAAGTGCGAAGCGGTTTTCCGGAAAGATCATGCGTAAACAAAAAAACCAGGGTGCGCCGACGATTGATGCGAATCTCATCGCGCTTTAAGGCGCGGCGGCGCGCCGATCATGTTGGCCGGATTGCGCCTGCCACGCGGCGATCTCGGCAAGCTCGGCTTCGGGCCGTGTCCGGATCGTCTCGCAGCGTCCGAGATAGAGCTCTCCGGCGTCGCCCTCGATCGTCATCCACTCGCCTTCGGCAAAGCTGACTTGGCCGAGCTTGGCCCGCTTTGCGACGGCATCGATCTTCAGCTCGCGGCAGCCGACCACGCAGGGCTTACCCATTTGCCGCGCCACCAGGGCCGCATGCGAGGTGCGCGCGCCGACCGACGTGACGATGCCGGCGGCAAGCGCGAAGCCTGCGACGTCGGCGGTGCTGGTGTCGGGACGCAGCAGGATGACCGGCTCGCCCGCTGCCGAGAGGCGCTGGGCGCTTTCGGACGAGAATGCCGCCCGTCCGATCCCGATGCCGCCGGAGGCGCCGATGCCGGTCGTCGCGGGCTTGCCGGAGGAAACCAGCCTCGTCTCGGTGAGCGAGGCGAGGTCGATCTCCGCAATCCGCTCCAAGGCCTCGTCCTTCGAAATGAGGCCTTCATGCACGAGGTCGATCGCGATCCTGGCGGCGGCCCGCGGCGTGCGCTTGGCGGTGCGGGTCTGGAGGATCCAGAGCCGGCCGTTCTCGACCGTGAACTCGACGTCCTGGACGTCGGCGAACGCGTGCTCGAGTCGCCTCAGGATATCGCCGAGTTCCGCCTCGAGCTTCGGCAGCTCGCGGGCGATCGCCTCGGCGGTATCAGGTGTGCGTCTTCCGGAAACCACGTCCTCACCCTGCGCATCGAGGACGAGGTCGATCATCGGGCGACGCGCGCCCGTGGACGGATCGCGCGAGAATGCCACGCCCGCGCCGGAGGCAAGACCGCCATTGCCAAAGACCATCGCCTGCACGGTCACGGCGGTACCCTCGAGCGCTTCGAGGTGCTGGAGGCTTCGATAGGTCAGCGCTCGCTCGCTCATCCAGGAGCGATAGACCGCCTGGGCCGCCGCCTCCAGCTGCGCGAAGGCGTCCTCCAGCGGGGCATCGGCGCGATCCTCGACCAGCGTCTGCTCGCGGCTGGCGAGCCGCTCGAGCGCTTCGCTGTCGAGCTCACGGTCGCTGCCGGCGTCTTCGGTTGCGACGAGTTCCGAGATGCAGGCGGCAAAGGCGGCCGGGTCGAGCTCGAGCACGGTCTCGCCGAAGCTCTCCAGGAAACGGCGCCGGCAATCCCAGGCGAGGCGCGGCCGGCCAGTCGCACGGATCAGGCCATGCACGGCGTCCAGCGTGCAGCCGACGTCGAGAACGGTGTCGAGCATGCCCGGCATCGATCGCGCCGCCCCCGAGCGCACCGACACCAGGAGCGGATGCCGGCGGTCTCCGAAGCGCTTTCCGGTGGCGCCCTCCAGGAACGAGATTCCCTCCTTCAAGCCATCGCGCAGGTGTCGCGTGGCTTGCGCTTGGCCGGCAATGATGTCGGCGCAGAGCTTGACCGGGAGCACGAAGGCAGGCGGCACCGGCAGGCCCAGCGCCGCCATGCGGGCGAGATTGGCGGCCTTGGCGCCGATCTCTTCGGCGGGCCGCAATTCGGCGGCTTCAGCGCCGATACGGACGATATGCATGGTGGCTTCCTCAAGCTGCGAGATCGATCATGATGTGACGGCGGAGCAGATGTCCGAACGCGGCGAAGCGGTCGGTGGCGCGCTCGACGGCGCGGGCGAGCTCGATCACCGACAGCGATGTCGCGACGTCGAAGCCGCCGCAAAAGACCAGGGCGGTGATCGCGCGTTCGCGGCTGTCGGCGGCGTGTTCGGCGTCGATCAGGCGAGTCACGGCGGAGAGCGCGTCCTCGGAATCGGCGCGCCGTCCCTCCGGGACGTCGATCGCAGCCGCGACGCCGCTCGCGGCCACTTCGGTTGCGGTCTCTGCCACCGTGCAAAGCTCGGCCAGCGATGCCAGCAGGGATGGATCGGTCCTTTCCGGCATCAGCGCGGCGATGAATGCGGCCTGCTCCAACTCGTCGACGGCTTCCTCGGCGCGATCGATCAATTGTCCGATCAGCGGGCGGGCATTGAGGCGGTCGACCTCGTTGCGGCTCTCGATCGCGATTCGGTCGGCCTTCTGCTCGATCGCGCCGCAGCGTTGCGTCAACAGCTTGCCGTCGGCGGGCTGGTCCGCGCGGAGCGCGGCAATATGGCGCGAGATCGCCGCGACGAGATCGTGGGAGAGGCCGATCTGACGCAGCACGGCTGCCAGCAGAGTCCCATCGACGCGATCGAGGTGCCGCATCAGATCGGCCTCGATCTGGTCGCGCACCGTCCTGACCGAGCGGCCCGCAAGCAGTGCCTCGGTGGAGGCGCGCAGAGATGTCTTCAGAAAATCGATCGCGGCGTTGCGGCCGAGCGCCTGGTCGAGGCGCTCGCCGAAGCCGATCCGCGTCGGAGCGGCGTTCCGGACGGCAGAGCCCAGCAGATCGTTGCCGCCGAGCTCGAGGAAGCCGCGATGGCCGATCCGCTGACGCGCAGCCCATTCGAGGATGCGTGCCGCGTCATCCTTGGCGACCCAGGTCCTGAGCAGCTTGCGCGCCTTGTTCCAGTCGATCAGGAAAACCAATGCGGCACCGAGCGCCGCGAGGAATTCGTTGCGATCGGCGGCGTGACCGGCCTGATACTGTCCGGTGACGAGATAGAACGAGTTGTCTTCGCCGAGGCCGGCTGCGGTGTGACGATCGAGCCCGCTCCAGGTTGCCTCGAATTCGTCGAACAGCGAGATGAAGAACTTCGCCCGCGCCAGATGCACGTCGGTGTAGGTCACCGTGACCGCGTTCTTCTTCACCGCGATCACGACGACATGGGCGTCCGTGGTGCCGATGTCGTTCTGGATCAGCAGCCGGCCGCCGGCGCGCGTCGCCATGGTATCGAGGCCTGGATGGTTGAACTTGAGACCCCGCGTCGCATTCAGGCCCTTCATGAAGGCCGCGACGGCCGGGCGGTCCTCGCTGTGCAGGCCGAAGACATGGGCGCCGTCGAGCGCCTCCTCCGAGCAACTCGTCGCAAGCCTGTTGAGCTGCTTGTGCAGATCCATGACGAGGCGATGCAGGCTGTCGCTGCCTGCGTCAGCCACGCCGGTCAGGCGCGAGATGCGGGATATCTCGATCTCGCCGGTGGCATCGAGCAGGCCGGCTGTGCGGATCGCGTCGAGCCGCGCCTGCGCCCTTTCGCCGTCGCTCGCCGCGCCGGCGCCGACGGCGCGGATCATGGTCGCTGCATCGTCCGCAATCTCCTGCATCAGCTTCGCGAGATCGGGGGCCGCGAGCCGGCCCTGTCCGATCAGACGGGCGCCACCGATCAGCGCTGCGATCCCCGCGGGGGCGATGCCTGCAGTCTGACTTTCGACGGCGAGGTCATTCGCGGGCCGGTCAGGCTCCTGCGCATGCTGGGCCGCCGCCTGCAACGCGCTCATCCGCACCTTGATGCGGTCGTTGGCGGCGAGCCCTTCCGCCACCAGCGCGGGCAACAGGATGCTGCCTTGTCCGAGCTCTTCGATGATCTGGGTTTTCATGATCGGTCCGCAACCAGGATTGATGCGGTATTTGTGCCGCGAAACCACGGCGGCAGCATTGCGGCAGATCATTCATAAAATTGTCACGTGACGTGGCGTCCGCGGATCAGAGCCGCGCAATGGCGCGCGATCATCATCTCTTCGTTGGTGGGGATGACGAAGATTTCGACGGCGCTGTCGCCGCGATTGATGCGCCCGCGCGCCGCGTCGTTGCTGGCGACATCGATGCGCACGCCCATCCAGGCCAGACGCTCGCCGATCGCACTGCGGATTTCCTTGGCATGCTCGCCGATGCCGCCGGTGAAGACCAGGCAGTCCAGGCCGCCGAGAGTGGTCGCCATCATCGCGACAGCCTGCGCCGCGCGGAAGCTGAAGAGATCGACCGCCTCTCGCGCCGCAACCTCGCCGCTTGCCAGCAGCGTGCGCATGTCCGCGGAGATGCCGGAGACGCCAAGCAGGCCTGACTCGTGATAGAGCAGGCGCTGGACCTCCTCGACCGACATCTTCTCGTGCTGCTGCAGATAGAGCAGCACGCCGGGATCGATCGTGCCGCAGCGCGTGCCCATCACGAGGCCGTCGAGCGGGGTCAGCCCCATCGTGGTGTCGATGCTGCGGCCATCGCGCAAGGCGCAGAGGCTGGCACCGTTGCCGAGATGTGCGATGACGGTGCGCCTTGCCGCGAGCTCCGGCGTGATCTCGGCCAGGCGTCCCGCGACATATTCGAAAGACAGGCCATGAAAGCCGTAGCGCCTGACGCCACGCGCCTCGAATCGCCTGGGAACGGCGAAGCGGCTCGCCGGCGGCGCGAGGCCGTGGTGGAAGGCGGTGTCGAAACACGCGATCTGCGTCAGCTTGGGCCGGATCGCCGCCAGCGTGCGGACTGGCGCAAGGCATCGCGGCTGGTGCAGCGGCGCCAACGGCGTCAAGGCCTCCAGCTTCGCGGTGATGTCGTCCGTCAGGACGACGGGGCCGGAATAATCCGGTCCGCCGTGAACGATGCGGTGACCGACGGCCCGCAGGCTGCGTTCGCCGAACCGGTCCTTGATGAAGCCGAGCACGTCGGCGAACAGATGGCCGCCGGCGGCGTCCGGCGCATCCCTTCGTGTCTCGAACAGGTCTTCGCCCGCGGGGCCCTTCACCACGAGCCGGGGTTTTGCCTCATGCTCGTCGAGCAGGCCCTTGCAGAGCAGGGCAGGCTCAGCCGCCGAGACATCGAACAGGCCGAACTTGATGCTCGACGATCCCGAGTTGAGGACGAGGATCGTGTCCGGCATGGCTAGTCGCCGGCTTCGGCCGGTGTGTCGCCGCCGGCGCTGTTTGGCCAGACCCAGTCGCGGATCTCGGGCATGTCCTCGCCATGCTCGCGCACGTAGCGGGAGTGCTCGATCAATTTGTCGCGGAACTGCTGCTTCACATGCGCGGCCTTGGCCGCCAGACCCGGCACGCGTTCGATCGCCTCGATCGCGAGATGATAGCGGTCGAGCCCGTTGAGCACGACCATGTCGAACGGCGTCGTCGTCGTGCCTTCCTCGGCAAAGCCGCGCACATGCATGCCGGCATGGTTGGTGCGGCTATAGGTCAGCCGGTGAATGAGATAGGGGTAGCCGTGATAGGCGAAGATCACCGGCTTGTCCGACGTGAACAGGCCGTCGAAGTCGCGGTCGGAGAGGCCGTGCGGATGCTGATCCCTGGGTTGCAGCGTCATGAGGTCGACGACGTTGACGACGCGGATCTTCAGGTCAGGCAGCGCCTTGCGCAAGAGGTCGACGGCGGCGAGCGTTTCCAGCGTCGGCACGTCGCCGGCACAGGCCATCACCACGTCGGGCTCGCCCTTTCCATCCTCCGTTCCGGCCCAGGTCCAGATGCCGATCCCGGCAGCGCAATGCGTCGCCGCGTCCCGCATCGAGAGCCATTGCGGTGCCGGCTGCTTGCCGGCGACGATGACGTTGATGCGGTTGTAGGTGCGCAGGCAGTGATCGGCGATCCACAGCAGCGTGTTGGCATCCGGCGGGAAATAGATGCGGACGATGTCGGCCTTCTTGTTGGCGACGAGATCGACGAATCCGGGGTCCTGATGGCTGAAGCCGTTATGGTCCTGGCGCCAGACATGCGAGGTCAGCAGATAGTTGAGCGAGGCGATCGGGCGCCGCCACGGCAGGTCGCGCGTGACCTTCAGCCATTTGGCATGCTGGTTGAACATGGAATCGACGATGTGGATGAAGGCCTCGTAGCAGGAGAAGAAGCCGTGCCGTCCCGTGAGCAGATAGCCCTCGAGCCAGCCCTGGCAGAGATGCTCGCTCAACACCTCCATCACGCGGCCGTCCTGGGCGAGATGGACGTCGTAAGGTTCGATCGGCTCCATCCAGACGCGCTCGGTGGCCTCGAACACGGCATCCAGCCGGTTCGACGCGGTCTCGTCGGGCCCCATGATGCGGAAATTGCGCTGCTGCGCGTTGAGGCGGATGACGTCGCGCAGGAATTTGCCGAGCTCGCGCGTCGCTTCGGCGATGGTGCCGCCCGGCCGCGGCACCTCGACTGCGAAGCTGCGGAAGTCGGGCAGCCTCAGCTCCTTCTTCAACAGGCCGCCATTGGCGTGAGGATTGGCGCCCATGCGCCTGACACCTTCAGGTGCGAGCGCCTGAAGCTCGGGAGCGAGCGCGCCGTTCGCGTCGAACAGTTTTTCCGGCTCGTAGCTGCGCATCCAGTCTTCGAGCACCTTCAGATGTGCCGGGTTTTCGCGGCAGCCGGCGACCGGCACTTGATGCGCGCGCCAAAAGCCCTCTACCTTCTTGCCGTCGACTTCCTTCGGGCCGGTCCAGCCCTTCGGGCTGCGCAGCACGATCATCGGCCAGCGTGGCCGCTCGACGCTTTTGCGCCCGTCGCGGGCGTGCAGCTGGATCGAGCGGATGCTGGCGAGTGCGACATCGAGCGCATCCGCCATGGCACGGTGCATCAATTTGGGATCATCGCCCTCCACGAACAGCGGCTCGTGGCCGAACCCACGGAAGAGATCGCGGATCTCTGCATCGCCCATCCGTCCGAGCACCGTGGGATTTGCGATCTTGTAGCCGTTGAGATGCAGGATCGGCAGCACGGCGCCGTCATGAGCCGGGTTCAGGAACTTGTTCGAGTGCCAGGACGCTGCGAGAGGGCCGGTCTCGGCCTCGCCGTCGCCGACCACGCAGGCGACGATCAGATCAGGATTGTCGAATGCCGCGCCATAGGCGTGCACCAGCGCGTAGCCGAGTTCACCGCCTTCGTGGATCGAGCCCGGCGTTTCCGGCGCCGCGTGGCTCGGAATGCCCCCGGGGAAGGAGAACTGCCTGAACAGCTTGCGCAATCCGTCCGCATCGCGCGCGATGTCGGGATAGATCTCGCTGTAGCTGCCTTCGAGATAGGTGTTGGCGACCATGCCCGGTCCGCCATGGCCGGGGCCGCAGACATAAATAATGCTGAGGTCCAGGGCGCGGATCACGCGATTGAGATGGGCATAGATGAAGTTCAGGCCGGGCGTGGTGCCCCAATGGCCGAGCAAACGCGGCTTGATGTGCTCGGGCCGCAAGGGCTCGCGCAGCAACGGATTGTCGAGCAGGTAGATTTGCCCGACCGAGAGGTAGTTGGCGGCGCGCCAATAGCGATCGAGCAGATCAAGGTCGCCGGTCGCGGCGGCCGTTTTTTGTTGAATTGTCATGTTCCTTCGGCTTTCACCCAGCGATCGTCACCAACTTTGTTCCGGCACGATCGATCCCTGTGCAGGATCAAACGAAATCCTCGTGACGGGTGTGTTGCGTGAGGTCAAAGGTGCGCGCCCGAAATTTAGGCGGCTACTTTGCATGGGGTTGTTTTCCTGTTTTTTGTTTGTGTTCTTGATTTGTTCCGTTTGCGTGCTATCTTGATTGCATGAGTCCAGCATCCTCTCATGCTCTCAAGCACCCGCCGGTCACGGCGCCCTCCGAGCCGGCGGGTGCGCCTTCAGATTTCCCCGAGCTTGGCGTCGCCATCGATCGTGCGCGAAGGCGAGGGCGGGGCGCGCAATCCAATGCCAGCGGCCGCTACGAGGCCGAGGCCCGCGTCGCTTTCGATGACGGCTGGCAGAGCCTGGAAGAGCTGCCGCCGTTCAAGACCAGTGTCGGTGTCGACACCTCGCGCAAGGTGATCACCCGCAACGATTCCCCAGACATCGGGTTCGACCGCTCGATCAATCCCTATCGCGGCTGCGAGCACGGCTGCGTCTACTGCTTCGCCCGACCGACGCATGCCTATCTCGGCCTCTCGCCGGGGCTGGATTTCGAGTCGAAGCTGTTCGTGAAGCCCGAGGCGCCGGCGCTGCTCGAGAAGGAGCTTGCCGCCCCCGGCTACGAACCCAGGATGATCGCGATCGGCACCAACACCGATCCCTACCAGCCGATCGAGCGCGAGCGAAAGATCATGCGCGGAATCCTCGAAGTGCTGGAACGCGCCAGCCATCCGGTCGGCATCGTCACCAAATCGGCGCTGGTGGTGCGCGACATCGACATTCTGGCGCGGATGGCCAAGCGCAACCTCGCCAAGGTCGCCATTTCTGTCACCTCGCTCGATCCGAAGCTCGCGCGCTCCATGGAGCCGCGGGCCTCGACGCCGCCGAAGCGGCTGGAGGCGCTGAAGCTGCTCTCGGAGGCCGGCATTCCGACCACGGTGATGGTCGCGCCCGTGATCCCCGCGCTGAACGATTCCGAGATCGAGCGCATCCTCGATGCCGCCGCCCATGCCGGCGTCAAGGAAGCCTCCTATGTGCTGCTGCGACTGCCGCTCGAGGTCCGCGATCTCTTCCGCGAATGGCTGATGGCGAACTATCCGGACCGCTATCGCCACGTCTTCACCCTGATTCGCGACATGCGCGGCGGGCGCGACTACGATGCGAAATGGGGCGAGCGGATGAAGGGCACCGGCCCGATGGCCTGGACCATCGGCCGCCGCTTCGAGATCGCCTGCGACAGGCTCGGTCTCAACAAGCGGCGCTCCAAGCTGACCACGGATCACTTTGTGCGGCCGAAGCGGAACGGCGATCAGCTCAGCCTGTTCTGACGGGAAGGTAGAGGAGGCATGGCATGAGTCAGGAATCGCCGGCCCCGGTGCCGAGGCTCACCGTCGTCACGCTTGGCGTCAGCAGCATCCGCGCCAGCATCGCCTTCTACGATGCACTCGGCTTCTCGCGCCGGCTGAAGGCCACCGGCGAGGCCGTCGCCTTCTACGATATCGGCGGTCCGGTGCTCGCCTTGTATCCGTGGGATCAGCTCGCGGCAGACGCGACCCTGCCGGACGCGCCGAGGCCATCGACCTTTCGCGGCATGACGCTCGCCTGGAACTGCCGGACGCGCGAGGAGGTCAATGAGGTGATGGCCTTCGCCATCGGGAAGGGGGCCAGCTTGCTGAAGGCGGCGCACGAGACCGACTACGGCGGCTATTCCGGCTACTTCACCGACCCCGACGGCCATCCTTGGGAGGTCGTGGTCGCGCCCGGTATCGAAGTGGGTGAGGACCGCCGGGTGCATCTGGCAGAGTAGGACGGACGGCCTGAATAGCGGGAATTATCCTGGGTTCCCGGTTGCGCCGGCGAAGCCTCTTGCGCACGATCCCGGCCATGATTCGGGACAAGTCCGCCAAGACCCCAGCCAAAGACGCGCCAACAAAGGCGGCTGCGAAGAAGGCTGCGTCTGCCAAGCCGGCTGAGACGCCTGCGGCCAAAACATCTGCAGTCAAGGCTTCGAAGGTTCCTGCCGGCAATAAAGGCATCATTGCCATTGCTCCCCCCAGCTTCCGCCGCGAGCGCGCGCTGATCAAGCGCGGCGTCTGGCCGGTCGCCGGCTGCGACGAGGCCGGCCGCGGCCCGCTCGCCGGCCCCGTGGTGGCGGCGGCTGTGATTCTCGATCCCGACCGCATCCCGCGCGGCATCGATGATTCGAAACGGTTGACTGCCGAGGAGCGCGAGAAGCTGTTCGACAAGATCTGCGCCACCGCGCAGGTCTCGGTCGCCGTCGCCTCGCCCTCGCGGATCGACCGCGACAACATCCTGCGTGCCTCGCTGTGGGCGCTCAAGCGCGCCGTGGTGGCACTGCCCGAGACGCCCAGGCATGTCTTCGTCGACGGCCGTGACCGGCTCGACACCGAATGCGACTGCGAGGCCGTGATCGGCGGCGACGGTATCGTGCTGTCGATCGCTGCGGCATCCATCGTCGCCAAGGTGACGCGCGACCGGCTGATGTGCGCGCTGGCGCAAGATTGCCCCGGCTACGGCTTCGAGCAGCACAAGGGCTATGCCGTCCCCGAGCACCTCGAGGCGCTCGACCGGCTGGGTCCCACCATCCACCACCGCAGCTTCTTCGCCCCCGTCGCCGCCGCCCGCGCCAAGCACATGCCATGGACGGTCGAGCCGGTGCAGGATCTGTTCGCGGTGACAGAGGTCAAGGTGCAAGTGGACGCGGCCGCCGAGATCGACGTCTCGGCAAATCTCTAAATCGACCCCACAGCTCTACCATCCGTCATGGCCGGGCTTGACCCGCCATCCACGCCTTACACACACCGTCCCAAGTCCGGGCATGACGACCGATAGCTCAGGTGTGCTTGTGCCTCAGCCTGTAAGAACGGGGAGAGGGGGCAGACCGAAGTTGCCACGACGCGCGGTGCCCCTTATCAAAGTGTTCGTGAGCGAATAGGGCCGGCTGGACTGGCTGCATCATTCGGACGTTGCATGCGGTTTACCTCCCTGGTCATCGAGCTCATTCGCGCCCGGCCGCGGCTGATCGTGTGGATCGCCGTGCTGCTCCAGGCATTGATGTGGCTGTTCGTGGCGCTGGTGTTCTACCGCAGCCCGCCCGGCAACCTCGCGACGCTGCTGGCATTCGGCAGGGAATACCAGGTCGGCACCGATCTCGGCCCGCCGCTGCCGGTCTGGCTCGCCGACATCGCCTATCGCGCCGCCGGCGGCCACATGCTGGGCGTCTATGTCCTCGCCCAGCTCTGCGAGATCGCGACCTTCATCGCACTCTATCATCTCTCCCGTGCCGTGGTCGGCTCGCAGCAGGCGGTGCTCGCCGTGCTGCTGACGATGACAGTGCTGGCCTTCTCCTCGCCTGCGCTCGACTTCGGCCCCCTGGTGCTGGCGCGGCCGCTCTGGGCGCTGTTGCTGCTGCATTCGTGGCAGATCATCGGCCAGCGCCGCGGCAATGCCTGGTTCGCCTGGTCGATCGAAGCGGGCCTCCTGCTGCTGACGACGCCGGCGGCGATCTTTCTGCTCGGGCTGATCGTCGTCTTCGCGGTCTCGACCGCCGGCGGCCGGCGGACCCTGCGCGGGCTCGATCCGCTCTTTGCACTGATCGTCGTCGCCGTGCTGGCATTGCCCTATGCGGTGTGGCTGATGCGGGCCGAGACGTTGACGATGCCGGCCTTGCCGCAAGTCGCCGAGCTCAACGCCCGCGCGTTGCACGCGGCCTGGCTGTTCGGCGGACTCGTGCTCGGGGCTGCCGCGATCCCGGCGCTGACCTTCCTCAACACCGGGCTGTTCGACGGCAAGGGCGAGGAACCGCCGATCATCTACCGCCCGACGGTCGAGCCGCTCGCGCGCAACTTCGTGTATTTCTTCGCGCTGGCTCCGCCGCTCGGCGCGGTGCTGATTTCCGGCCTGCTCGGGCTCGACTCCGTCGTCGGCGGCGCCGGTGTCGTGCTGGTCATGCCCGGGCTCGCCGTGGTCGTTGCGGCCGGCGATCTCATCGCGATGCGCCGCACGCGGATGCTGCGCATGGTATGGGCCGCTGCCATCATCGCGCCCGCCGCCGGCGTGGTGCTCGCCGTCCTGTTCCTGCCGTGGACCGGCGCCAACGAAATTGCGACCTCGATGCCGGCGCGCGCGATCTCGGACTTCTTCGACGAGAGCTTTGCCCGTCGCACCAACCATCGCCTGCGTGCCGTCGCCGGCGAGACGCAACTGGCCAGCCTCATCGCGCTGCATTCCGGCCGGCCGCATCTGTTCATCGATGCCGATCCTGCGCGCACGCCGTGGATGAATCAGGCAAAATTCAGCGAGACCGGCGGCGTCGTGGTCTGGCGCGCGTCCGATACCGCCGGCACGCCGCCGCCGGACATCCTCAAGCGCTTTCCCGGCATCGTGCCGGAAGTCCCGCGCGCCTTCGAATGGCTGGTGACCGGCCGCCAGCAGCTGCTCCGCATCGGCTGGGCCATCGTGCGGCCGAAGGGGACTTAGGCCACGCACGTTGTCATTCCGGGGCTCGCGAAGCGAGAGCCCGGAATCCATCGAGCGGCAGAGCTGGTGGATGAATGGATTCCGGGCTCGCGGCTTTGCCGCGCCCCGGAATGACGCCGCGCATGTGGTTACGTCGCGCCTTGCGCCAGCACCTTCGCGATCGACCGCAGATCGTGCCAGGCCAATCGCTTGTAGGAGGGCGAGCGCAGGAGATAGGCCGGGTGGAATGTCGGCAGCGCGCGGATGGTGCGCCCGCCGGTATCGTAATCGAACCAGCGGCCGCGGGTGCGCATGATGCCTTCACGCGTTCCGAGCAGAGTCTGCGTCGAGGGATTGCCGAGCGTCACGAGCACGTCCGGGTTCACGAGTTCGATATGGCGCTGGATGAAGGGCAGGCAGATCTGCGTTTCCTGCGGCGTCGGCGTGCGGTTGCCGGGCGGTCGCCAGGGAATGACGTTCGCGATGTAGGCGGTGGTGCGGTTCAGGCCTATGGCTCCTATCATCAGATCGAGCAGCTTGCCGCTGCGTCCGACGAAAGGCAGCCCCTCAATGTCCTCGTCGCGGCCCGGCGCTTCGCCGACGAACATGATGCGCGCCTGCGGATTGCCGTCGGCGAACACCAGCCGCGTTGCGGTGTGCTTCAGCGCGCAGCCCTCGAAGCCCTGCATCAGCTCGCGCAGTGCCTCCAGCGTCGGCGCTGTGCGCGCGGCCTCGCGTGCCGAGGCGATAGCGACGTCCGGTGCAGGCGCGGCTTCGCCGCGCATGACCGCGGGCGCGGCGACCGGCCGCGGTGCTTCGACCGGCGCCATGCGCGGGCCGGGGGGCGGAGCATCGATTTCCGCCAGGCGATCTATCGGTTCCTCCGCAAGCGCGCAGTCGACACCGGCCTCCAGATAGAAGGCGAGCAGCTCTCGGACGGTGGGTGCGGATTCGGGGATCATGGGAAAGTCTGACTTTTATATCATAGCGTTTTCAAGCGAAGTGGACACCGGTTCGCGTGAAGAAAACGCGTCAAAAAATGATGGGGGCCTGCCCGGTTCTGGCGTACCAGAACCGGGGAGGTCCCGCTTGGACGGCCTTGCACCCCGACGAAACGCATTTCCATGGTTGTCCTACCCGGAAAAATCGGAAACAAGAGGGCGCAAACGACCGAGGACCGTCTCAAGGGCTGAGATCAGATGAGCACCGAAGAACTTCCCCCGCGCGAATCCATGGAATTCGACGTCGTCATCGTCGGCGCCGGTCCCTCCGGTCTGTCCGCCGCGATCCGGCTGAAGCAGCTCAACGCCGATCTCAACGTGGTCGTGGTGGAGAAGGGCTCCGAGGTCGGCGCGCATATTCTCTCCGGCGCGGTGATCGACCCGGCCGGGCTCGACAAGCTGGTCCCGGACTGGCGCGAGGATGCCGACTGCCCGCTGAAGACGCAGGTCAAGGACGACCGCTTCTTCTGGATGACGGGCGCCGGCGCGATCAAGCTGCCGAACTTCATCATGCCGCCGCTGATGCACAACCATCATTGCTACATCGGCTCGCTCGGCAATGTCTGCCGCTGGCTGGCGCGCAAGGCGGAGGCGCTCGGCGTCGAGATCTATCCGGGCTTTGCGGCGGCCGAAGTGCTCTATGACGAGGACGGCAAGGTCAAGGGCATCGCCACCGGAGACATGGGCATCGGCCGCGACGGCAAGCCGAAGGATTCTTTTACCCGCGGCATGGAATTGCTCGGTAAGTACACCCTGTTCGCCGAAGGCGCCCGAGGCAGCCTGACCAAGCAGCTCATCGGCAAATTCGCCCTGGACGCCAAGAGCGAGCCGCCGAAGTTCGGTATCGGCCTCAAGGAGGTCTGGCAAATCGACCCCGCCAAGCACCAGAAGGGCCTGATCCAGCATTCGTTCGGCTGGCCGCTCGACATGAAGACCGGCGGTGGCTCGTTCCTCTATCATTATGACGACAATCTCGTCGCCGTCGGCTTCGTCGTCCATCTCAACTACGACGATCCCTACCTGTCCCCGTTCGACGAATTCCAGCGCTTCAAGACCCATCCTGCGGTCCGCGGCACCTTCGAGGGCGCCAAGCGGCTCGCTTACGGCGCGCGCGCGATCACCGAGGGCGGCTATCAGTCGGTGCCGAAGCTCAGCTTCCCCGGCGGCGCGCTGATCGGCTGCGCGGCCGGCTTCGTCAACGTGCCGCGCATCAAGGGCGTGCACAATGCGATGGGCACCGGCATGCTCGCCGCCGAGCACGTCGCAGCGGCGATTTCCGCCGATCGCGCCAATGACGAACTCGTCGAATACGAGAATGCCTGGCGCACGTCGTCCGTCGGCAAGGATTTGTTTCTGGTCCGCAACGTCAAGCCGCTGTGGTCGAAGTTCGGCACCGTGCTCGGCGTCGCGCTGGGCGGCTTCGACATGTGGTGCAACACGCTGTTCGGCGCCTCGCTGTTCGGCACCCAGTCGCACGCCAAGCCTGATCGTGCCACCCTCGATCCGGCCCGGCAGCACACGCCCAAGGCCTACCCGAAGCCGGATGGCAAGATCTCGTTCGACAAGCTGTCCTCGGTGTTCCTGTCCAACACCAATCATGAGGAGGACCAGCCGGTCCATCTGAAGGTTACGGACATGAACCTCCAGAAGACCTCCGAACATGACGTCTTCGCCGGTCCTTCGAACCGCTATTGCCCGGCCGGCGTCTATGAATGGATCGAGGAGGGCTCAGGCCCACGCTTCCAGATCAACGCCCAGAACTGCGTCCACTGCAAAACCTGCGACGTGAAGGACCCCAATGGCAACATCACCTGGGTTCCGCCCGAGGGCGGCGGCGGCCCGAATTACGAGGCGATGTAAGGGCGGGGCGGGTGATCTGGCGCACGTTCGCGTGAGGACCTGGCTGCGGCCGCGCGCCGCGGCCACGATAAGGCCATAGTAGCGGCGTCTTGGGGCTCTCCCGGCGGTTTCGTCTGGCCGATTTCGGCAAGCGCGGGGAACGGCCGGCCCGAATCCTTGCGGCGAAGCGCCAAAAGCGGCATTGTCGGCCCGACGGTTCCGGGTCCCTATGCCACCGGCCGCGTTCGCATGCGATACGGCCCCCTGTTGCAAACCCAGGCACTACCAACTCAAGGCGAGCCCAGATGTTTTCAAATCGTTTCATCCGCCGGACTGCTGCCGCCATCGCTCTCACGGGCACTGCGATCGCGGCGGTCCCCGGTGCGGTCCTGGCGCAGACGCCAGACCACCCGGAGAACACGGCGGCGCAGTTTCCGACCCGAAACGATCTGAAGTCGCTGACCGGTGCCGGCAGCTATCTCGCCGCCCGCCATGCCAGCGTCGAGCGTGACGCGGCATCCGCCGCCGCATTCTACCGTTCGGCGCTCCGGACCGATCCCAAGAACAACGAACTGCTCGACCGTGCCTTCATCTCGTCGGTCGCCGACGGCGACCTCGAGGAGGCGGTCAAGCTCGCCGAACGCATTCTCACCATCGACAAGACCAACCGCGTCGCGCGTCTCGTCGTCGGCGTGCATGATCTCAAGCTGAAGAAATACGCGGCCGCGCAGGCCAACATCAACCAGTCGGTCCGCGGCCCGATCACCGATCTCGTCGCCACGCTGCTGTCGGGCTGGGCCGCCTATGGTGCCGGCGATGCCAAGGGTGGTGTCGCCACCATCGACAAGCTGGCCGGTCCGGAATGGTATCCGCTCTTTAAGGATCTCCACGCCGGCATGATCCTGGAACTCTCCGGCAGGGAGAAGGACGCCGGCACCCGCTTCGAGCGCGCCTACAAGCTTGACGATTCCATGCTGCGCGTGACCGAGGCCTATGCGCGCTGGCTCTCGCGCAACAAGGATTCCGCCGCCGCGACCACCGTCTACCAGGCCTTCGACAAGAAGCTCGCCCGTCATCCGCTGATCCAGGAAGGCCTGCGCGAGACCAAGGCCGGCAAGAAGATGCCGCCACTCGTCGATTCCGCGCAGACCGGTGCCGCCGAAGCGCTCTACGGCATCGGCGCCACGCTGACCCGCCGCGGCGGCGAGGACCTGGCGCTGGTCTATCTTCAGCTCGCGCTCTACCTCCAGCCGACCCATCCGCTGGCGCTGCTCTCGCTCGCCGATCTCTATGAATCGGTGAAGCGGCCGAAGATGGCGATCAAGGTCTATGAGCGCGTGCCCGCGACCTCGCCGCTCAAGCGCAATGCGCAGATACAGCTCGCCATTGATCTCGACACCGCCGACCGCACCGACGAGGCGATCAAGATCCTCAAGGGCGTCACGTCGGAGGACCCCAAGGACCTCGAAGCCATCATGGCGCTCGGCAATATCGAGCGCGGTCGCAAGCGGTTCGGCGATTGCGGCGCGACCTATTCGCAAGGGATCGACGTGCTGCAGCCCGGCAACGACAAGGCCAACAGCGTCTGGTACTATTATCGTGGCATTTGCGAGGAGCGCTCCAAGCAGTGGGCCAAGGCCGAGGCCGACATGAAGAAGGCGCTGGAGCTTCAGCCCGACCAGCCGCACGTCCTCAACTATCTCGGCTATTCCTGGATCGACCAGGGCGTGAATCTCGACGAAGGCATGAAGATGATCAAGCGTGCCGTCGAGCAGCGTCCCGACGACGGCTACATCGTCGATTCCCTCGGCTGGGCCTATTACCGCATCGGCAACTACGAAGAGGCGGTGAAGAACCTCGAGCGCGCGATCGATCTCA
Organism: Bradyrhizobium sp. R2.2-H; assembly: GCF_004346455.1. Classification (NCBI taxonomy): domain Bacteria; kingdom Pseudomonadati; phylum Pseudomonadota; class Alphaproteobacteria; order Hyphomicrobiales; family Nitrobacteraceae; genus Bradyrhizobium; species Bradyrhizobium sp. R2.2-H. The sequence continues at coordinate 196,698 of NZ_SMBR01000001.1, forward strand.
AGCCCGAAGATCCCACCATCAACGACCATCTCGGCGACGCCTATTGGCGCGTCGGCCGCACGCTGGAGGCAAAATTCCAGTGGTCGCATGCCCGCGATCTCAAGCCCGAACCGGAAGAGCTTCCGAAGATCGAGGCCAAGATCGCCAACGGTCTCGCCGACGACAATTCGAACTCTTCTGCGGCGCAGGCCGAGAAGAAGAAGGACGACGGCAGGGGCGGCTGAGGTTTGCTTGGGGGCGTGTCGCCGATGTCGGCGTTGATTGAAGAGGGGCGGGCGAAGGTCAATTTGAGCCTTCGCGTCGTCGGCCGTCGTGCCGACGGCTATCATGATCTCGAAAGCGTGGTGGCATTCGCCGATTGCGCCGACCGGCTGACGCTGGAGCCGGGCGGCGAGCTGAAGCTCACCACCACCGGGCCGCTGGCGGAAGCCTGCGGCGAGACGTCCGACAATCTCGTGCTCAAGGCCGCCAGGCTTCTGGCCGAGGCGGTGCCCGGCCTGAAGCTGGGCGCGTTCGCGCTCGACAAGGTGCTTCCCGTCGCGGCGGGCATCGGCGGCGGTTCGGCCGATGCCGCGGCGGCGCTGCGGCTCCTGGCGCGTCTCAACGATTTGTCACTCGACGATCCCCGCGTTCAGAAGGTCGCACTCGCGACCGGCGCCGACGTGCCGGTGTGCCTCATCTCGCGCGCCTGCGACATGACCGGCGTCGGCGAGCAGCTATTGCCGCTCGCGCTACCGAGCATGCCCTGCGTCATGGTCAATCCGCGCGTGCCGGTCGCGACCAAGGACGTGTTCCAGGCACTGGGGTTGCGCAACGGCGAGCTTCTGGTCGGCGTCACCGACGTCATCCGCGCTCCGGCCTGGCCCGGGGAGGGCGCCGCTATTTCCGATTGGGTCGAGGTTCTGGAAACCGTCGCCAACGACCTTGAAGCGCCTGCGTTGCGCATCGAGCCCGTCATCGGCGAGGTGCTGGAAGCGTTGCGCGCCTCCGCCAACGTCAAGCTCGCCCGCATGTCCGGCTCCGGCGCGACATGCTTTGCGATCTACGGCGCGCCGGCCGAGGCCCATGCCGCCGCCGAGAAGATCCGGCGCGACCACCACGGCTGGTGGGTGCATGCGGGGACCTTGAGCTAGTCTAACCCGCGCCGTCCCCGTCGAGTCCGAGAAACCTTCGGATCTCACCCAATACCTGCTGCGGCTTGTCGTGCTGCAGCCAGTGTCCCGCCCCGGCAATGGTCTCGATGCGCGCCTGCGGGAAGTACCGCTCCAGGCCCGCCGCCCTGGCGCCGGCGAGAAAGCTTTCACCGGCATTTAGCAGCAGCGTCGGACAGGTGATGCGCGACCACAGCTCGATGTGATCGTCGGGCCAGAGCCGGTGCGGCGCAGCGGCGCGCTGATAGGGATCAAACTTCCAGCTGTAGGTGCCATCCTCGTTCTGCCGCGCGCCATGCGTGGCGAGATGCAGGGCGAGGTCGCGGGACAGCCGTTTGTTGTGAAGCATCATCTGCGCGGCGGCGTCCTCGAGGGTGGCATAGCGGCGCGGCGTGCGGTCGTGCAGCTTGTCGAGCTGGCCGACCCATTTGCCGATGCGCTCATGCGCCGGCGGCTTTGGCGTATCCGGCAACATGGTCACGCCGTCGAGGACCACGAGCTTCGAGACCTGCTCGGGGAATGAGCCCGAAAAGATCAGGCTGACCATGCCGCCCATCGAATGGCCGATGAGAGTGACCTGAGGCGCTGCGACATTGCGGACCAGCCGGGAGAGATCGTAGACATATTCCGTCAGCGCGTAGCTGCCGCCTCGGGTCCAGTCGGAATCGCCGTGGCCGCGCAGGTCGGGCGCGAGCACGTGAAAATGCGGCTGCAACGATCGGGCAATGTGATCCCAGCTCCGGCAATGATCGCGGCCGCCATGGACCAGGATGAGTGGTGGCGCGCGCTCATTGCCCCAGTCGGCGTAATGCAGCCGCAGGCCGTGCGATTCATGGAAGCGGCTTTGCGGGGCGAGCATCGTGGCGCTATCCATTCGCCGGCCGCCGCGCCAGCGCGAGCGAGAGGCCGAGGCTGGCGATGAAGACGCCGGAGCCCTGCGTGAGACGTCGCATCAGCTGAGGCCGTCCGATCAGCTGCGTTCGTGTCGCGGAGGCCATCACCACCACCACGACATCGGCGAGCGTGTTCAGCGTCACCGAGATCGCACCCAGCACAATGAATTGCATCGTCGGGTTCGATCCCGAGGGATCGAGGAATTGCGGAATGAAGGCGAGGAAGAACGCCGCCGTCTTCGGGTTCAGGGCTTCGACCAGCACGCCGTCGCGGAAGGCGTGCTTGTCGCCGACGGCCGCGCTCTCGAGCGACAGCGCGCGGCCGGCGCCGCGAAACGTCTTGATTCCGAGCCACACCAGATAAAGCGCGCCGACGAATTTCACGACGGCAAACAGTTCCGCGCTGGCCAGGATGATCCTGAGATGCCGAGGCTGCCCGCGACGACGTGAACCAGCCCGCCGAGCGCCGTGCCTGCGGTCGATGCCAGGCCGCTCGCGCGTCCCTCCGACAGGGTTCGTGCCGCGACGTAGAAAATGCCGGGGCCCGGAACGGCGGCAATGAGGCAAGCTGCGGCCAGGAACAGCCAGAAATTCGTTTCGGTCATCCTGTTTTCGTAGCGGAGCGACCGGCGATTGCAAGTCTTCTTCGCTCAGCCCATCCGGCGGAAGATCACGCTGGCATTGACCCCGCCGAAGCCGAACCCGTTGGAGATGGCGCTCTGCATCGGCATCGCTCTCGCTGCGCCGGCAACGATGTCGATGCCGTCAGCGCCGGGATCCGGATTTTCGAGATTGAGCGTCGGCGGCGCGATCTGGTCGCGCAAAGCCAGCACGGTGAAGATCGCCTCCAGCCCGCCGGCGGCGCCGAGCAGGTGCCCGGTGGCCGATTTGGTCGCGCTCACGGCAATGCTGCGGTTACGGCCGAACAGCGCGGCGATCGCGCCGAGCTCGCTCTCGTCGCCGGCCGGCGTCGACGTCGCGTGCGCGTTCAGGTGTTGCAGATCCGAAGGCTCGAGCTTCGCCTGCCGAAGCGCGATCTCCATGGCGCGGCGGGCGCCGTCGCCATCGGGCGGACCCGAGGTCATGTGATAGGCGTCCGCGGTCGTGCCGTAGCCGACGATCTCGGCGATCGGCGTTGCGCCGCGCGCCAGTGCATGCTCCAGCGCCTCGATCACCAGGATGCCGGCGCCTTCGCCCATCACGAAGCCGTCGCGGTCGCGATCGAACGGGCGCGAGGCGCGCCCGGGGTCGTCGTTGAAGCCGCTCGACAGCGCGCGGGCCGCGGCAAAGCCGCCGAGGCTGACGATGTCGATGCAGGCCTCCGCGCCGCCGCAGATCGCGACATCGGCCTCGCCGGCGCGGATCATGCGCGCGGCATCGCCGATCGCCTGCACGCCGGCGGCACAGGCCGTGACCGGCGTGCCCAGTGCACCCTTGTAGCCGTATTTGATCGAGACCTGGCCGGCCGCGAGATTGGCGAGGAACGAAGGGACCGTGAACGGCGAGAGCCGGCGCGCACCGCGCTTCTCGGTGATGCGCACCGCCTCCGCCATCGCCGGAAAGCCGCCGATGCCGGAGGCGATGATCGTCGCGGTGCGCTCCAGCGCGCTTGCGTCCTGCGGCATCCATTTGGCCTGTGCGACCGCTTCTGCGGCGGCGAGCAGCGCGAACAGGATGAAGCGGTCCATCTTGCGCTGGTCTTTTGGCGCGGCGGCCTGCGCGGGATCGAAGCCGCCATCGGCGTCATCGGCGTTGTCGGGCACGAGACCGGCGATGCGCGCCGGCAGTGCCTGCGCCCAATCGGGCAGAGGGCGCAGCCCGCTTTGGCCGGCGAGCAGCCGCCGCCATGTCAGTTCGACGCCGCAGCCGAGCGGCGACACCGCGCCCATGCCAGTCACGACGATACGACGCATGTCAGTCTCCAGCCGGCGCAACGGCCGCGTTCATGGCCTTGAGCGAAGCGAGCCGCGCGCGCATTCCGCGGCTGGCGCGGGGCCCCGCGATGACGACCGCATTGGCGAGCGTGATCGGACGCATGTCGGCGGCATCGACCACGAGCGGCTTGAGCGGGCGAACGTCGCTCCGGTTCGCCAGCAGGATGGATTCGCCCCTCGGCGCGAGATGCTTGTTGCCCCAGGCGAGCAGCGTAGCGATCACGGGGAAGAAATCCCGCGCCTTGTCCGTCAGCACGTATTCGTAGCGCGGCGGACGCTCGTTGTAGCGGCGCCGGGCGAACATTCCGCTCGCAGTGAGATGGGCGAGACGCCGCGACAGGATGTTCGGCGCGATTCCGAGGCTTTGCGAGAACTCGTCGAACTTCGTCGCGCCCTGAAACGCATCGCGCAGGATCAGGATGCTCCACCATTCGCCGACCGTCTCCACGGCGCGGCCGACGGGGCATTCCTGGATGGAGGGAGATTTTGGCTGCATGTGCAGGAGACTAGGGTAGTAACTTTCAAAATGCAAGTAACTACCATGCGAACCGCAAATGCGGGCGAAGCGGGCCAATGCGAAACTATGTTTGATGAGACGTGAGGTGGGCGTCGACCAAATCGCTCTCGTGCCCCGGACGCAGCGTAGCGCCCCTTCGCGGTGCGCTGCAGGGCCGGGGCCCATGTCGACGATGATTACGGATGTCGCGTGGGTCCCGGCTCTGCGCAGCAGCGTTTCACGCTGCAGCGCGTCCGGGACACGAGAGCGAGCGGTGTCGTCGCGTCTTGCTCCGCTCGCAATAACGAGGTGGAAAGAACCTTAGGGTGAGAGCCTAGTGCGACCTTGCCAAACAGAACGCCACGACCTGCTCCAACGCGCTCTTCATCGGCGAGGGCGGGAACAGCGCCAGCGCGTCGACGGCCATGGCGCCGTAGTGCTGGGCGCGGCTCAGCGTATCCTCGAGCGCGCGATGCTTGTTCATCAGGCCGATGGCATGATCGAGATCGCCGTCGCCGATCTCGCCGCGCTCCAGCGCGCGGATCCAGAAGGCGCGCTCGGTGTCGTTGCCGCGGCGGAAGGCCAGCACGACCGGCAGCGTGATCTTGCCCTCGCGGAAATCGTCGCCGGTGTTCTTGCCGAGCTTGGCGCTCTTGCCGCCATAGTCGAGCACGTCGTCGACGAGCTGGAAGGCGATGCCGAGATTCATGCCGACCGAGCGGCAGGCGGTCTGCTCCGCCTTCGGCCGGTTGGCGATGACTGGGCCGACCTCGCAGGCGGCGGCGAACAATTCGGCGGTCTTGCCGCGGATCACGGCGAGATATTCGTCCTCGGTGGTCGCGGTGTTCTTGGCGGCGGCCAGCTGCATCACCTCGCCCTCTGCGATGGTGGCGGCGGCCGCGGAGAGGATGTCGAGCGCGCGGAGCGATCCGACCTCGACCATCATGCGGAAGGCCTGGCCGAGCAGGAAGTCGCCGACCAGCACGCTCGCCTCGTTGCCCCAGAGCATGCGCGCCGAGAGCTTGCCGCGGCGCATCTCGCTCTCGTCGACGACGTCGTCGTGGAGCAGGGTGGCGGTATGCATGAACTCGACCGAGGCCGCGAGCTTGATATGGCCGTCGCCGGTATAGCCGGCGAGGTTTGCCATGGCGAGCGTCAGCATCGGGCGCAGGCGTTTGCCCCCGGAGGAGATCAGGTGGTTGGCGACCTCCGGGATCATGGTCACCTCGGAGCCGGTCCGCGACAGAATCGTGGCGTTGACGCGCTCCATATCAGGGGCGACAAGGGCAACCAGCTCTTCGATCGACGCGCCGGGAGTTTCGAAAGGTACGATGACGGCCACGCCGGTCTCCAATATTTGCCCCGGAAGGGCTATTCTGATGGAAAGACAATAGAAACTGGCGACGGACGCGGCAAGACCTCGGAACCATTGACATTTGCCGCATGCCCCCCTTTCAGGCAGGAGATCTGCGTTTGCGTGAACTGGTTCGGACCAATGACATGGTGCTGGTGTCGGCGATCGGCGCGCTGCTCGACGGTGCCAACATCCATCATCTGGTGCTGGACCAGAACATGAGCATCATCGAGGGCTCGCTCGGCATATTGCCGCGGCGGATCCTGGTCCATGAGGACGATGTCCAGGAAGCCAGGGCTCTCCTCACCGAAGCCGGCCTCAGCCACGAACTGCGCGGCGATGATTGAGGCCGCAGATATTACCGAGGACGCCTTTCTCGGCGGGCAATTGCGGTTGAAGCAGAAGCGATCCGGCCATCGCGCCGGGCATGACGCCATCCTGCTTGCGGCGGCGACCGACGCCCTGGCGGGGGACCGCGTAGTCGATTTCGGCGCAGGTGTCGGTACGGCCGGTCTGGCGCTGGCCCGCCGCGTCGCGGGCATCAGGCTCAGCCTGGTCGAGATCGATCCGGAGCTGGCCGAGCTCGCGCGTGGCAACGCGGCGGCGAATGCGATTGCCGCCGAAACGATCGTGCTCGACGTCACGGGCGAGGCGCAAGCCTTTGCGTCAAACGGGCTGTCGCCCGACAGCGCCGACGTGGTGTTGATGAATCCGCCCTTCAACGATCCGGCCCGGCATCGCGGCTCGCCGGATCGGGCGCGGCACAGCGCGCATGTGGCGACGGAGGAGACCCTGCATGCGTGGGTGCATGCAGCGCGGCGTATCCTCCGATCCAATGGCGTGCTGACCCTGATCTGGCGTGCGGATGGAATTGCGGATGTCCTGGCAGCGCTGTCACGCGGTTTCGGCAGTCTCTCGATCCTGCCGGTTCACGGCGAGGCCGGGCGGCCCGCGATCCGCGTGCTGGTGCGTGCGGTGAAAGGCGGCCGGGCCCCGACGCGATTGCTGCCGGGCCTCATGCTCAACGACGAGTCACGCTTGTCCAAAAGCGAGGTGACGGAGATTCTGGAAGGGAGAGCGGCGTTGCCGCTGGTGGAACCGTGAGAGCTTACCGGGGAAGCGATTCGGACTGCTGCTCTTGCGGCGACGTGAGGCGGATCGCCATGAACAGCGCGCCGATCAGCAGCATCAGAAGATAGATTTTCATGGTGTTCTCCGCTGCCTCATTACAGCCTCCCCATGGGAAAACTGCAAAGCACGTTCCGGGCACTTCCAATGACAGTCGCGTGATAAGAAATGGTTAATCAGAGGTAACGGCATGGCCGAACAATTGAACGATCGTGAGAGTTCCGGCCTGGCCGACAAGCTCATGCAATATTTGCCGGCGCGCTTTCGGCCGGGTATCCCGGTCGTGCCGGTGGTGCGGCTGTCAGGGGTGATCGGTGCAGTGACGCCGCTCCGCCCCGGCTTGACGCTTGCCGGCATCGCGCGGGTGCTCGAGCGCGCGTTCTCGTATCGGCACGCGAAGGCCGTGGCGCTGGTGATCAATTCTCCCGGCGGCTCGCCGGTGCAGTCGCGTCAGATCTACTTGCGCATCAAGCAACTTGCGGCGGAGAAGAAGCTGCCGGTGCTCGTGTTCGTCGAGGACGTCGCAGCGTCCGGTGGCTACATGATCGCCTGCGCCGGCGACGAGATCATCTGCGATCCGTCCTCGATCCTCGGCTCGATCGGCGTGGTCGGCGGCAGTTTTGGCTTTCAGGAGGCGATCAGGCGGCTGGGCATCGAGCGGCGCCTCTATACGGCCGGCGAACACAAGGCGATGCTCGACCCGTTTCTCCCCGAAAACCCCGATGACGTCGCCAAGCTGAAGGCGATCCAGCGCGAGATCCACGGGATCTTCATCTCGCTGGTCAAGGAGAGCCGCGGCGCGCGGCTGAAGGGAGCGGACGAGACCCTGTTCACGGGCGAATACTGGGCTGGCGACAGTGCCATCGCGCTGGGGCTCGCCGACGGCATCGGCGATCTCCGCTCAACTCTTCGTGCCCGCTATGGCGAGAAGGTTCTCACCCCCGTGATCGCGCAGCCGACCGGGCTGCTCTCCGGCCTTTTGGGGCGGAAATCGCCCGGCGCGGGGCAGCTTTCAGCCCTGGAATCAATGTCCGGCTTGCCGGACGAGCTGATCTCGGCGGTCGAGACGCGGGCGATCTGGGCGAAATTCGGGTTCTAGGCAGCGCCATTTGGTCCGGGCCGCGCCAATTGCGGCGCTGGCCCATCTGCGCAACAATGCAGGTGGGGGCTGAGCACTAGACGAGGATCGACCGATGCCGCCGTTCGTCGCTTTCGCGGGCGTCCTGGGCGGGCTTGCCGTGGTCCGCTGGGCCTACAAGACCGCTGTCCGGATCAACCAGGAGCTGGAGGAGATGCGTCTGTCGCGCGTCACTGAAGCCGCCCGCATGGGGGATATCCAGACGCTGAAGCGTGACCCCGTGACCGGAGCTTACCGGCCGGGCTAGGGCACACCTCCACGCGTTCGTCATTCCGGGGCTCGCGAAGCGAGAACCCGGAATCCATCGAACCACGGACTCAGCGGCATGATGGATTCCGGGTTCGCCCTGCGGGCGCCCCGGAATGACGGCCATTTCTACCCCCTTCGCCTTGATTCCCATCCCCGCCGTCGATACGGTCCCGCGCGATTCAAAACCCCCCGCGAGAGCCCGATCTGACGATGGACGCCTCATTGCCCGCCCATATGCGCCCGGAACGCTCGTTCCAGGGCTTCATCCTCGCGCTCCAGCGGTTCTGGGCCGAGCAGGGCTGCGTGATCCTGCAGCCCTACGACATGGAGATGGGCGCGGGCACCTTCCATCCGGCGACCACCCTCCGCGCGCTCGGGCCAAAGCCCTGGAATGCGGCCTATGTGCAGCCCTCGCGACGGCCGAAGGACGGCCGTTACGGCGAGAACCCGAACCGGATGCAGCACTATTATCAGTTCCAGGTGATCATGAAGCCGTCGCCGCCGCACCTTCAGGAGCTGTACCTGAAGTCGCTCGCCGCGATCGGCATCGATTCCGCCGTGCACGACGTCCGCTTCGTCGAGGACGATTGGGAGAGTCCCACGCTGGGCGCCTGGGGCCTTGGTTGGGAGTGCTGGTGCGACGGTATGGAGGTGAGCCAGTTCACCTATTTCCAGCAGGTCGCGGGCTTCGAATGCGCGCCGGTCGCAGGTGAGCTCACCTATGGCCTCGAGCGCCTCGCGATGTATGTGCAGGGCGTCGACCGCGTCTACGACCTCAACTTCAACGGCCGCGAGGGTGACGCCAAGGTCACCTATGGCGACGTGTTCCTGCAGGCCGAGCAGGAATATTCGCGGCACAATTTCGAACATGCCGACACTGCGATGCTGTTCGAGCAGTTCAAGATGGCGGAAGCGGCCTGCCGGAAATATCTCGACGCCGGCTGGCGCGAAGGCGGTAATCGGAAGCAGCATCTGATGGCGCTGCCGGCCTACGACCAGTGCATCAAGGCGAGCCATGTCTTCAATCTGCTCGACGCGCGCGGCGTGATCTCCGTGACGGAGCGGCAGAGCTACATTCTTCGCGTGCGTGAACTGGCCAAGGCCTGCGGCGAGGCCTGGATCCACACCGAAGCGGGCGGAGCGGCCTGATGCCCGATCTTTTGCTTGAACTGTTCTCGGAAGAGATTCCCGCGCGCATGCAAGCCAAGGCGGCCGACGATCTGCGCCGCATGGTCACCGACAAGCTCGTCGCCGAAGGTCTCGTCTACGAGGGCGCGAAAGCCTTCGCGACGCCGCGCCGCCTCGCGCTCACCGTGCACGGAATCCCTGCGCGTCAGCCCGACCTCAAGACCGAACGCCGCGGCCCCAAGATTGGCGCGCCAGACGCGGCCGTGCAGGGCTTCCTGAAAGCGACAGGTTTGAAGTCGCTGGATGAGGCCAAGATCCAGCGCGACCCCAAGGGCGACTTCTACATCGGATTGATCGAGAAGCCCGGCCGCGATGCGATCGACGTGCTCGCGGAAATCCTGCCCGTCATCATCCGCACCTTCCCCTGGCCGAAATCGATGCGCTGGGGCGCGCGTTCGGGAAAACCCGGCTCGCTCAACTGGGTGCGCCCGCTGCACGCGATCACCGCGACGTTCGGGCTCGAGACCGAAGAGCCTGATGTTGTGAAATTCTCGGTGGACGGCATCGAGGCCGGCCAGACCACTTACGGCCATCGCTTCCTTGCGCCCGCGGCGATTTCCGTGCGCCGCTTCGAGGACTACGAAGCAAAATTGCTCGACGCCAAGGTCGTGCTCGACCCCGAGCGCCGCAAGGACGCGATCCTCACCGACGCCAAGCAGTTGGCCTTTGCGCAAGGCTTCGAGCTGGTCGAGGACCAGAACCTGCTCGACGAGGTTGCCGGCCTCGTCGAATGGCCGGTCGTGCTGATGGGCTCGTTCGAGCCGGAGTTCCTGGCGACGCCGGCGGAGGTGATCCGTGCCACCATCCGCAACAACCAGAAGTGCTTCGTGGTGCGCGACCCCAAGACGGGCAAGCTCGCGAACAAGTTCATCCTGGTCGCCAACATCGAGGCGACCGACGGCGGCAAGACCATCATCGCCGGCAACGAGCGCGTGATCCGCGCGCGGCTGAGCGATGCGAAGTTCTTCTACGAGACGGACCTGAAGACGAAGCTCGAGGACCGGCTGCCAAAGTTCGAGCAGATCGTGTTCCACGAGAAGCTCGGCACCCAGGCCGAGCGCATCAAGCGCATCGAGCGCCTTGCCGCGGAGATCGCGCCGCTGGTCGGCGCCGACGTCGCCAAGACGACGCGTGCCGCGCATCTGGCCAAGGCGGATCTGCTGACCGAAGTCGTCGGCGAATTCCCTGAGGTGCAGGGCCTGATGGGCAGATACTACGCGCTGGCGCAGGGCGAGGACGCCTCCGTCGCCGCGGCTAGCGAGGAGCACTACAAGCCGCAAGGGCCTGCGGATCGCGTGCCGACCGATCCGGTGAGCGTGGCCGTCGCACTTGCCGACAAGATCGATACGCTGGTTGGGTTTTGGGCGATCGACGAGAAACCGACCGGCAGCAAGGACCCCTATGCGCTGCGTCGCGCGGCGTTGGGAATGATCCGAATATTGATCTCTAATAATATCAGCCTGCGCTTATGGAATGTCTTTTCCAGCGCTACGACGATCTATCGGAATAGTGGCAATGCGGACGTCATCGCTGGCATCGATGCCTGGATTGGAAAAGGTCGTATCGAGGGTGAAAGCGTCGACGACACATTAACCCGAGTCGTAGAGGGGTTAGGTGCGTCAGGACTCCAGGAATTCTTCGCCGACCGTCTCAAGGTCCAGCTGCGCGAGCAGGGCGCGCGGCACGATCTCGTCGACGCCGTGTTCGCGCTCGGTGGCCAGGACGACCTCTTGATGATCGTCCGCCGCGTCGAGGCGCTCGGAAAATTCCTCGATTCTGACGACGGCAAGAACCTGCTCGCCGGCACCAAGCGCGCCGGCAACATCCTCTCGATCGAGGAGAAGAAGGACAAGCGCAGCTTCGACGGCGCGCCCGATGCCGCGCTCTACAGCCTCGACGAGGAGAAGGCGCTGGCGAAAGCGATCGGCGAGGTCAAGGCGGAAGCCGGCGCTGCGGTCGCCAGGGAAGACTTTGCTGCCGCGATGAGCGCGATGGCGAAACTTCGTCCGCCGGTCGATGCGTTCTTCGACAAGGTTCGCGTCAACGACGACGATGCGAAGGTGCGCGAGAACCGCCTGAAGCTGCTCAACGAGATCCGCAGGGCCACGCGCGCGGTGGCGGATTTCTCGAAGATCCAGGATTGAGGCGCAGCAGCGCAACAAGCACAACCGTCATGCCGTGGCGCGCCACTTGGCGCGAGCCCGGAATCCATTTTTCCTCATCACGCGTGGCACGATGGATTCCGGGCTCGCGCTTCGCGCGCCCCGGAATGACAACCGCGTAAAAAAGTGCCCCACCCGGCGGGGGGAGGACCGGGCGGGGCAGATGTCCGTTCAACACTGCTCGCGCCAGCCTGATATGGCGCGCCGGACATCTAGTCGATCTCGGTCAGTCGATCAGTCCAGCACCTCGACGATGCGGCGCGAGCGCGGCTCGACCAGCACGGTCTCGCCGTTCACGACGGTGTAGCGATAGGTGGTGGCGCCGAAACGTTGCGGCACGTCATAATAAGTGACGCCGCTTTCGGGTAAGGTGGCGCCGACCACCACGCGATCCGGAATCCGGAAGGGCGGCACACGTTGCTCGACGACATATTCGCGGAAGGCCGGCCGCTGCTCGACCGCGATGGTCGGGGCGCTGTCGACCACGGCCGGGGCGCGTCCCACCGTGACACCGCTTTGCGCCTGCGCCGCAAGGGGCGAGCCGGTCGCGGCCGCGAGCGCTGCAAGAGCAAGAATCCTGTTCCGCATGGACAACTCCTTCGACGTGTTTTTTCGGACGCGCCAGTGGCGCGACCGGTTGCCAATGCGTGCCTCATGGCAATGTTCCGGGAAAAGGCCTGCCGCATTCGCGGCAATTTCGGGCAGTTTTCGCGAAGGGCGGAACTCGCGGTGCGTTCTGCGCATCTCTACTCCCGGAACCGGGCCGGCTATGATCCGCGCGCGATTCGTCCCACCTCCACAGAAAGATAGTTCATGCACATCACCGTCGCCCACATTTCGCCGATCCTGTCGTTGATTGCGGGCGTGCTCATCCTGATCATGCCGCGACTCCTCAACCTCATCGTCGCGATCTTCCTCATCGTCAACGGCGCGATCGGGCTCGGGCTCCTGAAGTGGCTCCGCTTCTAGGCGTCACTTTTCGGAACTGTCCGACTTGCGCGGGCCCGCCCAAAGTGGTGTAAGGCCCGCGATTTCCCATTCCTCTCGCAGGTTGTGTGCAAGCTATGGCCAAAGCCGCCTCGAAGCCCAAGAAAATGCCAGCGAAAATGCCAGCGAAATCAAAGTCCTCTGCCGTCGCGAAAGCCGCGCCGCCGGCCCGCAAGACGCTGGCCAAAAGCGCGCCGAAGCCGGTCGCCAAGCCCGCTGCAAAGCCCGCAGCCAAGCCGGCGGCAAAGGCCGTCACCAAGGCGGCTCTGCCGAAGGTCGCCGCGAAGCCCGCACCGAAGAAGGCTGCGCCCGCCAAGGCGGTGCCAGCCGCGGCCAAGGCCGGCAAATGGGTGTTCACGTTCGGTGACGGCAAGGCCGAGGGCCGCTCGGAGATGCGCGACCTGCTCGGCGGCAAGGGCGCCAACCTCGCCGAAATGGCCAATCTCGGCCTGCCAGTGCCTCCCGGCTTCACCATCCCGACCTCGGTCTGCACCTATTTCTACGCACACGACAAGACCTACCCCAGGGAATTGCAGTCGCAGGTTGAGAAGGCGCTCGACTATGTCGGCAAGTTGACCGGCAAGATCTTCGGTGATGCCAAGAACCCGCTGCTCGTCTCCGTGCGCTCCGGCGCGCGCGCCTCGATGCCGGGCATGATGGACACCGTGCTCAATCTCGGCCTCAACGACCAGACCGTGGAAGCGCTGGCCGAATTGTCGGGTGACCGCCGCTTCGCCTTTGACAGCTATCGCCGCTTCATCACCATGTATTCCGACGTGGTGCTCGGCTTCGAGCACCATCACTTCGAGGAAATCCTCGACACCTTCAAGGACACGCAGGGCTACACGCTCGACACGGACCTGTCCGCCGAGGACTGGGTCGAACTGGTCGGCAAGTACAAGGACGCAGTCGCGCGCGAGACCGGCAAGGAGTTTCCGCAGGATCCGCACGACCAGCTCTGGGGCGCGATCGGCGCGGTGTTTTCCTCCTGGATGAACGCGCGCGCGGTGACCTACCGCAAGCTGCACGACATTCCGGAATCCTGGGGCACCGCGGTCAACGTGCAGGCCATGGTGTTCGGCAACATGGGCGAGACCTCGGCGACCGGCGTTGCCTTCACCCGCAACCCCTCGACCGGCGAGAGCAAGCTCTACGGCGAGTTCCTGATCAACGCGCAGGGCGAGGACGTGGTGGCGGGCATCCGCACGCCGCAGGACATCACCGAGGAGGCGCGGAAGGAGTCGGGCTCCGACAAGGCGTCGATGGAATCGGCAATGCCGGAGGCCTTCAAGGAGCTGACGCGAATCTACACGCTGCTCGAGAAGCACTACCGCGACATGCAGGACATGGAGTTCACGGTCGAGCAGGGCAAGCTCTGGATGCTCCAGACCCGCGGCGGCAAGCGCACTGCGAAAGCGGCGCTGCGCATCGCCGTCGAGCTCGCCAATGAGGGCCTGATCTCGAAGAAGGAAGCGGTGACGCGGATCGATCCGGCCTCGCTCGATCAGCTCCTGCATCCGACCATCGATCCCAACGCCAAGCGCGACGTGATCGCCACCGGCCTGCCGGCATCCCCGGGTGCAGCCTCCGGCGAGATCGTGTTCTCCTCGGATGAAGCGGCGAAGCTTCAGGCCGACGGGCGCAAGGTGATCCTGGTCCGCATCGAGACCAGCCCGGAAGACATCCACGGTATGCACGCTGCCGAAGGCATCCTGACCACCCGCGGCGGCATGACCTCGCACGCGGCGGTGGTCGCGCGCGGCATGGGCAAGCCCTGCGTCTCCGGCTGCGGCACAATCCGCGTCGATTACGGCCGCGGCACCATGAGCATCGGCTCGCGCACCTTCAAGACCGGCGACGTCATCACCATCGACGGCTCGCTCGGCCAGGTGCTCGCCGGCCGCATGCCGATGATCGAGCCGGAGCTGTCCGGCGAGTTCGGCACGCTGATGAACTGGGCCGACCAGGTCCGCAAGATCGGCGTGCGCGTCAATGCCGACACGCCCGACGACGCGCGTACCGCGATCAAGTTCGGCGCGGAAGGCATCGGCCTGTGCCGCACCGAGCACATGTTCTTCGAGGAGACGCGCATCCGCACGGTGCGCGAGATGATCCTCTCCGAGGACGAGCAGTCGCGCCGCGCCGCGCTCGCGAAGCTGCTGCCGATGCAGCGCGCCGACTTCGTCGAGTTGTTCGAGATCATGAAGGGCCTGCCCGTCACGATCCGCCTGCTCGATCCGCCGCTGCACGAGTTCCTGCCGCACACCCATGCCGAGGTCGAGGAAGTAGCGCGCGCCATGAACACCGACCCGCGGCGCCTCGCCGACCGCGCCCGCGAGCTCTCGGAGTTCAACCCGATGCTCGGCTTCCGCGGCTGCCGCATCGCGATCGCCTATCCGGAGATCGCCGAGATGCAGGCGCGCGCGATCTTCGAGGCGGCGGTCGAGGCGCAGAAGCGCACCGGCAAGGCCGTCGGCCTCGAGGTGATGGTGCCGCTGATCGCGACCAAGGCCGAGCTGGATCTCGTCAAGGCGCGGATCGATGCGACCGCACAGTCCGTGATGCGCGACACCAACACCAAGCTGGCTTATCAGGTCGGTACCATGATCGAGCTGCCGCGCGCCTGCCTGCTCGCGGCCGAGATCGCACAATCGGCCGAGTTCTTCTCGTTCGGCACCAACGACCTGACGCAGACGACCTACGGCATCAGCCGCGACGACGCGGCGAGCTTCATGGGTCCCTACGTCGCGAAGGGCATCCTTTCGGTCGATCCCTTCATCTCCCTGGATCAGGAAGGCGTCGGCGAGCTCGTCAAGATCGGCGTTGCGCGCGGCCGCAAGACCCGTGCCTCGCTCAAGGTCGGCATCTGCGGCGAGCACGGCGGCGATCCCGCCTCCGTCGCCTTCTGTCACCACATCGGTCTCAACTACGTCTCCTGCTCGCCCTACCGCGTGCCGATCGCCCGGCTCGCAGCAGCGCAAGCCGCGCTCGGCAAGGCCGTCGCCAGCCAGGCGTAAGCGAACTAAAATGCCGGAAAGAGAGAGGCGGGGCCAAGACCCCGCCTCTTTCATTTTTGGCGCCGTTCTCGCCACGCCGTCATTGCGAGCGCAGCGAAGCAATCCAGAGCCTTTCAGCAGAGGGATTCTGGATTGCTTCGCTGCGCTCGCAATGACGAGATTGTTGCACGCGCATGCCGCCACACTTTCGGTGTCATCGCCCGGCTTGCCGCCTTCGCTGAAGCTTCGGCGAGCCGAGCGCACCTGCAGGCCTCGGCGTAGCCTTGGCGGAGCCGGGACCGGGCGATCCAGTACTCCGAGACAGCAGTGGTTGAATCGAGACGCCACGGCGTACTGGATGCCCGCCTTCGCGGGCATGACAGCTGTGGCGTGGAGGCGCTGAGGCACCGGGAACTCATCACACGTCCCGTAATGATACGCATGCGCAAGAGTTCCTTCACCATGCGCGTTGACCGGACGTTTACCGCTTCGCGTGAGGCCGCGTTTACCACTGCGCGACGTCGCCCCGTGGAAAGCCCTGTGTTCGCTTGAGTGTGCCGTATGCGCCACGCGGATTAACGCCCCGGCAACCTAAATTAGATACTTACGATAAGGATCGAATTGCACGGATGTACTGAGTTCGATCAGCCGAGCGTAAGCGTAGCGTGAGCGTATCGATGTCAGTGTTGCGTAACCATCCGAAGGGCGCGCGGTTCGCGTCCTTCGGCATCGGTCTCTGCATCTTCGCATTGATGCCGAGAGAGACCGGCTATCAGGACATTGCCTCCCTGCTGGCGCGCCAGCCCGGCGTCGCCGAGCGTTGGCAGAAGCAAGTGTTTTCCGCTGCGTCCTCGATCCAGCTTGCGACCTACAGCTTCTCGCGGCCGATCGGCACCTCCGCTCCGCAGAGCGCGATGGTTCGGCTCGCCAGCCTCGACGGCCGCGCCACCGGCGCGATCAGCCGCAATCCTGCGCTTCAGGCGCCGCCGCGCTACCAAGCCTCCGACTTTCCCAAAGTCGATCGCTCCCTGAAGGGTGACCGCCTCGCAACCGTCGCGCCGACGCAGGCCCCCGAGACGGTCGCACCGGCTGCAGAGCCGGCACAGGAAGATCCCGCGACGTCGAACCGCTCGGTGTTCGGCGCCAAGACCGCCGAGTTGCCGCAGGTGATGTCGCCGGAATCCGCGGCTGTGCTCGATCCCGAACTCCAGGAGGCGTTGCGCGCGCCGCCGCTGCCGCAATATTCCAATCCGCCGCAGGCCAGCGACGCTGCGCGCGCGCTCGCGACCGCGCCGCTGGAGGCGTTGAAGCGGGCTCCCGCCGCGCGGGCACCGGCGCACGATCCCTTCGCCGTCAAGACCTCGAGCCTGTTCTTCGGCAGCTCATCGCTCGGCGGCAATCTCGAGCCCATCGAGAGCTGGCAGCCGGGCGCCGAGCCGCTGATCGTGATGCCCGATCCCGACATGAAGGTGACGGCTTCGCTGTCGCCTTCACCGGCGGAGATTGACAAGAACATCGAAGGCGGCGAGAGCGTCGCGCCGAAGGGCGAGGTCAACACCGACAGCCAGCGTGCCAGATCGCCGGCGGAGCGGCTCGCACTCGACGACAAGTCGCGCGCGAAATCGGAGAAGTGCCTCGCCGAAGCCGTCTATTTCGAATCCCGCGGCGAGGCCGTGCGCGGCCAGATCGCGGTGGCGCAGGTGGTGATGAACCGTGTGTTCTCCGGCAAATATCCCGAGACCGTGTGCGGCGTGGTCTACCAGAACAAGTACCGCCATTTCGCCTGCCAGTTCACCTTTGCCTGCGACAACAATCCGGACGTGATCCGCGAGCCCGAAATGTGGGAGCGGGCCAGGAAGATCTCCAAGGCAATGCTCGACGGCCAGATCTGGCTCCCCGAGGTCGGCAAGTCCACGCACTACCACGCCTATTGGGTCCGCCCATCCTGGGTCGCCGAGATGAAGAAGATGTACCGGACCGGCGTGCACACCTTCTATCGGCCCCGCAACTGGGGCGACGGCAGCGAGGAGCCGAGCTGGGGCACCCCGGCCCAGACCGCTGCGCTGTCCGCCGAACTCGCGCAGGAAGCCAAGAGCTCCGCCGAGATGGGCGAGCGGCGGTAAGTTTTCTTACCTCTCCCCGCTTGCGCAACTACGCCCCCTCGCCCCGCTTGCGGGGAGAGGGTTGGGGTGAGGGGGACTTTCCGCGAAGACGGTGAAAGTTGGATTCGTGGAGACTCCCCCTCACTCGGAATTCGCGCTACGCGCGCATTCCGGCCTCTCCCCGCAAGCGGGGAGAGGCGAAGACATCACGCCTCGATATCCAGTGCGCAGTCGAAATTCGGCGCCGAATGCGTCAGCGCGCCCGCCGACGCATAATCGACACCGGTCGCCGCAATCGCGGCGATCGAATCCAGCGTGACGCCGCCGGACGCCTCCAGCTCGAGGCGGCCTTCGTTGATCCGCACGGCCTCGCGGAGCATCGCGAGGTCCATATTGTCGAGCAGCACCGCGTCGGCCATCCCGCTGTCGAGCACTTCGCGCAGTTGTGCCAGCGTGTCGACCTCGATCTCGATCTTGACGAGATGGCCCGCGTGGGCGCGGGCGCGCTCCAGCACCGGACGGATGCCGCCGGCCACCGCGATGTGGTTGTCCTTGATCAGGATGGCATCGTCGAGCCCGAAGCGATGATTGAAGCCGCCGCCGCAGCGCACCGCGTATTTCTCAAGTGCGCGCAATCCCGGCGTGGTTTTTCGCGTGCAGCAGATCCGCATCTTCGTGCCTTCGGTGCGCGCGACATAGTCCGCCGTGAGCGTGGCTATGCCCGACAAGCGGCCGACGAAGTTCAGCGCGGTTCGCTCGGCCGTGAGAATGGCGCGCGCGGGACCCGAGATCGTCAGCACATGCTGGCCGCGGGCAACCCGCGCGGCGTCGCGGACATGTGCGCGCAGCTCGATGTCGGGCGACAGCTTCTGCAGGGTCGCGAGCGCCAGCGGCAATCCGGCAATCACGCCGGACTGGCGCGCGACCAGGATCGCTTGCGCTCTCGTCGCTTCCGGGATCGTCGCAAGCGAGGTGATGTCGCCGGCGCGGCCGAGGTCCTCGTCGAGCGCGCGCTGCACGGCCTCGTCGATCGCGAGCGGAGAGAGAAAGGCGTCGGGATAGAGCAGTGAGGTCGGGGTGATCATGGGGCCTCCTTCAGGCGATCATGGATTGCGCGATGCGCGGCAGCGGACGCTCGTTCAGGCTCTCCGCGACCTCGCGCATCGCGACGAGCGTGGTCATCGTTTTCCGAGCCGGCCCGGGAGCGTCAGCGGGATGATCGGAACGGAAATGCGCGCCGCGGCTCTCGCGCCGCGTCCAGGCCGCAGCGGCGACGAGCAGGGCCGAAGTCGCCATGTTGCGAAGGGCGATGTCTCCGGCCTCGCGTTCGAGCACGGCGAAGTGGCGCACGGCGTCCGCAAGCCCGTCACTATCGCGGATCACGCCGACATGCGCATCCATCATCGCGCGCAGCCGCTTCACTGCTACGGCATCAGGCGTGCCGGCGCGCGGCATCACCAACGCATCGGGAAGGCGGTCGGGCGAGGGCACAGGGCGCCCGGCGATGTCGTCGGCAATGCGTGCGGCATAGACCACGGCCTCCAGCAGCGAGTTGGAGGCGAGCCGGTTGGCGCCATGCGCGCCGGTCGAGGACACTTCGCCGCCGGCCCAGAGCCCGTCGATCGAGCTGCGTCCGCGCATGTCCACCGCGATGCCGCCCATGTGGTAGTGTGCGGCCGGCGCAATCGGAATCGGCTGCGCCGCGGGATCGATGCCGGCGGCGATGCAGCTCGCATGCACGGTCGGAAATCTCTCGGCGAAGTGCGATCCAAGCGCAGCCCGCGCATCGAGGAAGGCGCCGCGCCCGGTCGCGATCTCGGTGAACACGCCGCGGGCCACGATGTCGCGTGGTGCAAGCTCGGCGAGCGGGTGGCGCGTGCTCATGAATCGCTCGCCGCTGCCATTGATCAGCGTTGCGCCTTCGCCGCGCAAGGCTTCGGTGGCGAGCGGCGCCGGGTCGCGGCCGACCATGATGGCGGTGGGGTGGAACTGCACGAATTCAGGATCGGCGATCACGGCGCCGGCGCGGGCTGCGATCGCAAGGCCGGAGCCGCTCGCTTCACATGGGTTGGTGGTGACGCCATAGAGATGGCCGATTCCGCCGGTCGCTAGCACGATCGCGCGTGAAGCGAGCACGACCGGTCGTGCAGCGGGATTGCCGGCCTCGCGCAATTGAAGGCCGGTGACGGCGCCGTCCTCGGTCAACAGTGTTTCGGCGACGAAGCCTTCGATCAGGCGGATCGAGGGCGTGCGCCGTACGGCTTCGCTCAGCGCTGCGATGATCGCGGCGCCAGCACCGTCGCCGCGCACATGCACGATGCGCCGCGCGGAATGCGCAGCTTCCCGTCCGACGGCCAGCCTGCCTTCGAGATCGCGGTCGAACGGTACCCCGTAGGCGAGAAGGTCATGGATACGCGGCGCCGCCTCGCGCGCGATCCCGAGTGCAACGGCTTCATCGACAAGGCCGCCGCCGACCGCGACGGTATCGGCGGCATGTGCCTCCGGCGTGTCGCCTTCGGCCACCGCCGCGGCGATGCCGCCTTGCGCCCATGCGGACGACGCGCCCTGTCCGAGCGGTGCCGCCGTGATCAAGGTCACCGGTCGCGGCGCAAGCTTCAGCGCGCAGAACAGTCCGGCAAGGCCGCCGCCGACGATGACGACGTCGTCGATGCTGCGGGTGAGGTCGTGGATGGTGTTTGTTGTCACGGTTCTGTCCTTTCTCTCCACCGTCGTCCCCGCGAAGGCGGGGACCCATACGCCGCGGCGGAAGTTGTTGCGCGACACTGTGCAACGTCGTTCTTCGCAACCACATCTCCCTGTGATTATGGGTCCCGGATCTGCGCTGCGCTTGTCCGGGACGACAGCTGTGTGTGTCGCTAGTTCTTCAGGTTGATCATCCGCTCGACCGAGCGCCGCGCGCGTTCGGCAAGCGCGGGATCGATCGTCACCTCCTCGCGAAGCGTCAGCAGGCTCTCCAGGATGTTGGCGAGCGTGATGCGCTTCATGTGCGGGCAGAGATTGCAGGGCC
Organism: Bradyrhizobium sp. R2.2-H; assembly: GCF_004346455.1. Lineage (NCBI taxonomy): Bacteria > Pseudomonadati > Pseudomonadota > Alphaproteobacteria > Hyphomicrobiales > Nitrobacteraceae > Bradyrhizobium > Bradyrhizobium sp. R2.2-H. Next base: position 217,504 of record NZ_SMBR01000001.1, read on the forward strand.
GCAGCATCTCCACTTCGGGAAGCTCGGCCCGCATATTGTCGGCCATCGAGCATTCGGTGATCATGACGAGGCGCCGCGGCCGCTTCGCGCGCACCCAGTTGATCATGTGCGCGGTCGAACCGGTGAAGTCGGCTTCCGCCAGCACGTCCGGCGGGCACTCCGGATGCGCGATGATCTGGACGGATGGATCGGCCTCGCGAAAGGTCCGCAGCTCCTCGCCCGTGAAGCGCTCATGCACCTCGCAGGCGCCTTTCCAGGCGATGATCTTCACGTCGGTCTTCGAAGCCACGTAGGTGGCGAGGTATCGGTCGGGCAGGAAGATCACGCTTCGAGCGCCCAGACTCTCGACCACCTGCACTGCGTTCGAAGACGTGCAGCAGATATCGACCTCCGCCTTCACCTCTGCCGAGGTGTTGACGTAAGCAACGACGGGCACGCCCGGAAATTTCTCCCGGAGCAGCCGCACGTCGGCGCCGGTGATGCTGGCAGCAAGCGAGCAGCCCGCGCGCGAATCCGGGATCAAAACGGTCTTGTCCGGATTGAGCAGCTTCGAGGTCTCCGCCATGAAGTGCACGCCGCACTGGACGATGATGCCTGCCTTCACCTTGGTGGCTTCGACCGCGAGCTGGAGCGAGTCGCCGCCGATATCGGCCACGCAATGGAAGATCTCCGGGGCCTGGTAGTTGTGGGCGAGGATCACCGCGCCCCGCGCGCGCTTCAGCTCGTTGATCGCGTTGATGGTCGGCGCCATCAGCGGCCATTCGATCGGGGGGATCACGTGCTTCACGCGCTCGTAGAGCGGGGCGGTGGCGCGTTCGACGCCCGGCGTCCATTCCAGCGACGGCATTGGCCACGTCGGTCCCGCGGGCACCGGCGCGGCGCGGGGAGGGGTGATGAGTTGGCCCTGCGGCCGGTTGGCAAGATCGTCGGGGCCGTAAATTCCAGTGATCGGCATTGAAGCCTCCCAGGCATGGTTATTATGCTCAAGATGAGAATATATAGGGCCTGAGAAATCCGGCCGAGAGGCCGGTCAGAGCAGGCTGCCCAATATGCTCAATCTGAGTAAATCGAGGATAGCATGCTCCGATGCGGGCCGCTAGGCCTTGCCGCACACATTCCCGTCAGTTCGCGGCCGCTGCGGCGGGCGAGGCAGCATTGAAACGCAATGCTCCCGCGGCAGCTCCTCGTGGAATGCAATCGTCCTTGGCTTGGCAATCTTTTTGACTTGGGATTTGCATGCAGATGCATTAAACGGCTCTCCCGCGGCGGCTGATCGCGGATTCGCCAACGACAGACGAGGAAGACCATGTCGACACAGATCGGCGAGCTCGCTCCGGCCTCACGTTCCTCCAACTGGCGCACCCCGGCGGTCATCATTCTCTGCGGTTGTGCGATCGGCATGCTCGGCTTCGGTCCGCGCTCGGCGCTCGGTTTCTTCGTGCAGCCGATGAGTCACGAATTCAGCTGGGGCCGCGACGTGTTTGGCCTCGCGATTGCCGTGCAGAATCTGTTGTGGGGGCTGGGCCAGCCGCTCGCCGGCGCGGTCGCGGATCGCTTCGGCCTGTTCCGGGTGATGTGTGTCGGCGCCCTGCTCTATGCCGGCGGCCTGATCTTGATGCGCTACTCCTCGACGCCGCTCTCGCTCGACATCGGCGCCGGCGTCATGATCGGCTTTGGTCTTGCCGGCTGCTCGTTCAATCTGGTGCTGTCGGCGTTCAGCAAGCTGTTGCCGGCCGAGAAGCGCGGCCTTGCGCTCGGTGCCGGCACGGCTGCGGGGTCGTTCGGGCAGTTCCTGTTCGCACCGATTGGCGTCGCGTTGATCGATAATTTCGGCTGGCAGCAGGCGCTCTCCGTGTTCGGCTTCCTGATGCTGCTGATCATCCCGCTGTCGCTGGCGCTGTCGACGCCGCCTGTCGCAAGCACGGCCAACACGGCGCCTGCGGATGAGCAGACCTTCACCAGGGCGCTTGCGGAGGCCTTCGGCCACCGCTCCTACGTGCTCTTGGTGCTCGGCTTCTTCACCTGCGGCTTCCAGCTCGCCTTCATCACGGTGCATCTGCCGGCCTTTCTGGTCGATAGCGGCATCTCGACGCAAACCGGTGGCTGGGTGATCGCGGCGATCGGCCTGTTCAACATCATCGGTTCGCTCAGCGTCGGCTATCTCCAGAACTATCTGCCCAAGCGCTACATCCTCTCGACCATCTACTTCACCCGCGCGCTGGCGACCCTCGCCTTCATCTCGTTCCCGATCACCCCGTTCTCGGCGATCATGTTTGGCGCGATCTCCGGCCTGACCTGGCTGTCCACGGTGCCGCCGACCTCGGCGCTGGTGGCGCTGATGTTCGGCACCCGCTGGCTCGCGACGCTCTACGGCTTCGCCTTTGTCAGCCATCAGGTCGGCGGCTTCCTCGGCGTCTGGCTAGGGGGCATCGTGTTCGAGCGGTTCGGTTCCTACACGCCGATCTGGTGGCTCTCGATCCTGTTCGGCGTGCTTTCCGCACTGATCAATCTTCCGATTGTGGAGAAACCTGTCGAGCGGGCGGTTGCACAGCCTGCCTGATCGGTTAAACAATCCCTGAAACAAGTCAGGGAGTGAAGTCGTGGCCACATTCAAGGCGATCCGGATCGACAAGGCGGACAAGGGCACCACCGCGCAGCTCACGCAGTTCGACGAAGCTGAGCTGATGGACGGTGACGTCACCGTCCGTGTGGAGTGGTCGACGCTGAACTACAAGGACGGCCTTGCGCTCACAGGCAAGGCGCCGGTGGTGCGCCGCTTTCCGATGATCGCCGGTATCGACTTCGCCGGCACCGTCGAAGCCTCCTCGCATCCCCAGTGGAAGGCGGGCGACAAGGTGGTCTGCACCGGTTGGGGCATGGGCGAGACCCATCTCGGCGCCTATGCCGAGAAGGCGCGGGTGAAGGGCGACTGGCTGGTCGCCTTGCCGCATGGCCTGTCGGCGCGCGACGCCATGGCGATCGGCACCGCCGGCTTCACTGCGATGCTCGCAGTGCTGGCGCTCGAGAAGCACGGTCTCTCGCCGAAGAGCGGCCCGGTGGTGGTGACGGGGGCGGCCGGCGGAGTCGGTTCGGTTGCGATCGCCGTGCTCTCGAAGCTCGGCTACCACGTCATCGCCTCGACCGGCCGGGCCTCCGAGGCCGACTATCTGAAGCAACTGGGAGCAGCCGAGATCATCGACCGCAACGAGTTGTCGGCACCGGCAAAACCCCTCGCCAAGGAGCGCTGGGCTGGCGGCGTCGACAGCGTCGGCTCGACCACCCTCGCCAACCTGCTCTCGATGACGAAGTACGGCGGAGCGATTGCAGCTTGCGGCTTGGCGGCGGGCATGGACCTGCCGTCCTCGGTCGCGCCGTTTATTTTGCGCGGAGTGTGCCTTCTCGGCATCGATTCCGTGATGTGCCCGATCGAGCCCAGGAGGGCCGCTTGGCAGCGCCTGGCCTCCGATCTGGATCGAGAAAAACTCATTGAAATAACTAAGGAAATTCCGCTGGCCGAGGTTTCGGATTGGGGCGCGAAAATCCTGGCCGGTGAGGTTCGCGGCCGCATCGTGGTAAAAATTGTCTAACGGCGTTCAGACTTTACCAACCAAGCTGCTTCAATGTCGCCACGGTTCGTATGGTAAGCAGCGGGTAAAGAGACAAAGGCATCGCCCGCTGTGGGGGTTGGGTTCGGAGTTGAGCATGCTTGCGCGTATTGTGTTGGGGGCTGTCACGGCGGCAGCAACGTTTGCGCCCGCCATTGCTGGAAGCATGAACGCCGACGAGGCGCGCCGCTTCGTAGCCGGCAAAGTGTTCGCCTTCACCTGCTTCGACGGCACCCGCGGCGCAGGCCGCATCCTCGACGATCTCGGCGCCGCCGGTGCGGTGCAGTTCTCGGGAGCAGGCCCGGTCCGTCATCTTCGCCTGCCCGGCAATACTCTCCAGATCCGCGGCCAGAACGTCTGTGCCTCGATCAAGGGCATCCCCTTCGAGCCCTGTTTCAACCTGGAAAAGACCGACGATCGCAGCTTCCGCGGCTCGGTGTCGGGCATGGGCTTCGCCTATTGCGACTTCCATCACCAGGGCGGCAACCAGATGCTGATGGCGCGCGCAGCGGCGCGGCCGCGCTCACTGAGAACCTCGGAGCGCACCGGCTCGATCGGCGCATCGAACACCGAAGTCGCCGCGCGCGTCGAGACCCCGCGTGTCGAGAGCAGCCGGCTCGAGCCGGCAAAGTCCGAAGCCAAGTCCGAGCCCGCGAAGAACGAGGGCCCGCTGGAGCTGCGCCGGTCGACCCAATGACTGGCCGCGCGGGACCATCCGCGCCTTTGTCGTCGAAGACGTCCATCGAGCGCGAAGCCGCCGCGCCGTAGTCATACGGGCCGCGGCCTTCATGCGTTGGTAGTTGTTCGCGCCTCAATTTGCGTGTGGCCGGGGGCGGTCCCACGCAAGGGCTCAACGATGTCGCTCTATTTCTTTCGTATCAGCACCGGCCGCTATTCCGGCGCGGCCGACCAGCCGTACGAGTTCGAGGATCGCATGGCGGCCTGGGCCGAGATGACCGAGGTGTGCGCCAATCTGCTCGGCGGCATCGCGCGCAGCCTGAAGCCGAACGCCGAGTGGTGCATGGAGCTGCTCGACGAGAACAAGAAGCCGGTCTTTCGCGTCAGCCTCGTCGGCGAGACGATCGGATGCAAAGCGTCCTAGCTCCGATCTCGAGCTGCAATCCGTAACTTTGACGAGATCATTTCCTTCGCGCTCAATCATCGGCGCGAGCGAGCCGTAGTTTTACGTAGGTTCCTGTTAACGCCTGTTTGCGATTATGGGCGCAATCTCTCGGGACAAGAACCAGCCAGCATTGTTGAACTGACTTCCGCCCTGTCGTCCGTCGCGACGATTGCGGCGCAGGTCATTCGCGCGTTGCTGGCTACTATCGGGATTGTCGTGATGGCGAAATTGTCGATCGTATTCAAGCTGCTGACCGTGCTGTCGGTCCTCGTGCTCTCGCTCGCCGGCGTCGGCGTGATGGCGATCGGCACGATGCAGAACATCAACGCCCATACGGTCGAGATCGCGGAGAGCTGGCTGCCGAGCGTGCGTGCGCTCGGCTCGATGCGTGCCGACATCAACGAACTGCGCGTCGTCCTGCGACTACACCTGATGCAGGAGAGCATCGAAGGCAAGGACGCCGCCGAGAAGCGCATGGCTCCGCTCCGCGAGCGCATCGAGAAGGCGCGCAAGGTCTATGAAGGCCTGATCACCTTGCCGGAGGAACGCGCGATCTATCAGCAGTGGACCAAGGCCTGGGCCGAATACCTCAATGGCGTTCAGGAGACGATGGCGCTGTCGCGCAAGAGCACCGGCCGCTTCCCGACCGATGCCAACGAGCTGCTGCAGACCAAGGTCGCGAAGATGGCTCAGGCGGCCGATCCCCTGCTCCTGAAGAGCATCGAGCTCAACAACAGCGGCGCCGAGGCGGAGACGAAGCAGGCGGCCGACAGCTACGCCACCATCTTCCGCGTACTCGTCGGCATCATCGTTGCAGCAGTCGCGATCGCGATCGCTGCCGCCTACTATCTCGTGCGCGACGTGTCTCGCGGCATCGCCTCGATCATCCGTCCGATGCAGTCGCTCGGCGAAGGTGACCTCTCGGCCGACGTGCCGCATCGCGGCGAGAAGACGGAGATCGGCTCGATGGCGGATGCGCTCCAGATCTTCAAGGAGGCGCTGATCGCCAAGAAGGCCGCCGACGAGGCGGCGGCGCGCGACGCCGAGGCCAAGATCGAGCGTGGCCGCCGCGTCGATGCCATCACCCGCAATTTCGAGGTCATGATCGGCGAGGTCGTCGAGACCGTGTCATCGGCCTCGACCGAGCTCGAGGCCTCCGCAGCCACGCTGAGCGGCACGGCGCAGCGCGGCCAGGAGCTCGCGACCGTCGTTGCGGCCGCATCGGAGGAAGCTTCCACCAATGTCCAGGCGGTGGCGTCCGCCTCCGAGGAGCTGTCGTCCTCCATCACCGAGATCAGCCGCCGCGTGCAGGATTCGGCGCGGATGGCTGCGGAAGCCGTCGAGCAGGCGACGCGAACCAACGAGCGCGTCAACGCGCTGTCGCAGGCGGCCTCCCGTATCGGCGACGTGGTCGAGCTCATCAACACCATCGCGGGCCAGACCAACCTCCTCGCGCTGAACGCGACCATCGAAGCGGCGCGTGCCGGCGAGGCCGGCCGCGGCTTTGCCGTCGTCGCCTCCGAAGTCAAGGCACTTGCCGAGCAGACCGCGAAAGCGACCGGTGAAATCGGGGCGCAGGTTTCGGGCATCCAGGCCGCGACGCAGGAATCCGTCAGCGCCATCCAGGAGATCGGCGGCACCATCGAGCGTCTGTCGGAGGTATCCTCGGCCATCGCCGCCGCCGTCGAAGAGCAGGGCGCGGCCACGCAGGAGATCTCGCGCAACGTTCAGCAGGCCTCGCTCGGCACCCAGGAGGTCTCGTCCAACATCACCAACGTGCAGCGCGGCGCGATCGAGACCGGCTCGGCCTCGGGCGAAGTGCTGTCGGCGGCGAAATCGCTGGCGACCGACAGCACCCGCCTGAAGGTCGAGGTCGCGCAGTTCCTGGAATCGGTCCGCGCGGCCTGACCTTCACGTGCCCGTCTGCGGCGCGGCCGGCGGCGAGGCCTGCCGCCGGAACAGGATGCGTTGGTACAGCCAGCCGATCGCGACCAGCACGACGCCGAGGCACATGAACGAGAGCGCTCGGTAGACGCCCGTCAGCGTCGACATGTCGATGACGAAGGCCTTGAGGATCGTCAGCGCGATGACGGCGGCAGACGCCAGCCGCGCCCGTTCCGAGTTGACGAGGATGCCGACGCCGAGCAGCACCACGCCGAAAGCGAGCCAGCCGATCGAATAGGTGTATTGCTCGGCGCCCGTGGTCGGTCCTGTGGACAGGATCGGCCCGTGATAGAAGCGGCGGATTTCGAGCGTGACATAAGCGAGCGCGAACACGAGCGCGCCGCCGGCAATCGTATTGGCGTAGACCTTGCCACGCTCGCCGACCACCGCATAGGACAGCAGCAGCATCAGCACGGCCGGCAGCGCGTAGCCCAGCAACAGCAGGTTGAAGACGGCGCCGCCGACGTCGGTGTGCCACAGCAGCGGATTCTCCAGGATCAACAGACCGAACACGCTGATGAGCCCGGCGATCGCGGTCAGCACGACCGCGCCGACATTGTGCACGATGCTGCGGCTGCGCAGCCGCAACCGCTCCAGCCCGATCGCCATCGCCAGCGTGATACAGACCTGCAGCGCGAATTCGAGCAGCGAGGGGGCCGCGGTCATGCGGCCGCCGGTCGCAAAGTGCCGGATCTCCATGAAGGCGAGCAGCGCGGTGAACAGGATCGCAGCGGCCTCGACCATGCGCAGCGGCGCATCGTCGGCGCGGCGGCGCAGGAAGACGCTCGCGGCCCAGAACGAAAGGGCCGGCAGGCCATAGCCCCACAGCAGCCAGTTCACAATCGGGGTGGTGCCGACGGCGTCGCCGACGATGCGAGGATCGTAGGCGATGCGTGCGGTGACGAGCGCCGCGAAGATCGCGGCGAGCCAGCGCAGGAACGGAATCGGCCGCTGCATCGAGATCCAGGCCGTGCCGAGCGACATCAGCGCCAGCGCGATCGTGAGCCAGCCCTTCTCCAGCGCGAAGGTCAGCGCCAGCGCCAGTGCGCCGAGCGTGCCGGTCGCGAACAGGGCCGTGGAGATCGCAACGCCCGGCCGGGTCTCGCGGCGCGTGAGCGCCTCGGTTGCAGCGCCGAAGGCGGCGGCGAGCAGCACCGCCAGGATCGCGAACGGGATCGAACGGTCGAGATGAGCGATACGCGCGTAGAGCGCGACCAGGATCGCGACCGGCGTCGCGACGCCGGCCGCCGACCACACCACCGGAATGATCGCCGAATTCGACCGGCCTTGTGCCAGGAAGCCGGCGATGCCGAAGCCGGCGGCGAAGATCGCGGCCGTGACCAAGTGCAGCGTCACCGCGCCGTCGGTCGCTGTCGGTCCGATGCCGGGCATGGGGCCGCCCGGCAGCACCAGCATATCGGGATTGGCGCGCACCGCCCATTCGGCGAACACGATGAAGACGGTCGCCGCGGCCGCACCCAGGGCGCCCGTGGCCGCCGGCGCACGCCAGGCGACGAACAGCGTTCCCGCGACCAGCAGCGTGAAGGCGATCAACGCCAGATCGGCGTGCGCGCTCGACAGCACGATCAGCATCGCGCCGAACAGATAGGCGCCGAGCGCGCTCGACGAGACCGGCTCGATCTCGCCGTCCTCGATTGCAGGTCCGAACATGAAGCCGCAGACGACGAGCAGCGCGGCCAGCACGAAGCCGGCGATGACATGGAAGGCGTGCGGCGCGACCTGCAGTTCGGCGGCGTCGAGACCCGGGAAGATCCAGAGCACGGCGAACACGATTGTCGTGACTGCAAGCCAGCGCCAAAGCCGGATACGGGCGAGACCAAAGCTCGCGGCGGTGACGATCGCAAGATAGATGTAAAGCGCCCAATAGTCCGGCTTGCCGCTGGAGACGAGGATCGGTGTCACGAAGGCGCCGACCACGCCGAGGCCGGCGAGTGCTGGGCCGTGCAACAGCGCGGCGGCAAGCGTGCCGAGCGCGACCAGGCCGAGCAGCACAAAGGCGGTTGCGGGCACGAGGAAGCCGTAGAGCGCGTAGGCCGCGTAGACGGTCGCGAACGCCACCGCCGTGCCGGCGGCGGTGAGGATCGCGGGAATGTTTGCGATCGGCAGTGCCGCGATGCTCGAGATGCTCTCCTTGCGCCGCGTCCATTCGCCGGCGCCCAGCAGCACGGCTGCGAACAGGCCGCCGAGGAATACGCGCACGCCGGGGCCGAGAAGGCCGGCCTCGATCGAATAGCGCACCATGAAGAAGCCGCCGAGCGCGAGCGCAAGGCCGCCGATCCACACCACCCAGCGCGTGCCGAGCCGCTCCTCGAAACCGGGCGCTGGCGCGGGCAGCGGCGGCGGTGCGGCGGCTTCAAGGCCGGCTTCGAGTGGGGGCGGCGAAACATCTGCGGCGATAGGCGGAGGCGGCGCAACCTCGGGCTCGGGCGCAAGCGGCGGCGGCTCTGCCGGCGCTGTTGCGGGCGCCTCCGTCTCTACCGGTGCGGGCATCAACGGCGGCGGCTGCACCTGCCGCTGCGCGTAGAACATCTCTTCGAGCGAGCTCAGCCGGCGGCGCAGCTCGGCGGCCTGGCTGGACGCCTTGATCGCGATCAGGAAGGCGACGATCGCAATGATCAGCGCAAAGACGTCGAATGGGCCGTCGAACATGAAGCCTCCAGGCAACCGGCGGGCAGGGGCCGGCACCCCAAAATATCAGGATCTAGCGCCGGGAGCGCACGCGCAAGCCCGGCGCGGGCCGCTCCTGGAGCACGTCGCGGCGGAAGCGATAGAGCGCCGCCGGCCGTCCGCCCGTCTGTGTCGACATGACGCCGGTCGGTTCGACCAGGGCTTCCATTTCGACCAGGCGACGGAAATTCTGCTTGTGCAGATGCCGGCCGGAGATCGCCTCCACCGTGTGCTGCAGTTCGGTAAGTGTGAATTCAGCTGGCAAAAGTTCAAAGACGACAGGGCGATACTTCAGCTTCGCGCGCAGCCGCGCGATGGCCGTAGCGAGAATCCGGCGGTGGTCGAACCGCATCGAGGTCCCGAGCGGGGGAAGCGTCTTGCGCGCCAATGCTGCAGGGCGGCCGTCGCGGCGGGCCTCCTCGATCAGCCCGGCCTCGTACAGCAGCTCGTAGCGGTCGAGCACGCGCTCCTCGTCCCAGGGCGCGCCGTCGAGCCCGAAATAGAACCGCACGCGATCCTTCCGCGGCAGCGCGCGCGTCGTCTCCGGCGTCTCCTCCTCGGCCCATTTCGTCAGCACCGGGATGATGTCGCGGGCGATGATCCCCGGCGGCTCCTCGCGCCAGTCTTCCCAGGGGAAGAAGCGATACCATGGCGCGAAGCTCGCCGCGTTTGCGGCGAGCTCGCCGTCCACAGGGCGCGTCAGTGCGAGATAGCCGATCGACACCATATGCGCGCCGGTGTCGCCGGCCTCGGCATGGCGGCCGCGATCGCCGAAGGTGTAGAGCTGCTCGACATAGCCGAGCCGCAGGCCCGCCTGCTGCTCGACCCAGGCGCGCAGGCCGATCTCGAAGGTGCGATGGCTCACTGCGTCGAACGGGCCGAACGGCAGGCCGGCAAGCCCGTCGGCACCAGGCGCGGTCAGGATCAGCGGCTCGTGGTTCTCGATCGCAACGATTGCGGCGGTGAGGCCAATCTCGATCGGCGTCAGCTGCGTGTCGCTCATGCGATGATGATCACGGATGGCGGAAGAGAGAAATGCCACCTGGTTGCGGCGGTCTCTCCGCGGGCTCGGTCTGACCTCTCCCGCTTGCGGGAGAGGTCGGCGCGTAGCAGCGCCGGGAGAGGGCTTTTTCCTCTGGGGGATTGCCCCGTCGTGGCGACACCCTCTCCCCAACCCTCTCCCGCAAGCGGGCAGGGCAATCGCATATGGTGCGCACGGTGCGGCGGCATCGGCACTAGGCTCTCTCCCCCGCTTGCGGGGAGGGTTGGGGAGAGGGGGTCCCCGCGCTGGGATTATTGAGATTAACTGAGGACGTCCCTGCGTGGCGAGAGCCCTCACCCGCCGCGCTCTGCGAACGCGTCGGCCTCTCCCGCAAGCGGGAGAGGCGGAGCAAGCCAGCGGACAATCCCCGTGAAATCCATATGCGATTGCCCTGCGTAAGCGGGAGAGGGAGCGCACCTATCTCGTGGCGCCCGGTCATTCGAGCTCGATCACGAAGGGGCGGCCTTCCACCATCATTGCGCCCGGGCCCATCTCGTCGAGCGCGCGCAGCATGCGGCCGTTGCGCCCGAGTGCGCGATCGGCGAGGCCGACGATGCGCCGGTTGGGCGAGGCGATCGGCGAGGCCGCGCGGATCTTCCGCGCGATCTCGATCTCGTCGCGATTCGGATTGAGCGCGCATACCGCTGCAAACGCGCTGGCGGTGGAGCGGCTGATGCCGGCATAGCAATGCACCACCAGCGGTGCACCGCGGTCCCAGCCGCGCACAAAGTTCAGCACCTGCTCGATATGCGCCTCCGATGGTGCGACGAAACCGTCCATCTCCTCGGTGATGTCATCCATCGACACCTTGAGATGGTTGGCTGGCAGCACCGACACCGGACGTGCCACCTGCTCGACATTGGCCATCACCGTCAGCACATGGCTGGCGCCGGTGATGCGGACAGTTTCGGGAAGCGCGGCGAGGGAACAGACGTGGATCATGGGAGACCTTTTTGCCGGCGATTATAGCGAGCGCTCGTGGGGTGGGCAAAGGCGCATCGCGCCGTGCCTACCATTTCGCAACTGCGCGCACGTTGCTCAGGTTGGTGGGCACGGCGCGAGCGCGCCTTTGCCCAGCCTATGAGAGCTACGCAAACACGGCGCCAAACCGCTCCAGAAACTGCTTCTCGGCCCGTGCCGCCGTCCAGGGCGTCATGTAGTCGCGCCGGACGCTGTCGGATAGCCCGGGATCCTTGCCGAACAGGCGTCTGGCCTCGCTTTCGCTGAAGCCGGCAAGCTCGGTCGCTTCCAGATAGGCTGCGCCGCGATCGGCGGCCTTGATGGCTTGCGTGATCTCGTCGGGCAGCACCGGCGGCAGGCCGAAGCGGATATGGATGGCGCCGAGGAGGCGCTTCTCGACCGCCTTGTAATGGCCGTCGAGTACGGCCTTGAACGGCGAGATCATGTCGCCGATCACATATTCAGGCGCATCGTGCAGCAGGGCTGCCAGCCGCATGCGCTGGTCGGCCCGCGGCATCTCGTGCCGCAGCACGGTTTCCACCAGCAGCGTATGCTGCGCGACCGAGAAGATATGCGCGCCGATGGTCTGCCCATTCCAGCGCGCGACGCGGGCAAGGCCGTGCGCGATGTCGGCGATCTCGATGTCGAGCGGCGAGGGATCGAGCAGATCGAGCCGCCGGCCCGACAGCATGCGCTGCCAGGCGCGGGACTGCGCATCGCGCGCGGTCTTCTTCGCCGTCATTTGGCCTTGAGGCGCGGCTTGCGCTGCGTCTTGCCGCAGGCGGCGTGACAGTGGCAGTCGACGAGATGATCGTTGACCATGCCGGTCGCCTGCATGAAGGCATAGACGATGGTCGGGCCGACGAATTTGAAGCCGCGCGAGGACAGCTCCTTGGAGATCTGCACCGACAGCGGCGTAGAGGCGGGCACGCTCGCCGTGGTCTTGAACTTGTTGACCAGCGGCCTTCCGTCCATGAAGTCCCACAGCAGCTTCGAGAAGCCCGGGCCTTTCTCCATGATGTCGAGATAGGATTTCGCGCTCAGGATCGCGCCATCGATCTTGGCCTTGTTGCGCACGATGCCGGCATCGTTCATCAGCGCATGGACCTTCTTCGCGTTGTAGCGCGCGATCTTTTCCGGCTGGAAATCGTCGAAGGCTTTGCGGAAATTGTCGCGCTTGCGCAGGATCGTGATCCAGGACAGGCCGGCCTGGAAGCCGTCGAGCATCAGCTTCTCGTACAGTGCGCGGTCGTCATATTCCGGCACGCCCCATTCGGTGTCGTGATAGGCGACGTAAAGCGGATCTTCGCCAGGCCAGGGACACCGTTTCAGGCCATCGGGATGCAGGCGGGCGGCACGGCTCATGCGATGGGCTGCTTGGCTGGAATTCGAACGACGTCTGGTTCAGCGAGCGTGAGCGGCAGCCCACCGGCAGTGAGCGGCTGGCCCGCGTCGAGCGCTTCGGCAACGCGGTCGATGCGCACGAGGGCAATGCCCTTGCCGCCGGCGGTCGAGCCGATGGTGCCGACCGGCTTGTCGCCGGCAAGAATGGTCGTGCCCGGCTCGGGCGACGCACCGTCGAGCAGCACCTTCACGCTGCGCGTGCGTGCAGTGCCGCGATGCTGCATGCGCGAGACGACTTCCTGGCCGACGTAGCAGCCCTTGTCGAAATCGACGCCGGCGAGACGATCCATGTTGGTCTCGTGCGGGAACGCATCGCCGTACATGAAATCGAGCCCGCCGCGCGGGACGCCGAGCGCAATGCGGTGCGCCTCGTATTCGGCCGCATCGACCAGCTTGGCACCGATCAGGTCGGACAGCTTCTGCTTGAGATTTTCCGGGATCAGGATGCGGGTGCCGAGCCCGTCGTTCCGCGGATCGATGAAGGCGAGGTCCGGCTGGGCGGCGGGCTGGCCGTCCCAGGCCGCAAGCACGCCGAGATCGTCGGAAAGGTTGTCCACCGTGACCTTGGCCCGCAGCTTGTAGAATTTCAGCTTGGTGGCGAGGCTATCTGCCAGCGCTTTCGGGCAGTCGATCAGGAACCCGCCGCCGTGACCCGCGGGGGCCTCCGTGATCAGGAAATCCACGATGATCTTGCCCTGTGGCGTCAGCAGCGCGCCGAATCGCCCCAGGCCCGGTTTCAGCCTGTCGACGTCGGTCGTGACCAGGCCGTTGAGGAAGTTGCGCGCATCCTCGCCCGCGACCTTGAGCACGCCCCGGTCGAGAAGAAACGCCGATTTCATGCGAAAATCTCTTGCGACATGTTGCTCCGGAACGTAAGCCCGCAACGCATAAACGACAAGACCTCGAGCCCTGCGCTTGGGGACGAGAGAGGCCTTCAGCCATGAGCCAGCGTTTCGATGTGATCCTCAAAGGCGGCACCGTGGTCAACCAGGACGGCGAGGCTGTTCGCGACATCGGCATCACGGGCGGCCGCATCGCCGAGCTGGGACCCCTGTCGCAAGGCAGCGCCGCGGAGGTGATCGACTGCAAGGGCCTGCACATCCTGCCCGGCGTGATGGACACGCAGGTGCATTTCCGCGAGCCCGGGCTGGAGCACAAGGAAGACCTCGAGACCGGCTCGCGCAGCGCCGTGATGGGCGGCGTCACCGCCGTGTTCGAAATGCCGAACACGGCGCCGCTGACGGTGACGGAAACCGAATTCACCGACAAGGTGAAGCGGGCCCATCACCGCATGCATTGCGATTTCGCCTTCTTCATCGGCGGCACCCGCGAGAACGTGCAGGACCTGCCGGTGCTGGAGCGCGCGCCCGGCTGCGCCGGCGTCAAGGTCTTCATCGGCTCCTCGACCGGTGCGCTGCTGGTGGAGGACGACGAAAGCCTGCGCCGCATCTTCCAGGTCATCCGCCGTCGTGCGGCCTTCCACGCCGAGGACGAGTATCGGCTCAACGAGCGCAAACCGCAGCGTATCGAGGGCGATGCGCGCTCGCATCCGGTCTGGCGCGACGAGACCGCGGCGCTGATGGCGACGCAGCGGCTGGTCAAGCTCGCGCACGAGACGGGCAAGCGCATTCACGTGCTGCACATCTCGACCAAGGAAGAGATCGAGTTCCTGCGCGACCACAAGGATGTCGCCTCCTGCGAAGCGACGCCGCATCACCTCACGCTGGTCGCGCCCGAATGCTACGAGCGGCTCGGCACGCTCGCGCAGATGAACCCTCCGGTGCGCGGGGCCGATCATCGCGCCGGCATCTGGCGCGGCATCGAGCAGGGCATCATCGATGTGCTCGGCTCCGATCACGCCCCGCATACGCTCGAGGAGAAGTCGAAGACCTATCCGGCCTCGCCCTCCGGCATGACCGGCGTGCAGACGCTGGTGCCGATCATGCTCGACCACGTCAACGCCGGCCGGCTGTCGCTGGCGCGCTTCGTCGACCTCACCAGCGCCGGTCCCGCGCGCCTTTACAACATCGCGTGCAAGGGGCGAATCGCCGCCGGCTACGATGCCGATTTCACCATCGTCGATTTGAAGCGCAGCGAGACCATCACCAACAAATGGGTCGCGTCCAAGGCCGGCTGGACGCCTTATGACGGTGTCCGCGTCACCGGCTGGCCCGTCGGCACCTTCATCCGCGGCCGCCGCGTGATGTGGCAGGGCGAGCTCGTGACGGCCTCGCAGGGCGAGCCGGTGCGGTTTCTGGAGACGCTGAAGGCGTAGGGGCTGTGCGGGGAGCGAATTGCTTCCCCACCCGTCATTGCGAGCGCAGCGAAACAATCCAGAATCTCCCCGCGACGGCAGTCTGGAATCTTCGCCGCGCTCGCAATGACGAGGGCAGAGGTTTACACTTGCCCTCGAACGGGAGTGCATTCCGATGTCCCAGCCATCCCCCCTCATCACCACCCAACAACTCGCCGCCATACTCGCCGATCCCAACCTCCGCCTCTACGATTGCACGACCTACAATGAGCCTGTCCCACCCGGCAGCGACGTGCCTTATCGCGCGGTGCCAGGCGACAAGTCCTTTGCAGCCGGCCACATCCCCGGCGCCGATTTCCTCGACCTGCAAGGCGAATTCTCCGACACCTCGTCGCAACAGTTCTTCATGATGCCTGGTGTGGCCCAGTTGGAGGCCGCCTTCGGCCGCCACGGCGCCGACGCATCCAAGACCATCGTGCTCTACAGCATCGGCACGATGATGTGGTCGACGCGGTTCTGGTGGATGCTGCGCTCGCTTGGGGTCGATGCGCTTGTACTCGACGGCGGTTTTGACAAGTGGAAGGAGGAGGGGCGGCCGATCGAGACAGGCGCACCGAAGGGATATCCGGCGACGACCTTCAAGGCGACGCCGCGCACGGGCTGCTTCGTCGACAAGGCCACGGTGATGTCGCGCATAGGCGATCCGTCGACAGTGATCGTCAATGCCCTCGGACCGCAGTTTCATTTCGGCCTCGAACCCAGCCGCTATGGCCGGCCCGGCCGCGTTCCCGGCAGCGTCAACGTATCAGCGGCAACCCTCGTCAATCCCGACAGGACCCTGACGACGCTCGCGGACGCAGAAGCGAAATTCGCCGCCCAAGGCGTCACGCGAGACAAGGATGTCATCCTGTATTGCGGCGGCGGCATCTCGGCGACAATCGATCTGCTCATGCTGGCGCAGCTCGGCTACGACAAGCTGACGCTCTACGATGCTTCCATGGGCGAGTGGGCGAGGGATCCGTCGCTGCCGATTGAGACGGACTGAACGCAATCCCGATGTTTCCGGGACTATCTCCCGGCCGGTGTGAGATTAATGCTTGTCGGGAGGAAACGGCTTCCGTGCGATAAAGGCGGCAGACTTCGCGATGCTTTTCGCAGAGTCATTCATCCGTCGACTGGCCCCGCCCGCGTGGCGGGGTCATTTTCGACAGGCTTACTGCCTGGAGATGCCGACCGAGAATTCGCCGTTGCGAATGCGGCCGGGAAAGCCCTCGACGAACTTCGCCACCGCGTCCTCGCCATAGGTGCCGACCAGCTCGGCCAGTGCCGCAAACAGGCTCGCCTGCGCCAGGCAATCGCCGTCGACGCCGTCATGGCGCGCCTCGGCCCAGGCCTCGTTGAGATAGCTGAGGGCAGCCTGTTTCTGCTCGTGATCGGGCAGCGGCGCGCGGGCGTAGGAAATCGGCTGGCTCATGAAACTCGATCAGGGCTGGGGCGCGATCCACGGCGATGCGCTGTGCGAGAGGTGTAGCACGGTCGTTAATGACCGCTAGGCCACATCTTTAAGAACGGTTAACGGCTGTGCACAAAGTCGATGACAGGGTTCCCGTCGCGCCGCGCCCGCATCTGCCGCCGTCATTCCGGGGCGCGACGAAATCGCGAGCTATGATGCGCAATTGCGCATCATAGCTCGCGCTAAGCGCGCCCCGGAATGACAGGTGGAGAGAACCTAGTTCGCGTAGCGCGCCGTCAGATCGCGCGAGATCTTCGAGCCTTCCTCGATGTAGCGGCGGATCGCCACCGTCGCGGCCGGCGTGCAGCTCCGATAGGTCTGCTGAAAGCCGTTATAGCCGCGGTTGAATCCGGCGATCATGCGGGTGCGGCGCTCCCCTGAGGGGGTTTCGGCATCGATCAGCGCCTGCATCTCGTTGCGCCATTTGTTGCCCTCGTTGGATCCGCAGATGCCGCGCAGATAGTGCAGGCCGCCGAGGATCTCGGCCAGCCGCTGCAATTCGCCGTCAAACGGCGCCGCCGCGTCCTGGGCCCGGGCGGACCCGGCGGCGCAGGCGAGAATCAGGGCAAAAATGGCCAAAAATCGCGTGGACATCGGCGGGCTGTATGCCCCGTCGGGCCCAGGGAAGCAAGGCGGAGCCGCCTATGCCTGGATCAGCCGGGCGGCGGACTGGATGACCTCCTCCAGCCCGCCGGTCAGCTTGAGGTCGCCGAGGCTCGCCAGGGCGTCCGGCGCGATCCAGCGGTAATCGTCGAGCTCATCGTTCAAGGCCGGTTCCCCGGCCGCCCAGCGGGCGGCAAAGGACATGATCAGGTAATGGCCGGCGCCGGCCGCGGCCGGCAGCACCTCGCGCCAGCCGGCGAGGCCAACGATCTCGATACGAAGGCCGGTCTCTTCGTCAACCTCGCGGCTCAGGGCCTGATGCAGCGATTCGCCGAATTCGACCCGGCCGCCGGGAAGCGAATAGAACCCCTTGGCAGGCGAACGGGCGCGTCGGACCAGCAGCACCTTGCCGTCGCGGAAGATGGCTGCGCTGACGGCGAGCTGGGGGTGGGTGGGCTGGACGACCGCGGCCAATCTCGCCACCTATCCGGCCGAGTTCGCCATGATGGTGTCGACGTCGGCTTCCGCGCCGCCATTGATGATGCCGCCGCAAGCCGCGATCAGCGGCTTGACCCAGAGAGTGGCCTGCTCGGCGAGGCGGACGCGGGTGGTGTCCTTCTCGACTTCGCGCATGGCCGAGCCGACCGCGGTCAGGATCGATGTCATGGTGTCCGTGATGTGGTCGAACTGGGCGCGCACGTTGGGATCTGCCTTCTCATAGGCCTCGATGGCCAAATCCCGCGCCTTGAAATTCGACGCCGTGAAATGCTCGGCATAGGACAGCGGCGTCCAGGTCAGGAAGTCGTCGGCGCATTCCGGCATGTCCGGGACCATTTCGAGCAGCATCACGGCTTCATTGAAATGGTTGAGATAGTCGGTGGCAAGCCCGGTCCGCGGGTTGATATTGGCCACGCGCAGGCGCTCGGCCCAGGCCTCGGCCTCGGGGCCCGTCTGTACATGCGTCCGCGCGGGTTGGGAGGCCGTTGAGCTCATCTGCCGCAGTGTTAGCATTCTGGGTTAAAAGGACCTGAACGGACTTATATAGGCGCGCAGGCATGTGTGGACGCTTCGTCATAACTTCGGCCCCCGCGGCTTTGCGGCAACTGTTCGGCTATGTCGAGCAGCCGAATTTCCCGCCCCGGTACAATGTCGCCCCGACGCAACCGATTCCGGTCGTGTTGGTCGAGAACGGCGCGCGGCATTTCCGGCTGATGCGCTGGGGGCTGCTGCCGGGCTGGGTCAAGGATCCCCGCGGATTTACGCTCCTGATCAACGCCCGTGCCGAGACGGTGCTGGAGAAGCCCGCCTTCAAGAAGGCGATTCGCCGCCGGCGCGGCCTGATTCCGGCCGATGGCTATTACGAGTGGAAGACGGAAGGCGGCCGCAAGCAGCCCTTCTTCATTCACCGCGCCGACGGAGAACCGCTCGGCTTTGCCGCTGTGTTCGAGACCTGGGTCGGGCCGAACGGCGAGGAGCTCGACACGGTCGCGATCGTCACGGCGGCAGCAGGCGAGGACCTCGCCGCGTTGCATGACCGCGTCCCCGTCACCATCAGCCCGCGCGATTTCGAGCGCTGGCTCGACATCAGCGGCGACGAAGTCGACGCGATCCTGCCGCTGATGACCGCACCGCGCATCGGCGAGTTCGCCTGGCATCCCGTTTCCACGCGCGTCAACCGCGTCGCCAATGACGACGAGCAATTGCTCTTGCCGATCAGCGTGGAGGAGATGGAAGCGGAGGCAGAGGCGGTGAAGCCGAAAAAGGCGGCGCGGAAGGTTGCTGCTGCGCCGGCGGATGACGGCCAGGGCTCGTTGTTCTAGGCGCGGCTAAAACTCCACTGTCGTCCCGGACAAGCGCGCCCGAAGCGCGCGCCGATCCGGGACCCATAATCACAGGGAGCAGCTTGGCGCGAGCTGGCAACTGCGAGTCATCGCAAAACACCATCCTGTGGTTATGGGTCCCGGATCTGCGCTGACGCTTGTCCGGGACGACGATCGAGTGTGTAGCTACCAGCCGTCACACAACCTCCCGTGCCCGCAGCCGCGCGACCTCCGCCGCATCGAATCCCAGCTCGCCCAGCACCGCATCCGTATCCGCGCCCAGCTCCGGCGCCATCCGGTCCAGCCTGCCGCCGCCGTGTGCCAGCTTGAAGCCGCTGCCGGCGAAGCGCAGCCGGCCGTACGGCGTATCCAGCTCCTGGATCGCGCCGCGCGCCTTGATTTGCGGATGGTCGATGACCTCCTCGACCTTCCAGATGCTGGCACAGGGCGCGCCGGCGTCTTCCAAGATCGTCTCCCATTCACGCGCCGGCCTTTTCGCCAGCGCCGCCTCGATGATGGCGCGGAGCGCGCCCTCGTTCTCGTTGCGCGCGAACCAGTCGGCAAAGCGCGGATCGCTCAGCGTGTCCTCGCGGCCGAGCGCGCTCATCAGCGCGCGGTACTGCTTCTCGTTGTTGACGGCGAGCAGGATGTGGCCGTCGCCGCATTTGAACAGGTTGGCCGTGGTCCTGCGGCTCACCGCCTGGTTGCCCGACAGTTGCTGGCGATGGCCGGCGACCGACCAGTCCGCGACCTGGCCCGACAGAAATGCCATCGTCGCCTCCAGCATGGAGACATCGACAAACTGCCCCTTGCCGGTGCGGTCGCGCTGGTAGAGCGCGCTCGAGACGCCGAATGCCGCCGTCGCGCCCGACAGCACGTCGCATACGGCAAAGCCGGCGCGCGTCGGCCCCGTTTCGGGATGGCCGGTGATGGCCATGATGCCCGACAGCGCCTGCATCTTGCCGTCATAGCCGGGCCGCAGGCGGTCCGGGCCGGTCTGGCCGAAGCCGGAGACCGCGCAATAGATCAGCCTTGGGTTGATCGCGGACAGGGCCTCGTAGCCGATGCCGAGCTTGTCCATCACGCCCGGGCGAAAATTCTCCATGACGACGTCGACCTGGCTCGCGAGCCTCTTCACGATCGCGATCGCGTCCGGCTTCTGCAAATCGAGCGTCAGGCTGCGCTTGTTGCCGTTGACGGCCTGGAACGCCGGCGCCAGCCCGCGCTCGGCCCATTCACGGGAAAGCGGCGTGCGGCGCATGTCCTCGCCCTCGCGCCGCTCGACCTTGATGACGTCGGCTCCAAGCAGCGCGAGCTGGTAGCTCGCATAAGGGCCGGCCAGCACTTGCGTGAAGTCCAGGATCTTCACGCCCTCGAACGGTCGCGTCACCTCGCTCTCCCCTCTTTGTTGTCGTTGTCGGAGGACGTCAGGCGGCGCGGTTGCCGCGCGCGATCTCCTTCTGCTTGTCGAATTCGGCGCGGCGCCGCGCCAGCTCTTCAGGGCTTAGCTGCGCGACATTGTTGTAGTCGAGCTTCCAGGAGGCGTCCTCGCTCCAGCGCAGCGGCGACTGCATCGTGGTCTGCGGACCGCTTGCAGTCTCCAGCAGCTTGAGCGCGAGCTCCAGCGTCTGCGCCTGCGAGGCGATGTCGTGCGGCTTGCCGGCGGAATTGCCGAGCGGGAAGTCGCTGAACAGAAAGCGCGGCACCGCCGCGTGCTCGATGATGTCCTTGGCGCAGCCCATGATCACAGTCGGAATGCCGCCCGCCTCCAGGTGCCGCGCCACCAGCGCCGTGGTTTGATGGCAGACCGGGCAGTTCGGCACCAGCACGGCGACGTCGACCGCATCAGCGAGGCAGCGCGAGAGAATCTCCGGCGCGTCGGTGTCGAGCGTGACGCGATGGCTGCGGTTGGTCGGTGCGCCGAAGAAGCGCGGCGCGACTTCGCCGATGCGTCCTGCGGCGCTGGCCTTCAGGAGCTGCGGCAGCGGAAACCAGGTGCCGCTGTCGGTGGCGCTGGTGTGCTTGCGGTCGTAGCCGATGTGCGAGATGCGGAGGTCGTGCTGCTTCGACGTGTCGCCGTCATAGACCTGGTAGAACTTCGCGCTGCCATTGTACGCCGCGCCAGGCCCCTGGTCGCCCTTGGCCGGATCGAACGGCGCGGCCGTGGTGATGATGGTGACGCGCGACTGCGCCAGCGGCTTCTTCAGCGGCTGGAACGGCGCCGCGGTGTGATGTGCCCAGCGATACGGCGTGGTGTAGCCGATCGCCGCGTAATAGTCCCGCGTGCGCTGCATGTAGGGGACGGGGGAGTCGTAATCGGGCGCAAAGCCGAATTCGTCGTCGCGCGGGGCAGACATGGGCGCGTCTCCTGGTTCTTGGTTGGGGCCAGACTAGAGATAGTTTCGGGGTTGCTCAACGGGGGGAGGGGCGATGCAGGACAGAATTGCAGCGCACGATGGCTCGCCGCGCGACGGGTGCGCTCGCTCGCCCCGCTTGCGGGGAGAGGCGAAGAAATCACCTACCTGAACAGATGCAGCGCCGCGTATTGCAGCAGCATGATCGCCTTGGCGTCGATGATGCGGCCATCAGTGATCATCGCCAGCGCCTCGTCGATGGAAAGCTCCAGCACCTCGATGTCCTCGCCCTCGTGTTCGAGGCCGCCACCGTCGCTGACGCGCATCTCAGGCTCGTACTCGGCGACGAAGAAATGCAGCTTCTCGGTGATGGCACCGGGGCTCATGAAGGCCTCGAACACCTTGTGGACGTGGTGCAGGCGGTAGCCGGTCTCTTCCTCCGCCTCGGCGCGGATGCGCTCTTCCGGGGAAGCGTTATCAAGCACGCCGGCGGCCGCCTCGATCAGGAGATCGTCGTAGCCACGGATGAACGCCGGCAGGCGGAACTGGCGCACCAGGATCACGGTACGCCGGGCGCGGTTATAGGGCAGCACGGCGGTGGCGTTGTCGCGCTCATAGGTCTCGCGGTGCTGCGTCTGCCACGCGCCATTGGCGCGCCGGTACTCGAACGTCGTGGTTTTCAGCGTGGTCCAGCCGTCCGAGAGCACGCGGACGTCCTTGATGCGGACGCGGTCGGAAATGGTCATTTGCTTGATCTCAGTTGCTTGGCGTGGTCGCGCGGCCGTCGAGCCACTTCTGGAACATCACCGAGGTGGATAGCTCGAAGCCCAGCGAGTCATAGAACGCATTGGCCTGCGCATTCTCGCGGCGGACCAGGAGCTGCAGTTTCGAAATGCCGGCGCTTCGCAGCCAGTCCTCCGCCGCCGCCATGATGACGCGGCCATGGCCGCGCTTTTGGCTGTCAGGATCGACCGCGACGTAATAGACCCAGCCACGATGGCCGTCATGGCCGACCATCACGGTGGCGACGATCGCGCCGTTGTCGCGGCCGACCAGCACGGTGGAATTGTCGCGCCGCCGCGCCAGCGCGATGTCGGCATGCGGATCGTTCCAGGGCCGCGTCAGGCCGCAGCGCTGCCACAGCGCGACGACCTTCTCGACATCGGCATCCGCGATCGCGCCGATCGCGAGCGCAGCAGGGGGCACGCTCACAGCACCTTCCCCGGATTCATGATGCCGAGCGGATCGAGCATCGCCTTGATGGAGCGCATCAGCTCGATCGCGGTCTTGTCCTTCACCTCCGGCAGCTCGTCGCGCTTGAGCACGCCGATGCCGTGCTCGGCCGAGATCGAGCCGCCCATGCGCAGCACGATCTCGAACACCACCGCGTTCATCTCGTGCCAGCGCGCCAGGAAATCCGCCGTATCGGCGCCGACCGGCTGGCTGACATTGTAGTGCAGATTGCCGTCGCCGAGATGGCCGAACGGCACCGGCCGCGCGCCGGGGATCAGCTTCACCACGGCGGCATCGGCCTCGGCGATGAAGGCGGGCACGGCCGCGACGGGCACGGAAATGTCGTGCTTGATCGAGCCGCCCTCCGGCTTCTGCGCCGCGGACATCTCGTCGCGCAGCTTCCAGAACGCACCGCGCTGGGCGAGGCTCGCCGCGATCACGGCGTCGTCGACGATCTCTTCTTCCATGGCGCGGGTCAGGATCGTCTCCAGCGGCGTGCGGGCATCCTCGCCCGGCGAAGACAACTCCATCAGCACGTACCAGGGATGCTTCGCCTGAAGCGGATCGCGCACGTCGATGCCGTGCCGCACCGAGAAATCGACCGCCATCTCCGACAGCAGCTCGAAGCTCGTCAGCGCATTGGCGGCCTCGCCTTGCGCGATCGTCAGTAGCTTGAGCGCCGCCGCCGGCGATCTCAGCCCGACGAAGGCGGTCTCGACCGCCCGCGGCCTCGGGAACAGCTTCAGCGTCGCCGCCGTGATGATGCCGAGCGTGCCTTCGGCGCCGATGAAGAGATTGTGCAGATTGTAGCCGGTGTTGTCCTTCTTCAGCTTCGAGAGAGAATTGAGCACGCGCCCGTCGGCGAGCACCACCTCGAGGCCCAGCGCCATCTCGCGCGCAACGCCATAGGCGAGCGCCGCGGTGCCGCCGGCATTGGTCGAGAGATTGCCGCCGATGGTGCAGCTTCCTTCCGCGCCGAGCGACAGCGGAAACAGCCGGTCCACCTCCGCCGCCTTTGCTTGTGCGATCTGCAGCACCACGCCGGCCTCGCAGGTCATGGTGTTGGAGGCGGTGTCGACCTCGCGGATCTTGTCGAGCCGGCGCAGCGACACCACCACTTCGCCATTGTGCGGCGTCTGCCCGCCGACGAGCCCGGTGTTGCCGCCCTGCGGCACCAGCGCGATGTTGTGCGCGGAGGCGAGCTTGCAGATCGCGGAGACCTCGGCCGTCGAGCCCGGGCGCAGCACCAGCGGCGAGCGGCCGTGGAACAGGTTGCGCTCCTCGGTGACGTAAGGCTCGATGTCGGTCGCATCGGTGATGGCGTGACGGTCGCCGACGATCTTGCGGAATTGGGCGATCAGCTCGGGCGCAAGCGGCGGGGTGGCGGATTTATCGACGTTCATTCTCGTGTCTCTTCTCAAGCTTCTTATCGGGCAACCGCAGCCCGGCGCAGCCGGTCATTGATCGCTTCGCCAATTCCTTGTTCGGGGATCGCCATTACCGCGATCGCGCGTGGTGCCCGGGCATCGAGGCTACGAAGATAGCCGAACAGATTGGCGGCGGCTTCATCGAGATCGCCTGTGGGCGACAGATTCATGATGGCCGCAGCAGCATCGACGCCCGGCAGCCGCGCGGGGCCGAACGCCAGCAGCGCTTCGCCCGGCGCGACCTCGCGCGCATTGAGCCGCACATTGGCGCGCGGCGCGTAGTGCGAGGCCAGCATGCCCGGGGCCAGCGGCTGGCTGTCGCTGAGCTCGGCCTCCACGGGCGGCCGCGTCAGCGGCGTGCCCAGCACCGCCTCGATCCGTTCGCGTGACAGTCCGCCGGGGCGGAGCAGCATCGGCGCCTCGAAGCAGCCGACGATGGTCGATTCGACCCCGACCGTAACAGGCCCGCCGTCGACGATCAGGTCGATCCGCCCCGCGAGGTCGCTCTCGACATGGGCGGCCAGCGTCGGCGAGACGTGGCCGGAGATGTTGGCCGACGGCGCCACCACGGCCCCGCCGAAGGCGCGCAGGATCGCCTGCGCCACCGGATGGGCGGGGATGCGGATCGCGACGGTATCGAGGCCCGCGGTGGCGAGATCCGCCACCGGGCAGCCCTCGGTTTTCGGCACCACCAGGGTCAGCGGCCCCGGCCAGAACGCTTCCGCGAGCTTCAGCGCGCGCGCATCGAACCGCCCGATCCGCCGCGCGGCCGCGATATCAGCGACATGCGCGATCAGCGGATTGAACGCCGGCCGCCCCTTGGCGGCATAGAGATGGGCGATCGCCGTGGCGTTGGCGGCGTCCGCGCCGAGCCCGTAGACCGTCTCGGTCGGAAACGCGACCAGCCCGCCGGCGGCCAGGGCCCTCGCGGCGGCTTCCGCGCCGGCCTCGCCGGCCGGCAAAATCAGCGTTTCAAGACCCGTTTTCACTAGGGCAAAATTCCTCGGCTCGGCCGCTTGCAGTGCGTCAAACCCGACGCTATAAGCCGCCTTCTTGTCGGAGTGTGGCTCAGCCCGGTAGAGCACTGCGTTCGGGACGCAGGGGTCGCAGGTTCGAATCCTGCCACTCCGACCATTCTTCCAAAAGTCGACGTTTTCCTAAAGACTTGGCGGACCGGCCGCCGGCGCCTCGTGGGCGCCTTTTAGCAACGATTTTCGGGGCGGGTCCACGGCCGATTTGGCGGGGCAGGGGCGCTTGCCGCGGCGGCGGCATCGCTCGGCGCCTCAGACTTCTCCCGTACCAGCTGCCCCACGGCATATGGTCGGCGCTGGAACATGAGAACGGGCCGGTAGACGAAATGCCCGCGTGAAATTCGTCTCGGACGAAAAGCTGCAAGCAGAAGCGACCTCCGCGATTGACACGTCTTGCTTCACCAGGAGCTGGCAAGCGTGTTCGAGGCACCTGATGAGCTGATTCCTTCCTCCGCAGACCAGAAGTCAGAAACTCGTGCGGCACGATGAAGGGCGAGCGCGGCACCGGGAAGCGGGAGGGCTCGATGCAGCAGGTCGTCCGAGCGCTTTGCAACGTTTCGACGTGATCCAGCGGATATTTGATAAGGGCCGTGATCCAACCGTCGCGAGGCTTCGTTTCGTACGGGCCGATCGCAACTGATCGCACGATGGATGCGCCATGTCGGGTGCAGCCATCGCGTCGACATGGATTGAATCACATTCTTGGAGAACCTGATGACGCCTGCAATTCGTTCGTTCGTGGCCGGAGCGGCCATGGTCGCTGCACTGCTTGGTCCATCCGTGGCGCGCGCTGCCGACATCGTGGACACCGCTGTTTCCGCGGGTTCGTTCACCACGCTGGTGACGGCCGTGAAAGCCGCCGGTCTGGTGAAGACGCTCAAGAGCAAGGGCCCGTTCACGGTGTTCGCGCCCAACGATGCAGCCTTCGCCAAGCTGCCGCCCGGAACGGTCGAATCGCTGTTGAAGAACAAGGCAAAGCTCGCGGCGGTCCTGAAGTATCACGTCATTCCGGGCCGCGTGAAGGCTGCCGACGTCGCCGGCAAATCGCTGAAAGTGGCAACCGTCGGAGGCCAGTCCCTCAATGTCGACGGAAGCCTCGGTGTCCGCGTCAACGACGCGCACGTCATCCAGCCGGATATCGAGGCCTCGAACGGCGTCATCCACGTCATCGACACGGTGCTGCTGCCCCCGGCCGGTGCAAAGAAGATGCACCACTGATACGGCAACCAATGAGTACCCGGCCGTTGCGACGGCCGGGTATTTTTCGGGATGGATCGGCTGCGCCGAGAGAGTTTCGCCGTCGCTCGAACAGGACTACCTTCGCGCCACCAGCATCCCCACCAGAAACGCCACCATCAGCGACGGCAGTGGGGCCTCGCGCACCATGCCGCGAACGATGTCTTGCCAGTGCTGCTCGGGGACCAGTCTCGGCGATCGCACCTTGGGCGCCGGCTCGATGCCCCAGCTTGATGCGAGCTCGGCGATCTCGCTTTGCGCGAGGCGCACGCCGTCGCGGACGCGGAAGACCGCGGCTTCGTATCGTTCGCGCGGCGCGAGCAGCATCAAGGTCTCGACGGCCGTGCGCAGCGTCATCTCGCCGTAGCCTTGCAGCCGCACCGACTCCTCGGGGTCCGATGTCATGCCAAATCCCTCGCAGCGCGAAATGCCGCGACGGTGAAGGCCGTCGCCGCGCACAGGACCCGCATGGATACCGCGCCGGCGGCGGCGCGCGCAGGATCGGCTCGCGTCAGGTGCCTGCTCATGATCTTGCTCCATGCTCTGCATGGAAATGGCGGCGGCGGAACTTGGTTCCCTGCGCGCGATGCGAATCGCGGGCTACTTCCGCAACAGCTCGCTCAAGGCCGCCGTCGCCTCGGCGCAGCGGATGTCGTCGATCTCGCGCGACAGGCTGAGCGCGATCGCTCTCAGCTCTTCCAGCGTCCCGCTATCCGAATGCTGGTTTTCAAGCTGGCCGAGACGCTTGTTCAGATCGTCCAGTCTCGATTGAAGCTGCCCGATGCTGGCCGCCCCATTCACTTTCCAAACGCGTTGTGCACGCATCGTCGTTCCCCTGATAGTCTCACGGCCTTGTGAGAGTGGTTCGTGGCCGGAATGGGAGTTTGTTTTGTCCGGCTTCAGATTGTGGGGAACCGTTGCAGATCGGCAACGAATGACGGGAGTTTCGGTGCGCGCTCGCCCGGCGCCGCGCACGATGATGCCTGCAGGCACGGAATTTGATTGTGCAATCAGGATGATGGGCCGAGGCAGCCTATGCGTGCGGCGCAGGCTCAAGCCCGATGCATCCGGAAAAACGAAGGAATGACGCGTGGCGAGATTTGTGACGATTGCAGCCGGCCAGCTCGGCCCGATCGCGAGGAGCGAGACCAGGACCGCGGTGATGGCGCGGCTGATGGGCTTGATGCGCCAGGCTCGGGCCTGCGGCTGCGATCTGATCGTCTATCCCGAGCTGGCGCTGACCACGTTCTTCCCACGCTGGTATTTCGAGGATCAGGCCGAGATCGACAGTTTCTTCGAGCGCGAGATGCCGGGCCCCGAAACGCAGGCGCTGTTCGATCTCGCGCGCGAGCTCGGAATCGGCTTTTGCCTCGGCTATGCCGAGCTGACGGTCGAGGCCGGAATTGCCAGGCGCTACAACACCTCCATTCTCGTCGACAAGAGCGGCGCGATCGTCCTGAAGTATCGCAAGGTCCATCTGCCCGGCCATGCCGAGCACGAGCCGTGGCGCGAGTTTCAGCATCTGGAGAAGCGCTACTTCGAGCCGGGCAGCGGCTTCGGCGTGACGGCTGCCTTCGGCGGCGTGATGGGCATGGCCATCTGCAACGACCGCCGCTGGAGCGAGACCTATCGCGTGATGGGCCTGCAGGGCGTCGAGATGGTGCTGATCGGCTACAACACGCCGGTGCACAATCCGCCCGCGCCCGAGCATGACGATCTCTCGCTGTTTCACAACCATCTGGTCATGCAGGCCGGCGCCTACCAGAACGGCACCTTCGTGGTCGGCGTCGCCAAGGCCGGCGTCGAG
The DNA here is from genome assembly GCF_004346455.1 of Bradyrhizobium sp. R2.2-H. Classification (NCBI taxonomy): domain Bacteria; kingdom Pseudomonadati; phylum Pseudomonadota; class Alphaproteobacteria; order Hyphomicrobiales; family Nitrobacteraceae; genus Bradyrhizobium; species Bradyrhizobium sp. R2.2-H. Next base: position 245,548 of record NZ_SMBR01000001.1, read on the forward strand.
GAAGGCGTCGACCATATCGGCGGCAGCTGCATCATCGCGCCCTCGGGCGAGATCATGGCGGCCTGCACCACCAAGGGCGACGAGATCGCGCTGGCGCGCTGCGATCTCGATCTCTGCAACTCCTACAAGCGCACCACTTTCAATTTCGACGTCCACCGCCAGCCGCGGGCCTACGGAATGATCGTGGAGCGGAAGGGCGTGACGACGATGGCGGATGGGACGCCGGTGCCGCGCAAGGGGTGAAACTCTCCCTCCTGTCATTCCGGGGCGATGCGCAGCATCGAACCCGGAATCCATCAACCCGCACTACAAGGGGTTAAATGGATTCCGGGCTCGCCGCTTTGCGGCGCCCCGGAATGACGCCGGAAAGCTCGGTGTTTCGCCCCCGGTGTCAACCCGATGTCGCGAAAATATTCCACTTTACCGAAATTCGGATTTGTCGTATGTGTCGCCCATTCCGGCTCATTCTTGAGGGGCGATCATGAGGTCGTCATTGTCGCGAGCCGGGCTTGCGGTGGACGCGGCAGCGTCGGGCGCGAGTTGCCGGGGTAGGGCGGATTGCTCTCCGTGAGCCCTGGGGCTTCGCGCGGACGAACGGCGCTGTCAGGTTCGTCTCGCCTGTAAGTTTCCGGCTCCGTCGACAGGGCCGGGAAAACTGCGGCGAAATGGCGAACCGCGCGTACGGCAAAACCGTGTGGTCCTGGCCGTCGTTGCTACGGTCAAGCCCTTGCGGAGGCGGCAGTCGCGTCAACCGGCGCGGTGCCGGTGAATTTCGCAGGGGTGAGGGAGGCCAGAACGAACTCGGCTCCCGGGAGAGCGCGGCATAAGCCGTCCGACCATCGCGCAGGGAAGGCCGAGTGATTGGCACCACCTGTATGCTGCTGTGCGGTTTTCTGCGTGTGCCTTTTGCGCAGCAGACCGCGGGTGCGTTGTCAGCACCCGGCCTTCCCTGTGCCCTCTTGGCTCGAGAGGGTGAGCGACGAAGCAAAGCTCGGGCGAATTTCGCCGCGAGAACGGGAAAACGTGTCCGCAAGCGAGATGTAGCCGAAGAGCGTGCTGTTGCGTCGTACTCCGTCATTGCGAGCGGAGCGAAGCAATCCAGAATCTCTCGTCGGAGCAACTCTGGATTGCTTCGTCGCAAGGGCTCCTCGCAATGACGCGGAGGAGAGAGCGTGCGCCAAACTCCATTCTCGTGCCCCGGACGCAGCGCAGCGTCTCTTCGACGGTGCGCTGCTGAGCGGGGCCCATGCTGAGGCATCGTGCCGTGTTGCCGCTCTGGGTCCCGGCGCTGCGCCGCAACGCTGTCGCGTTGCAGCTTGTCCGGGACACGAGCGAGAGCCGCATCGTCAGAACCTTCGAATCCTCCCCCTCGACCCATTCACAACCACGTGTCTTTATTCGGGAACAATCATTCCCTATTATGCCGCAATGCAAAAGACTGCCCGCCGATCTCAGTCTGCCCGTCGTCCCGGCCGCCCCCGGGAGTTCGATATGGATACCGCGCTCGACCGCGCCGTGCGCGTGTTTCGCGAGCGGGGCTACCATGCCACCTCGATCGGCGACCTCACCGCGGCGATGCGGCTCGCCACCGGCAGCGTGTACAAGGCGTTTCGCGACAAGCATGCGGTATTCCTCGCCGCCTTCGAGCGCTACACGGCACTGCGCCAGGAACAGACCCGCAGCGCGGCGGCGCGGGGCGCAAACGGCCGTGAGCAGATCCGCAACGTGCTGCTGTCCTATGTCGAGCACTCCCAGGGAATCGAGGGACGGCGCGGTTGCCTCGTGGTCGGCAGCGCCGTCGAATTGTCCGCGCACGATGCGATGGTCGCTGCCCGTGTCAACGCGCAGCTTGCGACCAACGAAAACTTCATCGCCGGCCTCATCCGCGAGGGGCAGGCCGACGGCTCGATCCCCCGTCATGTCCCCGCCGACGACACCGCGCGGCTGATGCTCTGCATCACGCAGGGGATGCGCGTCGTCGGCAAGGCGCGCCTAGCGCTCGACGGGGAGCGCCTCGTCGGCGTCGCGATGAAGCTGCTCGCCTGAATTTTTTGTCTGAATAGGGAATAGTCATTCCCTATACATTATCTGGAGACTATGCGAATGACGATGAATGCCACGATCGAGACCGCGCCCGGGCCGGATGCGGTGTCGCAGCGCCTGACCTTCGTGCTCGCCGCGGCCTGTGGCATGGTCGCCGCCAACATCTACTATGCGCAGCCTCTGATCGCTCCGATCAGCGCCGCGCTCGGCCTGTCGCATGCAGCTAGCGGACTGATCGTCACCATGACGCAGATCGGCTACGGCACCGGGCTGCTGCTGATCGTGCCGCTCGGCGATCTCGTCGAGAACCGCGCCCTGATCTGCTCGGTGATCACGCTCGGCGCCGCGGCGCTGCTCGCCGCCGCGTTCGCCACCCATGCGCTGCCGTTCCTGATCGCCGCGCTGTTCATCGGCCTCGGCTCGGTGGCCGTGCAGATCATCATTCCCTATGCGGCGCACCTGGCGCCGGCAGCCATCCGCGGCCGCGTCGTCGGCAACGTCTCGACCGGCCTGATGCTCGGCATCATGCTGGCGCGGCCGGTGTCGAGCTTCGTCACCGCGGCCCTGTCGTGGCACGCGGTGTTCTTCTGCTCCGCCGCGCTGATGATCGTGCTCGCGATCGCGCTCTGGATGACGCTGCCGAAGCGCAAGCCGGTGACGCGGATGCATTACGGCGAATTGCTGCTGTCGATGCCGCAGCTGGTGCGGGCGACGCCGCTGCTGCGGCGCCGCGCGCTCTATCAGGCGAGCCTGTTCGGCGCCTTCACCCTGTTCTGGACGGTGGCGCCGCTCCAGCTCGCCGGCGAGTTCGGCTTCTCCCAGCGCGGCATCGCGCTATTCGCGCTGGCCGGCGTCGCCGGCGTGTTCGCCGCACCGATCGCCGGACGCCTCGCCGACCACGGCCATAGCCGCGTCGCGACGCTGGTCGCGATGCTGCTCGCAGCCGGCGGCTTCCTCGTGACCTATGTCGGCGCGCCCGGCTCGATGCTGAACCTCGCCTGTCTGGTGGTGGCCGCGATCGCGATCGATATCGGTGTCCAGGGCAACGTCGTGCTCGGCTTCCGCGCCATCTTCGCGCTCGGGCACGAGCACCGCAGCCGCCTCAACGGCCTCTACATGGCGACGTTCTTCGCAGCCGGCGCGGCCGGCTCCGCGGTCGGAGCCTTCGCGTTCGCGCAAGGTGGCTGGGCACTCGCATCGGCCATTGGCCTTGCGCTGCCCGTCGCGGGCCTGCTCTACGCGGCCACCGAGTAGTTGCTGGATCGCCAATTTCCATCTCGCGGTTTGCCGGCGGCTGTAGTACTTTTGTCGCAAGCGCACCTGGTTAACGCACGAGAAGGGTAGGCTGATGAGGCGTGCGGGGCTGTTTGGTGTACCGCGGGTACGGCCATGGTCGTGGCAGGCGTTCCTGCTCGGGCTGATCGTCGTCGCAATGTCGGCCGTGGTTCAGGGCATCTGCGTCGCACTCGGCGCAAAGCTCTATTTCGCGGCGTTCCTGCCCAGCCTGTTCGTGCTGGGAATCGTCACGGGGGCGCCGGCGGCGGGATTCGCCGCGCTGCTCACCATTCCGGTGGTATGGTGGGGCTTCATGCCGCCGCTCTTTCGATTCAGCCCGCTGACCAGCGACTATGCGGATTCCATCAACCTGTTCTTCCTGCTCGCCGTGCTGCTGATCGGCCTTGCCGATCTCTGCCGCGAGACGATGAGGATCGTCAGCCGCGGCGGGCTGAACGGCTCAGGCGGGAGCGCGGCAACGAATTTGCAATAAATTCGCCGTGCAGGACCGTGCGCGTTGCGGACGCGCAACAGTCCGGCAACCATCCGCGAACTTGCCGCGCGCCGCTAACTTTTCGAAAAAGATTTGGCCGCAGTTTCTCCCGCGGGATTGACGAGGGAGTTTTCGGACATGAACGGTCACGCCATCTTGGAGAACGTGCGCCGCTACCGCGGCATCGCATCGCTCTATCGCCAGACCGCAGCATTCCGCCCGGGCCAGAGCTGGTCGCTGCTGGAGCAGGCGAGGGAGTGGGAAGCGCGGGCGCTGTCGGAGCTGGAGGCTTATTTCGCGGCACGCACGGACTGCACCGCCCCGCTCGCGGCCTGATCGCCGGCCATCGGCGCGGCCGGCAACCGGCTCGCCGAAGGTGCGATCGCCCACGGGACAATTACGGAGTTGTCTCCGCATCCTTGTGTGCTAGCAACGGGCCGATCGAGATCTCCTTCACGTCGGCCGGGGCAAGCGATGACCACCTTCAACCGCATCTTCACGACGCAGCGTCTGCTCCAGATCATCCTGGTGCTGGCGGCGACCGTCGCCATGAAGCTGATGAGCTGAGCGCCGGCCTTCTATCGCCCGCCGAGTTCGGGCACGTCGGGCAGATAGTTCGATCCTTCCGAGCCCAGAAAATCGAACATCGCCTGCGCCGGCGGCAGCAGCACCTTGTCGCTGCGGCGGATCACGTACCATTGCCGGACGATCGGCAGGCCCGCGACGTCGAGCACGACGAGCCGGCCTTCCGTGAGCTCATGCGCCACGGTGTGGGCCGAGATGAAGGCGATGCCGAGCCCGGCGATGACCGCCTGCTTGATGGTCTCGTTGCTGCTCATCTCCATGCCGATGACCGGCTCGAGATCCGACTTCTGGAACAGGCCCTCCATCAGCGTCCGCGTGCCCGAGCCGGGCTCGCGGGTGAGGAAGGTCTCGTGCACGAGGTCGGTGAGGTTGAGGCCGGAATCCTTCTCCAGCCAGTGGCCCTTTCGCGCGACGATGATGTGCGGATTGCGCCCGAGCTGGCGGACGTCGACGGTGACGTCGGCCGGTGGCCGACCCATCACCGCGAAGTCGAGGTCGTAGCCGTGCATGGCCTCGCGGATCTCCTCGCGATTGCCGATGGTCAGCTTGATCTCGATCTTGGGGTAGCGCTTGGAGAACGCCGCGATCGCATGCGGCACGAAATATTTCGCGGTCGAGACCGCGCCGAGCTTCACCGTGCCGCCGGTCCGCCCCGCGAGCAGGTCGAGCGCGCCCTGGCAATCCGTGATGGCGGCCTCGACCCGCTCGGCCAGCGCCAGCACCTCCTTGCCCGCCTCCGTCAGCAACATGCCGTCGCCGGTCCGCTGCACCAGCGGCAGGCCGGCAAGATCCTGAAGCTGCCGGAGCTGCTGGGTCACGGCCGGCTGCGTCAGCCCGAGTTGGCTGGATGCCGCCGTCACGCTGCCCCTGGCCGAAAGCGCCGCAAGCGAGCGCAGCTGCCGGATCGTCAGATGCCGGAGCTGGGCCGCCGCATGGCTGGGACCATTATAAGAAAATTCTTTGAGGCTCATTATGAATAGAAATTTTCCTTATTAAGCCGCCCCTGTCAATCTCCTGATGCCGGGACTGATCGCACCGACCTCCAGCCAGGAGGAAACTGGATGCGGCGCCGACGGAGGGGATGGACGCAGATGACCGGGCAACTCAGGCTGGACGACCACCTTCAACGGTATTCGGAGACCGCACCCCACGCGCTGGCGGTGGCGGGCGCGGTGGATGCCATCGCGGCAGCGGCGATCGAGATCGCCGATCTCATCGCCTCCGGCGATCTCGCCGACGCCTCGGGCCTGACCACGGGCCGCAACAGCGATGGCGATCTCCAGCGCGATCTCGACGTGCAGGCGGACGCGATCCTGCGCCGTTGCCTCAGCCGGCTGCCGATCGCAGCGCTCGCCTCGGAAGAGATGCGCGAGGCCCAGATCGTTGATCGTCAGGGGCGCATCTGCATCGCGATCGATCCCCTCGACGGCTCCTCCAACATCGACATCAACATGACCGTCGGCACGATCTTCTCGATCCTGCCGGCGCCCGATGATCTCTCGCTCGCCTTCCATCAGCGCGGCTCGGCGCAACTCGCAGCCGGCTTCGTCACTTACGGTCCGCAGACCTCGCTGGTGCTGACGCTCGGCGACGGCGTCGACATCTTCACGCTCGACCGCAAATCCGGCTGCTTCCGCCTCGCGCGCAGCGTGGTGCAGATTCCGGAGGCCTGCGAGGAGTTCGCGATCAACGCGTCGAATCGACGGCACTGGGATCCGCCGGTGCGCGCCTTCGTCGACGAGTGCCTCGCCGGCGTCGACGGGCCTGCCAACCACGATTTCAACATGCGCTGGATCGGCTCGCTGGTCGCGGAAGCCTATCGCATCCTCACCCGCGGCGGCGTGTTCCTGTATCCCTCGGACGCGCGGCCCGGCTATGGCGACGGCCGCCTGCGCCTCACCTACGAGGCGCATCCGATGGCGATGATCATCGAGCAGGCCGGCGGCTCGGCCACGACCGGGCGCGAGCGCATCCTCGAACTGTCTGCGCAGAGCCTGCACCAGCGCGTCCCGCTGATCATGGGCTCGAGCAACGAGGTCCGGCGCGTCGAGGAACTGCATTGCGATCCGCTGCTGGTTGCCAGCGTCTCCGCGCCGCTGTTCGCGCGCCGCGGCTTCTTCCGGCTCTGAGCGAGGCGCGCCATGTCCAGGAAGCATCCGATCATCTCCATCACCGGCTCCTCCGGCGCCGGCACCACCTCGGTCAAGAAGACCTTCGAGCAGATCTTCTTCCGCGAGAAGGTCAACGCCGCCTACATCGAGGGCGACGCCTTCCATCGCTACGACCGCGCCGAGATGCGTGCGCAGATGGCCAAGGAAGCCGAGCGCGGCAACAAGCATTTCAGCCATTTCAGCCCCGAGACCAATTTGTTCGAGGAGCTGGAGCGCGCGTTCCGCGACTACGGCGAGACCGGCACGGCGGTGACGCGGCATTACGTCCACGATGCCGAGGAATCGGCGCTGCACGGCGCGGCACCCGGCACCTTCACCGACTGGAAACAGCTGCCGGAGAATTCGGACCTGCTGTTCTACGAAGGCCTGCACGGCGCCGTGGTCACGGACAAGGTGAATGTCGCGCGCTATGCCGATCTGAAGATCGGCGTCGTGCCTGTCATCAATCTCGAATGGATCCAGAAGCTGCACCGCGATCGCAGCGCGCGCGGCTATTCCACCGAGGCCGTTACCGACACCATCCTGCGGCGGATGCCGGACTACATCCACTACATCTGCCCGCAATTCACCGAGACCGACATCAATTTCCAGCGCGTGCCGACGGTGGACACCTCCAACCCGTTCATCGCGCGATGGATCCCGACGCCGGACGAATCGATGGTCGTGATCCGCTTCAAGAACCCGCGCGGCATCGACTTCCCCTACCTGCTCTCGATGCTGCCGCAAAGCTGGATGTCCCGCGCGAACTCGATCGTGTGTCCGGGCGCGAAGCTCGACCTTGCGATGCAGCTGATCCTGACGCCGCTGATCATGCAGCTGATCGAGCGCAAGCGAAACCTGAAGTGAACGAGGAGAGAATCCGATGAACATCTCCGTCCACGCCGAAGCCGACATCAATGCGGTCACGCACAACGATCTCGCCAATGCCGTCCGCTTCCTCGCGGTCGACGCCATCGAGACGTCGCAGTCCGGTCATCCCGGTTTGCCGATGGGCATGGCCGACGTCGCCACCGTGCTGTTTTCCCGTTTCCTGAAATTCGACTCGGCCCATCCCAACTGGCCGGATCGCGACCGCTTCGTGCTGTCGGCAGGGCACGGCTCGATGCTGCTCTATGCACTGCTGCACCTCACCGGTGGCGACCTCAGCCTCGACGACATCAAGGCCTTCCGGCAATGGGGCTCGAAGACGCCGGGCCATCCCGAATATGGCCACACGCGCGGCGTCGAGACCACGACGGGGCCGCTGGGGCAGGGCATCGCGACCGCCGTCGGCATGGCGCTCGCCGAGCGCATGGCCAATGCACGGCATGGCGACGGCCTTGTCGACCACTTCACCTATGTCGTCGCGGGCGACGGCTGCCTGATGGAAGGCATCAGCCAGGAGGCGATCTCGCTTGCCGGCCATCTCGGGCTCGGCCGCCTGATCGTGCTGTTCGACGACAACGGCATCTCGATCGACGGTCCGACCTCGCTGGCCACGTCCGACGATCAGCTCGCGCGCTTCGCCGCCTCCGGCTGGTCGGTGCGCCGCGTCGACGGGCATGACCCCGAAGCGGTGGCGCAGGCGATGGCGGAGGAGCGGGAGACCGCAAAGCCGTCGCTGATCGCCTGTCGCACCATCATCGGCTATGGCGCGCCTGATAGGCAGGGCACGGAGAAGGCGCATGGCGCGCCGCTCGGCACCGAGCAGACGGCGGCGGCGCGCCGGACTCTGGGTTGGGACTACCAGCCCTTCGTGGTGCCTGTCACGGTTCAGAAGGCGTGGCGGATGATCGGGCAACGCGGGCAGATCGACCGGCTCGCCTGGCTCGATCGCTATGAGCGTGCGACGCCGGAGCAGCGCGACCTGTTTGTTGAGGGCAAGGCCGTCGCTTTGCCCGCTGCCTATGCACTGGCCGCCGCGAAATTACGCGAGCGTTTCGCATCCGAGCGTCCGAAGCTCGCGACGCGGCAGGCCTCGCAACAGGTGCTCGACGGCATCGCCGGGACGATTCCCGGCCTGGTCGGCGGTTCGGCGGACCTGACACATTCGAACCTCACGCATGCCAAGGCGCAGGCTCCGGTCAAGCGAGGAGCGTTCGGCGGCGATTACATCCACTACGGCATTCGCGAGCACGGCATGGCCGCCGCGATGAACGGCCTCGCGTTGCATGGCGGCTTCATTCCCTATGGGGGCACGTTCCTGGCCTTCTCCGATTACAGCCGGCCCGCGATCCGCCTTGCCGCGCTGATGCGCGTGCGGGCCATCCATGTGATGACCCACGATTCCATCGGCCTCGGCGAGGACGGCCCGACGCATCAGCCGGTCGAGCATCTGGCGGCGCTGCGCGCGATACCGAACCTCCTGGTGTTCCGTCCCGCAGACGCGGTGGAGACGCTGGAGGCATGGGACTGCGCACTCAGCTCCGAGAACCGTCCATCCGTGCTGTGCCTGTCGCGGCAGGCGCTGCCGACCTTTCGCAGCGACGCGCGTGGCAGAAACCGTGTCTCACGCGGCGCCTATCTCGTCGTCTCGCCGGACGGCGGCCGCGACGTGACGCTGATCGCCACCGGCTCGGAAGTGGCGATAGCCCTGGACGCCGCTCGCCTGCTCGCGACCGAGCACATCCGCGCGGCCGTCATCTCCGCACCGTGCTTCGCCCTGTTCGAGGAGCAGCCGGACGATTACCGCGCCTCCGTGCTCGGCACCGCGCCGCGCGTCGGCATCGAGGCGGCGGTGCTGGGCGACTGGCCACGCTGGATCGGTGCCGACGGCGAGTTCGTCGGCATGCGGGGCTTCGGCGCCTCGGCGCCCGCGCCGGTGCTGTACCGCGAGTTCGGCATCACGCCGCAAAGCATTGCAGAAGCCGCCCGCCGGGCCATCGCCCGCAAGAGTCGATAAGGAGGACGTCCTGTGGCCCGTATTACGCTTCGCCAGCTGCTCGATCACGCCGCCAGCCACGGCTATGCCGTGCCGGCGTTCAACATGAACAACATGGAGCAGGGCATCGCGATCATGCAGGCGGCGGCTGAGGTCGACGCGCCCGTGATCATCCAGGCCTCGCGCGGCGCGCGCAGCTATGCCGGCGATCTCATGCTCTCGCACATGATCGACGCGCTGGAGCGGACCTATCCCGACATTCCGCTCTGCATGCACCAGGACCATGGCAATGACGAAGCAACCTGCGCGTCCGCCATCGCTCACGGCTTCACGTCCGTCATGATGGACGGCTCGCTTGAGGCCGATGCCAAGACGGCGGCCGATTACGACTACAACGTCGCGATCACCCGCCGGGTCGTAGACCTCGCGCATTGGGTCGGCGCTTCCGTCGAAGGCGAACTCGGCGTGCTCGGCTCGCTGGAACATGGCGGCGGCGAGCAGGAGGATGGCCACGGCGTCGAGGGCAGGATCAGCCACGATCAGCTCTTGACCGATCCCGACCAGGCCGTGGAGTTCGTTCGTGCCACCAAGGTCGATGCGCTCGCCATCGCGATGGGCACCTCTCATGGCGCCTACAAGTTCAGCCGCAAGCCTGATGGCGACATCCTGGCGATGCGCGTGGTCGAGGAGATCCATCGCCGGCTGCCGAACACCCATCTGGTCATGCACGGATCCTCCTCGGTGCCGCAGTCGCTCCAGGACATGTTTAACCAGTTCGGTGGCGAGATGCCGCAGACCTGGGGCGTGCCGGTGGACGAGATCGTCCGCGGCATCAAGAGCGGCGTGCGCAAGGTCAATATCGACACCGATTGTCGGCTGGCGATGACCGCCGTGTTCAGGAAAGTCGCCGCGCAAAGCCGGAGCGAGTTCGACCCGCGCAAATTCCTGAAGCCGGCGATGGACGCAATGCGCGAATTGTGCCGCGAGCGGTTCGAGCAGTTCGGTACCGCGGGCCACGCCAGCAAGATCAAGGTCATCCCGATGAGCGAGATGGCGCGGCGTTATCGCGCCGGCGAGCTCGACCCGTGCATCGACGCCCGCGAGCCCGTGGCGGCCTAGCCAATCAGAAAGAGCAGAGAAAAGAGCAGGAGAGAGACATGAACGCACATGCAGGCACGGTCCGCGGCAAAGAGCGCTATCGCTCCGGCGTGATGGAATACAAGCGCATGGGCTATTGGGAGCCCGATTACACGCCGAAGGACACCGACATCATCGCGCTGTTTCGCGTCACCCCGCAGGAGGGCGTCGATCCGATCGAGGCCTCCGCCGCGGTGGCCGGCGAATCCTCGACCGCGACTTGGACCGTGGTGTGGACCGATCGCCTCACCGCCGCGGAGAAATATCGCGCCAAGTGCTATCGCGTCGATCCGGTCCCGGGCTCGCCCGGCTCGTATTTCGCTTATATCGCCTATGACCTCGACCTGTTCGAGCCGGGCTCGATCGCAAACCTGTCGGCCTCGATCATTGGTAACGTGTTCGGCTTCAAGCCGCTCAAGGCGCTGCGCCTGGAAGACATGCGCTTCCCCGTCGCCTATGTGAAGACATTCCAGGGGCCGGCGACCGGCATCGTGGTCGAGCGCGAACGCCTCGACAAGTTCGGTCGGCCGCTGCTGGGCGCAACGGTGAAGCCGAAGCTCGGTCTATCCGGGCGCAACTATGGCCGCGTGGTCTATGAGGCGCTGAAGGGCGGGCTCGACTTCACCAAGGACGACGAGAACATCAACTCGCAGCCCTTCATGCACTGGCGCGACCGCTTCCTCTACTGCATGGAGGCGGTGAACCGCGCGCAGGCCGCCTCCGGCGAAGTGAAGGGCACGTACTTGAACATCACCGCGGGCACGATGGAGGACATGTACGAGCGCGCCGAGTTCGCGAAGGAACTCGGGTCGTGCATCGTCATGATCGACCTCGTGATCGGCTACACCGCGATCCAGTCGATGGCGAAGTGGGCGCGCCGCAACGACATGATCCTGCATCTGCACCGCGCCGGTCACTCGACCTATACGCGGCAGAAGAGCCATGGCGTGTCGTTCCGCGTCATCGCCAAATGGATGCGCCTTGCCGGTGTCGACCACATCCATGCCGGCACGGTGGTCGGCAAGCTCGAGGGCGATCCCAACACCACGCGCGGCTACTACGATGTCTGCCGCGAGGACTTCAACCCGACCAAGCTCGAGCACGGCCTGTTCTTCGACCAGTCCTGGGCGAGCCTCAACAAGATGATGCCGGTCGCCTCCGGTGGTATCCACGCCGGCCAGATGCATCAGCTGCTCGACCTCCTGGGCGAAGACGTCGTGCTGCAATTCGGCGGCGGCACCATCGGCCATCCCATGGGCATTGCCGCCGGCGCGATCGCCAACCGCGTGGCGCTGGAAGCCATGATCCTCGCTCGCAATGAGGGCCGCGACTACGTCCACGAGGGCCCGGAGATCCTGGCCAGGGCCGCCGAGACCTGCACGCCGCTGAAGGCGGCGCTCGAAGTCTGGAAGGACGTGACGTTCAATTATCAATCGACCGACACGCCGGACTTCGTGCCGACCGCGCTCGAAACCGTTTGAGGAGATTTGACATGAAGCTGACTCAAGGCTGCTTCTCGTTCCTGCCCGATCTCACCGACGATCAGATCACCAAGCAGGTGCAATATTGTCTGACCAAGGGTTGGGCGGTGAATATCGAGTTCACCGACGATCCGCATCCCCGCAACACCTATTGGGAGATGTGGGGGCTGCCGATGTTCGACCTTCAGGATGCCGCCGGCGTGATGATGGAGCTCGTCGAATGCCGCAGGGTGTACGGCGACCGCTACATCCGCATCAGCGGCTTCGATTCCAGCCATGGCTGGGAATCGGTGCGGATCTCCTTCCTCGTCAACCGGCCGCCGAAGGAAGCCGAGTTCGAGCTGGTGCGGCAGGAAGTCGGCGGCCGCGCGATCCGTTACACCACGATGCGCAGGCCGGCCGCCCACGCCGCTCAATAGCCATTCTCCTCCGCGCGGAGCTCTCCCTGCTCCGCATCCTTGGCGGACCACTGCTTCGCCGCTCCCGGCGGCGAAGCTCTTTTCTTCGAGGTGCCGATGCTCGATGTTCCCTATGCAATGACGACCGAACGGAACGAGACTCGTTTCGATCTCCGCAAGGAGGCCGAAGCGGCCGGGATCACCGATACGCTGCAACAGCTCGACCAGGAGCTGATCGGGCTCAAGCCAGTGAAGGACCGCGTGCGCCAGATCGCCTCGCTGCTGCTGGTCGAACGTATCCGGCAGCGGGCGGGACTGGCCTCCGCGCCGCCGACGCTGCACATGTCGTTCACGGGAAATCCCGGCACGGGCAAGACGACCGTGGCGCTACGCATGGCCAGGATCCTGCACGGCCTCGGCTTCGTGCGGCGCGGTCAGGTGATTTCCGTGACGCGCGACGACCTCGTCGGCCAGTATATCGGCCACACCGCGCCGAAGACCAAGGAGATCCTGAAGAAGGCGATGGGCGGCGTGTTGTTCATCGACGAGGCCTATTACCTGCATCGTCCCGACAACGAGCGCGACTATGGCCAGGAATCGATCGAGATCCTGCTCCAGGTGATGGAGAACCAGCGCGAAGACCTCGTCGTGATCCTCGCCGGCTATGGCGAGCGCATGACGAGCTTCTTCGCCTCCAACCCCGGCTTCCGCTCGCGCATCGCGCACCACATCGAATTTCCCGACTATGCCGAAGCCGAGTTGCTCGTGATCGCCGAGCTGATGCTGAAGGAGCGCGGCTATCGCTTCTCGGCGGCCGCGCGCGAGGCTTTCGAGAAGTATATCGAATTTCGCCGGACCCAGCCGTTTTTCTCCAACGCCCGTTCGATCCGCAACGCCGTCGACCGCATCCGCCTGCGGCAGGCCGATCGCCTGGTGTCCGATCTCGACCGCATGCTCGATGTCGCCGACCTCGAGACCATTGATCCCGCGGACGTCCTTGCGAGCCGCGTCTTCAGCGGCGGTGCTGACGTGCGGAGTGCAAAGCCATGAGCGGAGACATCCTCATCGCCCCCTCGATCCTGGCCGCGGATTTCGCCCGTCTCGGCGAGGAGGTCGCGGCGATCGATGCGGCCGGGGCCGACTGGATCCATTGCGACGTCATGGATGGGCATTTCGTGCCGAACATCAGTTTCGGTGCTGACGTCATCAAGGCGATCCGGCCTTTGACGAACAAGGTTTTCGACGTGCATTTGATGATCGCGCCGACCGATGCCTATCTCGAGGCGTTTGCAAGGGCCGGAGCGGACATCATCACGGTGCACGCCGAAGCGGGTGCGCATCTCGACCGTTCGCTCCAGGCCATCCGCTCGCTCGGCAGGAAAGCTGGCGTCAGCCTTTGTCCGTCGACGCCGGAGGCGGCGATCGAGTATGTGCTCGACCGTATCGATCTCGTGCTGGTGATGACGGTCAATCCGGGCTTTGGCGGCCAGTCCTTCATCGCATCGCAGATCGACAAGATCAGGCGGATCAGGACCATGATCGGCGAGCGGCCGATCCGGCTCGAGGTCGATGGCGGCGTCATGCGCGACAATGCCGCTGCCGTGGCCGCAGCGGGCGCCGATACGCTGGTCGCGGGTTCTGCCGTGTTTCGCGGCAGGGGCGCCGCCGAATATGCCGCCAATATCGCGGCCATTCGCGCCGCCGCCGAGGCCGGCCAAGTTCCGCACCTGCAAAACGGTTCTGCGCAGCGGACGCGCGCAAGCGATGGAGGCCGTAGCCGGTAGACTAGAGAAGGCCGAGCGTTCCTTGGCGCAATTTGGAACTTTGACCCGCGTACGCATTTCCCAAGAAGGAGCCGAGATCAAGCGAGGGTGGGCGCAGCAAATCTTTTGCACAATCGCCATCGGCCTGACGTAAATTAAGGCAATAACCTCGGCAGATGCGAGGGAGGGTCTCATGGAGAACGTACGTCGCTACCGGGCGCTGGCGTCCCTCTGTCGTCAGCAGGCGGCCTACCGGCCGCTCCAGACCTGGGAACTCCTCGGCCAGGCCGAACATTTCGAACACCTCGCCGAAGTCGAACTCAAGGCGCATTTCGACGCGTGTAATGTGCAACGCGACGGAGACAACACTGCTGCGCCCCCGCCATGGCAGGCTCCCGTCGCGGCGTAATGGCGCCAAGCCGGCTCGACTCAATGCGACATCAGCGTCGGCACTGTCATGGCTTCCAGCATGGCGCGGGTGACGCCCCCGAGAACGCGCTCCTGCAATCGCGAATGGCCGTAGCCGCCCATCACCAGGAGATCGAGGCTCTCGTCGGCCGCCAGCGACAGGATGGTCGGCTGAATGTCGGCGCGCGCCGCCGACAGGCTGACCGTGCGGGTCGGCAGTCCGCGCCGGCCGAGATGTTTTGCCAGACTGCTCGCTGAAGTCTCGCCGGAGGCGGCGTCGGCCTCGTTGATGGTGATGATCACGATCTCTGCGGCGCGCGCCAGGAACGTCGCTGCGTCACGCACGGCGCGGGCAGCGAGGCGGCTGCCGTCCCAGCAGATGCCGATCCGGTTCGCCTTGAAGGCTCCACGGAAGGTGTAGGGCAGGAACAGCACCGGGCCGCCCGCCTGAAACAGGATCTCGCCTGGCACGTCGTTGTCAAACGCGCCTTGCGCCGGATCCGGCTGGAGCACGATGCTGAGGTCGTGCAGTCGCGCCATCTCGCCGAGCGAAACGGCTGCATCCGCCGGGATCGCGCCGAGCGCGTGGCAGGCGTAGGAGATGCCGGCGTTCGCGGCTTCGCTCCTGAACACCGCGAGCGCGGCCTCGGCCCGCTCCACGGCCCGCTCGCGCTCCAGTTCGAACACGGCCGCCACCGCCGCGCCGCCCTCCATCACGTAAGCCGCACTGGTTGCGACATAGCCGACCGCGACCGCGTCGAGATGGGCGTTGAGGTGCGCCGCGAGCGAGATCGAGCCCTCGATCGCGGACCGCATGGGACGTTCGGTGGGAATGTGGACGAGAATGTCTTTGTACATGGCGCGCCTCCGGTGGGCCTCAGGAGCGCAGTTTTTCACTGCGCGAAGCGCCCGTGTTGAGCTGCATCAAATGGGCGGCGACGATCTGCCTGCCGCGCCCGCTCTGCCATTCTTTGCCGAGATTTAATCGGATGGACGGGACGCCGTAAGGTGGCAGCGACCATGTTGAGGGCAAGGCGACACCAGCTCAACATGGATATTTCGACATGAACGATCGCGTCAATTCCGACACCACCACGTCCCGCAAGATCTTGAGGCCGCGCCGGCTGGCGCTGCTCGGCACCGTGGCCGCGCTGGGTGTGGCCGCCCTGTCAATGGCGCCAGGCTCTGCGCCGTTCGGTACGAACTCCTTCATTGCGCCGGCTCAGGCTGCGGAAGCCGCCGCGACGCCGCCGGGCTTCGGCGATCTGGTCAGCAAGGTCAAACCCGCGGTGATCTCGGTGCGGGTGAAGATCGACCAGGACAGCGACAAGACCGCGATGCTGCAGCAGAACCGGATGGATTCGGACGAGGATACGCCGTTCGACCAGTTCTCGCGACAGTTCGGCTTCCGCTTCCCGGGCGGCATGAACGGCATGCCGCGCCAGCGCCATCAGGTGATCACGGGCGAAGGGTCCGGCTTCTTCATTTCCCCCGACGGCTATGCCGTGACCAACAACCACGTCGTCGACCACGCCGAGTCCGTCCAGGTGACGATGGATGACGGCACGACCTACACTGCGAAAGTGGTCGGCACCGATCCGAAGACCGATCTCGCGCTGATCAAGGTCGATGGCAAGAAGGACTTTCCGTTCGTCAAATTCTCCGACCAGAAGCCGCGCATCGGCGACTGGGTGGTCGCGGTCGGCAATCCCTTCGGTCTTGGCGGCACTGTGACCGCGGGTATCGTCTCGGCCAGCGGCCGTGATATCGGCAATGGCCCCTATGACGATTTCATCCAGATCGATGCGCCCATCAACAAGGGCAATTCCGGCGGGCCGGCCTTCGACATGAACGGCAACGTGATCGGCGTGAACACTGCGATCTTCTCGCCCTCGGGCGGCTCGGTCGGCATCGGCTTCGACATTCCCGCCTCGACCGCCAAGCTCGTCGTCGCGCAATTGAAGGACAAGGGCGTGGTCACCCGAGGCTGGCTCGGCGTGCAGGTGCAGCCCGTGACATCGGATATTGCCGACAGTCTCGGCCTCAAGGAGGCGCGCGGGGCGATCGTCGACAATCCGCAGGATGGCAGCCCGGCGGCGAAGGCCGGCATCGAGGCGGGGGACGTCATCACCGCCGTCAACGGCACCACGATCAAGGACTCCCGCGACCTCGCGCGCACCATCGCCACCTTGGCGCCGGGCACGTCCGTGAAGCTCGATGTCTTCCGCAAGGGCGACAGCAAAACGGTGACCCTCGCGCTCGGCGAACTGCCGAACGAGCGGCAAGCCAAAGGAAATGGCAATGCCGACGAAGGCAGAGGGCAGCCGAATGCCGGCACGCCGCGCCTCGGCCTCAGCCTGGCGCCGGCGGGTGACGTCCAGGGCGCGGGCCAGAAGGGTGTCGTCGTCACCGAGGTCGATCCGCAAGGGCCGGCGGCACAACGCGGCATTCAGACCGGCGACGTCATCCTCAATGTCGGCGGCAAGGCGGTCGCCAATGTCGGCGACGTCCGTTCGGAGCTGGCGCAGGCCAAATCGTCGGGCAAGCGCAGCGTGCTGTTGCAGGTTAGAAGCGCGGAGGCGACGAGATTCGTCGCAGTTCCGCTCGCGTAGAGTGGCGCGCACCGAGCGACGCAGATCAAAAAGGCGGCCCTCGGGCCGCCTTTCCTGTTCAGCCTCGAAATTCCCGTTGGGTTATTGATAACATTCTCGTTAACCACAGGAATGGTGACGCAGTTCGTCCGAAAAAGCCGTGTTCGTTCATCACAGTTCCAACATCGGTGCGGCAAGGAGGCCGCAAAGGTGGGTTGCAGGTGGAACTTCGAGCCTGCCGCCGCTTTGTGGAACTTGCTGGCGGTTCGCATTTTGATCGGTGCCGACATGGTTCGATTGAAGCTCTCGCGGAGGAGCGCGCTGCTCGTAGCGTCGTTGGTGCTCTGGGGCGGAAACGCGCTCGGGCGTGACGACGGCCGCTATGCGAACTCCCCCCTGAAACCATGGTTCGACAGTCTGCGCAGCCAGCTCGGCCCGTGCTGCTCGGATGCGGATGGATTTGCCGTCGCCGATCCCGACTGGGAGTCGCACAACGGGCGTTACCGCGTGCGTCTCGACGGGCAGTGGATAGATGTGCCGGACGAAGCCGTCATCACCGAGCCGAACCGGGCAGGCCGCACCATGGTGTGGCCGGTGAAGACTGCGTTCGGGATTTCGATCCGCTGCTTCATGCCGGGCAGCATGACCTGAGACGGGTCAGCGTCAGCGCTTGCTGGATTTGCGCTTCGACGACTTCTTTGACGACTTGCTTGACTTAGACGATTTTCTCGACGTCTTCTTGGCACTGTTCCGCTTCGATGCCTTCTTCGGAACCTTCTTGCCCTTCTTGCGCGCCTTCGACAGTCCGATCGCGATTGCCTGCTTGCGGCTCTTCACGCGGCCGCCGCGTCCCCCGCGCCCACTCTTCGCGGTACCCTTTTTGTAGCGCCGCATCTCGCTTTCGACATCGCTGCCGGAGCTGCGTGAGTAGCGACGTTTCTTTGCCTTGCGTGCCATGCATGCTCTCCCTTGGCGAGGAGAACCATTCGGCTCAGCCATGGTTCCGGCAGCGCATACACAACGTGCAGACGCGCGCGCAGCCAGTCTAGGCAGCCAGTCTAGAAGGAGTTCGCAAGCTCGATCTCCGCCTCCAGCGCCTGGATGCGCCGTGCGGCCTCACCGAAGGACAGGTCCCGTGCAAATTGGGCGGGTTGATAGGCCTCTTCGCTCAGCCGCTTCAGCCTGAGACCCTGCGTCCGCGTCATCTGCTCGCCGAGAAAAACCCTGGCGTCGTATTTACCTTGAGCCTGCATCAGCATTCTCCCCTTCTGAAATCGTGACTTGACTATATGTTCTTATTTTGTTCTAACAAGCCATGGACAACAGAATTAATGAAATCAGACGTAAAATCAGAGTCTTGAGGCTCGAAATGGCCGACGTCGAGGCGTCGGTGCGCAATCTCGTCGAGCGCGGCTGCGACTGCACGGAAAGGGCCCTGGCGCAGATGGATCTGCGCCGGAGAATCAACCTTCTGATCGGCGAATGGAAGGCAGCTGGCGGCAGCGACGTTCTGCCTGACGTCCGCTTTCGTCCCGCGAAGACGGGCAATCCAGTGCGCGCGAGCGGGCCTCGCTGAAATCGGGGAGCGCGCGGTGGAGGGACCCGGACGCGTATCGGATTTGAAACTGCTCCCAAGTCCCAAGAGAAGGGCCCCGCAACAGGCGGGGCCCTCGATGGATTCCAGGGAGTGGCCTATTTGGTGTTGGTCATGCCGCCTTTGTTCGTCATGGTGCCGCCCTGATCGGAGCCAGGGCCGGAGCCGCCTTGGCCGGAAGGATCAGCGCCCTTGGACGACTTGGTGTTGGCGCCGGTGGTCTGTGACGATGACATCGAGGATCCATGCTTGGCCTTGTGTGACTTGGCCTGCACGGCGAACGGCGCGGCGGCAAGGCCGGTTGCCAACATTACGGCGAGAGCGAGCTTGGTCGTCTTCATGCGGGAAACTCCCTGAGTTAATTTGACGCAGGCAGCCAACCGCTCTTCGCCGCAGGAGTTCCCGACAAAGCATCTCCCACGGGTCACGCGCGCTTCAAGATTGCTTGTCCTCGTCAATGATGAAGACGACGCCGGTGAGCGTCGCACCGATCGCGAACGTTGTCACCAAAGTGAGAGTGAAGACCAGAGTGGCCTGGCTTCCGCCGTTGTTGAGCAGGTTGGCCACGGCTGGATTGGACAGGACGAGCGTGAGGCTGAAGGTGAGGCCGAGGGCCGCGCCCATCATTGCATGCGTCATCAGCTTGATAAGTCCGCTGGCAGAGGTCAGCTCAGACGACTTCTTCGTGCGCATGGGAGTGCATCCCGAATTGGCATGCAAACACCCGCGCGGTTGTCTGGTTCCATTCGGTTGAAATAATTGTCATCGCCCGCTTCATCCGACGTTCATGCCGGGCTTGCAAGGATGAGCGCCATCAAAAC
The DNA here is from genome assembly GCF_004346455.1 of Bradyrhizobium sp. R2.2-H. Lineage (NCBI taxonomy): Bacteria > Pseudomonadati > Pseudomonadota > Alphaproteobacteria > Hyphomicrobiales > Nitrobacteraceae > Bradyrhizobium > Bradyrhizobium sp. R2.2-H. The sequence goes on from NZ_SMBR01000001.1 coordinate 265,168, forward strand.
GGGAACATGGATATGGGTAAGGTCGTCTTTCTTTACCGCTCGCTGGCCTATCGCAACGCGGCTGCAGACATCCTGCGCAAGGCCCGCAGGCTGCCGCGCGGAGCAGAGCGAAGCGCGGCGCGTCGCTACGCCAGGGCCCTGCGCGATCTCGCGCGAACGGAAGCCTGGCTGGAAGGGCGGGTCCCACGCGAACCGCAGATGGCCCAGCGCATGACGAGCGCGGCCTCCGGTTAGCCGGACGCGCGCTGCAACTCTGCGGAGCCGCCGGTGTCGAACTTGCCGGGTCCGGCGGTGGCCGTCCTGCGCTTCAGCGGCACCTCCAGGCGGCACAGCAGGCCTTCGGCGCGCCAATCGAACTGCGCCTGTCCGCCAAGCTGGGACTCGACGCTCGCAAGCAGGCTTCGCGTTCCGAAGCCGCGAGATTTCGGTGTCATGACCAGCGGACCGCCGGATTCCTCCCAGCTCAGCGTGAGCAGCTCGTCCTCGACCCGCCAATCGATCGCGAGCCGCCCCGATCGAGTCGAGAGCGCGCCATACTTGGCCGAGTTGGTGAAGAGCTCGTGCAGCGCGAGCGCCAGCGTCTGGGCCATCGCCGGCAGCAACTGAACTTCGGGACCGGCCAATCTGATCTGGTCGCCGAGCGAATAGGGTGCAAGCTCCTCGTCGATCAGCCGGGAGAGCTCGGCGCCCTCCCAGCTCGACAGCGACAGGATGGTGTGCACGCGCGCCAGTGCATTGATGCGTCCCTCGACGGCGTTGACATAGTCCTTGACCTCGTCCGCCCGGGTGAGGCGTACGATCGATTGCGCCAGCGCCAGCGCGTTCTTGGCGCGATGATCGACTTCCCGCGCCAGGAGATTCTGCCGTTCCTCGGCGCGCTTGCGCTCGGTGATATCGACGGTGACGCCGCTGACGCGCACCACGCGCCCGCGCTCGTCCACCGTCGCCGCCGCCGTGCCGACGCACCAGCGCACCTCGCCGTCGGGCCGCACGATGCGGAACTCAGTTTCATAGGCGCGCGTGCCCTTGTTGAATTCGGTGATCGCCTTGCGCAACTGATCGACGTCATCGGGATGCAGCAGCGCTTGGACGTTGGCCGGATTGACTTCGAAGCTCTCGGGGCCGACGCCGAAGATGCGGTATTGCCCCTCGTCCCACATCCAATCGCCGCTGATCCAGTCCCAGTCCCAGGATCCCATCTTGCCGGCAGCGATCGCCATGCTGCGCCGCTGCTCGCTCTCGCGCAGCTTCGCGGTGGAGCTCTCCAGTTCCGCAGTGCGTGCGCGGACGCGGTCCTCGAGTTCGTGGTTCAGCCGTTCGAGCTCGCGCGTCTTGCGGTAGAGCTCGGCAAATACCCTGATCTTGGCGCGCAGCACTTCCGGAACGACCGGCACTGGCACGTAGTCGACCGCGCCCATCTCGTAGCCGCGCAACCGGTCGATGTCGCTGACCTGGATGGCCGAGATGAAGATCATGGCGGTCTTCTGGAAACGCGGATGCTCGCGGATCATCGCGGCGAGCTCGAAGCCGTCGAGTTCGGGCATGCAGACGTCGACCAGGATCACCGCGATCTCGGTCTTGAGCAGCACCTCCAGCGCCTCGCGTCCCGAGGAGGCGATCACGAGGTTCTCGCCGAGATCCTTCAGGATCACCTCATAGGCGAGCAGCTTGGCCGGCTGATCGTCGACGAGCAGGATGTTGACCTTTTCCTGGTCCATACGCGGGCCCAACTCAGCGGTGCAGCCACATGCGGATCGCAAGCAGCAATTGGTCGGTGTTGACCGGCTTGGCGAGATAATCGGACGCGCCGGCTTCGAGGCATTTCTCCCGATCGCCCTTCATCGCCTTGGCGGTCAGCGCGATGATTGGAAGACGGGCGAAGGCCGGGCTCTCGCGGATCACGCCGATGGTCTGATAGCCATCCATCTGCGGCATCATGATGTCCATCAGCACGATCGCGATCTCCGGATTGGATTCGACCAGTGTCACAGCCTCGCTGCCGGTCGTCGCCGTCAGCACTTTCATGCCGCGCCGTTCCAGCACGCTCGACAGGGCGAATATGTTGCGGGCGTCGTCGTCGACGAGCAGGGCGGTCTTGCCGATCAAGTCCTCGTCGGAACTGTTCAGCTTCTCCAGCATACGCTGCTTCTCGATCGGCAGCTCCGTGATCACGCGGTGCAGGAACAGCGCGGTTTCGTCGAGCAGGCGTTCCGGCGATTCCACGCCCTTGACCACGATGCTGCGCGCCATGGTGTGGAGTTCCGCGTCCTCCTCCGCCGAAAGCTCGCGGCCGGTGAAGACCACGACCGGGATGTTCGAGAGTCGTTCGTCGTTGCGGATCTGGTCCAGCACCTCGAAGCCGCTCATGTCGGGCAGCCGGAGATCGAGTACCACGCAGTCACACGGCTGCTCGCGCAGCGTCGAAAGTGCCTCCGCGCCGGTGGCCGTCGACACGATCTCGATGTCGTCGTGGTACAGCAGCTCGCGGATCGAAAGCTGCTCGGCCTCGTTGTCCTCGACGATCAGCAGCCGCTTGCGCCGCGGCCGCGCATATTCCTTGATTTGCGTCAGCGCGGCTGAGATGCCTTCAGGCGTGGTCGGCTTGTTGACGAACGAGAACGCGCCGCGCGCCAGCGCATGCTGGCGGTCCTCGTCGAGCGTGATGATCTGCACGGGGATGTGGCGGGTCAACGGATTGTGCTTGAGCTGGCTCAGCACGGTCCAGCCGAGCATGTCGGGCAGGAACACGTCGAGCGAGACTGCTCTCGGCTGATACTGCTTGGCGAGCTCCAGCGCCTCCGCGCCCCGCGCGGCGACCAGAACCTTGAATCCCTTGTCGCGCGCGAGGTCGACCAGCACACGCGCGTAATGCGGGTCGTCCTCGACGATCAGGAGGATGCTGTCGCCGGGCTCGAGGTTCAAGCGGTCGTCGGGAAGCTGCTCGATGACGCGCTGCTGCTCCGGCGCGGCCGGCTGCAGCGCAGGCGGCTGGCTGTATTGCTGCGGCGCCGGCGCAGCCCGCGGTGCGAGCGTCGGGCCGGAATATTTCAATGGCAGATAGAACGTGAAGGACGAGCCCTTGCCCGGTGTGCTGCGGAGATGGATCTCGCCGCCGAGCAGGCTCGCGAGTTCGCGGCTGATCGCGAGCCCGAGGCCGGTGCCGCCGTATTTCCGGCTGGTGCCGGCATCCGCCTGCTGGAACGCCTCGAAGATCAGCTTCTGCTTCTCCAGGGGAATGCCGATCCCGGTATCGGACACTTCGAACGCGATCACCGCCGGCGCGGAGTTCAGCACCGGGTGATCCGTCCCCCAGCCGCCGATCGCGCCGGCGACCTTCAGGCGCACCTCGCCTTCGGCGGTGAACTTGAAGGCGTTGGAGAGCAGGTTCTTCAGGACCTGTTGCAGCCGCTTGGAGTCGGTGACGATGCTGCGTGGCAGGTTCGGATCGACGTCGATCTTGAACGACAGATTGCGGTTGTCCGCCTCGTGCCGGAACGGGCGGCCGACTGTCTCGAGCAGGTTCGCGGTCAGGATCTCCTCGGCGTCGACCGTGACCGTGCCGGACTCGATCTTGGAGAGATCGAGAATGTCGCTGATGAGGTTGAGCAGGTCGGTGCCGGCGCCGTGGATGGTGCGGGCAAATTCGACCTGCTTGGCCGAGAGATTTCCGTCCGGATTGTCGGTGAGCTGCTGGCCGAGAATCAGGATCGAGTTCAGCGGCGTGCGCAGCTCGTGGCTCATATTGGCGAGGAACTCGGACTTGTATTTCGAGGTCAGCGCAAGCTCGGTCGCCTTCTCCTCGAGCGCGCGGCGAGCCTGCTCGATCTCCTGGTTCTTGCGTTCGACCTCGACGTTGCGCTCGGCGAGCTGCTGCGCCTTCTGCTCGAGCTGGTCGTTGGTCTGCTGCAATTCGCGCTGCTGGGTCTGCAGCTCGCCGGCGAGTTGCTGCGACTGCTTGAGCAGGCCTTCGGTCTGCATCGTCGCCTCGATCGAGTTCAGAACGATGCCGATGGAGTCGGTGAGCTGTTCCAGGAATGTCATCTGCGACGTCGTGAAGGAGACGAGGGAGGCGAGCTCGATTACGGCCTTGACCTGGCCTTCGAACAGGACAGGCAGCACGACGAGGTTTTTCGGTGCGACGCGGAACAGCGCCGAGTTGATCGGCACCACGTCGGACGGAATGTCGGAGACCATGCGCGGCCGCTTGTCGAGGGCGCACTGGCCGATCAGGCCTTCGCCGAACTGGAGCACGCGCTGATAGGGATAGATGCCGTCGCTGGCATAGGATGCGAGCAATAGCAGCTGGGAATTGTCCTCGTTCTCGACCTGGTAGATCACGCCGGTATGGGCGTTCACCAGCGGCGACAGCTCGGTGAGCAGCAGCCGGCCGACCGTGGTGAGATCGCGCTGGCCCTGGAGCATGTTGGTGAACTTGGCGAGGTTGGTCTTCAGCCAGTCCTGCTCGGTGTTCACGTCCGTCGTCAGCCGGAGATTCGTGATCATCGTGTTGATGTTGTCTTTCAGCTCCGCGACTTCGCCGCGGGCGTCGACCTGGATCGATCGCGTCAGGTCGCCCTTGGTCACGGCGGTCGCCACTTCCGCGATGGCGCGCACCTGAGAGGTGAGGTTGGCGGCCAGAAGGTTCACGTTGCCGGTGAGATCCTTCCAGGTGCCGGCAGCACCCGGCACGTTGGCCTGGCCGCCCAGCCGGCCTTCGACGCCGACCTCGCGCGCAACCGACGTCACCTGGTCGGCGAAGGTCGCGAGCGTCTCGGTCATGTTATTGATGGTGTCGGCGAGAGCGGCGACCTCGCCCCGCGATTTCATCGTCAGGTTCTGCTTGAGGTCGCCGTTGGCGACCGCAGTCACCACCTTGACGATGCCGCGCACCTGCTCGGTCAGGTTTGCAGCCATCAGGTTCACGGTGTCGGTGAGGTCCTTCCAGGTGCCGGCGACGCCGGGCACTGCAGCCTGGCCGCCGAGCTTGCCCTCGGTGCCGACCTCGCGGGCGACGCGCGTGACTTCGCCGGCGAAGGCGTTGAGCTGATCCACCATCGTGTTGATGGTGTTCTTCAGCTCGAGGATTTCGCCCTTGACGTCGACGGTGATCTTGCGGGAGAGGTCGCCGCGCGCCACGGCCGTGGTCACTTCGGCGATGTTGCGGACCTGCGTGGTGAGGTTCGCCGCCAGGAGGTTGACGTTGTCGGTGAGATCCTTCCAAGTGCCGCCGACGCCGGGCACGACGGCCTGACCGCCGAGCCGGCCTTCAGTACCGACCTCGCGCGCCACGCGCGTGACTTCGGCGGCGAAGGAGCGGAGCTGCTCGACCATGGTGTTCAGCGTGTCCTTCAGGAGAAGGATCTCGCCGCGCACGTCCACCGTGATTTTCTTCGAGAGGTCGCCGCCGGCGATCGCGGTCGCGACCTCGGCGATGTTGCGGACCTGGGCCGTCAGGTTCGAGGCCATGAAGTTGACGTTGTCCGTGAGGTCCTTCCAGGTGCCGGCGACGCCGGGCACTTCGGCCTGGCCGCCGAGCTTGCCTTCGGTGCCGACCTCGCGCGCCACGCGCGTCACTTCGCCGGCGAAGGCGTTGAGCTGGTCCACCATCGTGTTGATCGTGTTCTTCAGCTCGAGGATTTCACCCTTCACGTCCACGGTGATCTTGCGGGACAGGTCGCCGCGCGCCACGGCCGTCGTCACCTCGGCGATGTTGCGGACCTGGGCGGTGAGGTTGCCCGCCATCGAGTTCACGGAGTCCGTCAGATCCTTCCAGGTGCCGGCGACGCCGGGCACGTTGGCCTGACCGCCGAGGCGCCCTTCGGTGCCGACCTCGCGCGCGACGCGTGTCACCTCGCCCGCGAAGCGGTTGAGCTGGTCGACCATCGTGTTCAGCGTGTCCTTGAGCTGAAGGATCTCGCCGCGTACGTCGACGGTGATCTTGCGCGACAGGTCGCCGCCGGCGATCGCGGTCGCCACTTCGGCGATGTTGCGGACCTGGGCGGTGAGGTTGCCCGCCATCGAGTTCACGCTGTCGGTCAAATCCTTCCAGGTGCCGGCAACGCCGGGCACGTCGGCCTGGCCGCCGAGCTTGCCGTCGGTGCCGACCTCGCGCGCGACGCGCGTGACTTCACCCGCAAAGGCGTTGAGCTGGTCGACCATGGTGTTGAGCGTTTCCTTCAGCTGAAGGATCTCGCCCGACACGTTCACCGTGATCTTCTTCGACAGATCGCCCTTGGCGACCGCAGTTGCGACCTCGGCGATATTGCGGACCTGGCCGGTGAGGTTCGAGGCCATCGAATTGACGCTGTCGGTCAAGTCTTTCCACGTGCCGCCGACGCCGCGCACGACGGCCTGACCGCCGAGCTTGCCTTCGGTGCCGACCTCGCGCGCCACGCGCGTCACCTCGCCGGCGAAGGCGTTGAGCTGGTCCACCATGGTGTTGATGGTATCTTTCAGCTCCAGAATCTCGCCGCGCACGTCCACGGTGATCTTCTTCGACAGGTCGCCACCGGCGACCGCCGTCGTCACCTCCGCGATGTTGCGGACCTGCGCTGTCAGGTTGGAGGCCATCGAGTTGACGCTCTCGGTGAGGTCCTTCCAGGTGCCGGCGACGCCGAGCACGTTGGCCTGGCCGCCGAGCCGGCCCTCGGTGCCAACCTCGCGCGCGACGCGCGTGACTTCGCCGGCGAAGGCGTTGAGCTGGTCCACCATGGTGTTGAGCGTCTCCTTCAGCTGAAGGATCTCGCCGGAGACGTTCACCGTGATCTTCTTCGACAGGTCGCCGCTGGCGATGGCGGTGGCGACGTCGGCGATGTTGCGGACCTGCGCCGTCAGGTTCGAGGCCATGAAGTTGACGTTGTCGGTGAGGTCCTTCCAGGTGCCGGCCACGCCGGGCACCTGGGCCTGACCGCCGAGCTTGCCCTCGGTGCCGACCTCGCGCGCGACGCGCGTCACTTCCGAGGCGAACGAGTTGAGCTGGTCCACCATCGTGTTGATGGTGTCCTTCAGCTCCAGGATCTCGCCGCGCACGTCCACCGTGATCTTGCGGGACAAGTCGCCGCGCGCCACGGCGGTGGTGACGTTGGCGATGTTGCGCACCTGAGCGGTCAGGTTGCCGCACATGGCGTTGACGCTGTCGGTCAGGTCCTTCCAGGTGCCGGCGACGCCCGGCACGATCGCCTGGCCGCCGAGCTTGCCGTCGGTGCCGACCTCGCGCGCGACGCGCGTCACTTCCGAGGCGAAGGAGCGGAGCTGGTCCACCATCGTGTTGATGGCTTCCTTGAGCTGCAGGATCTCGCCGCGGACGTCGACCGTGATCTTCTTCGACAAATCGCCATTGGCGACTGCGATCGTCACCTCGGCGATGTTGCGAACCTGATTGGTCAGGTTGTTCGCCATCGAGTTGACGCTCTCGGTCAGGTCCTTCCAGACGCCGGTCACCTCGGGCACCTGGGCCTGACCACCGAGCTTGCCCTCGGTGCCGACCTCGCGCGCCACGCGCGTCACCTCGGAGGTGAACACGCCGAGCTGCTTGATCATGGTGTTGACGATGTTCGCCGACTGCAAAAACTCGCCGCCGAGCGGACGGCCATCGACGTCGAGCTTGACGGTCTGGAGCAGGTCACCTTGTGCGACGGCGGCGACCGCGCGCGTCACCTCGCGCGTCGGCCACAGCAGGTCGTCGATCAGCGTGTTGACCGAACCTTCCATGTCGGCCCAGGAGCCTGAGGCGAGGCCGAACTTGACGCGCTGGCGGGTCTTGCCCTCGCGTCCCACCACCTGGCCGACCAGTTCGAGCTGCTGCGCCATGCGCTGGTTGGCGGCGATGATTTCGTTGAGAGTATCGGCGATCTTGCCGTCGATGCCGAGATAGTCGCCGCTCATGCGCACCGAAAAGTCACCGCTGCGCATGGCCTGCAAGGCGAGCAACAGTTCCGCCCGGGAATCCGACTCCGACGTACCGTTGGTTTTGGGCTTTGGGACGCGACGACCGGAGCCTGATGCAGTTCCGGGATCGAGGTCGCTCATACTGATTCCCCCGCAGGCGTTCGCCGAATCCGCGGCACGACGCGTTTGGTCGACATGAAATAGAGCGTCAGCCAAATTCGAAATCAAGCGCCAAGGTGCGGCGCGAGGAATTGGAACCCGCTTTGCTCAGCCCGACTGAACTAACGAGGGTCCGCGGAATTGGTTCCATGCTCTTCAGAACGGTCGTGGGGGCCGCCGCTTTGCTCGTCCCGCGCCCGGCATTCATCCTTTGGCACGGAGCCAGCCCGCACGTGGAAACACCGACGACCGGAACGGCCAGCCGGTCGAATCCGAGCGGCAGCGGCACGTCATCTTCGGGCGGCAAGGACGACAATGGCGATGCTGGCGTGACAAGATGTCGGAGAACGATCGCACCGTGCGGTCGCAGAGCCAGCAACGTCATCCCAACGACAAGTAGAAACGGCTACTTGTCCGCCATGGTACGCTCGGCGTCCCTGACCTGCGAGCGCAACATCGGGAGCTGTTCGCGCGCGAACGCTGCGAGCGCTGCATTGTCGGGCGCCTTCAGATAGCGCTCGAGCAGTCCGATGACCGATTCATACTCGGGAATCTGCGCGGCATAGAAGCTCCTGATGTAGCTTGGGCCATCCGACATCTCGGGCTCGACCAGGCTCGCGGTCGAGGATGTTGCCTTGCCGATGCGCGGCTCTGCGCCAATGGCCTCCTGGACCTTCTTCAGGCTCTTGTCGCGCCTGGCCGCTTCCTCGGCGCGCAGGGCGGCGAGGTTCTTGACCTCCGCATTGCCCTTGAGGTCGGTATTCTCGAGAAGACCCTGTTGAAATCGGCTGAAATTGTAGACGCCGCTGATAACCTCAATCGCGGTCGGTGGCCGTTCACCGGGCTTTCGCTCGCCGGTGCTGTCGGCAAGCGCCGCACTGTTGATGAATGCCAGGATGAGGGCGGCAAGAACTCGCATCGGTATCAATGATGAACAGCGTGCGAAGTTCCCTGACCATTACGATCCGGTAAGCGGGTTGCAGCGTGAGAGTTCCGTCCCCACGTGCTCCACATGAAACAGTCTGACATCTTCAGGGATAACGCCGACAATTGTCTTCAGCTTGCCGAGCGAGCCGAGGGACAACCCGCCCATAAGCGCTATTCGCGCATGGCCGACGCCTGGACGGCGCTCGCCAACGAGCAGGATTGGCTCGACGGCGAAGTCCCGCCCGTTGCGGTCCGCGCTCCTCCAAAGCGGAAGGCGTGAGCCGCTCGTTCTCGTGAATCTGCGTGTGAGACCGCTCACGGAAGGCAAGCGACTGATTTGGGATCATCCGGGAACATTCGATCGCGTCGATTTCCAGTTTCAGAAGGAGGTTTTGGCGATGGCTCCGCGTCTGGCTCTTCTCTCCCTCGTTCTCGCCTTTGGCGTCTCGGTCGCGTTCGCGACGGTGACGACGTTGCGGCAGGTGCATCTTGAGAACGCATCTGCCGCGGTCCACGCGGTCCGCAGTTAGCACTGCATCGGAACATTCGACGCCGCGGTGCGTAGGGGTTCCGAGACACCAGAACAAGCGAGAGCCCCACCATGGCCCATTCCGACCAAGGCATCGTCAAGGACAAGCGCGGGGAGGAGCAACCGCGCGACAAGGAGCGTGCACAGTCCGTGCACAAGACGAACCCGAAAGGCTCGCCTTCGCGTGAAGCGACGCGCGACCCCAAGCTGAACGACAATAGCAAGACGCCAGGCTCCGGCGTGATGCCGGACGGCTCGAGCGACGCGACAGGCTAGTTCTCACGAAGGAACGAATCCCCGCGGGAAGAGTCGACGGATTGCTTCCGGTTGTCATGCCCCCGGTGCGCCGGAAGCAATCTCCAAGGACGGCCCTGGCACCCACCGTGCCAGGGTCGTTTGCTTATGTGCGTCAGCCGCCGGTGCCGCTCTCTGGATCCCCCTGAGTATGTCCGTCAGGTCCGCGGCCGAACACGCCAAAGCTGCTTGACTTCACGCCCACGGCGGCATCGACGCCGGCGGCGGTCAGTCCGAACCTGAGGAGTTCGCGGACTGCAGCTGCACGCGTCGGCATTCGGTGCTTGAACCGGAAATCGTCGATGGCGGCCAACTCTTCCGGCGAGAGCATGACCTGAAGGCGCTCGGCGCGAAGGTCGTTCATGGCGATCACGCAAATTGAGTAAGTTGAGTAGTTTACTCAACGAACAAACTTGGCGAGGGTTCCGCCAGAGTCGCCAAAGTCTTCTAATGAGTAAGAATTCGCAATAAAATCAATAAGTTAATTTGAAACGTATTGCGCCATGGCGCATTCTTCTTGGAAAGGGAGAGAGGCCATGACGGACCAAGTCAGGTTACCTCGCAAGCTTTCCGAGGAGCCCGAAGCGCCCGAACCGGTGCGGCCGAGCCACCAGAAGGTCATCGAGCAGGTCGAGCGCTGGGCGAACAGTCCGGGCCTCCAGCCGCCGCAATCGCAGACCTTGGCGAAGGCAAAAGCGAGCTAGAAGCATGGCCCGTACAAATGTGCGGCGGTTTTCCGAAACGATCAGGCTCAAACACCATTTTATCGCGCTTTAGGGCTTCACGAAGCGAGAGCCCTCTGCCGATGGCGAATGGGCTGAACGGCGGTTGTGCGAGACAATGCGAAGCCTGCGCCTGAGCCACCAGGCCGTCACGGAAACGCTGGCCCAGACCGTCAACGCGGCGATGAAACCGAGTGCGACGCTTTCACCGACGGTGGCATGGAAGACGACAGCGAACGCCGCGAGGCCGATGCCGCCGAGTGCTGCACCTGCGGCATCGAGCGCTGCGGCCTCCTGCCCGCGACGCCGCCCGCTCAGCCCGGCCTTCTCCTTGGCGTGACGCTCGTGGCTTTCGATCAGGGTCGCGCTGGCACAGAAGATGGCCGGGAGTGCAAGAAAGAGCCCGCCGACAGAAACGCCGAAATGCGCGCCGATGACCCCCGCGAGCATCGTCGCGCAGCCGCCGAGCGCGAAGCGAACGGTGTATTCGTACCACCGCGTCTGTGTCAGTGCGGATGACGATAGCTTCACCAGCATCAGGCGGCACCTCCCAAACCGGCGAGCAGACCGAAGGCAACCCCGAGCCATACGGCGAAGGCAAGGATCGTCGCCGGGAGCGCGCCGAGACGGACTCTCATCAGGAGATGGCAGACGACGAGGCTGTAGCAGGCGAGCGCGATGGCGCCATAGATCATCGTCCAGCTCGCGGCCGCGGCATATTGTGGGCCGTGCTGGACCACGGCGATGCCAAGGGTGGCCAGCGCGACCGACGGAGCTGCGCCGAGAAGCCCGGCAAAGCTCTTTGGCCGCAGCATGTCACCGAGGATTGCAAAGATGGATACGATCAGCCCGCCGGCGACGAAGCGCACGAGATATTCCGTCATGGCCGTACCCGCGAGGCTTCGGTCCGCTGCCGCTGTGATTTCGCCAGCGCGAACCGCCTGAACAGTCGCTCGACGACGATGCCGAGCGTGAAGCCTGCCGCCACGTCGCTGATCCAGTGCGCCAGCAGCGCCACGCGCGTCAGCGACAACGCCACGGCGAGCGAGCGGGCCAAGCGGCGCGAGGCCGGCGGCAACAGGCCGGCCGCCGAGGCGAGGGCGCCCATATGCACGGCGTGACCGGAGGGAAACGCGTCGCGAGGACGTCCCGAATAGGGAATACCGCACCGGTGGCCGCTCACGGTGAGCCGGTCAGGCCTCGTCTGGTCGAATACGGATTTCAAGAGATGCGGCACTATCGCCGTGACCAGCGATACCATCAGGACGTGATCGGCAACGGGACGCCGCTGCGGATGCCGGAGGCAGGTGTAGAGCCATCCGGCAGCAGCGAGCGCGAGCAGCACATGCTCGTCGGCGCCCCAGGTCATTGCCTGGGCCGCATGCTCGAGGCCTGAGTTGGTATTGTGTGCGATCTCGCTGGCGATCGCCGTATCGATCCGGGTGGGTTTCACTGTTACGAGCGCCATCGGTCCGCCGGCGACTTTTCCTCCATGACGGTTTTGTAAAGCCCGGAGCCAAAGAAGGTTCCTGAACTGTCACGGGGCCTCGGCCCGCCGTGCCGCAATTACGGTTGTCCGGAGCCGCCGGCGGCGCCATAGACCTGTCCCGTCGCATAGCTTGCGTCGGCGGCGGCAAGCTGCACGTAAATCGACGCGAGCTCGACGGGCTGGCCGGGACGGCCGAGCGGTGTCATGCCGCCGAATTTTTCGAGCTTGTCCATCGTCGCACCGCCGGAGACCTGAAGCGGCGTCCAGATCGGTCCGGGCGCGACGCCATTGACGCGGATGCCCTTGGGGGCGAGCTGCTTCGCCAGCGATTTCACATAGTTCATCGTCGCCGCCTTGGTCTGCGCATAGTCGTAGAGATCCGGCGAAGGATCGTAGGCCTGCTCGGACGTCGTGCCGATGATGCAGGAACCAGGCTTGAGATGCGGCAGCGCCGCCTTGATGATCCAGAACGGCGCGTAAATGTTGGTCTTCATCGTCGCATCGAAATCCTCCGACGATACATCGAGGATAGAAGCGCGCGTTTGTTGCCGAGCGGCGTTGCAGACGACGATGTCGAGCCCGCCGAGGCCCTGCGCCGCCTGCTCGACCAATTGCTTGCAGAAGGCTTCGTCCTTGAGATCGCCGGGGATCGCAAGCCCGGTGCGCCCTTCCTTTTTGATGAGTGCGATCACCTCCTGCGCGTCGGGCTCTTCAGCAGGAAGATAGTTGATGGCGACATCGGCGTCTTCCCGCGCATAGGCGATTGCGGCGGCACGGCCCATGCCCGAATCCCCGCCGGTGATCAGCGCCTTGCGGCCGGCGAGCCGGCCGGAGCCCTTGTAGCTGGTCTCGCCATGATCGGGCCGCGGCTCCATCCTGCCGGCAAGGCCCGGCCAGGGCTGCGACTGCTTCTTGAACGGCGGCTTCGGATAGCGGGTGACTGGATTGGTCAAGTCGGTATCTGCCATGGACGCGGTTCCTTGCGCTGCTGAGGACGCCAGCGAAGCCGCCGCGAGTGCCGCGCTCGCGGCGTGGACGACGTGCCGGCGGGACAGTGAGGTTTTGCTGTGGTTCGACATCATGCTCTCCGCGATGTTCGAACCTCAATGCGCGGAGACGGTCGTCGTTGCCAAGCGAAGGACGCCGGCCGCGCCGGCGTCCTTCAGCAATGCGTTACCTGGTTTGACCGACGCTCGGCGCCTTGCCGAGCTCCTTGGCCATGTCGAGGTGGTGCTTCAGTGCCGGCAGGGTCTTGCCGGACCAGTCCTTGAGCGCGGCATTGTCGCCGCCCTTGGCATAGCGTTCGAACAGGGAGACGGCATCCTCGTGGGCGCTGACCTGATAGGAATTGTAGTCCGAGCTGAAGTCCTTGCCGGTCGCGCTCTTGAGCTTGTCGAGCTTGCTCTGATGGGAGCTGTCGAGCGTGGTCGGTAGCGACGCCTGCACCTTGCCGTCGTTGACAAGCCCCTTGAGCTCGGTGCTGGTCTTGGTGTGGTCGGTCACCATCTGTTGCGCGAAGCTCTTTTCCTGCGCGTTGCCCTTTTGCTGGGCGAGCTTGCTCGATTCGATCTCGAACATGTCGCTGATCGCCACCTGCTTGACGAAGTCGGCAGTGGATGGAGCGACGCCGAGCGCCGAGTTGACGCCGGTCTTCTCGCCGAGCGACTGGGCGAGCGCGGGGCCCGCGAGAGCCACGCAGGCAAGTGCGATGATGGTTCGTTTCATGGTCGGATCCCTCCAATAGGTCGCGCGGCCGTTTGCCGGCGAATATGCGCCGACCAACACGTCGCAAGAGCCGAGGTTCCTAATCATTGGCCCGCAGGACGGCGACCGGTCCGCGGATTGATCGGATCGGTCGCCTTTCGCCGCAGCCGCTCCGGAAGGAATGGCTCCGCCGACGTGGGGGTCGCATCGGCGCGCACGTCCGCGTGGTGCTGCGCCCGCTCATGCGGCGTGCGGTTGTCGTTGATCTGCCGCTTGACGTCGAGGCCTCCGACCGGATCGTTGACGCCGTGCTGGATGTCGCGGAAGTCGCTCATTGTTTACCTCATTGCTTCCCGGGCAGGATCGATTCGAACATCTGCCGCGCCGCTCCCTTGATCATCCCGCTTTCGTTCGGATCGCCCTTCATCAGCGCGAGCGAGAAATTCTTCGCCTGCTGCAAGGTGATGTGCGGCGGCAGCGGCGGCACCTCCGGATCGGTTTTCACTTCCAGCACAACCGGCATGTCACTCGCCAGCGCCTGCTCCCAGGCCGAGCCGAGCAGCTGCGGGTTGTCGATGAAGATGCCGGTGAGGCCGATCAGCTCGGCGAAGCGCGAATAGGAGACATCGGGAATGCGCTGCGAAGCCTCGAATTTGGGATCGCCGTTGATGATGCGCTGCTCCCAGGTGACCTGGTTGAGATCTTCGTTGTTGAAGACGCAGACGATGAAGCGCGGATCCCGCCACGAGCGCCAGTATTTCGCAGCCGTGATCAGTTCGGCCATGTTGTTCATCTGCATCGCGCCATCGCCGACCAGCGCGATCACCGGCCGGTCCGGCTGGGCGTATTTCGCGGCGAGCGCATAAGGAACCGCGGCGCCCATCGAGGCGAGACCGCCGGACAGCGAAGCCGTCATGCCGCGCCGCATCTTCAGGTCCCGCGCAAACCAGTTGGCACACGATCCGGAATCGCTGGTGATGATGGCGCGGTCGGGCAGGCGCGGGGACAGCTCCCAAGCGACAAGCTGAGGGTTGACGGGCGCCGCGGGCTGATGTGCTCGGTCGTCCAGCGTCTTCCACCATCTCGCAACATCGTCTTCAATGCCCCGGCGCCAGGCGTCGTCGGCCTTGGGCGCGAGCCGCGGCAGCAATGCGCGCAGCGTCTCGGCGGCGTCGCCGACGAGACCGACCTCCATGGGAAAGCGGATCGACAGCATGCTGGCGTCGATATCGATTTGAACGCCGCGCGCGCTGCCTTCCGTGGGCAGGAATTCGGCGTAGGGAAAGGCCGAGCCCACCATCAGCAGCGTGTCGCACTCCATCATCATGTTGTAGCTGGGCTCGGTGCCGAGCAGGCCGATCGAGCCTGTGACCCACGGCAGGTCGTCGGGCAGCGCGGCCTTGCCGAGCAGTGCTTTGGCGCAGCCGGCCGACAGCCGCTCGGCAACCGCGATCACCTCGTCGGTGGCGTGAAGCGCGCCGGCGCCGACGAGCATCGCGACCTTCTTGCCGGCGTTGAGCACCTCCGCGGCGCGGTCGAGATCGGCCTCACGCGGCGTGATGCTGGGTGGGCTGTAGCCGATGCCGGAATGCAGCGTGCCGTGTTCACGGGGCGGATCCTCGTAAGGTTCCTCCTGCAGGTCGTTGGGCAGGATGATCACGGTCGGGGTCCGCCGCGCCAGCGCAATCCGCACCGCGCGGTCGATCAGGTGCCGCACTTGCGCGGGCGAGGATGCCTGCATGACGTAGGCGCCGGCAACGTCCTTGAACATCGAGAGAAGATCGAGTTCCTGCTGATAGTGGCCGCCGAGGGCGTTGCGCGACTGCTGGCCGACAATCGCCAGCACCGGCTGGTGATCGAGCAGCGCATCGTAGAGCCCGGTGACGAGATGAGAGGCGCCGGGGCCGGAGGTCGCAATGCAGGCGCCGAGTTCGCCCGAGAACTTTGCGTAGGCGGTCGCCATGAACGCTGCCATTTCCTCATGCCGCGCCTGCACGAAGCTGATCTTGCCGCCGGCCCGGTTCATCGCACCGAACACGCCGTTGATGCCGTCGCCGGGATAGCCGAAGATGTGGCGCACGCCCCATTGATGCAGACGCTGGACGATGAAGTCGGAGACGGTCTGGGACATTGCGCGTGGCCCTTGGTTTGGCGGGTGTTGAAACTCAAAGAACTGCTCGTTTGGTGCGATGTTCCTGACCGCTCACGGAACATGCACCGGAACGATCCCGTGCCTATCCGGTTGGTTTTGCACGTGGCAGAGTGGAGAATTGCGATGTTGAACCAAGACGAACTGGATCGCAGTGAGACGGGCCGTTTGATCGGCAGCGACAAGGTCGAGGGAACATCGGTCTATGGCGCCGATCGCAACCGGATCGGTTCGATCGAACGCGTGATGATCGACAAGATCAGTGGCCAGGTTTCCTACGCCGTGCTCGGTTTTGGTGGATTCCTGGGCCTGGGCAATGATCACTATCCGTTGCCCTGGCAGTCGCTGAAATACGACACCGAGCTCGGCGGGTATGTCACCGGCATCACCACCAAGGAGCTGGAAGGCGCGCCCAAATATGGCTCACGAAGCGATTGGAACTGGAGTGATGACGCCGCCGTGCGTGTATCAACTCCTATTACGGCGTCCCCTTTGCTTAACGTTTCAGGAAAGTGAGATCGATGAGCAAGGAACGGCCCAACGACGATCCCCGGCAGCAGAACGACTGGGGCTCGCATCGACAGACGGACAAGCCCTGGAAGGGCAACCCCGAGAAGGAGCAGGGATCGGACGAGGTCAAACCCGATCTTGAGAAGTGGCACGAGGCCAAGACGCACTGAAGGTGCGTGCGCCCATGGCGACCTCTTGAGCAAGCGCGGCGTCCATGGTGCCGCGTTGCTCCTTTGAGCCGTGCGTTCACGAATGACAGCGCTGCCGTTGCAGGAGCCGGGGACACTGGCGCAGGCCATTCTGGCGCAGCGCCAGCAATTTCCACCAGAGCCGCCTGCTCACCCCACCGCCTGGTCCCGCCCCGGCCCCGCATGCACATGCACCTGTCTGGCGTGCAGCGGCTCGCCGCACTCCGAGCACACCATCACGGGATCGAACAGCTTGCCGCAGCAGCCTAAGAGCGCCGGACCTTCGAGATGGAGATCCGTCCGTTCGGAGAGAAATGGTGACCGCGGCGCAATAATCCGGCTAGACTGATCTGAACATCAAGCAAATTCCGGGAGGACCTTAAGTGAAGACCGCGATCACCGAACTGTTCGGCATCGAGCACCCCATCATTCAGGGCGGCATGCATTTCGTCGGCTTTGCCGAACTGGCCGCCGCCGTCTCCAATGCCGGCGGGCTCGGCATCATCACCGGTCTCACGCAGAAGACGCCGGAACTGCTCGCGAAGGAGATCGCGCGCTGCCGCGACATGACCGACAAGCCGTTCGGTGTGAACCTCACCTTCCTGCCGACCTTCTCGGCGCCGCCCTATCCTGAATACATTGCGGCCATCGTCGAAGGTGGCATCAAGGCGGTGGAGACCGCAGGCCGCAGCCCGGAAGCCTACATGCCGGCCCTGAAGGCGGCCGGCATCAAGGTCATCCACAAATGCACATCGGTGCGTCACTCCCTGAAAGCCGAACGCATCGGCTGCGATGCCGTCAGCGTTGATGGTTTCGAGTGTGGCGGACATCCCGGCGAGGACGACATTCCCAACATGATCCTGCTGCCGCGCGCGGCGGAAGAGCTGAAGATCCCGTTCGTCGCTTCAGGCGGCATGGCCGATGGGCGCAGCCTGGTCGCGGCGCTGTCGCTGGGCGCGGCGGGCATGAACATGGGCACGCGCTTCATCGCCACCAGAGAAGCGCCGGTGCATCAGAACGTGAAGAATGCACTCGTTGCTGCGACCGAGCTCGACACCCGCCTGATCATGCGGAGCTTGCGCAACACCGAGCGCGTCCTGAGGAACGCCAATGTCGATCGTCTGCTCGAGATCGAGCGCGATAAGGGCGACAAGCTTACGATCGACGACATCCACGACCAGGTCGCGGGCGTCTATCCTAGGATCATGCTGGACGGCCAGATGGACGCCGGTGCCTGGAGCTGTGGCATGGTCGCAGGCCTGATCCACGACATCCCATCCTGCAAGGAACTCATCGATCGCATCATGGCGGAGGCGGAGACCATCATCCGCGGCCGTCTGATGGGGTTCCTGGACGGAACGGGAGCGGCACGAAAGGTCGCCTGACACCGTCAAACTTCTTAACCACGGTGGCATTTGACCGCTGGAATTGCGCGCGGCGCCTCCTAAATAGGGGTAAATTAGCCCTTTAATAAATCGATTTCAGGAGGCGTCCGTGGTCCTGAAAAACGTTCCCTTCGCAGTTGCCCTTGCCCTTGTAATCGCAGGGGGCGGCATTGCGCGCGCTGACGATTACAAGCCTGACGAATATCTCGGCCTCGATCTGTCCAAGGCCGTTCTGTCGCCGAAGCGTCTCGGGCCGGAGACGCGCTTCGCGCCGCTCGCACTCGAAGCGCGTGGCGGCAACGAGGCGCAGGCTCGGGCCGAGCCTGTCGACGTGCCGAAGAAGGTCGCGGCCGAGCGCGTTCGTGTGGTCGAGCCGAAGGCCGCGCATGCCAGGAGCGCAAAGGCGCGCGGGGCGGCCCGTGCGAAGCTTGCGCGCCGCCACGGCAATCCGCTCGACGCGCAGGCAATGGATACCCGCATCCAGACCTGGCCATGTCGCTCCGGCGGTATCTGCAACTGGAAGCGTTAGTCGGGGCCAAAGCCGTCATCGCCACGTCGCAAAACCGTAGGCGCAGAGTCAAGAAACCGTAAGCCGGGAGTCAAGGAGCGCAGGCACCTTCCGTCGTGATTCGACGAAGGTTTCCTGAATGGCAACGCTCCGCGCCCCGCGCGCATGGACCCGGCGGCAGTTCCTGGTCCGCTCCGCCTCCAGCCTCGCGATGGCCTCGCTTGCGAAGCCCTCCATCAGTCGTGCCGCCGACCGCCCGCAGATCGCGGGCGGAATCCAGTCCGGCGACGTCTCGGACGGCTCGGCCGTGATCTGGGCGCGAGCCGACCGGCCTGCACGGATGCAGGTGGAGTGCTCGACCGTCGAGAGCTTCAAAACGATCATTGCGTCGGCTTCCGGCGATGCATCGCCCGACGCCGATCTCACCTCAAAACTGCTGCTGACCGATCTGCCACCGGGCCAGGATATCTTCTACCGCGTGCGCTTCGACGACATTGCCACCGGTCTCGCCGGCGAAGGCCGGCTCGGCCATTTCCGCACCGCGCCGTCAGCTAGCCAGTCGATATCGTTCCTGTGGTCCGGCGATACCGCGGGGCAGGGCTGGGGCATCGACGTCTCGCGCGGCGGCTATCGCAGCTATCGGACCATGCTCGACAACCGGCCGGATTTCTTCATCCACTCCGGCGACCACATCTATGCCGACTGCCCGATTCCATCCGAGTTGAAACTGCCAAACGGCGAGACCTGGCGCAATGTGCTGACCGAGGAAAAGTCCGAAGTCGCGCACACGCTGGCGCAGTTCCGCGGCAATTACAAATACAACCACCTCGACGAACACTTCCGCGCCTTCCACGCCGAGGTGCCGATGTTCGCGCAATGGGACGATCATGAGGTCACCAACGACTGGTCACCGATCGGCAGCCATGATGAGGCCGGATGCGAGGACGACGGCACCCCGCGGCTGGTCGCGCGCGCCCGCCGCGCCTTCTTCGACTTCATGCCGATCCGGGACATCGGCGCGCGGCAGGGTCGGGTCTATCGCAAGATCGCCTACGGCCCGCTGCTCGACGTCTTCATGATCGACATGCGCAGCTACCGCGACGAGAGCTGGAACAAGGGCGACGATCACCGCGGCTGGATCCTGGGCGCCGAGCAGCTCGCCTGGCTCAAGCGCGAGCTCGCCGCCTCGCGCGCAACCTGGAAGGTGATCGCGGCCGACTTGCCGATCGGCCTGATCAGCCTGGACGCCGTCGCGCTCGGCAACGGGCCGCCCGACCGGCGCGAGCACGAGATCGCGGATCTGCTCTCCTCCATCAAGCGTGCCGGCATCCGCAACATCGTCTGGCTCACCGCCGACATGCACTACACCGCCGCGCACTATTACGATCCGAACAAGGCGCAATTCCAGGATTTCGAGCCGTTCTGGGAGTTCGTCTCCGGCCCGTTGCATGCCGGCAGCTGGGGGCCTGGCGAGCTCGACGACACCTTTGGCCCGGTCGCGATGTATCAGCAGGGCTGCAGCGCAGCGCAGGGCGAGAACCTCGCGCCATGTTTCGGACTGCAGTTCTTCGGGCGGGTCGACATCGATGGCCGCAGCGGTGTGATGACCGTGACCTTGAAGGACGTGGACAATCGTCACCTCTGGTCGGTCGATATCGTGCCGCAGCCGCATGGGCGGCCGGCCGTGGTGGCGCAGCATTCCTAAGCGCGAACCCGATCTTGATGATTGGCTGGCCGGCGACTCGCGCGCTATAGTCGCTACTCTCGCCGCCTCTTTCCGTCACCGAAGAGTCTGCTCACGCGGCATTGCTGCGCGCATCGGCGGCCTGCGATATCTCAGGAGCCTGTTTCATGGACCATCTGAAAACACAGGGCATCAGCTTGCCCAAGCTTGGCCTCGGTACCTTCCGCATGCAGGGCGATGCCTGCCGCGCTGCAGTCGAGAGCGCGCTGTCGATCGGCTATCGCCATCTCGATACTGCCGAGATGTATGCCAATGAGGAGCCGATCGGCTCGGCCATCGCGTCGTCCCGCGTGCCGCGCGGCGAACTGCACGTCACCACGAAAGTCTGGCACGAGAACCTCGCCCCTGACGCGATCCGGCGCGCCTTCGATGCCAGCCTGAAGAAGCTCAGGCTCGACCATGTCGATCTCTATCTCGTGCACTGGCCGTCGAAGGCTGCGGACTGGGGCGCGGTGTTCGAGACCCTGATGAAGCTCAAGGAGGAGGGGCGCACGCGGGCCATCGGCGTTGCCAATTTCACCACGGCGCTGCTCAAGGTCGCGGTCGAGGACATCAAGGCGCCGATCGCCTGCAACCAGGTCGAATATCACGCCATGCTCGATCAATCGAAGGTGCTCGGCTATCTCCAGGCCAGGTCGATTCCGCTCGTCGCTTATTGTCCGCTGGCGCAGGGGCGTATCGCCTCGGATCCGGTACTGGCCGAGATCGGCGCCAGGCACGAGGCGACCGCCGCGCAGGTCGCGTTGAAATGGCTGCTCGACCAGGACGGCGTCGCCGCAATCCCGAAGGCTTCGCGCCGCGAGAGCCAACAGGCCAATCTCGACGCGCTCAAGATCACGCTCGACGATTCCGACCGCAAGAAAATCGCCGCGCTGTCGAAGGACAGGCGTTGCGTCAATCCCGGCTTCGCGCCGGCGTGGGATTAGTTCGAGTGCTTGGGCAATAGAAATGGCCCCATGAGGGGCCATTTTCATTCGCGTTGCGCATTAGTCCCAGTGATGGTGGCGGTGGCTGCGCTTGATCACGACCACGCGGTCTCCGCGATGGTGGCGGTGCCAGCCGCGGTCATGATGGTGCATGCGATATTCGGCGCGGGCGCCGTGCGGGCCGTGATGGTGATGACCGCGCTTGATCACCACCGTCTCTGCGCTTGCCAGGGTCGGCGCTGCGATCACGAGCGCACCGAGAGCTGCAACCACATAACCAAGCTTCTTCATGATGTCCTTCTCCAAATGAATGCACATCTAAACCGTGTATTCACGCGAACGTTCCGGAGGAACGGGGAGAGAATTCTGAATGGATGTTCAGGTGGGCATGATCCGGACTCAAAGAGCCGCGTCAGCGCAAAGTGTGCGGCGGTGTCCGATTGGATCATGCTTGGGAATGACGGCTAATCGCAGCGTTGCTGCGCGGGCGTTGGTGCTCCGGTGGCGACGTACTTGCCGTCTTTGATCGTGTACTCGCCGCGCTCGCTGCGATTGTAGATCGCGCGCAGGCTGCCGTCCTTCTGCAGCAGGAGTCCGAATTCGCGAGTCTGATGCAGCGCCGGGAAGAACACCATCACGTCGAGCAGGCCCTCTGCACTGACTGTGGCCGACACCACCTCGTTCTCGTCTTTGGCTTCGCCGAAATTGCGCCGGTACATCACCCGGCCATCCTTCCTGATCTCGTAGGTCAGGAGCGCCCCCTTGTCGCGGTCTGGCCGGGCCGCGCAGTCGACCGCCCACGAGCCGAGCAGGCCCCATTGCTCGACGGTCGCGGCCAGCGTCTCGGCACCGGCCGTGGAGGTGAACGCAACCCACAGCACTACCGCCGCGATCCAGCGGTTCAAACGTCGCATCATGCCCTGAAAAACCCCGCCTCGAAGACTCCAAACTGTACCATCGCGCCCGCGGCCGTTCCACGGCGGCCGGCGATCACTCGTGAATTTGATCCGCGTCAATGAGGCAGCGCATTTCGAGGGTAGGATGGCATTCCCGAAGGCGAACGTGGATAGACCAATGCTGAATCAAGTCGTGGATTTTGCGGGCGAAGTGCTGCCGGGGAGCTGTGCCGTACCGCCTTACTCGGAGGCGGCGTTTCTGACCGAGCTGGGCGATCGCTTGCGGTCCTCGCGCATGCGCTGCGATCTCTCGCGCCGCGAGCTGGCCCGCCGCTCCGGAATCTCCGAGCGCTATATCGCCCAGATCGAGGCCGGCAAGGGCAACGTCTCGATCGTCCTGTTGCTGAGGCTCGCCTCCGCGATCCACGGCAGCCAGCCCCAGGCGGCCTGATATCAGGCCCGCTTCTCGACATTGGCGCTGCGGGCCGGCACGCCGAATTCCTTGCGGCAGACCTCGGCCAGCACGGCGACGCCCTCGCGGATCTGCTGATGCGTGGGGCTTGCAAAGCACAGCCGCAGCCGCGAGCTGGAATGGCTCTTGTTGGTCGACCATTCCGGTCCCGGATTGATCGAGACGCCGGCGGCGAGCGCGGCTTGGTACAGCTTCAGCGTATCGACCTGGTCGGGCAGCTTCACCCACAGGAAGATTCCGCCCTTGGGCTCCTCGAACTCGGCGGCCGTCCCGAACTGCTCGTTGAGCGCTTCCATCAGCGTGTCGAGCTTGGTGCGCAACGCCTTCGTCAGGGCCGGTACGTGGGTCGAAAAATGCGGCCTGCAATATGTGGCGAGCACCATCTGCTCGAGCGCGCCGGACCCGGCATCCGTCTTCAGCGACAGCATCCGCGACATCACCTCCCAGGGCGCGACGATGAAGCCGACGCGCAGCGCCGGCGCGATCGACTTCGAGAACGAGCCGATATGGATCACGCCGCCGTTCGGACTCATCGCGTAGATCGCCGGCGGCCGCTGCCCTGACCACACGAGGTCGGCATAGCAATCGTCCTCGAAGATGGGGACGCCGTATTCGGCCGCGAGCCGCACCAGCTCAGTGCGCCGGCTCTCGGGCATGATGCTGCCGGTGGGGTTCTGCACCGTTGGAATGGTGTAGATGTATTTCGGGCGGATGCCGCGGCTCTTCAGGTCGGCCAGCGTCGTCGCCAGCATATCCATGCGCATGCCGTCCTTGTCGAGGGGAATGCCGACGACATTGACCCCGAGCCGCGCCAGGCGGTTCAACGACCCCTGATAGCTGTCCTGCTCGAAGATCACGGTGTCGCCGCGCGCCAGCAGCGTGGCGTTGACGAGATCGAGCGCCTGGAGGGAGCCCGAGACGATCAGCAGATCGTCCACCGTGCAGGTGATACCGGCATCGCGCTTGAGTTTCGTCACCAGGAATTCGCGCAAGGGGAGGTAGCCTTGCGGGCCGTGCGCGAGCCCGTAGGTGGCGAGCGACCGGCCCTCGCTTTGCAGGGCGGAATTAGTCGCCTCGATCAGGCCGTCGAGCGGCAATTGCTCGGAATCGTTGTTGCCGCCGACGAAGCTGTACTTGGCAAGCCCCGTCCAGCGCGCAGAGGGGGCCGGCAGCCCTGCCGGAAACAGGGGCGCGAAATTGAAGCTGGACGTCATGGGCTTTCCTCGTTTTGTTCTTTTTTGGCGGCCGGCCTTGGCGCCGACCATGCTATTTCGATGGTGACATCATGCCAGTGTTTTGCCCGACGGGTCAAAGGGAATTCGTAAAATCCGCATCGGATCGCGCGTCTTCGACAAGCCATTGATTTTGCAGATCTGGCCTACTGTGCATGGGGTTGTTTTCGCGTTTTCGATCTGTGCTCGCGCCAGCACCTGCGCAGCGTGGCGCGTCACTGTGGTTTGCCTCACCTACTTGCCGGCCGTCCTGGTCGGGCGGCCCTGGCTGATGAAAGCGTAATGCGCATTGGCGATGCCGCCAACCATGAGGGCCTCGACCACCGGCTCTGCGATCTCGCCCGTGGCGGCCCAGTCGACCAGGAAGTTGGCCCCGGTCCCGCCGCGCAAATCGTCGGTCGGAACGAAGATCGAGACGGTGGCGAGCGGCCTCAGCGCCACCGGCTTCTTCAGATAGCTCTCGACCTGCTTGCCTGCGGTGTCGAAATAGGCGATGCGTTTAATGACCAGCGGCTGGGTCTCGGAGGCGTTGTGTACGCTGAGCGTCACCGAAAAGTCGACACGCAACTTGCCCTGGCTCATCGCGACGCTGGAATAGGCCGGCACGTAGAATCCGCCGGAGACCGCGAGGTCCTCCTTCGGCAGAGCGGTAAGCGAATCGGCAAAGTTTTGTTCGATATTGACCTTGGATTGCGCGGTGAGCGAATCGGCAAAGGCGAGGGGACCCAGCAGCATGGCTGCGACGAGCCCTCTCCGCATGTGACGAATTGCTCGCTTGCCGCACCGCAACCCGCCTCTAGGGTGCGGCAAAACGGACCAATATGGCATGCACGAGCTCATTCGCGACATCACTCTCTCAATCCTGTTTGCCTGGATGCTGGGCCTGCTCGCCCATTTCTCCCGGCAACCGCTGATCCTGGCCTACCTTATCGCCGGCTTCTGCATAGGTCCATTCGGCGCCGGCTGGGTCCATTCGCAGGAATCGATCAGCGTCATCTCCGAGCTCGGCCTGATTTTCATGCTGTTCATGATTGGGCTCGAAATCGACCTGAAGAAGATCGTGCGGGCAGGGCGGGTGATCCTGTTCGCGGCGGGCAGTCAGCTGCTCGGCGGCTGTCTGCTCGGCGTTCTGTTCTTCGTCGGCATCGGCCTGTCGCTTGGCGGGGGGCATTTCGATGCGGTCTATCTCTGCGTCGCCTGCGCGCTGTCGAGCACCGTCATCATCGTCAAGGTGCTCTATGAGAAACGCGAGCTCGATACGCTGCCGGGCCGCATCACCCTCGGCGTCCTGGTGCTCCAGGACATCTTCGCGATTCTCTTCCTGGCAGTGCAGCCGAGCCTCGCCAATCTGCAGGTCACCGTCATCCTGCTCTCGATCGGCCGCGTCGCTGTGCTGGTTGCCGCCGCGCTTCTGGTCAGCCGCTACGTGCTGCCGCGCCTGTTCCACCAGATCGCCCGGCGCCCCGAGCTGATCCTGCTCGGCGCGCTGGCCTGGTGCTTTCTCGTCGCCGAGATGGCCGAGCGGCTGTCGCTGTCGCGCGAGATGGGTGCACTGATTGCCGGCGTGTCGCTCTCGACCTTCCCTTACGCCCTCGACGTGACCGCCAAGGTCACCACGCTGCGCGACTTCTTCATCACGCTGTTCTTCGTCGCGCTGGGGATGACCATCCCCGTGCCCGGCCTCTCCGTGATCGGACTTGCCTTGATGATCGCGGCGTTCACGGTGGTGAGCCGCCTCGTCACCACCTTCACCCCGCTCTACCTGATGAAGCAGGGCCTGCGAGCCAGCCTGTTGCCGGCGCTGAACCTCGCGCAAATCTCCGAGTTCTCGCTGGTGGTGATCCAGACCGGTATCGCCGACCACCATATCGCCGCGGAGACGGCAAATGCCGTCTCCTTCGCCTTCGTGGTGCTGGCGGTGCTCTCGACCTTCGTGATGACCCGCAGCGACGAGATCACCCGCTGGGCGATCGGCCCCCTGAAGCGGATCGGCCTGCGCGACCTCGACCATGGCAACGGCCATGCCGAGGACGGGCACGAGGGCGGCCATGGCGAAGCCCGCCGCGTCGTCATCCTCGGCTTTTTCCGTGCCGCGAGCGCGCTGCTGGCCGAGATCGAGCGGCAGGCGCCGGTGCTGCTGGAGCAGATCACGGTGGTCGACTTCAACCCCAATGTGTACCAGACCCTGCTTTCGCGCGGCCTGCACGTGATCTATGGCGACATCAGCAATGTCGATACGCTGCTCCATGCCGGCATCGGCAAGTCCGAGATGATCATCCTCAGCGTGCCGGATTCGCTGCTGAAGGGCGCCACCAACGAGAAGCTGGTCCGCCACGTGCGCGCGCTCAATCCGACCGCGCTGATCGTCGCCACGGCCGACCTCCTGGCCGACGTCGGGGCGCTCTACGAGGCCGGCGCCAGCTACGTCACCGTGACCCGGCTCAGCGACGCCCACGAGTTGTTTACCGTGATCGAAGCCGCCCAGGCCGGCCTGCTCGCCGACAAGCGTGCCGAGCTCGATCAGCGGCTCGGCGAGCGGCGCGAGGTGCTGCCCTGACGGCGTCCGGGCCGCCTTCCTTGCGGGCCTTGCGCGCCTATATCCCTGGTATCTTCGGTGCAAGGCTGAAACCGCGTGGACGGGCCTGCCCCGGGGCATATGCGGTTGCGTTCAGGACACTAGCGTCCCGGGCCAAGTCCAGCTAAGGCGTCCGGCTGAGCCTCCGGCCCATAACCGATAGAGATTGGGAATGCCCGATACCGTCCAGGAAGTCTTGCAGGCCTTTGCCCGGGGTGAGCTCGTGGTCGTCACCGACGACGAGGACCGCGAGGGCGAGGGCGATCTGATCGTCGCAGCCTCGCTCTGCACCGCCGACAAGATGGCCTTCATCATCCGCCATACCTCCGGCATCGTCTGCGCGCCCGTGACGACCGAGGACGCGCGCCGCCTGCGGCTCGATCCGATGGTCGCCCACAACGATTCCGCGCACACCACCGCGTTCACGGTCTCGATCGACTACAAGCCCGATGGCGGCACCGGCATCTCCGCCGAGGAGCGCGCCTCGTGCTGCCGCGCGCTAGCCAATCCCAATGTCGGCGCCAACGACTTCGCCCGGCCCGGCCACATCTTCCCGCTGATCGCCAAGGATGGCGGCGTGCTGCTGCGCTCCGGCCATACCGAGGCTGCCGTGGACCTCTGCAAGCTCTCGGGCCTGCCGCCGGTCGGCGTCATCAGCGAGCTCATGAACGACGACGGCAGCGTGATGAAGGGCGAGCAGGTCGCCCGCTTCGCTGTCCAGCACAAGCTCAGGCACGTCACCATCGCGGATATGATCGCCTACCGCCAGGCGCGTGAAAAACTGATCGAGCGGGTCTCGACCTTCGTCACCGAGAGCCCGATCGGTCCCTTGCAGGGCTATGCCTACCGCTCGCCGTTCGATTCCATCGCTCACGTCGCCTTCGTCTATAACGGCGTCGGCGACGGCAAGAACGTGCTGACGCGCTTCCACAAGCCGAACATCGTCAAGGACACCTTCACCGGTCACAAGCGCATGGCGGCCGTGCTCGAGCATTTCAAGAAATCGGGCCGTGGCGTGCTGGTTTACCTGCGCGATGGCGCGGCCGGCGTCCCCGTGGCGCCGCTGCCGGACGAGTCGTCGACGGAGGCCGACCGCAACCGCCAGTGGCGCGAGGTCGGCGTCGGCGCGCAGATCCTGCGCGACCTCGGCGTCACCTCGATCCGGCATCTCACCTCCTCGGTGCACGACTACAAGGGTCTGTCGGGCTTCGGCATCGAGATCGTCGCCAACGAGCAGCTCGAAAGCTGACCACAACGTTTCCAGGTTCACGCCGTGGCGCGAGCCGGAATGACCGAAACCAGGATGCAATTGAACTTGTTGCCGCGGCGCTTTAGTTTGTCGGGCAATTATTGACGGAACCAGACGCGAAAGGACGTTTCATGAGCGTGCGCCCTCAGGCCAAGGACAAGCCGGCTGCGGCTTCTTTCCAGTGGGACGATCCGTTCCTGCTCGACGAGCAACTGACCGAAGACGAGCGCATGGTGCGCGATACCGCCCGCGCCTACGCCCAGGACAAGCTGTTGCCGCGGGTCTCCAAGGCCTATCTCGAAGAGAAGACCGATCGCGAGATCTTCAATGAGATGGGCGAGCTCGGCCTGATCGGCATCACGCTGCCCGAGGAATATGGTTGCGCGAATGCGAGCTACGTCGCCTATGGCCTCGTCGCACGCGAGATCGAGCGGGTCGATTCCGGCTATCGCTCCATGAACTCGGTGCAGTCCTCGCTGGTGATGTATCCGATCTACGCCTATGGCGACGAGAACCAGCGCAAGAAGTACCTGCCGAAGCTCGCCAGCGGCGAGTGGGTCGGCTGCTTCGGCCTGACGGAGCCTGACGCCGGCTCCGATCCCGCCGGCATGAAGACCCGCGCGGAGAAGGTTTCGGACGGCTATCGCCTCACCGGCAGCAAGATGTGGATCTCGAACGCGCCGATCGCCGACGTGTTCGTGGTCTGGGCCAAGTCGGCCGCGCACGACAACCAGATCCGCGGCTTCGTGCTGGAGAAGGACATGAAGGGCCTGTCGGCGCCGAAGATCGGCGGCAAGCTGTCCCTGCGCGCCTCGATTACCGGCGAAGTCGTGATGGATGGCGTCGTCGTTCCGGAAGACGCCCTGCTGCCCAACGTCTCCGGCCTGAAGGGCCCGTTCGGCTGCCTCAACCGCGCCCGCTACGGCATCTCCTGGGGTGCGCTTGGCGCTGCCGAGGACTGCATGCATCGCGCCCGCCAGTACACGCTCGACCGCAAGCAGTTCGGCAAGCCGCTCGCCGCGACCCAGCTCGTGCAGAAGAAGCTCGCCGACATGGAGACCGAGATCGCGCTCGGCTTGCAGGGCTCGCTGCGCGTCGGTCGCTTGATGGACGAGGGCAAGTTCGCGCCCGAGATGATCTCGATCATGAAGCGCAACAATTGCGGCAAGGCCCTCGACATCGCCCGTACCGCCCGTGACATGCACGGCGGCAACGGCATCTCGATCGAATATCACGTGATGCGCCACGTCCACAACCTCGAGACGGTCAACACCTACGAGGGCACCCATGACGTCCACGCCCTGATCCTGGGCCGCGCGATCACAGGTATTCAGGCGTTTTTCTAGACGCCGCGTTCTTTGGCCGTGGCTAGCTTGTTCCGCTGTCATCGCCCGCCTTGTGCGCAGTTGCGCACTGGGGCGGGCGATCCAGTATTCCAGAGACCTCGCCTTCGCCACAGACGCCGCGGCGTACTGGATACCCCGCCTTCGCGGGGTATGACGGCGCGGGTGGGGCTGTAGTGCACAGGAAGTCCCATGTCCGACAATGACGACGTCCCGTTCAATCGCAACTTTTCGCTGAAGCCCGGCATCGTCGAGGAGGTCCGCCCCGGCGTGCGCCGCGTGCTCTGCAACAATCCGAGCCCGTTCACCTTCACCGGCACGGTCAGCTACATCGTCGGCGAGGGCAATGTTGCCATTATCGATCCCGGTCCGGACGATGAGGCGCATGCGGCTGCGCTGCTCGATGCCGTGCGCGGCGAGACGGTGAGCCATATCTTCGTCACCCACACCCATCGCGACCATTCGCCGAACACCGCGCGCATCAAGCAGGCGACAGGTGCGCCGGTCTATGCCGAAGGCCCGCATCGCGCCTCGCGCCCGCGTTTCGAGAGCGAGAAGCACAATCCGGAATCCGGCTCAGACCGTGACTTCGTGCCGGACATCAGGATCGCAGATGGCGACGTCGTCGAGGGCCAGGACTGGCGGCTCGAGGCCGTGGCGACGCCCGGCCACACCGCCAACCATCTGGCCTTCGCCTGGCCGGAGCGAAAGTTCAACTTCGTCGGCGATCACGTGATGGGCTGGTCGACCTCGATCGTGGCACCGCCGGACGGCTCGATGATCGACTACATGGACTCGCTGGAGCGGCTCGCGGCACGCGAGGAGGATCTCTATTTCTCGGGCCACGGCCCGGAGATCCCCGAGGGCCAGCGTTTCGTGCGTTTCCTGATCCGGCACCGCAAGGCGCGTGAGGCTTCCATCCTGCACCGCCTCGCCAAGGGCGAGACCGACATCCCGACCATGGTTCGCGCAATCTATATCGGCATCGATCCCAGGCTGACGACGGCCGCCGGCTACTCTGTGCTGGCGCACCTCGAAGACCTGGTCGCACGCGGCGTGGTCGCGACGGATGGTGATCCCGTGATCGGCGGGACGTATCGGATGGCGAACGCCTAACTCGCTGTCATTCCGAGGCTCGCGAAGCGAGAGCCCGGAATCCATTCATCGGCAAACTCCGCCGCCCGATGGATTCCAGGTTCGTGCTTCGCACGCCCCGGAATGACAGCGAGGCTATTTCTTCACCGTCTTCGCCGGCGCCTTGGGCGGCGCGACCGGCGTCTTCTTCACCGGCTTGAGCGCGTCGGCATCGGCGGCGGTGTTGAGGTCGTCGATGAACTTCTTGACGCGCGCGGCGTTGCTGCCGAGATCGCTGTCGAAATTGCGCGAAGCGGAGCGCATGTCGACCCGGGAATCATCGCCATCCGGCACGACCCTTATCGAAACGTCCTCGCGAAAACCCATGATCGGCGTGCGCGCCACCGCCTCGATGCGGCCGATGCGGCGCGGCGGCTGCGGCGCGCGCTCGTCGATGACGATCCATTTGCGCTTGTGCACGAGCTGGAGCGCGATTGCATAGGCGCGGTCGGCGGAAATCTCGAGCTCGACGGGCACGATTTCGGGATAGAAGCGGCGCTGCTGCTCCGCCGAGTAGAGGCCGGCATAGACCGCGGTGTTGGTGCCCTCGCCGGTGCGCAGCCGCGCCATCGCGTCGAAGCGCGGCGGATCGATCGGGTCGGTGGTGATGTCGTAGATGGACGGCAGCTTGCGATATTGAAAGGCCAGATAGGCGGGATAGGCAAGGATCGCGCCGTCGATCAGGAGGGCGAGCAGGATGCGTGCCATGCCCCGCGAGCCGTTCTGCCAGATCGCGGCAAAGCCCGCGAGCCCGAACAAGATCGAGAGGCCGGCGATCGCGAGCCCGCCGAAGAAAGTCGCAAGCGCCGGTTTCGGCTCCAGGAAATCGAAGCGGACGACGATGACCGACACCACCACCGCCACCACCGCGAACACGGCCAGATTGCGCGCCCAGCTCGCCAGGTTGGACACGGGCTCCGACTGATAGGGAGCGGAAAACCTGCGGGCCATCGGGTGAGCTCTGCCGGGGTTGGCGATGCCGGCCGATCTGGCGCGACGATGGCTTGTTGAGACCACGGCGCGGCGGCAAATTCAAGGGAGACCGGACTGTTACTGCCCGTCATTCCGGGGCGATGCGGAGCATCGAACCCGGAATCTCGAGATTCCGGGTCTGGTCCTTTGGACCATCCCGGAATGACGTAGCCTGCTGTGCCGCTACGCGGCCGCGTTCGGGAAGCGATAGTCCTTGAACTGGTCGCGCAGCGCCGTCTTCAGGATCTTGCCGGTGGCCGTATGTGGGATGCCTTCGACGAAGGCGACGTCGTCGGGCATCCACCATTTGGCGATCTTGCCATCCATGAACTTCAGGATGTCCTCGCGTGTGGCCTGCTGGCCCTGCTTGAGCTGCACGATCAAGAGCGGACGCTCATCCCATTTGGGATGGAATACGCCGATCACCGCGGCTTCCGCCACGGCCGGATGGCCGACTGCGAGGTTTTCGAGGTCGATCGAGGAGATCCACTCGCCGCCGGACTTGATCACGTCCTTGGAGCGGTCGGTAATCCGCATGTAGCCGTCCTCGTCGATCGTCGAGACGTCCCCGGTGTCGAAGAAGCCTTCCTCGTCGAGGATGTTGGTGTCGACCCGGTAATAGGCCTTGGCCACGGCAGGGCCGGAGACCTTGAGGCGGCCGAAGGTTTTGCCGTCCCAGGGCAGCTCCTTGCCGGCATCGTCGGTGATCTTCATCTGCACCGCGAAGGGCGCATAACCCTGCATCTGAAGCACGTCGAGCTTGGCATCGCCCGTCGCATTGTGGAACGGAGGCTTCAGCGCCGCGACGCTGCCGATCGGGCTCATCTCGGTCATGCCCCAGGCGTGACGGACGTTGGAGCCCATGTCGAGGAAGGCCTTGATCATCGAGCGCGGCATCGCCGAGCCGCCGCAGATCACCATCTTCAGATCCGGCAGCTTGAGATTGTTGGCGGCCATGTGCTGGAGCAGCATCAGCCACACCGTCGGCACGCCGGCGGTGTGCGTCACCTTCTCGGTCGAGAGCAGCTCATAGACCGAGGCGCCGTCGAGCTTGGCGCCCGGCATGACCAGCTTGGTGCCCTGCGAGGGCGCCGAAAAGGCGATGCCCCAGCTGTTGGCATGGAACAGCGGAACCACCGGCAGCATTGTCTCGGACGCGCTGGTGCCGAGCGCGTCGACATTGTTGGCCATCAGCGCGTGCAACACGTTGGAGCGATGCGAGTACAGCACACCCTTGGGATCGCCGGTCGTGCCGGAGGTGTAGCACATCGCCGCCGCCGTGTTCTCGTCAAAGTCCTTCCATTTGAATTTGCCGTCGGCCTCGGCGATCCAGTCCTCGTAAGCGACCACATTCTTCAGCGTGGTCTCAGGCATATGGGCCTTGTCGGTGAGCACGACGTAACGCTCCACGCTGGGCAGCTTGTCCGCGATCTTCTCCAGGATCGGAACGAAGGTGATGTCGGTCATCACGATGCGATCCTGCGCATGATTGATGATCCAGGCGATCTGCTCCGGGAAAAGGCGAGGATTGACCGTGTGGCAGATGGCACCGATCCCCATGATGCCGTACCAGACCTCGAGATGGCGCCAGGTGTTCCAGGCGATCGTTGCGACGCGGTCGCCGAGCTTGATACCATCGCGCTCCAGCATCTGCGAGACCTTGAGCGCGCGCTTGTGGATCTCGGCGTAATTGGTGCGATGGATCGGTCCCTCGACCGAGCGCGTGACCACCTCCTGCTTGCCATGAATCCTGGCGGCGTGTTCGATGATCCGGTGGCAGAGCAGGGGCCAATCTTGCATCAAACCAAGCATTCTCACGTTCCTCCGAGAAGTCGCTGGGCGCGTTATCGCTCTCAGCTTGGGCCAAAGAATTGTCATGACTTTTAGCCTGCCGGACTTTCGCCGCAAATGGTCTTGTCGCGGCTATATGTCCGTCGGCGCGGCAATGGTTACCGCCGCGCTGGGGCTGCTGCTCGTGCCTGTCGAGAGGGCAGAGGCGCGGAAATATCCTGCGCCACTCGATATCTTCGGCCTTGGTACACCACGGCCGCGCGCGGCCGTTCGTACCGCGAAGATTCCCCTGCCAAAACCGCGGCCAGAAGAGGCCCCCAAAGCGACGGACGAGGCTCCGTCCGAAGCAGAGACAAGGCCATCTCCCGACAAGGCGGGCGCGGACAAGCCCGCCGAGGCTGCGCCGCCACCCCAGAAACAGGCCTCAGCCTGCCGCCTCGCGCTGACGGAGGACATTGCGATCGCACCCTCGATCCCGGACATCCGCGGCCCCGGCGCCTGCGGCGGCGAGGATCTGGTGCGGCTGGAAGCGGTCGTGCTGCCGGACAAGCGCAAGGTGACGGTCAAGCCGGCGGCGATCCTTCGCTGCACCATGGCGTCCGCGATCGCCGATTGGCTGCGCAAGGACATGGTGCCGCTGGCCACCAGCCTCGGCTCGCCCATCAGCGACCTCGACAATTTCGATTCCTTCGAGTGCCGCGGTCGCAACCGCGTCGCCGGCGCGATGCTGTCCGAGCACGGCAAGGCCAATGCCATCGACATCCGCGCCATCAAGCTCGCCAATGGGCAGTCGATCGGCCTCACGGACCGCACCCTGTCGCGCGACGTTCGCGAGCGCGTGCTGCACTCGGTCTGCGCGCGCTTTTCCACCGTGCTCGGTCCTGGCTCGGACTGGTACCATGAGGACCACATCCATCTCGATCTGGCGCAGCGCCGCAACGGCTACCGCATCTGCCAGTGGAACGTCTGGGATCCTCTGCCGCAGGTCGCCCCGCTCCTGCCGGCGGAACGTCCCGAGGAGGCGCCGCCGCGCGAGGTCGCAGCCAAGCCTGAGGCGAAGGAAGGTGCTGACGACGAGCCGGCGGAGAAATCGTCTTCACCTGAAGAGAAATCGCCCCCTGCCAAGAAGTCTCCATCGTCCAAGCAGGCAACAAAAAAGCGCCGGTAAAACCGGCGCCTTTTGTTGTCCAGAGGTCGTTGGCGATCAGTAGCTGGCCGCCTGGCCGGTTTGGCTGTTGCCGAGCGCCAGTCGCGAATTGTACGGCGAGTCCCCGTGCTTGGGCTCGAGCACCACGACGAGGGTCCCAACCTTGACGCGATCATAGAGATCAATCGCGTCCTCGTTGGTCAGGCGGATGCAGCCTGACGAGATCGAGGCGCCGATATATTCCGGCTGGTTGGTGCCGTGGATGCGGAACAGCGTGTCCTTGCCGCCCGAATAGAGGTACAGCGCGCGGGAGCCCATCGGATTGTCGGGGCCGGGGGCGACATAGGTCGGCACGCCCAGACGCGAAATTTCGCCGGGGGTGGGGTGCCAGGCCGGCCACTCGGTCTTGCTGCCCACCTTGGCGATGCCCGACCAGGCCATGGCCTCTTCGCCAACGGTGATGCCGTAGCGGATCGCCTTGCCGCCATCGAGCACGTAATAGAGGTAATGGTTGTCGGAATCGACCACGATCGAGCCCGGCGATTCCTTGCGGTGGTATTCGACGATGGCGCGGCGGAACGGCTCAGCGACCGGGGTGTTCTCGTACTTGACCTTGGCGAGCAGTTCCTTGTCCTTCGGCTTGAAGGACTTGGTGTCAGTCGCCTCATAATGAGTGGCCTGCATGCAGCCCGACAGCATCAGGCCGGCGGCAAAAATCCCCAACATAACTTTCAGCGACGACATGGTTTGGTTCCAATCAAAACAATACCGCACGGAAGGCTTGAGCTTGGCGCCCAAGTTCCTCGACTCCGTTAGGCCCATTATCGTTGAAATCTGCCGCAATTCCAGCTCTGAAGGGCTTATCCCACGCTACGAGAGCCCAGCTGTGGCTTTTCTGCCGCAAATTTTGCGCTGTTATGCAGATTTTTCGGCCGGATACGCCGAACTGTCGATTCCGTGCCACAGTTGAGCCTGGGATCGCCACAAGTCCAAACGCTCCGTTAATGTTGTTGTCATCGTGAACCTGCCAGAATCGCGCTAAGGGCTGGCTGTCGCAGGATCTCTGGAGCTTTTCATGTTTTCGGTATTTGTTCCCTCCGAGTCCGCCCTCAAGAAGGCTGTCATCGAGGATCTTGCGGCCGTGCCGGAGAACGCCGTCTGGATCGACCTCGTCAATCCGAGCGCGGCCGAGGACAAGGCGGTGGAGCGGCTCGCGGGCATCGCCATCCCGACCCGGGAAGACATGCAGGAGATCGAGATCTCCAGCCGCCTCTATATGGAGAACGGCGCGCGCTACATGACTGCGACGCTGATGTGCCACTCCGATACCGACATGCCCCGGACCACGGCGGTGACCTTCATCCTCGGCGACCACCGCCTGGTGACGGTGCGATATGACCAGCCGAAGCCGTTCGCGCTGGTCGAGGCCAAGCTCTCTCGCTCCTGCACGCCTTCCGTCACGGGCGAGATGGTGCTGATGGAACTGCTGGATGCGGTGATCGACCGCTGCGCCGATATTCTGGAGCGTTGCGGCGCCGAGATCGATCAGGTCTCGCACGACATCTTCGAGCCCGAGAGCGAGCGCCATGGGCAGGCAAAGAGATACTCCCAGATCCTGATCTCGATCGGCCGCAAGGGCGATCTGACCTCCAAGGTTCGCGAGAGCCTGGTCTCGATCGGCCGCGTCGTCACCTTCCTGTCCGCGGTGGTCGAGGGCGTGAAATGGTCGAAGGACATGCGCGAGCAGCTCAAGACCATGCAGCGCGACGTCGCCTCGTTGACCGACCATGCCTCCTATCTCTCCAACAAGATCACCTTCGTGCTCGACGCCATGCTCGGCGTCGTCAATCTCGAGCAGAACAACATCATCAAGCTGTTCTCGGTGATGGCCGTCGTCCTGATGCCGCCGACGCTGATCGCCTCGGTCTACGGCATGAACTTCAGAGTGATGCCGGAACTCGAATGGGTGCACGGCTATCCGATGGCGCTGGTGATGATGCTGATCGCCGCGGTCGTCCCGTACTGGATCTTCAAATGGAAGAAGTGGCTGTAGGAGTCGCGCTCGAGCGAAGATACCTACCGAGACCTTACGCCGCTCGTAGAGACAAAGTAGAACGTGTCGCAGAATAGATCGGGATTGAGGCGGCGCCGTGATGTCCGCGCCATGCCGCAATTCCTCCGGTAAAATTTGAGCGGTGGGCTGAACGTTTGCGCGAAACTTGTCTGCGATAAGCAGTGCGTAGCCGCGAGGAACAGCCATGGTTGAGAAACACATAACGACGCCCCGCAACGTCATCGATCTGGCGAACTATCGCCAGGTCCTGGCGAGCGGCAAGGCGCCGTCGATGTCGGCACGCATGTGCCGGCACTGTGGTGCTCCGCTGCTCGATGGTGAGAACGACGACGACTGCTCGACTGCATTCAGCACGGCCGCTCCGCGGTCGCGCGAGAGGTCGCGTCGGATTCGACTCGATTGAGGAACGGAAGGTAAGGGCGATCCAGGCCTTGCGGCGGCGTTGTCTGGATCGCCTTGCTTCCACTCTTCGGCAAATCTACTAGGGCTTAACTATCTGCGCCGTCGAGACGATGGTCTCTTCGATCGCATAGTCGCGGCTGAACGGGACGAGATGATGCAAGACCTCGCTCAGCATCGCCTCGACATTCTCGCCCAGTGCATCCCGTGACGAGGACGAATAAGTAAGCGTGCGCTTCGCCAAATCGTGCAGGCCGACCAGATGGCTGGTCTCGACGGTGACAAGCTCGGCGAGCTGCAACGGGCTGCCGTGGAAGAACGCAGAAAGGTCGCGATGTGTCCGCGTGCCCCGTCCTGCCTCCTCCCAGAGCTGCGCAGGCGACCAGCGACGGCGAATTTCGTTGTAACCATCGAGCCATGGGTTACGGCCGTCGGTAGCCGAGAACGAAGCGCAGATCGCGATCGCGCCCCCATGTGCGACCAGCTGGCTGAGTTGGGCCACCGTCGCATCGCGATCCATCCAATGCAACGCACGGCCGATCGTGACGATGTCGAAAGTGCCGATATCGGGTGGAAGCGTCTCTGCCTTGCCTTCAATCAGCGTGACATGTCGACCCGCGCCCGAAGCGGCAAGCCGCGCGGCGTCGAGCATCGCGGGCTCCGGATCGACTCCGACGACACGGCCGACATAGGGGCCGAAGCCGAGCGCCAGCAGCCCGGGTCCGGTACCGAGATCGATCAGGCTGCTCTGTTTGGTGAGACCGAGTTTTTGCGCGACGCAGCGGAAGAATTCGCGCGGATACGGCGGCCGCAAATGCTCGTAGAGTGAGGCAGTGCTTGCGAACCGGCCCATGCTTTCGTGCCCTGCCTACACGTGCTGGCCGCCGTTGATGTGGATCTCGGCGCCGTTGACGTAGGAGCTGGTATCGGTGCACAGCACGTAGATGATCTTGGCCACTTCGTCGGGCGTGCCGAGGCGGTGCATCGGGATCTGCTGCTCGACGATCTTCTCGGTGCCCGGCGACAGGATCGAGGTGTCGATCTCGCCCGGCGCGATCGCGTTGACGCGCACGCCGATGCGGCCGAAATCGGACGCCATCTCGCGCGTCAGCGACGCCAGCGCGGCCTTCGAGGTGGCGTAGGCGGCGCCCGCGAACGGGTGCACGCGCGAGCCCGCGATCGAGGTGACATTTACCACCGAGCCCCTGGCCGCCTTCAATTCATCGATCAGTCCGCGCGCCATCATGATCGGCGCGAAGAAGTTGACGTGGAAGACGTGCGTCCAGGTGTCGAGATCGGTGTCGACCGAGCCGAGCCGGGAGCCGCCGGGCCCCTTCGGCGAGATCGCGGCGTTGTTGACGAGGGCGTGCAGCATGCCGCCTTCGAGGCGGTTGCGGATCTCGGTGATCGCGCGCGCCGTGTCCTTGGGATCGCCGAGGTCGACCTGGATATGGTCCTCAGGGCCGGCGTCCCACGGGCAGTCCTCCGGGAAGGGATGCCGCGAACAGGTGATGACGCGCCAGCCCGCCGACGAGAAGCGGATCACAGTGGCGTGGCCGATGCCGCGGCTGGCTCCGGTCAGGAGCAGCGTGCGGCGCGGCGCATTGGACGAATGCGGCATGGACATCTTTCAGGCGGCCCAATCTTTACGGATACATCCGCGTCTTGGACCATGGCTGGCCGGCGGCGTCACGGCGAAATTCGATGCGGTCGTGCAGGCGGAACGGGCGGTCGTGCCAGAACTCGATACGCATCGGCGTGATGCGCCAGCCGCTCCAGCCCGGCGGCCGCGGCACTTCGCCGATGACATATCTGGCCGCAACCTTGGCGATGGCCTGCTCGAAGGCGAAGCGGCTCTCAAGCTCTTGCGACTGCTTGCTCGCCCAGGCGCCGATCTGGGCCTGCTTGGGGCGGGTGGCGAAATAGGCGTCGGCTTCAGTGTCGGTCACCGGCGTCACGTTGCCGCGGATGCGGACCTGACGGCGCAGCGACTTCCAGTGAAACAGTAACGCGGCCTTAGGATTTGCAGCGAGTTCGCGGCCCTTCTGGCTGGCGATGTGGCTGTAGAAGACGAAACCTTCGGTATCGAAGCCCTTCATCAGCACCATGCGGACGTCCGGCAGCCCGCCAGGGTCGACGGTTGCGAGCGCCATGGCATTCGGATCGTTCGGCTCGCTCTTGGTCGCCTCGTTCAGCCAGGCCTCGAACAGCGCAAATGGCTCGTCGGCGGCGGTGAAATCACCGGATGTTAAGGGTGTCTGGTGTTTCATCGAGGTCGTGTCGGTCATGTCTGGAGTCCGAGTTGCGTCCCGCGGCCCAAAATGCGTCCTTGTCCGCTACCGCCCTATATAGGGCATGGGATCGCGTTGGCCTATCGGCGATCCGGCCCCCCGGCCTCGTCGTGACGATGATTCTGGTCGGGCTCGGCGCCGGCGGCTGCAGCTTCTCCCGCAATGACATGGGTGCCTACGCCAAGACCGACGACAGCGATCTCACCGGCTCGATCGCGCGGCCGGCGAGAGACGCGGCGCCCACCGAGACCGATCTCGCCTTCGCGCGCAATGCCGCCTCCGACGTCCTCAGCAAGGGCGACAAGGATTCCAGCCAGCACTGGGAGAATCCGGAGACCGGGGCGCGCGGCTCGGTGACGCCGATCGCCCAGTCCTATGCCGCCGAGGACGGACGCAGATGCCGCGACTTCCTGGCGAGCTATGTCAACGGCAGCACCGAAAGCTGGCTTCAGGGCGCCGGCTGCCAAAGGAGCCGTGGCCGTTGGGAGATTCATACGCTAAAGCCGTGGCGGAGCTAGGTTCACCACGCTGCTAGTTGCAAAAATGCCACTCTCTTCCCACATGATCTGCAGGTGGGGCGGGGAGCCCTTTGAACAATTCGATTTCTTGAAGGAGACGTGACGAATGCGCGACCCCTATGAGGTCTTGGGGGTGCCGCGGAGCGCCAGCGCTGCCGCGATCAAGAGCGCCTATCGCAAGCTGGCCAAGAAGCATCATCCGGACAGCAACAAGGGTGATCCGAAGGCCGCCGAGCGCTTCGCCGAGATCAATTCGGCCAACGAGATCCTCGGCGACGAGGACAAGCGCAAGCAGTTTGACCGCGGCGAGATTGATGCCGAGGGCAAGCCGCGCTTCCAGGGTTTTCCTGGCGGCGGGGGGCCGCGCGGCCGCGCGAGTCCCGGCGGGTTCGAAAGCTATACGTTCCGGAGCGGCGGTGCGGGTGGCGGCCCGGGCGGCGGGGCGTTCGAGGATATCCTCAACAGCATGTTCGGCGGCGGGGTGCGCGGCGCCCGGCCTGGGGCCGGCGGCGGCGCCCAGTTCGAATTCGATACCGGCGGTATTGGGCTCGATCTCGATGTGAATGTCGCCATGTCCGTCTCGCTGGAAGAGTCGGTCAAGGGTGGCGAGAAGCGCGTCCGGCTGCCGACGGGCAAGGAACTCAACGTCAAGATTCCGGCCGGCGTCACCGAGGGTCAGCAGATTCGGCTGCGGGGGCAGGGCGAGAGCGCGCAGGGCCATCCGCCCGGCGATCTCCTGATCACCATCAACATCGCGCCGCACCCGTTCTTCAAGGTCGAGGGCGCCGACCTCAGGATCGACCTGCCGGTGACGTTGTATGAGGCGGTGCTCGGCGGCAAGGTCCGCGTGCCCACCCTCGGCAATGCCGTGGAGCTTTCGGTCCCGAAGAACACCTCCAGCGGCCGGACCTTCCGCCTCAAGGGCAAAGGCTTGCCGAAAGCGGGCGCAACCGGGGACCTCTTCGTGACCATCAGGATTATGCTACCGGACGGGAACGACGCCGAGCTCGAAGCATTGATGGAGAAGTGGAGGGACCACCACCCCTACAATCCGCGTAGCGGGCTCGGCTAGGGCGCTATCCGGCGCTACCTCGACGATCAGAGCATTCTCTTCCCGAAAGGATGATGCTCAACTTGCGCCTGAAGCGCATCGCACGTCGATGCTGACTTCAAGACGTGTCGGCTGTCCGGCGGGCAGCCGAGAATAAGGTGCGGCCTCGAGAGGGGGACCAGCGCGGTACCAAAAGCCCCAATCGAGGCCGCCCGCGTCGATCGGCGGATCGAACGCTGCTCATTTTCGCGTGATCATCCGGTGCGATAATGAGACGCGCCGATGTCTTGATTCCAAATTTTCAATGTCGGAATCTGGGCATCGCGCTTATGCGCTTGCTCAGGTGCCGTGTTTCTCCGCTTGGTCGTACACGGCCTGCGCCACCTTGGTCAGCCGCTCGCGATCGCCGCCGCCGCTGACGACGTAGCCGACGCCGCGTTCGGCCCAGAACAGCGCTCCGTCCTTGTCCGTTCTGGCGTAGCGCATCTGCGTCGCACCATTGTCGGTCTTGGTGGCGTAGATCGTGTACCGCTCACCCGAAGCGCCCTCATACATCAGGAACGACGCCGGACCGTTCGGCCCGGGCAGAAGCCGGCCGCCGACGAGCTTCAGACCGCTCGCCTCCAGGTTCGGAGCGAACACCGTCCAGCCGCAACGCCGGGTCAGCCAGGCCTGCAGATGGTCACGCTCGTTGCCGCCGACTTCGACGGGATGGCGGACCTCGACGACGTAGAGGCGGTGGGCATCGAGCGCGTCTGCCGTAAGGCTCTGAAACGTGGAGGGCGTGTTGGCGGCGCCATGTGCCACCCAGCCGGCCGTGCCGCCGGCAACGAAAGCAACCAGCACGGCCGCGGCGGCGCCATAGAACCATTGCCGCGGGCGGCGCTCCAGCCGCTCCAGCTCCAGCCGTGCTGGCACGGGCTCCTGCGCGACGGAATCGTAGCGGGCGTGCAGCATCTCGGCCATGCTCCGCCAGGATTGGACCCGCTCGGCCTCGTCAGGGTGGGCGGCGAGCCAGGCCTCGACATCGGCGCGACGTTCTGCCGGCAGCTCGCCGTCGACATAGGCGTGCAGCTCGTCTTCGGTCACTGGGATATTGCGGTCGTTCATATCGGTCGTCTCTGGCTCTGCGGCCCAAAAAATCGTTCGTGGCTCAACTTCGCTCGCGTCCTCGGCTGGCTGCGGGCGGACGATGTGCGATGCATCACGCTGTCCTCATTTCACCCGCCTGAGCGCCGGACGCTCACCCTCCAGCGAGGCTTTAACGTGGGCCCGTGCGCGTGCCAGGCGCGACATCACGGTGCCGATCGGCACGCCCTGGATGTCGGCGACCTCGCGATAGCTCATGCCTTCCAGCATCACCAGGAGCAGCACCGAACGCTGTTCCTCGACGAGGGTGGCCAGCGCCTTCTCGATGTCACGTCCTTCGGCCTCGGTCCCGCTGGCATCCGGGTTGTTCTCCGTCAGCGGCATGAATTGCGGCCGCCTTGCCAGTGAGCGCCGCCGGTTCTTGTTGAGGTTGGTCAGGATCGTATAGAGCCAGCTCCTGACGTCGCCCCCGAGAAACAGGCGTTCCGAACGCAGCGCGCGCACCAATGTATCCTGCACCAGATCGTCGGCCGCATCCGCATCGCGCGTGAGCGCGCGGGCGTAGCGCCGCAACGCCGGGATCATGACTTCCACACTCTGGCGAAACGCGTTCATTGCAGTCTTGAAGTCCCAGCGTTCGGCGCGAGCGCCTCAACGATCATAACACCCGAGTGGAACGGCTATTCCGGCACTCGAAACAGCGTTAACGCCGCGTATTAGGGCTGTACCGCAGGGGAGGGCTGGTGTACCTCCAGACCTCAACGAGAGCTTCGACGGGACGTTCAAAAATGGCGCAGAATTCAGGTCTGATGCAAGGCAAGCGCGGGGTGATCCTCGGCGTTGCCAACAACCGCTCGATCGCCTGGGGCATCGCCAAGGCATGCCACGCGGCCGGCGCCGAGCTCGCCTTCACCTATCAGGGCGATGCGCTGAAGAAGCGCGTCGAGCCGCTTGCCGCCGAGATCGGCGGTCTCGTGCTCGGCCATTGTGACGTCACGGACGCCGCGACCATCGACGCCGCCTTCGCGGTGCTGAAGGAGAAGTGGGGCAAGATCGATTTCCTGGTGCACGCGATCGCCTATGGCGAACAACTCGACGGCCGCTACGTCGACACGACGCAGGAGAATTTTTCGAAGTCGATGCTGATCTCCTGCTATTCGTTCACCGCGGTGGCGCAGCGCGCCGAGAAGCTGATGATGGATGGCGGCTCGCTCATCACGCTCAGCTACTACGGCGCCGAGAAATGGATGCCGCATTACAACGTGATGGGCGTCGCCAAGGCGGCGCTGGAGGCCAGCGTCCGCTATCTCGCCGCCGATCTCGGCGAGAAGAACATTCGCGTCAACGCCATCTCGGCGGGACCGATCAAGACACTCGCGGCATCCGGTATCGGCGACTTCCGCTATATCCTGAAGTGGAACGAATACAACGCGCCGATGCGGCGCAACGTCTCGACCGAAGACGTCGGCGGCAGCGCGCTGTATTTCCTCTCCGACCTCTCGCGCGGCGTCACCGGCGAGGTGCATCACGTCGATTCCGGCTACCATGTGCTCGGCATGAAGCGGCCGGATGCGCCGGACATCTCGCTGGGCGGGAAGGACTAGCCCTGAGCCGGAATGCCCGTGCCCACGATCTACTTCCTTCGCCATGGCGAGACCGAGTGGAACGCGCTCGGGCGACTCCAGGGCACCAGGGACGTCCCGCTGAATGCGCATGGCCGGGCCCAGGCCGTGCAGGCGGCCAGCATTCTGGCCGATCTGTTCGGGCGCGAGGGCAGGGACAGGGCGGCGCTGCCTTACGTGTCGAGCCCGCTCGGCCGTGCGCGGCAGACCATGGAACTCGCGCGCGAGAAGCTTGAATTGCCGGCGTCGGACTATTCGCTCGACGATCGCCTGCGTGAGATCGGCTACGGCGCCTGGGAGGGGCTGACGCTGGCCGAGAGCGAAGCCGCCGATCCGGACGTCTATGCGAGGCGCCTCGCCGACAAATGGACTATCGCGCCTGCGGGCGGGGAGACCTACGCGGCCGTGCAGCTGCGCATGCTCGACTGGTACGAGTCGCTTCTGGTCGATACCGTCGCGGTCGCCCACGGCGGCACCTGCCGGGCCCTGATGGTGGCCCTGGGCATCGAGACCCCTGGCAGCGCTGCGGAGCTCTTTATCGAGCAGGGCGCGGTCTACGTGTTCCGCGACGGCCGGCTGGAGAAGTTCAGTTAACGGCAGCGCCACATCCTCCGCCGTCATGCCCGGGCTTGTCCCGGGCATCCACGCGCTTTTTGCCCGACGTGACCGAGACCGTGGATGGCCGGGACAAGCCCGGCCATGACGGCTGTGGGGACCATTTGACCCCCAATTCAGATCGCGTTACGTCACGTTGACATTCAACATAGTTGTTGCAAGTCAGCGTTAGGCGGCATCCGCGATGTCCTTCAACACCTTCGGCCACATGTTCCGCGTCACCACCTTCGGCGAGAGCCACGGGGTGGCGATCGGCTGCGTGGTCGATGGCTGCCCGCCCATGATCCCGCTCACCGAGGCCGACATCCAGCGTGATCTCGATCGCCGGCGACCGGGCCAGTCGCGCTTCACCACGCAGCGTCAGGAGCCGGATCAGGTGAAGATCCTGTCCGGCGTGATGGCGCATCCGGAGACCGGCGTGCAGGTGACGACGGGCACGCCGATCGGACTCCTGATCGAGAACACCGACCAGCGCTCCAAGGATTATTCCGAGATCAAGGACAAGTTTCGTCCGGGCCATGCCGACTTCACCTATGAAGCCAAGTACGGCCTGCGCGACTATCGCGGCGGCGGTCGCTCCTCCGCACGCGAGACCGCGATGCGCGTTGCCGCCGGCGCGATCGCGCGAAAAGTCCTGCCCGATGTGAGGGTGCGCGGCGCGCTGGTGCAGATCGGCCCGCACAAGATCGATCGCGACAAGTGGGATTGGGACGAGATCGCCAAGAATCCGTTCTTCTGTCCCGACAAGGACAAGGCCGCATTCTTCGAGACCTATCTCGACGGCATCCGCAAGAGCGGATCCTCGATCGGCGCGGTGATCGAGGTCGTCGCCGACGGCGTGCCGGCAGGTCTCGGCGCGCCTATCTATGCCAAGCTCGATTCCGATCTCGCGGCCGCGATGATGAGCATCAACGCGGTGAAGGGCGTCGAGATCGGCGCCGGCTTTGGCGCGGCAGAGCTCACCG
Organism: Bradyrhizobium sp. R2.2-H; assembly: GCF_004346455.1. Classification (NCBI taxonomy): domain Bacteria; kingdom Pseudomonadati; phylum Pseudomonadota; class Alphaproteobacteria; order Hyphomicrobiales; family Nitrobacteraceae; genus Bradyrhizobium; species Bradyrhizobium sp. R2.2-H. Next base: position 309,724 of record NZ_SMBR01000001.1, read on the forward strand.
GCGAGGAGAACGCAGACGAGATGCGCACCGGCAATGACGGCACGCGCTTCCTGTCCAACCATGCCGGCGGCGTGCTGGGCGGCATCTCCACCGGACAGCCGGTAGTGGTTCGCTTCGCAGTGAAGCCGACCTCGTCGATCCTGCAGCCGCGTCTCACCGTCGATCGCAAGGGCACTGATACCGAGATTTTCACCAAGGGCCGCCACGACCCCTGCGTCGGCATCCGCGCCGTTCCCGTCGGCGAAGCCATGATGGCCTGCGTGCTGGCCGATCACTTCCTGCGCGATCGCGGGCAGGTCGGGCGCTGAACTCGCGGTGCTAGCCCACCGCGCAACTTGACGACTCCGCAACTTCGTCTGCAAATGCGGCCATGAACAGCTCCGAGCTCCAGCGCATCTGCGACTGGCTGATCGACGGCACCTGGGCGGCTCAGGAGCCGGCCGAAGGGATTGCCGCTTTTTGCGAACGTCTGGTCGCTGCCGGCCTGCCGCTGTGGCGGTTCGGCATCTTCATCCGCACGCTGCATCCCGAAGTCTTCGGCCGCAACTTCCTCTGGCGGCAGGGCCAGGGAGTCGAAATCGGCAGCGTCGATTTCGAGATCCTGGACACGCCCGAATTTGCCCGCAGCCCGCTCCGCGTCGTGTTCGAGCAGGGCATCGAGGTGAGGGGACGCGCAAGCGATCCAGACAGCAAGCGATTTCCATTCCTCGATGACATACGAGCCGAAGGCGCGACCGATTATATCGCTGTGCCGGTGCCTTTTCTCGACGGCTCCATCCACGCAACGAGTTGGATCACGCGGCATCCGGATGGCTTTAGCGACGACGACATCGCGGCCATCCGAGCTCTCATCGTACCGCTTGCGCGCATCAGCGAGATTATCAGCCTGCGCCGCACCGCAGAGATGCTGCTCGACACCTATGTCGGCAACCGCGCCGGCGCGCGCATCCTCGGCGGCCAGATCCGCCGCGGTCACAACGACACCATGCAGGCCGCGATCTGGCTGTCGGATCTGCGCGGCTTCACCGCACTGTCGGACCGGCTGCCGCCCGAGACCGTGGTCCAGATCCTCAATCATTATTTCGACTGTCAGGTCTCGGCGATCCGCGGCCATGGCGGCGAGGTGCTGAAGTTCATGGGCGACGGCCTGCTCGCGGTGTTCCCGATCGACGAATATGTCGGCGATACCGCCCATGTCTGTGCGCACGTGTTGGAAGCGGCGCGCGAATCACGTGCCAGTGTCGAGGCGCTCGCCTTTCCGGTCGGCGAGGCCGTCGAGCGCTTCCGCTTCGGCGTCGCGCTACATGTCGGCAACATCCTCTACGGCAATATCGGCGGCGGCAACCGCCTCGACTTCACCTGCATCGGCCCCGCCGTCAATCTGGCGGCACGCCTGGAGAAGATCACGGGGCGCCTGGGACGGACCGTCGTTGCATCCGAAGGCTTTGCCAATGTCTGCCGCCACGATTGGCACGAGCTCGGCGAATTTCCGATTGCGGGATTTTCGAAGGCGCAGCGTGTGTACGGGCTCGCGGAGGAGAAGCCAGTGTTGATGGCGTGAAAGTCGATCCGTGCTTTCGCATTTGAAACGATGGCCATGCTTGGCACTTCTGCTGTGCCTGCCAGCCTGCGGGTTTGTCCAGAACGAAGCGATTGATGGACCTTATCGCCTCGTCGCGGTCGACACGGATAAGGACATGACGCTTTGCCGGTCGGTCGGCACGGGTGGAACTTGCGTTGGCGACGGCCTGCCGGAGCCTACGGTCTTTCAGGCCGGCGCGAATGGCAATTACATCGTGTTCGCTCGCCATCCCTGGAAATCGGGAAGGCAACCGGACCGCTCGGTCACGGAGTTCTACTATATCTCGCGAAAGCCGAATGAATGGGACGTTGCGGTGCGGGTATCCGTGAGCGGTCCCTTCACCGAAGCTGAATACCGGGAGGAGAAGCGAAGGCTGCAGCTTCCGGAGTTCAGCAAGGTCTTTAAGAACTTGAAGTAGCTTACGACCAGACCATCTTGGCGCGCCTCACGCGCTGAGTTGGAAGCAGCACGCCTCACTCCTCCGGCTCGGTCGTGAACAGCAGCGGATAGCCCTTGGCGCGGCCGGCGTCGGTGGCGCGCGTCGCCTTGGTCTCGGCAACATCCTTGGTGAACACCGCGACGACGCAGGCACCCAGCTTGTGCGCGGTGATCATCACCTTGTAGGCCTGATCCTCCGTCATGCGGAATTCGGCCTTCAGCACCATGGTGACGAATTCGCGCGGCGTGTAGTCGTCGTTGATCAGGATGACCTTGTGCAGCCGCGGCCGCTCGACCTTGGTCTTGGTCCTGGTTTTCGGTTTGGTGACGGTGTCGTTCATTCCGCCTCCTGGACACGGCGGTCTCGGTTCCCAGCCGCGGCGATCAGCTCGCGACCTTCGCACCATATTGCAGGACCTGCACTTTCTCCAAGGTGATCAGCCCGCTCGACATCATGCCATCCAGGATGGGCAGGAATGCGTTGATGTTGTCCTCGCTGTCGACGATCTCGATCAGCAGCGGCAGGTCTTCCGAAAGCCGCAGGATCTTCGAGGTGTGCAGCCGGCTGGACTTGCCGAATCCCATCGGCCCGCGCAGCACGGTAGCGCCGGCCAGGTGCCGCTCACGCGCCTTGATCACGATGGCTTCATAGAGCGGCCTGCCGTCGAAATGATCGCTCTCGCCAATGAAGATCCGGAGGGAAACTGCCTGATTGGGAATTTGCATGGTCAGCTCCTTGTCAAGCGGTTGTAGCGGTTCGCCATCATATGGCCGATCCATACCGACACCAGCCAGCAGATCACGGATGCAGCGATGTAGGCTAGGGCCGTGTATTTCATCCCGCCGTGGATCAGGCGGAAGGTCTCCAGGCTAAAGGTCGAAAAGGTGGTGTAGCCGCCGCAGAACCCGGTCATGACGAACTGTCGGTGCTCGGGCCGCGCCAGCATGCGGCCGTCGGGGCCGGTCAGCGTCGCGTAGAAGCCGATGATCAGCGAGCCCATGGCGTTGATGAACAGCGTCGCGAAGGGAAAGCCCGGCCCGGTGTCCAGCGCCAGCCCGACGAGATAACGCGTCAGGCCGCCGACGATGCTGCCGGCGGCAACCCAGGCATAGAGCGTCGCAGTGCGCCAGCGCTCGGCGGAGGAGGGGGATTTCATCGCACGTTGCCCCTTCTCCCTGTCCCTGCGCGCGGGAAGAGGGTTGGGGCGAGGGTGGCTCTCCGCGAGGGAGGTGAGAGTTGGACTCTCCCCGCAACCGTGGAGAGGCGAAGGTGCCGCGCCGCCGATGCTTCTCCAAATTCCATCCGTTAGCCTCCCAGACCGTCCGCGAGGAGGAAGCCGCATGCGACGGCGGTCAGGCACAGCCCGACTGAGGCCACAATATTGCCGAGCGCAGGCATCAGTTCGCCACTCCGCGCGAGCGTCAGCGTCTGCAGGCTGAACGAGGAAACCGTGGTGTAGCAGCCGAGAAAGCCGGTCACCGCGAACAGCCAGGGATTAGGCAAAGCGAAGACCGAGCCCGGATGGGTCGCCAACGCGCCGAAAATGCCGATCAGGAAGGCGCCGGTGACGTTGATCGTCATGGTGCCCCACGGAAACGTCTCGCCCAGCCGGCGCGCGATCGCACCGGAGATGAAATAGCGCGCACAGCCACCCAGGGCGCTGCCGATCATGATCGCGATGGCCCCGCTCAGCATGATGAAAGACTCCGCGTCATCACTTGCCCTCCGTCGCGAGACCGCCGCCGACGGCGAGCAGCCCCAGCAGCGAGACCAGCGCGAAGCCGAGCCCTGCGAGGAACGTGCCTTGGGGACCATATGCGTCCCAAAGCGCGCCGGCGATCACGCTCGCGGCCAGCAGGGCAAGCCCGGTGAAAAGGTTGAAATAGCCGAATGCGGTGCCGCGCAGGCTCGGTGGCGCAGCGTCGGCGACGAGGGCCGAGAGCAGCCCTTGCGTCAGTCCCATATGCAGCCCCCACAGCACGACCCCGAGCGCAAGGCCGGCCAGATTCGGCAACAGCGCCAGCGCGAGGTCGGCACCGGCGAGGAAGACCAGACCGAGTGCGAGCAGGCGGGTCCTGCCGATCCGGTCCGACAGCACGCCGGCCGGATAGGCCGACAGGGCATAGACGATGTTCATCAGCACCAGCACCGCCGGCACCCACATCGCGTTGAGTCCGATGTTCTGTGCGCGCAGAATCAGGAAGGCCTCGCTGAAGCGCGCGAGCGTGAAGACGATTCCGACCGCGACAACGCGCCAGTACACCGCTCCGAGTTGCCGCATTGCGGCGAGATTGAGCGGATTCTTCGCAGGCTTCCGGCTCGGGTCGGGATCCGGCTCGTTCACAGCGAAGGCGATCAGTCCAAACGACAGGAACGCCGGCAGCACTGCCACCCAGAACACGATTGTAAAATTGTCGACCGTCCACCACATCAGGCCGATCGCTGCGAGCGGCCCGACGAAGGCACCGATCGTGTCGAGCGATTGCCGCAGCCCGAAACTCGCACCGCGCAGGCCGACCGGGGCGATATCGGCGATCAGCGCATCGCGCGGTGCGCCGCGAATGCCCTTTCCGACGCGGTCGATGAAGCGCGCCGCCACCAGCCATTCGACGCTGGGCGCCAGCGGGAACAGCGGCTTGGTGAAGGCGGCCAGCCCGTAGCCGAGCGCGGCGAGCAGCTTGCGGCGGCCGAGCCAGTCCGACAGCGCGCCGGAGAAGATCTTCGTGATCGAGGCGGTGGCCTCCGCAATGCCCTCGATGAACCCGACGGTGAGCGTGGAGGCGCCGAGCACGGTGACGAGATAGATCGGCAGCAGCGCATGGATCATCTCGGAGGAGATGTCCATCAGCATCGAGACGAAGCCGAGCACCCAGATTCCTCTGGGCAACATCGTGCGCGCAGCATTCGGTGTCGGCATCGTCACGTCGTCGTCTTCTCCTGGCCTTCTCCGGCTGGCCTTCGTTACAAGACAACAAAAAACCCGCCTTCGGCGGGGTATGTCCATGCTCCCGCCAAAGGCAGAGGCCTTGAGATTGCCTCTCCTCGAGCAGGAGTCATCAGCCAAGCACGGTCATCGACCGCCGGGCGGTTGTCGGGGGACTCCATCCCCATCTGTCCGACCAACCTAGCATGGAAATCGTGCCGGACAAGTAGGCGCGGCGTGCACTCCAGGTTCGCCGCCGCCATTCCGGGGCTCGCGAAGCGAGAACTCCGGCGCGCCCTTGCGCGCCTGAGACTCTCGTCATTGCGGTTCGGCTCTTCGAGCCGCTCCGGATTGACGAACCCTGTAATCGCGCGTCTTCCGGTGACGCAAGCGCGGCGACACGGCGGCGATTTCGCGCTGGCACGCAAATTCTTAACTCGAATGTGAAGCGCAAGCGATCTTCGGCCTTTGCGGCAGGGCAATTGCATGTCACCATCGCGTCATACGACGGGAGACCGCGATGCGTTTGCTGTTCTCGATCGGGGCTGTGCTGGTGGCCGGCATGCTTGCCGGAGGGGACGTCGCGGGCATCGCGGCACCGGGACCCAAATTTGAATCGCCCGAGAGTCGATCTCAATCGAAACGGCTCGCGGCCGACAAGGACGCGCAGGCGGTCGACGTCGAACTGATCCTCGCGGTCGACGTGTCCTACTCCATGGACATGGACGAGCTCGCGGTCCAGCGCGAGGGCTATGCGCAGGCAATCCAATCGAAGGAGTTCCTGCAGGCGCTGAAGCTAGGCCCGAATGGCCGGATCGCAGTGACCTATTTCGAGTGGGCCGCCTCCAGCGATCAGAAGATGATCATTCCCTGGCGCCTGGTCGACGGACCGGAGACGGCGGACGCGGTCGCCGCCGAGATCATGAAAACGCCGATCCGCCGCGCCTCGCGCACATCGATCTCCGGTGCGATCACGTTCGCGATGCCGCTGTTCGACGAGGATCCATATCGGGGCTTGCGCCGCGTCATCGATATTTCCGGCGACGGTCCCAACAACAATGGCGGTCCGGTCACGGTGGCGCGCGATGCCGCCCTGGAGAAGGGCATCGTCATCAACGGCCTGCCGATCATGATCAAAGAGCCGTCCTACTCGACCATGGATATCGACAATCTCGATTTATACTATGAGGACTGCGTCATCGGAGGTCCCGGCTCCTTCGTCATCACGATCAAGGATCGCGACAAGTTCAAGGAAGCGATCCGCACCAAGCTGCTGATGGAAGTCGCCGGCCGCACGCCCGAGCGCCCCGTGATGCGCGTTGCCGACAAGGAGCCGCGCGTCAACTGCCTGATTGGCGAGAAGATCTGGTCGGACCGCTGGGGACGTTAACGTCCCGGCTGAGACCTTTTGCCCATCCCAACCGGCAGTTGAATTTAACTGCCCGTTAACCGGTACATGGCCCTAATCAGACTGTTTCCTTTCGTTTCCAACCGGCATCCCGGCATTGCTGGAGCGAACGAAAGCGGGTTTATCCAACCTGCCTTTGAGCAAGCCATGGCCATCGTCACGTCGAGCACCAACCAGATTTCGCCCGCCAACGAGCGGATGTATCGCCAGAGTGCTCTGGTCGGTGACTGGAAGGGCAATTGGGTGGGCAACAACCAGCCCGTCGGCTTCAAGGTCGTGAACATCCGCGGTGCCCGGGCGCAGGTCGAGTACACCCATAACGGTCGTACCGAGCGCGGCTTTGGCGAGGTCAATGGCACGCTCATCACCTTTGGCGGAGTCACGGTCGGCACCAAGGATGGGAAGAGCATGGTGCTGCTGTTCTCAGTGGGCGGCGCTGGCAAGCAGACCGCGAATCTCGAGAAGCAGGAGCCGCCGGCCTCCGACAGCCGTCTCATGGGAAGCTGGGGTGGCTATTCCAGCGACAACGGCAAGAGCGCGAGCTTCAAGGTGCTCTCCGTCAACGGCAAGGAAGCGCAGGTCAGCGTCACCACCGACGGCATCACTCGTCAGGGCACTGGCATCGTCTACAAGAACGTCATCATGTTCGGACAGACGCAGATCGCGACCGATGACGGACAGAACGGCAAGGTCATCTATCAGGTCGGCACCAAATCCTTCATGGTGCCGGTGACGAAATATCCGCCGGCGGATTCGTCGTCGTCCGTCGACAAGACGGCATAGCCGTTCACAGCGGCGTCCCGCCGGATCGTAACAGCGTCTTCAATTGCTGATCGACCTGCCGCAGGATCGCGCAGGCCTCTGCCAAATCGCCATCCCCGATCAGCCGCCAGATGTCGCCGGACTGTTCCACCAGATGGGGAATCGTAAGGGGCAAGCCGGCCGTCTGGATGAGTGCGCCCTTTTCGTTGATGAGATATCGACGGTTCAATGCAAACAGCACCTGCGCGATGCACGCGAGCGCTCTGTAGACGCAGCCCGCGACGTGGGTCCGCTCGTCGCGAGCTGTCGCAAGTTCCGCATTTTCGATGCTGAACAGGATTTCCCACTGAAAGCGCCGCAACAAGGCGCGGCCCAGATCCTCCGGATAGGGGAGCGCGATTGTCTTGAGCCGCGCGATCAGGCCTTTCGGATCGTGCAAAGGCCGACAATATGCGATCTCGCCCATCCAGATTGCCGAGCAGAAGCCATGTGGATGGCCGGGCTGGTAGGCCATGAGGACTGTACCGTTTCGGCAGTCCATCATGACTCGCTCGACATCGTCGGCGTGACGGTAGAGCAGATCGACCTGTTGTCCCTCGACCGACAGCCATGCGCCGCCGATGATCCATGGCCCCCATTCGCCATATCTCGTTACGGTCGCAGTGCCGGGATCGTCGGCGATTTCCGTCACGACGCTCAGGAGCCGATCCGTATCGAGCGGGGCCGCGCTCGAACAATACAGCCCGATGTCGTAGTCGGACGAGGGATGCGCGCTGCCCCGCGCGCGTGAGCCGCCGAGCACGACGGCGTGAACGCCCGGTACGTCGGCAAGAACGGATGTCAGGCGGGTGAGCAACGGATCGTGCGGCATCAGGTGCAGTTCCCTGGAGACCTGCTGCCGTGACACCGACGCGGTCGCTCCGCTGGCATTGATGATGTTCGCGGAGTATAGTTTGCGAAATTGTCGACGGTAGTCTGAATGTTCAAGCCTGCACTTTCATGTGCTCTTGCAGCTCTCGCGGTGCTCTGCCTCGGCGGAGAGCCGGTTCATGCGCAAGTCGCGCCGCTGAGATATTGGATTCCCGGCGGACCTTTCGGCCTCGGCGGCAGTGCCGGCCAGAGCTCCGACACCTATGGCAACTTCGCGAGCTTCAACGCCGGCGATGCCGATTGGCGCAACAGCTCTGCGAATGGTTTCTTCGTCGGCAGCCAACGCGGCAATCTTGGTTTGAGCGGCTTCAGCCAGGCAGGCTCGATCGGCAATTTCAGCGCGCTCTCTTATGATAGCACGCAGTTCGGCTATAACATGAAGACTGCGGGTGGCATGCCCGTCACGTTCTTTGCCGGTTTCGACACGCTGAAGTTTGGCAACGGCATTGGCAGCTCGCTGGCGCCGCTCAGCTCCAGCGCTGCGCCCGGCTATGGCGGGTTTGCGGGTGTCGAATTCAAGCCGACCTCCAACCTCAGCTTGTCGTTCGGGGCCGGGTTCATCCAGCAGCAATCGGGACTCATGGACAGTGACATCAACTCGTCGATGCTGCCCGGCGAGTCTCCTGTGCTGGGCGGCCTTCGGCGCTAGGATTGCATCACCAGCTCCGGCGGACGCCGCAGCGATTTCGGCAGGTCTGGACCGGTTCCGAAACGCATCACGATATCGGGACGCCGTTCGCCGAGGCCGAGTGAGGCCCCGAATTGCTGCCTCAGCGCCGCCACCTCGACCGGCTGGTTGATGAAGGAATATTTGAGTCCCAGCGCGGTCGCCTGCAATCCGAAGCGCTGGCAGGCGCGGCCGACCGCGATCCAGTGCGACTTGTCGCTGCGATCGGCAGCGAGCACGACGACGCCCGCAGAGCTGTCGAGTTCTTCGCGGTATTTCTTGTTCTCCCCGCTCTCGGTGAAGAAGAGCTTGAGAAGCGGCCGGGCCACCCACGAGGGCAGCGAGGGGTTTCCGGACGCGGGCGAGAATAATCCGTCCATGGTCGCGAGTGCCTCCGCCTCGTTGAAGCGAATCCAGCTGACGAGCTCGCGCATGAAGGCCTTGTCGCGCATTTGCGCCGAGTTGCCTTCGAGTACGTAGTCGGTGACCCCGGCGATCGCGGTGCGTTCGGTCATCAGGATCGCAGCGACGTGCGGTTCGCGACAGGCATCCTCGAGCCGACGCAATGTCTCGGGTGCGGCCGGCCTGCCGTCGAACGCTGCGCGGGTGCATTGCCTGATAGGAATCGCGGCCGCCAGTGCCGATGTGCCCTGCGGGGCCTCCTCGAGCGTGATCACGATGCGGTCGCCGTCGACGGCCGCATCTGCGTGCCAGCCCAGCGTGGACGCGGCGAGGATGAGGTTTTCGGCGGCACAGCCGAGACTGACGAAGAGATGATGATCGTCCGGATCGACGGCCGGACAGCGGCGCTTGAAGTCAGGCGCAATCGCGATGACGTTGCCGCGGACCGAGAAGATCCACGGCTGGGTGTTGTGGCTGTTGGCTGCGAGGGTGGCAAAGCGCACGAGTTCGCGATCCCGCGGCACGGCTTGCAGCGCAGCCCGTGACGACTTTACCGTCTCGTCATAGGTGTTCGCCGCCGCTGCGGCAGAGGGGCTGGTGATGGTCGCCGCGGACAGCCCCAGCGAAGTCGCGATGAATTGTCGTCGGTCGAGCACGAACGTCCGCTCCGCGTCTCATGGCACGGAACGCTTTTAGCGGCGGCGGAGGGCAGAGCGATTGACCGGTATCAAGGTTGTGGCTCGATGGGGAGTTCGCATCCTACCGCACCATCCGCGCCACCAGCTCCACATGCGGCGTGTGGCGGAACTGATCGACCGGCACCACCGCCTCCAGCCGGTAGCCGCCGTCGATCAGCAGCCGCGCGTCGCGGGCGAAGGTCGCGGCGTTGCAGGACACCGCGATCACGGCGGGCACCTTGCTCGCGGCGAGCTTCAGTGCCTGCGCCTGCGCGCCCTGCCGCGGCGGGTCGAACACCACCACGTCGAAGTCGCGCAGCTCCGGCAGCACCAAGGGGCGGCGGAACAGATCGCGCAGCTCGGCCTTGATCGGCTTGAGGCCCGGTGTGCGCGCGGCCTTCGCGAGGGCCGCGATGGCGCCGGCGTCGCTGTCATAGGCCGTGACGCGGGCCTTCTCGGCAAGCCGCAGGGCGAACGGGCCGACACCGCAGAAGAGATCGGCGACCTCCTTGGCCTTGCCGATGCGCTCGGCGACCAGTGCGGCGAGCGCCTCTTCGCCCGCCACCGTCGCCTGCAGGAACGAGCCCGGCGGCAGCGTTACCTCCGCGCGGCCCATCTTCACCGTCGGCGGCAGGCGCTGCAGCACCAATTCGCCGTGCCGCGTCAGCCGCGCCAGGCGATGTTGCTCGGCGACACGCGACAGCGCTGTGACCAGCGGGGTCGGCAGCGGGCCGGAGCCGCGCACGTCGACATCGAGGCCGTTGGCGGTGGCAGTGACCTGGATGTCGAGCGGCTTCGTCACCGGCATCCTGGACGTCAGCGGCTCGGCCAGCGCCCAGGCCGCGTCGAGCGCGCCGTCGAGCCCGGGATCGAGGATGGGACAGCGATGGATCGGGATGACGTCGTGCGAGCTCGTGGCGGAGAACCCGACCTTGAGGATGTCATGCGTGCCGAACCGGCCGTGCAGCGTGATGCGCCTGCGCCCGGCACCATGGGCGTCGACTAGCGGCGCCACCTCGCAATCGATGCCAGCCTGCGCCAGCGTCTCCATCACGATGCCGCGCTTCCAGGCATGATAGGGCTCCGCGGCCCAATGCTGGATCGCGCAGCCGCCGCAGACGCCGAAATGCGGGCAGAACGGTTCGATCCGTTCCGGGCTTGCAACCTCGACGGCGAGCAGCTTGCGGCGATCGGGATGGTGGCCCACGACGTGATCGACTTCGACGGTTTCGCCGCCGAGCGCATAGGGCACGTAGACCGCATCGCCGGTGGTGAGCGAGACGCCGTCGCCGCGGTGGCCGACATGATCGATGGTCAGACGCTCAACCACGGCGCGCGCCCAGGAAGAATTCGACATTGCCGTCGCCGCCGGTGATCGGCGAGGGGAATATCTCGATGTCGGTGCAGCCGAGCGAAGCGGCAAAGGCCGCGATATCGGCGCAGACCTCCTGGTGCACGGCGGCGTCGCGGATGATCCCTTTCTTGTTATGCTTCCGGTCCGCCTCGAATTGCGGCTTGATCAGCGCCAGCACGCTCGTCGGCGCGGCCGCCAGCGACAGCGCCACGGGCAGCACCGCCTTCAGCGAGATGAAGCTGACGTCGATCACGACGACATCGGGCCGCGCCGGCAGGCGCTTGCCCTCATAGCTGCGGATATCGGTCTCTTCCATCGATACGATCCTGGGATGATCGCGCAGCGAGGGATGCAGCTGGCTGCTGCCGACATCGATCGCAAACACCAGGCTGGCGCCGTTCGCCAGCAGCACCTCGGTGAAGCCGCCAGTGGAGGCGCCGACGTCGAGGCAGACATGGTCCTCGATGTCGATCGGGTAACGCTCCAGCGCGCCAGCGAGCTTGACGCCGCCGCGGGAGACGTAGGGATGTGCCGGCTCGGCCTGGATCACCGCGTCCTCTGCGATCGTCTCCGACGGTTTCGAGACCTGCTTGTCGTCGGCCATGACGAGCCCGGCTTCGATCGCTGCGCGTGCCCGCGCCCGGCTCTCGAACAGGCCGCGCTCGACCAGCAATACATCCGCGCGCTTGCGGGGAGGGGGCATCGAAACTCCGACAGACGACTGAAGAGCTTATGTAGCGATCAATCGCGCGGCCGCCATCCGGACGCAAGCCTCGAACGCGGCGAGATCGTGCCAGACGTCGATCGGCATCGTGGCCGGAGTTACCAGCGGGCAGCCGCGCAGCTCCAGCGCATGGATCATCATGAGATTGTCAACGAGGCCAAAGTCCTCGACTATCAGCCCCTGTGCATCGACCAGCCGGCCGTCCTCGGTGGTGACGTCCATGAAACGGCCGACACGGTCGGCATAGGCTGCGCCGTCATTGGAATAGGCGAGACAGAATTTGCCGCGGCCGGCCATGTAGCCGAGCTCGTAGACGGTACCGGGATCGGCGCCGGCGCCGCGGAACGGGGTGAGGTTGGCAATGATGGCAACCGCCTCGTCCATCATCGCCTCGTTGCCGCAAAATATCTGTCGCGAGGCGTCGGGCGCGGCGAGGTCGATGGCGTTGTCGAGCGGATAGAGGCCGGTCAATCCGTGAGCCGCGCAGATATCGACCTTGCGCCGGCCGATCTCGACCGCGTCCGGCAGGAAAACGTCGGGGCCTGCCAGGTAGATCTTCATGAGACGAACCTGCCGAACGCCGAGCGCGGTGCAACACCTCTCCCATCGGGAGAGGTCGGCGCGTAGCGCCGGGTGAGGGGTTAAGCTTTCACGAGGGACCTCAACCCCTCAGCCGGATCGCTGCGCGATCCGACCTCTCCCTTTGGGAGAGGTGGGATCAGCGCCCGTATGGCTATCAAGCCAGCTTCACCGTCTCGGCCTTGACGTCCTTGCCGAGCGCTTCGAACACCTTGGCGACGATGCCCTTGGCATCGAGCCCGGCGCGGGCGTACATCGCCGCGGGCGTGTCGTGGTCCTGGAACACGTCGGGCAGCACCATCGTGCGGAACTTGACCATGCCGGTGTCGAGCGCGCCCTGGTCGGTCAGGAACTGCGCGACATGCGAGCCGAAGCCGCCGACCGAGCCTTCCTCGATCGTGATCAGGATCTCATGGTCGCGCGCGAGCTTGAGCACCAGCTCGGTATCCAGCGGCTTCATGAAGCGCGCATCCGCGATCGTGGTCGAGAGGCCGTGCGCGGCGAGCTCGTCGGCGGCCTTCTCGCATTCGGCGAGGCGCGTGCCGAAGGAGAGCAGGGCGATCTTGCTGCCCTGACGGATCATCCGGCCCTTGCCGATCTCGAGCGGAACGCCGACGTCGGGCATCTCGACGCCGCGGCCTTCGCCGCGCGGATAGCGCAGCGAGCTCGGACGGTCGTCGATCGCGACCTGGGTCGCCACCATGTGCACGAGTTCGGCCTCGTCCGCCGCCGCCATGATCACCATGTTGGGCAGGCAGCCGAGATAGGCGTTGTCGAACGAGCCGGCATGGGTCGCGCCGTCGGCGCCGACGAGGCCGGCACGGTCGATGGCGAAGCGGACGGGCAGGCTCTGGATCGCGACGTCATGCACGATCTGGTCGTAGCCGCGCTGCAGGAAGGTCGAGTAGATCGCGCAGAACGGCTTGTAGCCTTCGGTCGCAAGACCCGCGGCGAAGGTCACCGCATGCTGCTCGGCGATGCCGACGTCGAAGGTACGGTCGGGGAAGGCCTTGTTGAAGATGTCGACGCCGGTGCCCGACGGCATCGCCGCGGTGATGGCGACGATCTTGTCGTCCTTCTGCGCTTCCTTGACGAGGCTCTGGCCGAACACGTTCTGGTAGGCCGGCGCATTCGGCTTGGCCTTGGCCTGGGTGCCGGTCGCGACGTCGAACTTCACGACGGCGTGGTACTTGTCGGCGGAAGCTTCCGCCGGGCCGTAGCCCTTGCCCTTCTGCGTCACGACGTGGACCAGGATCGGGCCTTCTTCCATGTCGCGGACGTTCTTGAGCACCGGCAGAAGATGGTCGAGGTTGTGGCCGTCGATCGGGCCGACATAATAGAAGCCGAGCTCCTCGAACAGCGTGCCGCCGTCCATCATGAAGCCGCGGGAATATTCCTCGACACGGTTGGCGCGGTTGGCGAGGATCTTGGGCAGGCGCTTGTTGATCTGCTTGGCCGCATCGCGCAGCGTGCGATAGGTCTTGCCGGAATAGAGCCGCGACAGATAGGCGCTCATGGCGCCGACCGGCGGGGCGATCGACATGTCGTTGTCGTTCAGGATGACGATCAGGCGCGAGTTCATCGCACCCGCATTGTTCATGGCCTCATAGGCCATGCCGGCTGACATCGCGCCGTCACCGATCACGGCGATAACGTTGTTGGTGCCGCCGGAGAGGTCGCGCGCCACGGCCATGCCGAGGCCAGCGGAGATCGAGGTCGAGGAATGCGCCGCGCCGAACGGATCGTAGTCGCTTTCGCTGCGCTTGGTGAAGCCGGACAGGCCGCCGCCGGTGCGCAGGGTACGGATGCGGTCGCGCCGGCCGGTGAGGATCTTGTGCGGATAGGCCTGGTGGCCGACGTCCCAGATCAGCCGGTCGCGCGGCGTATCGAACACGTAATGGATCGCGGTGGTGAGCTCGACCACGCCGAGGCCTGCGCCGAAATGACCGCCGGTCACCGAGACGGCATCGATGGTCTCCTGCCGCAGCTCATCGGCGACCTGGCGAACCTGCTCGACCTTGAGCTTGCGCAGGTCTTCCGGCGTCCGGATGGTGTCGAGAAGCGGCGTCTTACTGTATGCGTTCACGGCGATTTCCAATTTGTCAGCGCCGGAAGGTCATTCCGGTGCGCGATGGGTTTGCACAATATCGGCGCAGCGCGAGTCCTCAAACCGTCGGAGCCACCTGCATGGGGCAAGGCCCCCGTCTTCAAGCTTAGGTAAGCTTAAGTGCGCTCCGGTTCAGTCTCTGTGATCCCTGTCACTCAGATCGGCTTCGTCCGTCCCAAGCCAATTTCATTAGCAGTTTGAAGCGCTTGTCGTCGGCAATCGGTGCCTACGCAAGGCTTGCAAAAAGCCACACTCCGCGCAGCTTTACACCAAAGCTTGGGCCAAAGCCAACCCGCCGCACCGATGAGTGGTATGCAGGTGCAACTTGCGGGCCGGATTGGTTAACCTTGGCCCGGGATGAGGGGTTCCGGCCTTGCTCGGTTCCGCGGCAGGCTTTTTTCGCCTGAATGAGAGCCTTTGTCTCCGGCGGCCGAATCTCGCATGGGATTTGCCATTGGCCCGCCCGCCCCAGGCCGCGGTTCGGCGGAACAGCCCCGTGCGATCATTGAAAGCGGCACAGGAACCATGTCCGCAAAGACGTTTTGCGGGCCACCGGTCGTCAGGCGACCGAGCCGGGAAAGTTCCCGGCGGACTTACTGGACGTCGAGCGGCGCAGTACCGGTGGCCTGGCCGCTGGCATCGGTGGTGATCTTGTCGACGCGCGCCTCGGCCTGACGCAGCAACTCTTCGCAGCGCCGCTTCAGGGCCTCGCCGCGTTCATAGATCGTCACGGATTCTTCGAGCGGGACCTTGCCGTCTTCGAGCCGCTTCACGATCGTTTCGAGTTCCTCGATCGCGCGCTCGAAGGTGAGCCGGGAGACGTCGACTTGAGTATTTTCGGCCATATCCGTTTCCGATTGCCCGATTCGCTTGCCTTACAGTGAAGGCGGGTTTTGCGGGCTTAATGTGGCGGGCGTCCTCAGGCGCCCATCAAGGCGCCGACATGCGCCGTAACAGATTCTTTCAGTCCTTGCAGGTCATAGCCGCCCTCGAGCACCGAAACAACGCGGCCGCCTGCGGTCTTGTCGGCGAGGTCCATCAGCTTGCGCGTCACCCAGGCATAATCCTCGGCGCGCAGGTTCAGCGAGGCCAGCGGGTCGCGGTAATGCGCGTCGAAGCCGGCGGAGATGACCACCAGCTCGGGGCTGAATTTTTCGAGCTGCGGCAGGATCAGGTTCTCGAACGCGGAGCGGAATTCCGGCCCGCCGTCTTCGGAAGCGAGAGGCGCGTTGACGATGGTGTCGTGATCGCCGCGCTCGCTTCTAGCGCCGGTGCCTGGAAACAGCGGCATCTGGTGCGTCGAGCAGTACATCACGGTCGGGTCCGACCAGAAGATGTCCTGCGTGCCGTTACCGTGATGCACGTCGAAGTCGACGATGGCCGCGCGCTCGATGCCGTATTTGCGCTGCGCGTGGCGCGCCGCGATGGCGACGTTGTCGAAGAAGCAGAAGCCCATCGGCTTGCCGATCTCGGCGTGATGACCGGGTGGGCGGATCGCGACGAAGGCGTTGCGGTGCTCGCCCGCCATCACCGCCTCGGTCGCCGCGACTGCGCCGCCGACGCCGCGCATCACGGCTTCCCACGTGCCCGGTGACATCGAGGTGTCGCCGTCGATATAGATCTGCCCGCTGGACGGAGCGATGTGGCGCAGCTCGGTGACGTAATGCTCGTTGTGGCACAGCGTGACGAGATCGAGATCGCCCTCCGGCGCCTCCTCGCGCACCAGGAACTGGAAACGCTCGTGCGACAGCGCTTCTTCCACCGCGCGCAGACGATCCGGTCTCTCAGGGTGTCCCGGCGGCGTGACATGGTCGAGGCAGGCCTTGTGGGAAAGGAGAAGCGTGCTCATCAGGTCGGCCTCATGGGATGCGGACTTTTGACGTCGTTGGCGCATCCAGCGCCAAAACGCAATGCAAAACCCAATCTAAGCGCGTGGCCGGGAATGGCAAAGCGCCGGCGGTTTGATCCCGATCAATTCACGCGCAGGATGCGGATCGGCGGCAGCGGACCGATCGGGCCGTGTGCCCGGAAGAACGCGAACAGCGCGTCCGCATCGTAGCCGCCATATTGCGGCGCCGTGCCCTGTTTGGCGACGGTAAACCCGTCTCCGCCGACGGCGAGGTAATCGTTGAGCGTGACGCGGTAGCCGCTTCCAGGTTCGACCGGCCTGCCGTTGAGCGTGATCTTCTCGAGGCTGACGCGCTCGCCGAATGGCTTCGATGCGTCCCAAGTATAGCTGAACCCGTTCGACACCTGGAGAATCCGTGGCCGCTTCGGGTCCAGCCATTGCTGCTCGAGCAAGTCCTTGAGCTGGCTGCCCGTCAGCGTCATGGTGACGAGGCGGTTGCGGAACGGCTGGCTGGCGAAGACATCGCCGAACGTGATCGCGCCATTCTCCTTCGGAACGATGTCGGTGCGGATGCCGCCGGGATTGGTGAGCGCGATGACAGCGCTGCCATCCTTCGTGTCGCGGGTTGCGAGCAATTGCGCGTCGGCAATGATATCGCCAAGCGCGCTTTCCCCGGCCTCGTTCGGCACGCGCGACAGCGTCTGCGTCACCGAACCGGCCGGCCGATTGGCGATCGGCGCGGAGAGCTTGTCATAGGCGTCGATCAATGCGGTCTGCTCGGGATCCTTGGCCAGCGAAGCGTTGGCGACGATCACATTTTCGGCTTTGGCACTGACGATGTCGCGCGTTGCGGGATCGAGCTCGAGGTCGATCGCGGTGACCAGCGTGCCGTATTTGTCGCCGCTGGTGACGAGCCGCCCGTCGATATCGCAGACATAGGCGCGGTGGGTGTGGCCGCTGACTACGACGTCGACGGCACGATCGAACTTCTTGACGATGTCGACGATCGGCCCCGTGATGGCAGGGCATTCGTTGTAGTCGCCGGCGGGCTCGCCGCCCTGGTGGATCAACACCACGATCGCTTCGACGCCACGCGCCTTCAGCTGCGGCACGAGCGCGTTCACCGTCTCGGCCTCGTCGCGGAATTCGAGCCCGGCAATGCCCGCTGGCGAGACGATGCCGGCGGTCTCCTTCAAGGTCAGCCCGATGAAGGCGACGGGGATGCCGTCGAATTCCCGGATCTCGTAGGGCGGCAGCACGCTCTTGCCGGTTGCGGTCTCGACTGTGGACGCCGCGAGGTAACGGAACTTGGCGCCCGTGAAGGGATGCGGTCCCTGGCAGCCGTCGACCGGATGGCAGCCGCCGTTCTGCATGCGCAGGAGCTCGGTCTTGCCCTCGTCGAATTCGTGATTGCCGACCGAGCTGATCGCAAGGCCCATCATCGAGAGCGACTCGATCGAGGGCTCGTCGTGGAACATCGCCGACAGGAACGGGCTCGCGCCGATCAGATCGCCGGCGGCGACGAAGATGGTGTTCCTGCGCCCCTCGCGCAGCTGCTTCACCAGCGTCGCCATGTATTCGGCGCCGCCGGCCGCCACCATCACCTTCTTGGTCTTGTCCTCAGGGTCGTTGATGCGGATGCCGCCCGGTGGCGGGCGCAGATTGCCGTGGAAATCGTTGATCGCGAGCACGCGCAACTCGACCGGAGCGGCGGGCTGCGCCGAGGCAGGGACGGCGGCGAGGATGGTCAGGATCAGAAAGACGTATCGCATGGGACAAGACTAGACGCAGCGCGCGAAGATTTCACGATGCTTTGTCGTGAACACGCGTGTCGACACGTATGAAATCCTTGATGTCGGCCGTGCAGACGCCTGGGATGATCATGCCACGGATATGGTGCGCCGCGACGCTCGCGGGACTTTGCGAGGCATCAGCCTACATCATCTCGCAGGCGTGCCAATGCGTCGCTCAACCTTTTCGACGCGGGCGTCCCACAATTCTCATGCATGGTACCCGCTGCCGTCACGTGTCGCAACAATTAGCTACAACGTTTCATTTGAATAACCTTTGGTTGTGGTGCATGATCTCGTGCCGTTCCATGGCCGACCGCCCGATTGATGATTGCCGCAACCCGGATTGACGAATCCTCGCTGCACTATCGTGGCTGGCGTGTCGTGCTGGCCTGCTTCCTGATGGCCTTCTTCATGTTCGGCTTCGGTCTCTACGGCCAAGGTGTCTATCTTGCCGAGCTTCAGCGCGCCCACGGCTGGCCGGGCACGCTGGTCTCCGCGGCAAGTACCTTCTCCTTTCTCCTGAGCTCCGTCCTCGTCATCTTCACCGACGATCTGCTCGAGCGCATCGGGCTGCGCTCGCTGATCCTGAGCGGCCTGACGGCGCTCGGCGCTTCGACCGTGCTGCTGGCGTTGATGCAGACGCCTTGGCAGCTCTATCTCGCCTATGCGCTGATGTCGGTCGGCTGGACCGGCATGGGGACCGTGGTGATCGCGACCGTGCTCAATTCCTGGTTCGAGCGACGCCGCGGGCTCGCGCTCAGCCTTGCCTTCAACGGCGCGACCTGCGGCGGCATCATCCTCGTCCCGCTGCTGCTGTCGCTGACCGGTAGCATCGGCTTCCGCTCCGCCATGCTGGCGGCCACGTTCGCGATGATGGTGCTGCTGTTGCCGGTGGTCGTGACCTTCATCGGCTGGCCGGCCCGGATGTCACAGGCATCTGACGGACGCCGGACCGCTGGCGGCGCGGCCGCGCCAGGCCATTCCCGCAAGGCGCTGCTCGCCAACGCGTCGTTCTGGACCATGGTGCTGCCGATCGCGATGGCGCTACTGGCGCAGATGGGCTTCATCATCCACCAGGTGACGTTTCTCGAACCGCTGATCGGCCGCTCCGCGGCAGGGCTCGCGGTCACCATCATGGCGGCGATGGCGGTGGTCGGGCGCCTGTCGCTTGGCCTGTTCGTCGACCGGCTCGATCCGCGTCTCGCCTGCGCTGCGTCGATGACGAGCCAGGCGGCGGCGTTGTTCGTGCTTCTCCAAAGCACGAATCCGACCGTACTGCTGGCCTGCTGCGCCGTCTACGGCTTCTCGATCGGCAACATGATCACGTTCCCGCCCTTGATCATCCAGCGCGAGATCGGCTCTACCGCCTTCGCCGCCGCGATGGGGTTGGGCACATCGATCAGCGGCATCGTCAGCGCCTTTGGCCCGGGCATCGTTGGCGTCGTGCGGAGCTTGACGGGCAATTACACCACGGCGTTCGCGCTGTGCGTCGTGCTCGATCTCATCGCGACGGGCATCGTGCTGTGGCGGCCGGGAAAGAGCGCAGCCTGAATCTCCGCAAGCCAAGGCCAGACTAAGGGGAAGGCTCGCGCAAGATATTCGAGGTCGTGGCGAGCCGATCCGACTTACCCCAGCAGCACCGCATCCGCCGCCGCGACCGACTCTGCGCTTTCCGTCACCGTGCGCTCGAGCGCTCCCGCCTGCACCGTGATGTTCTCAGCAAAGAAGCGCGCCAGGGCGACGTAGCGCGCAGCGTCCGCGTTGCCGTCGGCCTTGGCGGCGAGCGCCTCGGAGGCGAGCAGGCAGCCGCCGAGCGTGGCGCCGAACTGCTGCAAATAGGGCGTCGCGCCGGCGAGCGCCTCGTTCGGTGCGGAGGCAACGCGCTCCAGGAGCCATTTGCTGGTGCGCCTCAAGGCGTCGAGCGCCTCGCGCAGCTTTGCACCCGTGGTGCCGAAGCCGGGATCGTTGGAGGCCTCGACCTTGCTGATGGTCGCTGCGAGCTCGTCGAGCAGCGCCCACACCGCCGCGCCGCCATTGGCTGCGAGCTTGCGCGTGACGAGATCGATCGCCTGGATGCCGTTGGTGCCCTCGTAGATCGCGGTGATGCGGGCATCGCGGTAGTGCTGGGCCGCGCCGGTCTCCTCGATGAAGCCCATGCCGCCATGCACCTGCACACCGAGATAGGCGACCTCGTTGCCGATGTCGGTGGAATAGGCCTTGGCCATCGGCGTGAGCAGCGCCGCGCGTGCGGCCGCTTCGGTGCGCACCTTCGGGTCCTTGGCGCGCGTCGAGACGTCGATCGCAACGGCCGTCGCGTAGCAGATGGTGCGCGCGGCCGCGGTCTGTGCCCGCATCCGCATCAGCATGCGCTTGACGTCGGGATGCACGAAGATCGCATCGGAGCCGTCGCCCTTCTTGCCGACCGCGCGGCCCTGCTTGCGCTCCTGCGCATACGACAAGGCCTGCTGGTAGGCGCGGTCGGCAACGCCGACACCCTCCAGGCCGACGCCGAGGCGGGCCTGGTTCATCATCGTGAACATGCAGCGCATGCCCTGGTTCTCTTCGCCGATGAGGAAGCCGATCGCGCCGCCATGATCGCCCATGGTCATGGTGCAGGTCGGGGAGGCGTGCATGCCGAGCTTGTGCTCGACGCCGGAGGCGTAGATGTCGTTGCGCTGACCCAGCGAGCCGTCCGCATTCACCATGAACTTGGGGACGAGAAAGAGCGAGATGCCCTTGGTGCCGGCGGGCGCATCCGGCAGGCGCGCCAGCACGAAATGCACGATGTTGTCGGTCATGTCGTGCTCGCCATAGGTGATGAAGATCTTCGTCCCCTTGATGCGATAGGTGCCGTCGGCCTGCCGATCGGCCCGGGTGCGCAGCGCGCCGACGTCGGAGCCGGCCTGCGGCTCGGTCAGCTGCATCGTGCCGGTCCATTCGCCGGAGACGAGCTTTTCGAGATAGATCTTCTTCAGCTCGGCGCTGCCATGCGCGTCCAGCGCCTCGATCGCCGAGGCTGTCAGCAGCGGGCAGAGGCCGAAGGCGACGTTGGCGGCGCTCCAGATCTCCGTGCAGGCGGCGTTGATCGCGAGCGGCAGGCCCTGGCCGCCGAAATCCTCCGGGCCGGACACGGCGTTCCAGCCGCCCTCGGTCCAGCGCTTGTAGGCGTCCGGCCAGCCGGGCGCGGTCGTGACCTTGCCGTCGCTGAGCTTGATGCCATGTTCGTCGCCGATCTTGTTGAGCGGCGCCAGCACGTCGGATGCGAACTTGCCGGCTTCCTCCAGCACGGCGGCCGCGAGATCGGCGTCGAAATCGCCATAATGGCCGGCCTCCATGGCGGCCTTGAGGCCCGCGCCATGGTTGAGCGACAGCAGCATGTCAGAAATCGGCGCGCGGTAGGTCATGTCTCACTCCCGGGGGGGCAAATCTTGACGCCGTATTCTCACGAAACGAAGGCAGTCTCAATGGTCGGGAGATGGGCAGAGGCCGGCCGGAAACGGAGCCGATGCGGGCCATGGAGCATCAAGCGCGGCCGATCCCGGGTCTGCGGTATTTTGCCCCTCCAGACGGTTGAAATGCTGCCCTGCTCCCTATAGACCGGCTGCGACTGGAGAGAATCCGTGGTAGCCCGATCTTCCGCCATTCCGTCAGTCGCCTGGTGGGGCGTAGCCAAGCGGTAAGGCAGCGGATTTTGATTCCGCCATTCGGAGGTTCGATCCCTCCCGCCCCAGCCAAGCAGTCGTGTCCCCGGAGGTGGTGTAGCTCGGTAGAGCGGCATCGTTACGCGGTTGCGGTCAACAAGGATACGGCAAGTCGCGGCGGCTCCACTTTCATTCACGACCAGATCCGTGCGGGATACGGTCACCGCGTCCGGTCCGCGCAACGACTTCGCGCTCGTCGAGCACGCGGATCATTCGATCCTGATTGCGGGCGGGATCGGCATCACCCCGCTGCTCGCCGCGAGCTTTTCCTGCATGGAAGACTGCGGCATCTGCGAGACGCGCGTCCTGGAGGGCATACCCGACCACCGCGGCCCTGTTCGGGCGCGAAGGCAGCGCGACGGCATTTTTGCTGAGGACAAGTCAGGAGCAACGCGCACTAGGCGCGAGGGCAGCTGTGGATCGCCGGCCGGAACGATTCTGCTTGTCGGATGCCTCGCTGAGCGCGAGTCACACGGTGCAGGTGCAATCTGTCGTCCTCCAAGGTCGCCAAAGCCTAGTCTTTGACAATTGCAGATCGGACGCTTAAAAATCCAAGATATACGAACAATCGTTCGGTAGTCGAACGAAGAACTAAAGTGGATGGATGATGGTTTCACGTGGCCATAGTGCCCGCGGCGCGAACCGCAGCGAGTCCATCGGCGCACCCGACACGATCTACACCAACGGCAAGTTCCTCAAGGTTGACCCGCTGTTTGGCGTGGCGAGCGCGGTCGCTGTGCGAGACGGCCGCTTCGTCGCGGTCGGCAAGATCGATGAAATATCTGCGCTCGCGGGCCCGAACACGGCCGTCATTGATTTGGGCGGTCGAACCGTCCTTCCGGGCCTGATCGATACCCATGCTCATGTCGAGCAGGCAGGATTGATCAAGTACACGGTGCAGCTGAACGACGTCACCACGGTCGAGCAGGCATTGGCCCGTATCGGGGAACACGCTGGCAGATTGCCCAAGGGGAAATGGGTGCGCGGTGCACAATGGCACCCGGTCTCGCAATTGGCCGAAAAGCGCTTCTTGACGCGCGAGGAGCTCGATCGGGCGGCTCCCCACAATCCGGTATGCTTGCCGATTGGCCACTTCACTCTCGTCAACTCGGAGGCCTTGGCCCTCGCGAAAATTACGAAGGACACGCCTGATCCGGATGGCGGGATCATCCATCGCGACAAATCCACCGGCGAGCCGAACGGTACATTGGAGGAGGCCGCGGAGGACCTCGTTCACGCCCTTCTGCCCGAATGGTCGGACGAGGATCGCGATGAGCAGATGAAGTTCGCGATGCGATACTTCAATCAATTTGGGCTGACCTCCGCAATCAGCGCGGCAGTCGATCCCGCAACTTTCCGCGCCCATCAGCGAGTCCGGCAATCCGGCCAGGCGTCTTTGCGCATCAGCGCCATGTACGCGCCGACGGGCGGCCTCAATCCCAGCATGACGATCGAAGAATGGGAGCTGTTCTTCTCTCGCATCGGCGCAGCTTCAGACTTCGGCGACGATTGGTTGAGTTATTCCGGCGTCAAGCTTCAGATCGACGGCGGGATGACATTGCGGACAGCCGCGATGCGGGACGGTTACCCCGACGATCGCGAATACAAGGGGACCATCGTCATCGAGCCATCCAGGTTCAATGCCCTGGTTGCAGCGGCCAATCGCTATGGCTGGCGCGTCGGTGTTCACGCCGTTGGGGATGCCGCCATCGACCGTGTCTTGGACGCCTACGAGTTCGCGGATGCTGAGAGATCTATCGAGGGAAGGCGCTTTATCGTCATCCATGGCAGTCTTATGCGACCGGATCAAATGCAGCGTGCCAAGAAATTGGACGTGCGTGTCGATGCGCAGACCTCGTTCCTCTGGGACAAGGCGGCTGTCGTGGCGAAATTTCTCGGCAAAGATACCGCCGACCGGGC
This sequence comes from Bradyrhizobium sp. R2.2-H, assembly GCF_004346455.1. NCBI lineage: Bacteria > Pseudomonadati > Pseudomonadota > Alphaproteobacteria > Hyphomicrobiales > Nitrobacteraceae > Bradyrhizobium > Bradyrhizobium sp. R2.2-H. The sequence continues at coordinate 333,541 of NZ_SMBR01000001.1, forward strand.
CTTCCCCATGCGAACCATGATCGACATCATGGGCTTGAAGTTGATTGGGCAAGGTACCGACTATCCGATCAACCTCCTAAATCCATTCGTCAATATGTATGTCATGGTGACCCGCCGCGACAAGGATGGCGACGTGTATGGAGAAGGCGAACGGATCAGCCGGAAGGAAGCTATCCAGCTCTACACGAGCGCGGCATCTCGATATTCGTTTTCAGAGGACAAAGTCGGATCAATAGAACCGGGCAAGTATGCCGACATGGTTGTTCTGTCCGACGATATCATGACGATCCCGGAAGAAAGCATCAAGGACATCACGGCTGTACGGACCATCGTTGGGGGGCGAATGGTCTACGACGGTGAGGCCATCTCATGAGCGCGACCTAAAAACGAGAACAACGTCATGCCGCACTTGGTGATCGAATACTCGGAAGGGGCGCTCGCTCGCGACGACGTAACAGGTTTGATGGAAGCGCTCTTTGAAGCCGCTTGGCGAACGGGGATCATGAAGGCGGAGGACGTCAAGGTGCGGGCGTGCGTCTACAACGATTTCCTAGTTGCCGGGAAGCGTGACAGCTTCGTGCATCTGTCGGTCTACTTGCTCGAAGGTCGGTCGCCCGACCAGAAGGTCGAGCTGAGTACGAGCTTTCGACGGACGATGACAGAGCGATGCCCTGATGTGGTCAGCATAAGCGTGGATGTCCGTGACATGGACCCGGTCGCCTACAAGAAACGGCTGAAATGACGGGTGCTCGCCAAAAGGCAGCTTCTCAGACGAGCAGGGGCTGCGCGGCGAGGGACATCTCCTTGAGGAGAGGCAGGAAGCGATCGATCATCTCACCGGTCGTGATGCGATCGACATGAGCGCCAATATTTGCGGCTGCGATGACGGCGCCATCGTAGCGGCGAATCGGCACCGATATGGAGCGAAAGCCCTCTTCGGCTTCCTGATCGACAAGGCTATACCCTTTGGTGCGGTCGGCAATGATTGTCGCAATCACTGCCGATTTGTCGAGCAGCGTCGACTGGGTCTGAGTCGCCAGCTTCATGCCGTCGACCGTTCTCGTCAGCTCGTCGTTTGCCAATCTGCCCAGCAGAACGCGTCCCACTGACGTGCAGAAAGCCGGCAGCCGATATCCTATGTCCAGTCCGGTCGAAAATACCCGCGCCGGACTCGAACGGGCGATAAAGACGACCTCTTCGCCATCCAGGATCGCAAGGGAGCAGACCTCCTTGGCCCTGCCAGCGACCTCGTCCATCAACGGCTGCATCACGGTGCTGATTTGGTTCGACGTCAAATAGGCCGAAGCCAAAAGCAGCACTCTGGGCGTTAGCGAAAACAACCGCTCGTTGCCCGCGACGAATCCGGATTTGACGAGGGTCATCAGAATCCGGCGCACCGTCGCCCGCGGAAGATTCGCGCTCTTGGAGAGGTCGCTGAGGGTCATTGGACGGCGATCGATGCCAAACGACTGTATCACGCGAAGACCCCGATCCAGGGTCTCGATGAACTCGCCTCCCTCCCGCGCCTTTTCCTCTTCTTCCGTACGCTTCAGCCTCGGCATTCTATTGGGCGGTCCCTGTCGGCGGCCTCTCGGAAGTGAGAACCATCACAAATACGCGGGTCAGGCGCCAGCCTTGTCTGCGGCTGTCACCAGGGATTTGAGGTCAAAGGAAGGGTCTGCGGCTTGCTCCGGTGCAGGGGAGATCCCCGCGGCAATCAGGCGCCGGGCTGCCATTTGCTCGCCTGGCCGGTTGACGCTGTCCACCGCGACCAACCGCCCTTGGCGATAGTAGAAGACCGAGAACCTTCCGTCGTCGACCGAACCTCGGACCGCCTGCCGATCATACTGTCCGGCCAGCCCGACGATCTGCAGCTTGACGTCATATTGGTCGGACCAGAACCTCGGCACGCTCTCATAGGGCGCGGGAGCGCCGGCGATCGCCAGTCCAGCTGCCTTTGCTTGATCCTGGGCGTTTTGCACCGATTCCAATCTCACCCAGCTTTCGCAAAAGCGGTTGAAGTGGTTGGCGCAGTCACCGGCGGCGAAAATGTCCGATGTCTCGGATCGTCCGTGCTCGTCAACAACAATTCCATTCGTGCATCTAAGCCCCGCCGAGCGCACGATATCGTCGTTGGCGACACCACCAATCCCCACCAGCACCAGGTCGGCGTGGACACTGGCACCGTTGCCCAGCACGACAGCGGAAACTTTTCGATCGCTTCCTTTGAAGGAAGTCACCGTTTCGTTGAGCATCACGTCGACGCCAGCCCGCAGATGCGTATCAAGAAGAAAGGTCGACAAGACCGGCGAGACTGCACGCTCAAGCAGGCGGCTGCTCGCTTCCACGACGGTGACCTTCTTGCCCAGCTTTGCCGCGGAGGCCGCAACTTCCAGCCCTATAAAGCCGCCCCCGACGATGACGATCTCCGCGGCATCGGCCAGACGTGCCTTCAGCTCGATCGCATCAGTCACCGACCGCAGATAGAAAATTCCATCGAAGTCCGCGCCCTCGACCGCGATGCGCCGTGCGCGCGAGCCTGTGGCGATGAGGAGTTTTTCAAACTCCAGAGCGTTGTCGCCGGCCAGAGTGACCTGTCGCGCGCGCAAATCAAGCAGCGTGGCGCGCTGCCCAAGAACGAGATTGATCTGCTTGCCTTCGAAGAAAGTCTCGTCGCGCAAGATCAGATTTTGCTCGCTGATGCGCCCGAGAAGGAAGTCCTTGGATAGCGGCGGCCGCTGATAGGGCAACCACTCTTCGTCGCACACAATGGTGATGGGCTGAGAATAGCCGGCGTCACGAGCTGTGAGAGCGGCTTGAACGCCGGCATATGAGGCGCCGATGATGACCAGCCCCGTCACGATTGCCTCGCCGGCACATGGACCACCAGCTCGTCGAGAGGGGCCAGCACCTTCAGCTGGCAACTCAGCCGACTGTTCGGCTTTCGCTCTCCCGAGACGGCGGATAGCAACTCGAGCTCTTCTTCGCTCGGCTGAGGGAGAGAGCTTGTTTGTTCTTCATCGACGTAGACGTGACAGGTCGCGCAATCGAGGCAGCCGCCGCATTCGCCATCAATACCGGGAATACCGTTGCGAACGGCTGCGAGCATCACGCTCACCTCGCGTCCGACCTCGATGGATTTTTCGCAGCCGTCTTGCTGGACAAATCTCACTCGCGGCATCCGACCTCCGCTCCCTTGGTGTTGTTCGATATAAGAACATAAGTTCGTTAGACGGTTAAACCAATTCTAGCGACCCCTCAACCTCGACTTGTTACCGCCGCTGCGGTTCCATTAGGCAGGATTTGCGGAAATATTTTGCTTGCTTGCTCGTCACACTGGAGTCATTCTGAATAATATCGAACGGTTGTTCGTCTACCGAACTAGCGGAGAGGGCGCAATGAAGCTGACGACAGCGATCGTGGGAGTGGTGCTGACATCAAGCGCGGCGTTTGCCCAGCAGCAGGAGGCTAGTGCTCCCTCGCTTGCCTTGCTCAACGGCAAGATTCTCACCATGGACGGTCAGTCAAAGGTTGCGGAAGCGCTTGCCGTTCGCGACGGAAAAATCTTGGCCGTAGGAGACACGGCGACGATCAAGGCGTTGGCCGGAAATCGCACCCGCACGATCGACTTGCAGGGCAAGACTGTGGTTCCCGGGCTGATCGACACGCACGCGCATTTCAAGGCCGCCGGTCTGTCGGACTACGTCGTGAGTATGAGCGGCGCCAAGACTGTTGCGGATGCCCTCGCGAGCATCAAGCAGTTCGTGGCGAAGAAGAAGCCCGGCGAGTGGATCATCGGAAGCGCCTGGCATCCCCCGTCACAACTCGCGGAAAAGCGCTACCTGACACGTCAGGAGATTGATGGCGTCGCGCCGAACAATCCGGTCTATCTCCGGACCGTTGGCCATTTCTCGATGGCCAATTCGATGGCGCTCGAGAAGGCCGGCGTAACCAAGGCCACGCCAAACCCAAGCGGCGGATCGTTTGAGCGCGACAGTGCTGGTGAGCTGACCGGCGTTCTGGTCGAGACGGCGATCGACAAGGTCGAAAAGGCCGTTCCGGAGTGGACCGCGGACGACGAGTTTCGCCAATTCAAGCTCGCGGAAGGTGTGCTGAACTCGTTCGGGATCACCAGCGCCGTGGAAGGGGCCACCTCGCCCAGGGACATCGCGGCCCTGCAGCGAGTGGCACAGGCCGGTGAAGCAACGCTACGGGTCGGTCTCATGTGGCGCCCGGAGCCCCCCGCCGAGAACGCGGCCTGGGAGGCCATCATGCGAGGCAACGGCGCCTCATCGGGCTTTGGCGATAATTGGCTGAAGTTCGCCGGGATCAAGATCCTTTACGATGGCGGCATGACGCTCAAGACGGCGCTCATGCGTGAGGCCTATCCAGACTCGCATGATGACTACCACGGCATTGCCCAGCAATCGCCGGAACGTCTCAAGGAGCTGGTGTCCATTTGCAATCGCCACAATTGGCGCGTGGGTATCCATGCCGTCGGCGACAAGGGCATCGACCAAGTCCTTGATGCCTTTGAAGCGGCCGACAAGGAAAAATCGATCAAGGAGCGGCGTTTCGTCCTGATCCATGGAAGCTTGATAGTGCCCGAGCAAATGGAGCGCGCGAAGCGCCTCGGTGTCAGAGTGGACTTCCAGAACGTGTTCATGTGGGACAAGGCGGTCACCGTCGAACGCTTCCTGGGTGCGGCGGTCGCCAATCGGGCTGTGCCCACGAAAACTCTCATCGAGAAGGTGGGGCTGAACAGCCTCGGCGCAGGCACCGACTTCCCGGTGAACACGATCAATCCCTTCATCAACATGTACATCATGGTGACCCGCAAGGATCCCGCCGGACGCGTTTATGGAGCGAACGAAGCCGTCAGCCGCGAGCAGGCGCTGCGCCTCTACACCAGCGCGGCATCGCACTATATGTTCGAAGAGAACGAGAAGGGGACGATCGAGGCCGGAAAACTCGCGGACCTGACCGCGCTGTCGGCGGACCTCATGACGGTCCCCGAGGAGCAGATCAAGGACATCAAAGCCGACCTGACGATTGTCGGCGGCAAGATCGTGTTTCAGCGTTAATCTGCGTCCCGAAAGCATGAGGACGCATCTCGAAGCCGGAGAGAGGAGATCCAAGTCATGATGAGCCAAGAGCAGAACGACCTCATTACCCGCGTCGGACCGAAGGCGCCTGCGGGAAAGCTGATGCGGATGTATTGGCAGCCTGCTGCGCTCGTCGACGAACTCGAGGAGGGGCGCCCGATCAAGGCCGTCAAGCTTCTCGGCGAGAACTTCGTTCTGTTCAAGGACGAAACGGGGCGCTATGGCCTGCTCGATCGCGACTGCCCGCATCGGGGTGCCGACCTCGCCTTCGGCCGGCTCGAGAACGGTGGCCTGCGTTGCGCCTTCCACGGGTGGCTGTTCGACGCTACGGGACAGTGCCTCGAGACGCCTGCCGAGCCTGCAAACTCCTCGCTCTGCAAAAACATCAAGCAGCGGTCCTACCCTGTCCTGGAGAAGGGTGGAATCCTGTGGGCGTATTTGGGTGAAGGCGAGCCGCCCGCGTTTCCGGAGATCGACTGCTTCGCGGCGCCGGGGGAATACACCTTCGCCTTCAAGGGCCTGATCGAATGCAATTGGCTGCAGGCCCTGGAAGTCGGCATCGACCCGGCTCATGCCTCGTTCCTTCACCGGTTCTTCGAGGACGAGGATACATCGGCGGCCTATGGCAAGCAGTTTCGCGGTGCGTCGGCCGACTCGGAAATGCCCATGACGAAGGTCCTGCGCGAGTACGACCGGCCGATCATCAATGTCGAGCACACCGAATACGGCCTGCGGCTCATCGCCTTGCGAGAAATCGACGAGCAGCGCACCCACGTTCGCGTCACCAACCAGCTATTCCCGCATGCGTTCGTCATTCCGATGAGCACGGAGATGACGATTACCCAGTGGCATGTGCCCGTCGACGACGTGAATTGCTATTGGTATGCGATTTTCACCAGCTACGCCGCGCCCGTCGACAAGGCGAAAATGCGCGCGCAGCGCCTCGAGCTTTACGAGTTGCCGGAATACCGCTCGCGCAAGAACAAGTCGAACGACTACGGCTTCGACCCGCACGAGCAGGCGACCGAGACTTACACCGGCATGGGCGCGGACATCAACGTCCACGACCAGTGGGCCGTCGAGTCGATGGGCGCCATTCAGGACCGGACGCGTGAGCATCTCGGGCAATCCGACAAGGCGATCATTCAGTACCGCCGGCTGCTTCGCCAGGAGATCGAGAAGGTGGCCGCCGGAGGCAAGCCGCTGTTGTTCCTCGACGCTGCCAGCGCGCGCAGCATCCAGGGGCCGGCCACAATGGACGGTATCGGTCCGACGAAGGGCTGGGAAACCTACTGGATGGAAGTGGACGTCAAGCGTCGTCGGGGCGCTCCCTGGGCCGCGCCGGTGCCCGCCGAGCTCGCCAAGAAGGTGCCTCACCTGACCGCCGCCGAATAACCCAGGCCGGCCCAGCTCAGCAAAGGAGATGTCGTTGAGTTTCGTCGAAAAGCACGGTCTCTGGTCGGCCGAACAGAAGGAGGCTGCCATCCGCATGCGGCGGATGGCGGACGAGCAGGAGTTGCATACGATCCGGCTCTCCTTTCCGGACCAGCACGGCATCTTGCGCGGCAAGGCGCTGGTCGCTTCCGAGGCGCTCTCGTCGATCGAGAGCGGCTGCTCGATAACGACGACATTGCTCGCGAAAGACACCTCTCACCGCACGGTGTTTCCCGTCTTCACCGCCGGCGGCGGGTTCGGGATGCACGAGATGCAAGGGGGAGGCGACATCATGATGGTCGCCGATCCCACCACCTTCAAGGTTCTCCCCTGGGCACCAAAAACCGGGTGGGTGCTTTGCGACCTCTACTTCTCCGACGGACGACCCGTGCCCTTCGCCTCCAGGGGCCTGTACCAATCCGTGCTGGGGCAGCTCAAAGACCGGGGCTATGACTTCAAAGCGGGCCTCGAGGTCGAATGCCACATCTTCAAAGTCGAGAACGCCCGACTAGCGCCCTCGGACGCCGGCAGTCCCGGGCAACCGGGTGAGCCTCCGGAGGTCAGCCTGCTTTCGCAGGGCTATCAGTACCTGACGGAGCAACGCTATGACCAGATGGAGCCTGCGCTCGAGCTGATCAGGCAAAACATCGCGGCGCTGGGCTTGCCGCTTCGGTCGATCGAGGTGGAATACGGGCCGAGCCAGTGCGAGTTCGTGTTTCAGCCCACCGTCGGCATTGAGCCGGCGGACACCATGGTGCTGTTTCGTACGGCGGTGAAGCAGATCTGCAACCGCCACGGCTATCACGCGACCTTCATGTGCCGGCCGCGGATACCGAACGTGATGTCATCGGGGTGGCACCTTCACCAATCGCTGGTCTCCCGAAAAGACAGCGCCAACGCGTTCATGACGAGCGAACCGGCCGGTCTGTCGAAACTTGGCAAGCACTATATGGCCGGGCTGCTGGAGCATGCCAGGGCATCCACGGTCTTCTCGACGCCGACGATCAATGGCTACAAGCGCTACCGTTCCTATTCGCTGGCTCCGGATCGGGCGATCTGGGGACGCGACAACAGGGGCGTCATGATCCGCGTGCTGGGCGGTCCCGACGATAGAGCCACCCGGCTCGAAAACAGGATCGGCGAGCCAGCCGCAAACCCCTATCTGTACATGGCGTCGCAGATTCTGGCCGGCCTCAACGGCATTGATCGTCAGCTCGATCCCGGTCCGTCGGCGGACACCCCCTACGAGACCAAGGCAAACCTCCTACCGACCTCCTTGCGCGAGGCGGTGTTCGCGTTGCGCGATGACCCCTTCTTCCGCGAGGCTCTGGGAGAGAAATTCGTCGACTACTACGTTTTCATCAAGAACGCGGAAATCGAGCGCTTCCAATCGACGGTCACCGAGTGGGAGCAGCGAGAATATTTCGAAATGTTCTGAAATGGCATCACCGAAGCAGGAGAAGAGAGACATGGGCTTGAGGTTTGGACTTGTTGGGGCCGTCGCGATTGCCACTGCCTGGATCTCGCCGGCGCAGTGCGACACGATCAAGGTGGGGATCATTGGCACCATGTCCGGTCCGTATGCCTTGTTCGGCCAGAACTTCAAGTACGGCATTGACGCCTGGGTGGCCAAGCATGGATCGAAAGTCGGCGATCATCAGATCGAGTTTGTCTATCGCGACGAAGAATCGCCGAACCCCGCCAAGTCGAAATCATTGGCTCAGGAGTTGATCGTCAAGGAGAAGGTTCAATACATCGCGGGACTGTACTTCACTCCGGACGCCCTGGCCGTCGCTCCGCTTCTTGAGGAAGCGAAGGTGCCTATGGTCGTCATGAACGCGGCGACGTCGGCGATCGTCGAGAAGAGTCCTTATATCGTGCGGACGTCCTTTACGATGTGGCAGAACACGGTCCCCGCGGCAAAGGTGGCGAAGGCCAGAGCGGCCAAGAAGGTGGCGATCGCCGTCAGCGATTACGGCCCCGGCATCGATGCCGAAGCAGCCTTCAAAAAGACGTTCGAGGCAGATGGAGGCACCATCGTCCAATCGGTCAGGATGCCGCTCAATACGACCGATTTCGGTCCAATCATGCAAAGGATCAAGGATTCCGGCGCAGACATGATCTTCACGTTCTTGCCGGCCGGTCCGCCAACCTTGGGTTTCGTCAAGGCCTATATCGACAACGGACTGAAAGCGTCCGGCGTGAAGTTGCTGTCCACCGGTGATGTCGTGACCGAGCCAGATCTTCCGAACATTGGTGACAGCGGCGAAGGCATCCTGTCGACTTACCACTACGCGGTCTCGCACGACTCTCCAGAGAACAAAGCCTTCCTGGCCGATATGATCAAGGCGGGCGCCAAGCCTGACGACATCACCATGGCGTCGGTCGCGGCCTATGACGGTGCTCGGCTCATTTACAAGATGGTCGAGGCCACGAACGGTCAAAAGGATCCGGACAAAGCCCTTGCGGCCGTGAAGGGCATGAAATGGGTCAGTCCGCGCGGACCCGTGTCGATCGACCCGGATACCCGGCATATTCGTCAGAACGTATATCTGCGCGAAGTCGTGAAGCAGGACGGCAAGTTCCTCAACAAGGAACTGCAAACGTTCGATGCGCAGCCGGACTGGGGTCTGGCGAAGAACTAGAGCGGATTGCTCGCGAAATAAATCTCGCGAGCAATCTCTTCATCGTGTCGGAGAGGGGCTCAGAATGAGTGGTCGGTCGCAGTCTATTCGCTTCGTCAGCGCTCGCATCTATGGCGATGCCAGCGACCGGGACCCGTTCGACCTGTCCGTCGACCTGAGGTCGGTCAAGACCTTGATGACGGTGGTCCGTCGGCATGACGTGTTGGGGTCGCAACATTTCAAAGCCGCGGAAGTATTCAGCTAATGGCGTGGACGGGTCTCAGCATCGGGCTGGATGCCCTTTCGTACGGCATGGTGCTTTTCATCATCTCCATCGGGCTGTCCATCATGATGGGCCTGATGAGGGTCGTGAACCTTGCTCATGGCGCATTTGCGATGATCGGGGGATATCTCGCGTCTTTCGCGCTCAAGAGCGCAGGAGTTGGATATCCGCTCGCGATTGTCCTGGCGGTCCTCGGCACCATCGCGATCGCCTTTCCGCTCGAGTTTCTTCTCTATCGCCGGATCTATCGCAAGTCCGATGAGCTGACCCAGATTTTGCTCACGATCGGCATCGCGTTCGTCATCATCGGCGTTGCCAACTACATTCTTGGCCCGACGACCAAATCCATTCCGCTGCCTCCGCTGCTGAGCGGTCCCGTCGATCTCGGCTTCCGAATGATCCCAGCTCATCGGATTTTCGTGATGATTTGCGGAGTGTGCACCGCGGGCTTGCTCTGGCTGCTGATCGACCGCACCGAGTTCGGGATCCGGCTGCGTGCCGCGGTCGACAACGGTGATATGGCCGAGTCGCTCGGAATCAAGACGCAGATCCTTTTTTCCGCGACATTCGCGCTTGCGGTCGGCCTGGCGGCGTTCGGGGGTGTGGTGGGCGCCGAGCTCTTGCCCGTCGAACCATTTTACGCGCTCAGATACATGGTGACTTTCCTTGTCGTCGTCTCGGTCGGCGGGGCGGGATCGATCCCAGGCGCCGTGGCGGCATCGATATTGCTTGGCCTTGCGGACACGACCGGCAAGTACCTTGCACCCGAATATGGTGAGTTCTTCTTCTATCTTGCGGTCATCCTGGTCGTATTTCTGTTTCCGAACGGCCTTTTGGGCAGGAGACACTGACGTGACCGATCGAATCATGGTCGATGGCATGAGCGCGCCTCGTTTCTCCGTCCCGGTCGAGCTGCGCGCTGTCGCGATCACGCTGGCGCTCGGAGCGCTCGGCTACACGCTTTTTCCTGATGACCTCGCGTTTCTGACGCGACTGATCAGCATCACGCTTCTGGTGCTGTCGCTCGATCTGGTCACGGGGTATTGCGGTGTCGCCACCCTTGGACATGCTGCGATCTACGGTGTGAGCGCCTACGTCGTGGGCAACGCCTGCCTTGCCGGACATTCCGACCCCCTGCTGTTGTTGCTCGTGGGGGCAGTGACCGGTGCCGTGATGGGGCTGGTCTCAGGGCTCCTTGTCACGAGGTTCAAGGGGCTCCCCCAGCTCGTGCTGTCCATTGCGGTCGGACAGCTCATCGCGGCGCTAGCCAATAAACTGTCCAGCCTGACGGGCGGAAGCGACGGATTGTCCGGCATTTCGCCTGGACGAATCTTCGGGGTCTATGCGTTCGACATGTACGGTCGCACCGGCTACGTGTTCTCCGTTGCGGTGCTCATGGTCGTGTTCGTGGTGCTGCTTCGAATCGTGCACTCTCCCTTCGGCCTGCTTTGTCAGGCAATCAAGGATGACAGCCTTCGAGCTCGGATGATCGGTGCCCGCGTGTATCCGCGGCTCGTGCTGATGTATGGCGTGTCGGGGGTTGTTGGCGGAATTGGCGGTGCTCTCAACGCCATCAATACGGGCGTCGTGGGACTGGATAGCGTCGGATTTGAGCGGTCGGCTGAAGCTCTCGTCATGCTCGTCCTGGGTGGCGCAGGCAGTCTCTGGGGCGCGCTGATCGGATCCATCGTCTTCCAAGTGTTCGAGCACTATGTCTCGGCTGCAAATCCATTCCATTGGATGACCATGGTCGGTGCGTTGCTGATCGCGGTCGTTTTGTTCGCCCCGAAGGGCCTGGTATCCCTGGGAGGCTTGCTTGCTGGTCGCACCGCCTCGGCGCTGAGGAGACGCCCGTGAGCCAGTCGCTGCTCGAACTGCGAAACGTGTCGATGTCCTTCGGCGGGATGAGGGTAAACGATGATATATCCTTCAGTATCGGGAAGGGAGAAAGGGTCGCGTTGATCGGCCCGAACGGCGCGGGGAAAACCACGCTCGTCAACGTCATCTCCGGTGACTTGACCCCTTCACAAGGCTCCGTACACCTCGCCGGGGTTGATGTGACCGCGCTACCGATTTCCGATCGCGTCGATGCCGGCTTGATCCGGACATTTCAGATTACGAGGCTCTTCAAGAGCCTGACCGTCGCACAGAACGTCGCGCTCGCCGTGATGCAACGAATGGGGCTCACGAGGAATATATTCTCTTCCCCGATGGATCGGCCGGACGTTCGTCGGGAGTGGGAGCGGGCGCTTGGAACGCTCGGTATCGCCCATCTGGCCGACAGGCAGGTCTCGCAACTGGCGTACGGCCAGCAGCGCCTTCTTGACCTGGCAATCGGGCTTGCTCTCGAGCCGAAGGTCCTGCTCCTGGACGAGCCCGCGGCAGGGGTGCCGTCAGAGGAGTCCTCCAAGATCATCGAGGCGATCGACAGATTGCCTTCTGATATCGCGGTTTTGATGATCGAGCATGACATGGACCTGGTCTTCAGATTTGCCCGCCGTGTGCTCGTTCTCGCCAACGGAAAGCTGATCTTCCAGGGCGATCCGGCAGAAGTCACGCACCATCAGGAAGTCCGTCGTGCTTATCTAGGTAGCTACGCAGATGCCCGCCACGCGTCTTGAAGTCAAAGGTCTCAGTGCCGGGTATGGCCCCACCCGCGTCATCGATGACGTCTCTTTCGAGGTTCTGCCCGGAGGTCGTCTCAGCGTCCTTGGTCGAAACGGAGTCGGCAAGACGACCTTGCTCGCATCGCTCATGGGTCTGACAACCCATCATGGCGGGAAAGTATTCCTGGGCGAAGCAGATCTCACGGAGTCCAAGGCATCTACACGTGCTCAGCGAGGTTTCGGCTACGTACCGCAGACGCGCGACATTTTTCGGTCGCTGACTGTCGAAGAAAACCTGGTCGCAGGTCTTAAAGATCGAGGTCGAGAGGCGCTCGACGAGGTCTACGTGATGTTCCCGAGGTTGGCCGAACGTCGACGCCATTTCGGGACGCAATTATCGGGCGGCGAGCAGCAGATGCTCTCGCTCGCCAGGACGCTGCTGGGAAGGCCTTCAGTTCTCCTCTTGGATGAACCGCTCGAGGGGCTCGCGCCAGTGATCTGCGATCAGATCATGGAAATCATCACTGCGCTGGCGAGTTCTGGTGAGATGACCATCGTTTTGGTCGAGCAGCAGATCGAACGAGCGCTGCGCTTTGCCGATCATGTCATGGTGGTTGAACGCGGCAAAGCGGTCTGGAGTGGGGAATGCGCGCACTTGCGGGACGACCCCAAGATGGTCGAGCGCCTGCTCGGTGTTGGGGTGCACTGACGCATGCCCGAGGCCTTTCAGCGTTCCTCTGCTGCGCTTGCACTTTGGGATCACGAACTGTCCGAAGCGAAAGAGTGGATGAGATATCGTAGGTTCGGTTGGTGTGGGGACAGCGCTTCCGAAATAGTGGGTTTAACGGTGTAGCGGACCCCCGCTACGCCAAACTACGATTTCTCGCGATGCTATACCCCTGACGGTAGCGTCCGGGGTTAGCCGTTCAGGCTGTACCGCCGCGATATCCTATTGGCGGCTAATGACGGACCGCTAGCAGATGTGTAACTTTGGGTTCGGTCGCAGCGCCGAACTGGATGATCGCGTCCTGGACTACCTTGTCTGCGTTCGTCACGCGTTGATGCTGCCTGAGGTGTTCCAGCCAGGACGCGACCATGAACGTTTCCAGGAAGCGTCCGCTCTCCGACACGTCTTCGAAGATGTCCCATGCATAGGCGCCGTCCCGTCTTCTCGCCCGGCCCAATTCCATGACCGCGGACAGGAAGGTATCGCGTCTCTCCTGAGCAATGACGTACTCGACCGTGACGAGCACAGGTCCACGGTCGGCGTCGGTATCGATCGACGATATCGGCGCCGGCCAATGCATCGACGGAGCGAGATCGAGGCTCGCACCGCCTTGAAGCTTGTAGCGCCAAGTTAGGACGATTCCAGCCACGGCGCCTGCTGCGGCGATGAGGAGCGCGGCTGGCAGCCCGAGGCTGGAGGCAAGCTGTCCCCAGAGGACGCTGCCGGCCGTCATCGCACCAAAGAAGACGGTGACGAACATGGCCAAACCGCGACCGCGGACCCAGTCGGGCAACGAGACCTGGACGGAAACGTTGACGGTCGCGAGAACGGCGATCCATGAGATACCGGCAATCGCGCAAGCCGCGACACCGACCGCCGCATCTCTGGCGAAGCCGAGCAGGATCAGAGTGAGCGCCGTACCCAACGTTCCCGCGGCGACCAGACGGTCAGGTCCGAGGGACTTCCTCATCCAGGATAGCGCCAACGCACCGGCGATCGCACCGAGGCCGATGGCGCCCAGCAGGATTCCGTAGAGCTCAGGGCCAGCGGCGATTCGATCGCGTGCCACAAGCGGCAGGAGAGCCCAATAGCCGCTTGCAAAGAAGAAGAAAGCCACCGCCCTAATGAGCGTTGCGCGGAGGCTCGGATTGAACCGTGCGTGACGTAGGCCCACCATCATCGCGCCGGTCAGACGTTCCGGGGGCAGCGTATTGCCGGAGGGGGACGCCGGGCGCCACCAGATGAGCGCCCCGATCACCGCGACATTGCTCAATGCGTTGAACCAGAACGGCGCCGCGATGCCCAAACCACCGATGACTACGCCGCCGAGAGCCGGCCCGATGGCGCGGCTGATGTTGACGCCGACCCCATTGCTGGCGACCGCTGCGGCCAGATCCGCTTTGGGAACAAGCTGTGGCACCACCGACTGCCAAGCGGGCGCGGTGAACGCGGCGCCGGCGCCAAGCAAGAAAGTGAACAGCAGGAGGACAGGTGGCGTAACGACGTTCAGACCGACGACGATCGCGCTGGCAGCTGCGACGATCGTGAGAGCCACCTCGCAGCCGATCAGGAAGCGGCGCTTGTCGACCGTATCCGCAAGCGCGCCGGCCGGCAGCGCGAAGAGAAACATCGGAAGGCTGCTTGCCACCTGTACCAGCGAAACGGTGAGGGGATCGGCGTCCAAATTGGTCATCAACCATCCGGACGCGGCGTTGTACATCCAGGTCCCGACATTCGCGACCACCGTCGCAATCCAGACCACCGTGAACGTCGTGTGACGAAAGGCTATCCATGGCGACGAGCCGGTGGAAACGTCCGCCGCTTCACGTGTTTGGTCAGAAGACATCGTGCTCACTTGGCCGATCCGATTCTGGCCGCGACAGCCGGCCTGGCTGGCTCAGTTGTTCGGGCGCACGCTTGATTCATGCGAAGGGCTCAGGACCGTCGTGTAGTTGGCAGGCAACCATTCGAACTGGCCATCGGCCGATCGGACGTGTCCTATCCCCGGGAAAGAGATATGAGCCGCGGCGATCCATGTTCCCTGCCGAGCGGTTCGGGAGAACATTTCCGTTCGCCGTGCCTCCGCCGACATTGGATCGCTGTCATAGGTCACGGTGATTGCGGGGTCCGGAAACTGGATTGGTGCGACGTGGACGAGGTCGCCTCAAACCAAGAGCGTCTGGCCGTCGCTGACGACTTCGTATGAAGTATGTCCGGGGGTGTGACCAGGAGTTGGCACGGCACGAATCCCAAGCGACAACTCCTGTCCATCGTCGAAAGGCTTCACATGCCCCGCGTCGATGTAAGGCTTCAGCGAAGCCCGGTCCCCGTCGAACATGGGCTTCAGGAATGTGGGGGCTGCGTCCTCGCTCCTGGGATCGAGCCAGTAGCGGAGATCTTTCTGGCTGACCCGCACGATTGCGTTGGGAAAGACAGGCTTGCCATGCGGAGCGATGCCGCCGACATGATCCGCGTGAAGATGCGTCAGATAGATCTCGTCGACCTGCTCCGGCTTGTAGCCCGCCGCTTGGAGGTTTTCCAACAGATGTCCGCAGCAGGTGCCGTACAGGCTACCGGCGCCGCTGTCGATCAGGACGAGCTTGTCGCTCGTGTTGACGAGGAAGGCGTTGATCGATCCTTCTAGCGGTACCCCGAGATCCGAATCCGCAAGGAGCGCATCGGCCTTGCCAGGATGGCCCGCCGCAAGTTTCACTGCCTTCCGCTCCCCGCCGATCTGCGTCTCGTTTCGTGTCATCACGTCGTGGACCGGAAATGGATGCGTGCCGTCGAGCAGCGCGGTTATCTCGAAGCGACCCAGCATCATTCGATAGAACCCGGGAGCTTGCGTCCTCACCTGCGGGGCAGCGGCCTGCGCCGTGCCGTTGCAGCACAGGACAATGACCGGCAACAGCGTCGTGAATTTGATGCCCCGCATCTTGTCCTCGCTCAGTCTCTGGCGGCACGAATGGCAGCCCGTTTCCAACAATGCTGCGGTCCTTTCTTGTCCGGCCTCAAGGCAGATTGGACTTTTGGCCGGGGTGTCAGGCCGCCCAGCCCTCGAGGAAGTCGAGGAGCAGCCTGTTGACGATGTCGGGTTGCTCCTCCTGGGGAAGATGTCCGCAACTCCGGATCGGAGCGACGGTCAGATCTTCCGCCATCTCGCTCCAGACCGCCTTCATGTCGAACAGGCGGCCGACTGCGCCGAAATCCTCGCCCCACAGCGATAGCACTGGGCACATGATCTTCCTTTCGGCATCGACCAGGTCCTGGGCGATGTCCTCCGCGCTCGCGCGGTAGTCGGCCATCGCGCCACGAACGGCGCCGGGCGCCTTGTAAGCTTGTACGTAGGTCTCGAACGCATCGCCGTTGATGGTGGACGGATCGTGACACCAGTCGGAAAAGAAGTGGCGCAGCCAGATGTCTTCGCGGCCTGCGATCAGCGCCTCAGGAAGGTCGGGAATCTGGTGGAACATGAAGAACCAGTACTGGCGCGCGATCTTCGCGTTCATTTCACGCGCCACAATGCGGGTTGGCACGTTGTCCATGACGACCAGGCGATCGACGCGCTCGGGATGGTCTTTGACCAGCCGGGTGGCGACGCGCGCACCTCGATCATGACCGATGAGAGCAACCCGTTCGATGTCGAGTTCCTTGAGCAGTTCGACGATGTCATTGGCCATCGTCCGCTTGTCATAGCCGCTCGCGGGCTTGTCGGTCTCGCCGTAGCCGCGAAGATCCGGAGCGATGACGCGATAGCGGGAGGCCAAAGCCGGGATCTGGAAACGCCAGGCAAAGCTGGTTTCCGGAAAGCCGTGCAGCAGGACGATAGGTGGGCCGGTTCCGGCCTCGAGGTAGAACTGTCTGATGCCGCTCGCCCGACATGTCGTGCGGCGAATTTCGGTCATGATCTGATCTCGCGGGCCAATTTCGGGGGTCAAGTTCACCCAACTCGTCCTGGGGCGATTGGAGATTTTGGCGGCGGCTTGTACGATTGCGTCGCTCCGGGGCGGCCGTTTGGCAGTTGCAGCGGAGAACGGCTTGCAGCACTCTCGAGATCGGGAAAAAGTCCAAGATTTGGGGCCTTCTTCGCGCTTCTGTCTTCGGAACAACCCGCGATCAGCACTTAAGCGTGCGGCATCAAAACAGGACGGGCAGAAACGGGCGAGGGCCCCTCATTGGCAAGCAACCATCTAAATGCGCGAGGACTTCACCACGTTACGGCAATCATTCGTGAGGTTCGCCGCTCTTCCAATTTCTACGGCAATATCCTGGGATTGAAGCGGGTCAAGAAGACGGTCTGCTACGATGATCCGGGCAGCTATCACTTGTATTACGGCGACGACCTCGGCAATCCGGGCGCCGTCATGAGCACGCTCGCCTGGAACTGCGTAACCCCGGGCATGATCGGCGTCGGCGAAGTCGTGCAGACCGCCTTTCGGATCGCTCCCGATTCGCTCGAGAGCTGGGCTGAGAAGTTCGAGTCCTTGAACATTCCCCACCGGCTGGAAGCGACGCCGTTCGGCGAGCGCATGGTCTGCATAACCGACCCGGACGGTGCAGCCATCGCGCTCGTGGAGACCGGGGGGCCGGCGGTCGAAGCCGCCGATCCCCAGCCGTTGGCCGGACTCCACGGGGTCACGTTGAACGTCAGGGACGAAGATATGACGACCGAGATTCTTCAGGATGTGCTCGGCTTCTCCCTGCTCTCCCGGGCCAACGGGGCGGTGCGGTTTGCGGCCCACGATGGCGCCGGCGGGTCGCTGACGTTGAGGACCATAGGAAAATCGTCACGCGGACGACTGGGCGGCGGCACGATCCGGCACGTGGCTTTCCGGGCGGCCGACGAGGAGGACCGCTCCGCGATGGTGGAGAAGCTCCGGTCCACGTATGGCATTGCAGTCAGCGATCCGATCGAGCGAACCTATCTAAGCGCAGTCGGCTTCAGAGCGCCGTGCGGCGTTCTGTTCGAGATTGCGACAGATGGCCCCGGCTTCTGCGTCGACGAACCCCGCGAGAGCCTCGGCAAGGTCCTCAAGCTTCCTGCTTTTCTGGAAGAGCGTCGACCGGAGCTCCAGATGCTTCTCGCGCCATTGGACTGATTTTTTTGGTTCGCACGTCTGACATGCATCGACGGACGGGCACAGCGATCCGAGTCTTGTCTTTGACATGCTGTGCTGGATATATCGTTCCGCCGCGCGAAATGCACCGAGGTCTCGGCTTTTCGCTTAATTTGTGAGCATTTCCAACAGCGGATCGATGCACGTGACCGGTCAATTCGACCACGCCAATGATGGATTCTTCGGAAAACGCCTGAGCCAGCACCTGGGAATGGAGGGTGATTGTCTCCTTCAGGTGAAACGACATGAAAAGCTCGCTTTGGCGGCAACCCATCTGACCTGCCCAAGCTTCCTGCGAGGCCGAACCGCCCCGATCCCGTCGGAGCCGGCCTACAGCATTCTCCACCAATTGGGCGACTTGGATCGACACGCCTGCTGGCTGACTGGGCGTCCACGATATTCCGGGTCTTTCGGAGCAGGGACCGTCAGTGTCATCGATCTGATGGACAATCCGCAGTGCGAGTTCCGCGGGCCTGTCGACGCGATCCAATACTACGTGCCTTACCAGGCGCTGGACGAGTTCGCCTACGAGAATGGCGCCAAGCCCGTATCGACGCTTGCGTGGAAGCGCGATGCCCGCGACCCCTTCCTGTCCACGCTGTCGAGTATTCTGCTGACCGCGATCGAGCAGGATCCCTCCACAGACCAACTCTTCGTCGATCATCTCGGGTTGAGCCTGTTGGCCCATTTCGCGCAGACCTATGGCGGCATGCGTCGCCGGAATGGGACGGCGGAGGGCGGTCTGGCGCCCTGGCAGGAGCGTCGCGCCAAGGAGATCATGCGCGTTCGTCTGTCGAGCAACCTGACGATCGCCGACGTCGCGGCCGAGTGCAAATTGACGCCCAGCCATTTCGCGCGGTCGTTCCGGCGCAGCACCGGTGTCGCTCCGCATCAATATCTCTCGCAGCTTCGCATCGAGGAAGCCAAGCGGATGATGCTGACGACCAAGCTCCCGCTCGCCGACATCGCATTGATCTGCGGCTTCGCCGATCAGAGCTACTTCACGAGGGTCTTCTCCCGCAGCGTCGGCGCCAGTCCAGGAGCCTGGCGAAGAGACCGGACCGCCAGCTGATCGGCGGCGACCAAGCACAGATTTCTTGTCGCCTTGACGAGGCGAGATAGCGCAAAAAGGTCCAATCCGGCTTCCAAGCCCACAAGAAGCGGGCTCGATCGTCTCCTAGATCCGACAGGCATCATTCCGTCGGTTATCAAAGGAGTTCAATATCATGGATAAGGCCCCGTCGTTTGGTCCCACGGTCGTTTTGGTCCACGGTGCGTGGGCGGACGGCTCGAGCTGGCGCCTTGTGATTCCGTATCTTCTGGAGAGGGGTATTCCCGTCCTATCGGTGCAGAATCCGACAACGTCGCTCGCCGAAGATGTCGCCGCAACCAGGCGAACGTTGGCCGCCATCGACGGCCCGGTGGTTCTCGCGGGCCATAGCTGGGGTGGTGCCGTGATTACCGAAGCCGGACGCGATCCGAAGGTGAAGGCCCTCGTCTATGTCGCCGCGTTCGCGCCCGGGGCGGGCGAATCGGTCGGTGACGAGGTCGGCGGGCACGCGGCTCCGCCAGCGCTGTCCAAGATCATCGACAGCGGTGACGGCTTCCTCAAGCTGAGCGAGGAGGGCTGGATCAGCGACGTGGCTCAGGACCTGGCGGAGAAAGACGCGCGCCTCCTGTCGATTCTCCAGACGCCGCTTTCCAAGTCCACCTTCGGTGACAAGATCACGGAAGCCGCTTGGGAGGCACGGCCGAGTTGGTATATCGTTTCGACCGAGGATCGGGCTGTCAGCGTCGAACTGCAGCGTAGTCTCGCGGCGAGGATGAAGGCGAACACGACCGAACTCAAGGCAAGTCACATGTCCTTGCTGTCGATGCCCGAGGCTGTTGCGGCCGTCATCGTCGATGCCGTCAATGCGACGAGGCCGTGAGGCCGCGCCTGCTGCCGGGAGACCACTTGGGACTCTCGGCAATTGACGAATGCCACGGGCGATCGTGTCGATCGCCCGTGGCAAGCCCCGGTATCAGCCCTTGATGAACGCAAGCAGATCGGCGTTGATCGTTTCCGCCTGGGTCGTCGGCATCCCGTGCGGGAATCCCTTGTAGGTCTTGAGCGTGCCGTTCTTGAGCAGCTTGGCGCTCAATGCCCCGGAGTTGGCGTAGGGAACGATCTGGTCGTCGTCGCCGTGCATGACCAGCGTGGGAATCCCGACTTTCCTGAGGTCTTCGGTGAAGTCGGTCTGGGAGAAGGCGACGATGCCATCGTAGTGCGCCTTGGCGCTGCCCATCATGCCCTGCCGCCACCAGTTTTGGACGACACCTTCGATCGTCTTCACACCCGGCCGATTGAAGCCGTAGAACGGCCCTGCGGGAAGATCGCGGTAGAATTGCGCACGATTGGTCGCGACCTGCTGCTGCAGCCCGTCGAAAACGTCCTTCGGCAATCCGCCGGGATTTGCGGCCGTCTTGACCATGATCGGCGGAACGGCTGCGATCAAAGCGGCTTTTGCGGCCCGGCTCTCGCCGTGACGTGCAAGGTAGTGGACGACCTCGCCGCCGCCGGTGGAGTGTCCGACGTGGACGGCGTTCTTCAGGTCGAGATGGGCCGTCAGCGCGGCGAGGTCGTCGGCATAGTGGTCCATGTCGTGACCGTCGGCGACCTGGGCCGAGCGGCCGTGCCCGCGGCGGTCGTGAGCGATCACGCGGAAACCCTTGCCTGCGAAAAACAGCATCTGCGCGTCCCAATCGTCGGATGACAGCGGCCAGCCATGGCTGAAAACGATGGGCTGGCCGGAGCCCCAATCCTTGTAGAAGATCTCGACTCCATCCTTGGTGGTAATCGTCGGCATTGCACTCTCCGGGTTCTTTCGCGTTGGAAGATCGGCAGCTGTTTCGCATGGCCCTTGCGGCCGCGATCGGCAGCGCCGTCATGTTGCGAACATGAGCACGTCTTGCGATCGCTAAACGATCGGTCCGGGAGATTGCTTGGATGGCTTATGCGCCATTTGGACTGGCTTGCGATTTCGGTCGAGGCGCCCGCCAATTCGCCGCACCGGCATTGATCATCGTGCTGGAATCCAAGCCACGACAGAATTGTCCAAGCCGCGGAAGCGATAGTTGCCCACCATGTGCTCGTTCGCAACCATTCCCGGTCGTTCGATCGCAACTGCCGATCGCAAGGAGCCATCCTGATGTCCAAGCTCGAAATGCTCACCCCTGAAAACAGCGCGATCGCGCTCATCGACTATCAGCCCGCGATGTTTCAGGGCGTCCAGTCGCACGACCGCCTGGTTACGCTCAACAACGTACAGATCCTCGCCAAGGCCGCCAAGCTCTTCAAGATTCCGACTGTTCTTTCGACGGTCGCGGAAGCGTCCTTTTCCGGCCCGTTCATCCCCGAAGTGACCTCGCTGTTTCCAGACCACGACATCATCGACCGGACTTCGATGAACTCGTGGCTCGACGCCAATTTCCGCAACGCGGTCGCTGCGATCGGCCGTAAGAAGTTCGTGCTGGCGGGACTTTGGACCGAAGCATGCGTGCTGTTCCCGACGCTGGACATGCTGCGGGAAGGCTACGAGATCTACATCGCCGCCGACGCCTGCGGCGATCTCTCGCTCGAAGCGCACAACCGGGCCATGGAGCGCGCGATCCAGGCCGGCGCCGTGCCGATCACTTCCTCGCAGTACGCCTATGAGCTCCAACAGGATTGGGCCCGCAGCGAAACCTATGAGGGCATGATGGACATCCAGCGCGCGCACTCGCCCTACGGCATCCAGATCCGCTTCTCGAAGTGGGCGCTCGGCGAACACGCCTCCGAGGGTGGCACGAAGGCGGCCTGAGGTCGGCAGGCCCGGCCGAAAATGATGCCATGAAAATCTATCTCCTGTCGTTGGGCGCCGGCCTTCTGGTCGGCGTCGTCTACAGCCTGCTCAACGTGCGTTCGCCGGCTCCGCCACTGGTGGCGCTGGTCGGGCTTCTCGGCATCCTCGCTGGCGAGCAGATCGTCCCGGTCGCTCGCCAGTTGCTCTCGGGCGAGGGCCTCGCGGCCGCGTGGCACCAGGCCAAGTGCGCGCCGCACCTCTTCGGAATGTTGCCGGGGCGCGATAGCGATCAAGCGAACAGCAAGCCTTCGCTCGAAGGCACGGAGAAGCATTCATGAGCCCGGCACCCGACATCATCCTGCATCGCGGCTTGTTCACGACGCTCGATCGCTCGAACCCCACGGCTTCTGCCGTGGCCATCGCCGACGGCCGGTTCGTCGCCGTCGGATACGATCACGACGTCATGAAGCTAGCGGGCCCCTCGACCAGGATCGTCGATCTCAAGGGGCATCGCGTGCTGCCCGGATTGATCGATAACCATCTCCACATCATCCGCGGCGGGCTGAACTTCAACATGGAGCTGCGCTGGGACGGGGTTCGATCTCTCGCCGATGCGATGGACATGCTGAAGCGGCAGGTGGCGATCACGCCGCCGCCGCAATGGGTGAGGGTTGTCGGCGGGTTCACCGAGCACCAGTTCGTGGAAAAGCGCCTCCCCACGATCGACGAGCTCAACGCGGTCGCGCCGGATACGCCGGTGTTCCTGCTGCATCTTTACGATCGGGCGATCCTCAACGGCGCTGCGCTACGCGCCGTCGGCTATGCCAAGGACACTCCGGAGCCGCCCGGCGGCGAGATCGTCCGCGACGCGAACGGAAATCCGACCGGCTTATTGTTGGCCAAGCCAAACGCGAACATCCTCTACGCGACCCTCGCCAAGGGACCCAAACTGCCGTTCGACTACCAGGTCAATTCGACCCGGCATTTCATGCGTGAGCTCAACCGGCTCGGCGTGACCGGGGCGATCGATGCCGGCGGCGGTTTCCAGAACTATCCGGAGGACTACGCCGTCATCCAGAAGCTGAGCGATGAGGGCCTGCTGACGATCCGCCTTGCCTACAACCTCTTCACTCAGAAGCCCAAGGGCGAGAAGGAAGATTTCCTGAACTGGACGAGGACATCGAAGTACAAGCAAGGCGACGACTATTTCCGTCACAATGGCGCCGGCGAGATGCTGGTGTTCTCGGCCGCGGATTTCGAGGATTTCCGGGTTGCGCGACCGGACATGCCGCCGGAGATGGAGGGCGAGCTCGAAGAGGTGGTTCGGGTCCTCGTGCAGAACAAGTGGCCGTGGCGGTTGCATGCGACCTACGACGAGACGATCGCGCGGGCGCTCGACGTGTTCGAGCGGGTCAACCAGGACATGTCGCTCGAGGGCCTGCACTGGTTCTTCGATCACGCCGAGACGATCTCGGACCAGTCGATCGACCGTATCGCCGCGCTCGGTGGCGGCATCGCCGTGCAGCACCGGATGGCCTATCAGGGCGAATATTTCGTCGAACGATACGGTGCCGGTGCCGCCGAGGCGACACCTCCGGTCCGGAAGATCATCGACAAGGGCGTCAAGGTGTCGGCCGGCACCGATGCGACCCGGGTGGCGTCCTACAATCCCTGGGTCTCGCTGTCCTGGCTCGTGACCGGGCGAACCGTCGGCGGATTGCGGATCACGCCGCAACGGAACTGCCTGGACCGCGAGACCGCGCTGCGGATGTGGACGGAGAACGTCACCTGGTTCTCGAACGAGGAGGGCAACAAGGGGCGTATTCAGGTCGGCCAGCTCGCGGACCTCGTCGTTCCCGATCGCGACTACTTCTCCTGCGGCGAAGCCGAAATCGCCGACACGACGGCGCTGCTGACCATGGTCGGCGGCCGGATCGTGTACGGAGCCGGTGACTTCTCGAAACTGGAGGCGGTCACGCCGCCGCCGGCAATGCCGGACTGGTCGCCCGTTCGCCGCTTCGGTGGCTACGCCGCCTGGGCGGACGACAGGGCGAACGGGAAGCAAGGCAGTCTGGCGATGCGCGCCATGCAGGCGTGCGGCTGCTCGAATTCCTGTGGCGTGCACGGGCACGATCATGCGTCGGCCTTTGCGAGCCGCTTGCCGGTCTCGGACCTCCGGAGCTTCTGGGGCGCTCTCGGATGCGCGTGCTGGGCGGTTTGACATGGCGTCCGGCACGTCCCCGAGCTGGATCGCCTGGATCCTGCGCTGGCCGCCTCTGGGGCATGCGGCCCGTCTTGCCCTCGTCTCCGCCTACATCCTCGGCGGCTTCGCGAAACTGTTCGACTTCCCGGGCGCGGTGGCCGAACAGGAGCATTTCGGGCTCAATCCCGGATGGTTATGGGCCTCGGCCGCGATCGCAATCGAACTTGGCGGCTCCCTGCTCGTGGTGGTCAACAGGCTGGTCTGGCTGGGAGCGGGCGGGCTCAGCGTTCTGACCTTCGTGGCGATGCTGACGGCAAACGCCTTCTGGACCATGAACGGTCACGAACGGTTCATCGCCACCAACAGCTTCTTCGAACATCTCGGACTGATCGCCGGACTGGTCGTCGTCGCGATCATGTCCGAGCAAACCTCTTGCCGCACGGCCGTCGTTGGGCCATCGACAATCGTCCACGGAGCTTCCCGATGAAATTGACCAGATCCATCTTGCTTTGGGGCGCCGTTGTCGCGGTCGCTGCGGTTGGACCTTCCGTTGCCAAGGAGCCGGCGAAGAAAGACACGCTGGTTGCCGTCGCCCCGCAATACGACACCACCCACGTTTATGTCGCGCCCGAGTACGTCGACAAGTTCGTCAGCAGCTTCCTTGCGACCTTCGGCGGCAAGAGCACCAAGCAGGTCGTCGCCACGGTGACGCCGACGCCGAGCAGCACGACATCGCAACTGCTGCAGACGCCGGTTGGCACCGTGTCCCTGTTCGGCTTCAAGACTCCGATCCCCTATCCGTTCGGTGCGGAACGCAATGGCTATCTGGTCACCGACATCGACTTGGCGATCAGGCAGGCTCGTGCCGCCGGTGCCGATGTGATCGTATCCACCTTCCCCGACCCGATCGGACGCGACGCCGTGATCCAATGGCCGGGCGGCGTCAACCTGCAGATCTACTGGCACACCACCAAGCCCGATTACGCCGCCTTCGAGCACATCCCTGAAAACCGGGTCTACGTTTCGGTGGATCGGGCTGCGGCCTTCACGCGCAGCTTCCTTGCCTTCTCGCATGGCAAGGTGGTTTCCGACGAAACCAAGGCGCCGGGCGTCGAGATCGGGCGACCGGATGCGACCTTCCGCCGGATCCGGATCGAGTCCGCGTTTGGCAAGATGGCCGTTCTGGTCACCGATGGTCATCTGCCCTATCCATACGGGCGGGAGACGACGGGCTACGAAGTCGCCGATTTGGCTGCCACCATCGGAAAGGCCAAGGAGTCCGGAGCAACCGTGCTCGTCGAACCCTACACATCGGAGGGTCGCTTCGCGGCTATCGTGATGTTCCCGGGCGGCTATGTCGCCGAAATCCACTCTTCGGCGCAGAAGAGCGCGATGCAAGCCGGCGGCAAATGAGGTGAAGTTGGTCTGGTCGCCTCGAGCCGTTGTATGCAGCTTCTGGATCGTGCTTGCGCTTGGAAGCTTCGGTGTCGGGGCCGACTGTGCTCGCGCGGCCGACGTGAACGTTGCATCTCCAAAGCGGCCCGCGATCCAGGCGAATCGATGGACCGAGGACTGGTCGGTCCTCGCCGATCCGAGACTGCGTACCGAACCGTTCGATGGTTTCAAGTACGTTCCGCTGTGGGCAACGGATCCGAAGAGCTACATCTCGCTCGGCGCCACCCTGCGCGAGCGCTTCGAGACGAACGATGCTGCAGGCTTCGGGACAGGCAAGACGCCGGGCGACAGCTACCTGCTGCAGCGTCTGCAGATCCATGCCGACGTCCACTTCAACGAAAACTGGCGCGCCTTCGTTCAGCTGGAGGACGACCGCGCCTTCGACAAGAAGAGCATTTCTCCGGTGGATCAGGATCGCCTCGACCTCCGCCTGGCCTTCGTCGAGTACGTCAATACGTTCGGCAGTAGCACTCTGAAAGTCCGCGCCGGCCGCCAGGACTTCGCATTCGACCTGCAACGCTTCGTGTCGTCGCGAGATGGACCGAACGTGCGCCAATCCTTCGACGCCCTGTGGGCGGATTGGGAGACTGGCGACTGGCGCTTCATCGGATTCGTGAGCCGCCCCGTGCAGTATTTCGATGTTCGCCCCTTCGACGATACCTCGAACGACAGCTTCCGCTTCAGCACGCTACGGGTCGAACGCAAGGTCTTCGGGGATGACGAACTGTCGGGCTACTACTCGCTGTACGAGCGCAGCAACGCTAAATACCTCGATGCTTCCGGAGAAGAGCACCGTCATGTCTTCGACGTGAGGTTCGCGGGCAAGAAGAGCGGGTTCGACTGGGACCTGGAAGCGATGGGACAGGTGGGTCAAGTCGGCACGACGGATATCCGCGCGTGGGCTGTCGGCGCGCGAACCGGCTATACGATGGCCGGCACGATCTGGCAGCCGCGACTCGGCCTCCAGTTCGACGCCGGCTCGGGCGATCACCATGCTGGGGACGGTATCGTCGGGACGTTCAATCCGTTGTTTCCGAACGGCTACTACTTCACGCTGGCGGGCTATGCGAGTTACGCCAACATCCTTCATCTCAAGTCGTCGATCACCGTCAGCCCGATCGATCGTTTGAAGGTCACGGCCGCGTTCGGCTTGCAGTGGCGGGAGACCACGGCGGACGCGATCTATGTCCAGCCCAATGTGCCGATCGCGGGAACCGCGGGCACGGGTAGCAACTGGATCGGGTCCTACGGCCAGCTTCGCCTCGACTACGCGTTCAACGACCACCTCACCGGCGCCGTCGAAGCGGTGCACTTCGACGTGGGCGACACGATCATCCGCGCTGGTGGACACACCAGCAATTATCTCGGTGTCCAGCTCCAATATGGTTGGTAACATGCCTCGACAGATTCTCGCGCTTCCACTTCTGATGAGCCTCAACGCGGGGCTCGTAGACACCGCCGGATTCCTGGCGCTTCAGGGACTGTTCACGGCGCATGTGACTGGCAATTTTGTCACCTTCGGCGCCGCGATGGTGCAGGGGACGTCTGGCGGCCTCGCCAAGCTGCTCGCGCTCCCTGTTTTCTGCCTCGTCGTGGTTGGCACCCGAATGTTCAGCTTCTTGCTTCCCTCGATCGGGCTGCCGATCTTCCGCTCCATGCTGGCGTTGAAGGTGCTCCTGCTGGCACTGGGAGGGGCACTTGCGGTACATTACGGCCCGTTCCCTAGAGGTGACAGCCTTCAGGCGATCTGCACCGGCATGGTCCTGGTTGCGGCGATGGCAATTCAGAATGCTGCGCACCGCATCCACATGGGGACGGAGCCGCCAAGCACGTTGATGACTGGTACCACGACTCAAATCATGATTGATGTGGCCGACGTGATGCGTGGCGCACCGATCGCCGTGCTCTCGGTAGCGAAGCCGCGCCTCGGCAAGATGGCAGCGAGTGTGGTGGCGTTCGCGGTGGGTTGCGCCGCCGGCGCATGCCTCTATGCGACGCTCGGGAGCTGGTGTTTCGTCCTTCCGCCGGTGATCGCCCTACCTGCTGTGTTTCTGGCACCCGCCGAACCGAAATGAGACTGCGGCGAACGGGTTCAGTAGGTGACTCATCGCAAGACCATGCTTTGTGGCGTTGACGCCCGGACGAGGCCGACACCGATCGCGAGGAGTTCGACGCCGACATCGGATGCGCCTTCGCAAAATTCCGGATCTGGATCCTATCAACTCACGTACGGCTTTGCCGAGGACGTGCTGCGCGAATTCCGGCGACGCGTTGCCTCGGCGCACCGAGCGGAACGAAACGGTCTCGTTGCTCTCTCCGGTGAGCCGAATAGGCGGGCGTCTGCGCCCGGTCTCTTCGCCAGGCCGGGATCGACGTCATCCTCGGCGTAGTCATTCCTTCGGCATCCCGCGGCACCAATTGAATCGCGAGGTTGTTTGTTCAACGGCGCACCGCCTGCGTGATCTCCCATTCCATCGATCTGCCGACTGCATCCCGACCATTGATCGAGATCAACGAACCGGAGGTCTCCGCGCCGATGCTGGGCGTGGCCAACAGGGGCGACAAGCCCTCCTGCGCTGAGCCGTGGAGACGACGCGGAATGCAGCTCTGGCTGATACCATCCTTCTATGCCGCTGCAAGTATCGTGGCAGGCTTGTTGGTGCCGCGGCTGAAAGCCGGGTTCATGGCGTCTGGTCTTGATCTCTCGACATCGTCTGCCCAGACGTACCTCTCGGCCGTCGCTTCCGGCATGATGGCGTTGACCGGCATCGTCTTCTCGATCGCCTTTGTGCTCGTTCAGTTCAACGCCGTCGTCTATTCGCCAAGCTTCTGTCTCCGACGAGACGGCGGAGAGGGGCGGCCATGAGAACACTCCTTCAACGTCTCACCGGCGAAGACGCGATCCAGCTGTTGATGCGGCTTGGATTGCTTGCTCTGTTGATCTTCTGGACATTCTACCTGGTCCGCCCGTTCGTGACCATTCTGGTCTGGGCCCTCGTGCTTGCCGTCGCGCTCCATCCGGCCTTCGTCCTTCTCGCCGACGCTTTGGGCGGTCGCCCAAAGCTGGCGGCGGCCATCTTCACCGCAATCAATCTCGCCATCTTCATCGGCCCTGCGGCCTGGCTCGGCATGGGTGCGGCGGATGGCATCAAAGACTTCGCCGCGGAGCTGGCCGCGGGCGAACTGACAATTCCATTGCCGCCGCAGACCCTCAAGACCTGGCCGCTGATCGGAGCGCAGCTTTACGAGCTGTGGGAGCAGGCCTCGACGAATCTTCGCCCGGCCCTGTATCAGGTCGCACCTTATCTGAAGCCGTTCGCCGGCACGCTGCTCGGTCTCGTGGGTGATGCTGGCGTGGGAGCAGTCAAGTTCCTGCTCTCGGTCGTCGTCGCCGGCGTCATCCTTCCCTATGGCCCGCAGCTCGTGGCCGCGGGCCGAGGCTTTCTCGCGCGGATCGTGCCCGAGCAGAGCGAGCATTTCCTGGATTTGGCGGGAGCGACCATTCGAGCGGTATCCCAGGGCGTGATCGGTATCGCGGTGGTCCAGGCGCTGCTGGCCGGTATCGGTTTCAAGCTCGCGGGCATCCCGATCGCCGGCCTCCTGGCGGTTCTGGTCCTGCTGCTCTCGATCGTGCAGATCGGCGCAGCCCTCGTCATGATTCCCGTGATCGTCTGGATCTGGACCGACAAGGACGTCACTACCGCATTGCTGCTGACCTGCTTCCTCGGAATCGTCAGCATCCTCGACAACATCTTGAAGCCGCTGGTGATGGGGCGCGGCTTGACCACGCCGACACTCGTCATCCTGATCGGCGTGATCGGCGGAACGCTGGGGCATGGAATCATCGGTCTCTTCATCGGCCCCATCATCCTGTCGGTCGCCTGGGAGCTTGCGGTCGCCTGGATCAGGACGGACGCCGCCCCAGTGCCGGCGGTCGTCGAACGTTGACTTAGATCAACGGTGGCGGCTTCCGGAAGCGCCTTCTGAACGCCTACGACAGCGAGATCGGGACATGACGATGGAAAACTTGAACCTGCCGCGTGGTCCCCTGTCCGGGATGGTCGCCGCGGCCGTCGAATACATGGTCGATGCAGGGCAGCGGAGCGTGTTGTTTCTGGACATCATGCGCCAGCGCGGCGACCAGTATCGCGAGCACGTCGCGCAGACGGCACCGCATGTCCTACAATATGCCGCTGAACTGATCATCGACGGGCGCAAGCTCGACGAGCCCGTCAACTATGCGCTGGTGCGCATCATTCCACCCAAGGGGGTCGAGATCGATCTCGAACGGCGGCCGTTCATCGTGGTCGATCCGCGCGCGGGACACGGTCCGGGAATCGGCGGCTTCAAGGCGGACAGCGAGATCGGCGTTGCGATGAAAGCGGGGCATCCCTGCTACTTCATCGGCTTTCTGCCGGAGCCGATGCCGGGGCAGACCATCGAGCGCATCGCGCGCGCCGAGGCGCTGTTCGTCGAGAAAGTCATCAGCCTGCATCCGAAAGCCGACGGCAAACCCTGCGTGATCGGCAATTGCCAGGCCGGCTGGGCCGTCATGATCCTGGCGTCGCTGCGGCCTGAATTGTTCGGGCCATTGATCATCGCCGGCGCGCCGCTCGCTTACTGGGCCGGCGTGCACGGCAAATATCCGATGCGTTATTCCGGCGGCCTGTTGGGAGGGAGCTGGCTGACTGCATTGACCAGCGATCTCGGCGCCGGAAAGTTCGATGGCGCCTGGCTGGTGCAGAACTTCGAGAACCAGAATCCATCCAACACGCTTTGGACCAAGCAATACAACGTCTATTCCAAGGTCGATACCGAGGCCGATCGGTACCTGGATTTCGAGCGCTGGTGGGGCGGGCACGTCAACCTGAACGCCGAGGAGATCCAGTTCATCGTCGATGAGCTCTTCATCGGCAACAATCTCGCGGTCGGCAAGATCGAGATGTCGGACGGGCAGAAGGTCGATCTGCGCAATATCAGGTCGCCGATCGTGGTGTTCTGCTCCAAGGGCGACAACGTCACGCCGCCGCAACAGGCACTGGACTGGATTCTCGATTGCTATGCAGACGTCAACGAGATCAGGGCATATGGGCAGACCATCGTCTACACCGTTCACGAAAGCATCGGGCACCTCGGCATCTTCGTCTCCGGCGGCGTCGCGAAGAAAGAGCATGCGGAATTCTCCAGCAATATCGACCTGATCGACATCCTGCCGCCTGGACTTTATGAAGCGACGTTCGAAGCCAAGGGTGAGGAGACCGCGAGCTCCGATCTCGTCGTCGGGCAGTGGGTGATGCGTTGCGAGGCGCGAACGCTCGACGACATCCGCGCCATGGGCGGCAATTCGCCCGAGGACGAGCGGCGCTTCGCAGCCGCAAAACGCGTCTCCGAGATGAATCTCGCGGCGTACCGGAAGTTCGTGCAGCCCTGGATCAAGAAGATGGTCACGCCACAGATGGCGGAGACCATGCGCAACCTGCATCCGCTGCGATTGCAGTACGAGGTCCTCAGCAGCCGGAATCCCTGGATGGGCGCCGTGAAGACGGCCGCCGAGGAGATCGAGGAGAAACGCAAGCCTGTGGCAAAGGACAATCCGTTCCTGGCCTTCCAGGAGCAGATGTCCAAGCAGATCGTTCATGCGCTGGATAGCTGGCGCGACGCCCAGGAAGCCCTGAGCGAGACGATCTTCCTCAATGTCTATGGCTCGCCTGCACTTCAGGCGGCGGTCGGGATCGATCCGAACTGGGAGTCTTCGCGCAAGCGCGAGATGTCGGCGGAGCACCGGACAATGCTCGAGAAGCGTATCGCGGAGCTGAAGTCCAGGGTGGGCGAGGGCGGTCTTCGTGAAGCCGCCATTCGTGGCCTGCTCTATATCGGCTCGGCCCGCGGAATGGTCGACGAGCGGAGCATCGAGGCGCTGCGTCGGATTCGCCGCGATGCCGGCGGTTCACGTTTGACGCTGCCCGAGTTCAAGATGCTGGTGCGCGAGCAGTTCTTCATGCTGTTGCTCGATCAGCAAGGCGCCTTGGCAGCGATCCCGAAGATGCTCCCAGAAGATGTCGCGCAACGACTCGCGGCAATCGCAATGATCCGCGAGGTCCTTTCCGCGAGCGGCGAAATCACCGGCGAACGTGCAAGCCGCCTGCAGCGTATCGCCGCGCTGTTCGGTGTCGAGGCGGGAGAGGGGACGTCGAACATTACCCCTTTCGACCCAAAGGCGAAAGCATCTTAGGCGTTCATGGAAGAGGCGGGAACGAGATCATGTCAGCCGATACGAGGCCAGCGCAGTCTCCCAGCAAGTACGATCGCTTGATTGCGGCAGCGAAAGCCGTGCCTCCGGTGCCGACCCTGGTGGTGCATCCTTGCGATGAAACCTCGTTGCGCGGGGCCGTCGATAGCGCGCAAGCCGGGATCATCCGACCGATCCTGGTCGGACCCGAGAGAAAGATCAGGGAGACGGCGGGCAGGCACGATCTCGATATCTCCGGCTTCGAGATCGTCGATGCCGCGCATAGCGAGGAAGCCGCGTCCAGGAGCGTCGAGCTGATCCATGCTGCCAGGGGCGAGATGCTGATGAAGGGCAGCCTGCATACCGACGAACTCATGCGCGCCATCACGGCGAAAACGGGCGGCCTGCGCACCGATCGCCGTATCAGCCACGTCTTCGTGATGGATGTTCCGGCCTATGCCGACACGCTGCTCGTCACCGACGCCGCCATCAACATCTTTCCCGATCTCGATGCCAAGCGGGACATCATCCAGAACGCCATTGATCTGTACAACCAGGCCGGTTTTGGAAAATCGCCGCGCGTGGCGATCCTGTCGGCCGTGGAAACCGTGACCTCAAAGATCCCATCGACGATCGAGGCGGCCGCCCTGTGCAAGATGGCCGACCGCGGCCAGATCAGTGGCGGCGTGCTCGACGGACCACTGGCCTTCGACAACGCCATCGATCCCGAGGCGGCACGGATCAAGGGCATCAAGTCCGAAGTTGCCGGGCGAGCCCAGATCCTCGTCGTTCCCGATCTCGAAGCCGGCAACATGCTGGCGAAGAATCTCGCCTACTTCGCCAAGGCCGACGGCGCCGGCATCGTGCTCGGTGCCCGGGTGCCGGTCGTGCTGACGTCTCGAGCGGACACGCCCCGTGCGCGCATGGCGTCCTGCGCGGTGGCATCGCTCTATGCCAACGCCCGGCGCCAACATGCGCCGACAGTCGCTGCGTGACCGCGATGGATACGATCCTCGTCGTCAACGCAGGCTCCTCGAGCGTCAAGTTCCAGATCTTTTCTGTCGAGGGAGAGGGTATCCTTCGCCGGCAGATCAAGGGCCAGATCGACGGCATTGCCAGCCGACCACGGTTGCGGGCGAGTGGCGCGAACGGTGAGACGCTGGCCGAGCGAGCGTATCCGATCGAGGCAGTCGCAGACGTTCCGGCGGCGATGGAGATCGCCGGGAGCTGGTTGCGGGACGAGCTTCGCATCCACCCGATCGCGGTCGGACACCGCGTCGTGCATGGCGGCCCGGACTTCGACCGGCCCGTGTCGATCGATCACGGCGTTGTCGCCCGCCTGGAGCGCTTCGTCAATCTCGCACCATTGCACCAGCCGCACAATCTGGCGCCGATCCGGTCGATCCTTGCCGGCTTTCCGAGCTTGCCGCAGGTGGCCTGCTTCGATACCGCCTTTCATCGAACGCATAGCGCGGTCGCCGATCACTACGCGATCCCGCATCACCTCCATGCCGAGGGGGTGCGCCGCTATGGTTTCCACGGGCTGTCTTACGAATATGTCGCGAAGGCCCTGCCGCGGATTGCGCCCGACATCGCGAACCGGCGGGTCATCGTGGCTCATCTGGGTAGCGGCGCCTCGATGTGCGCGCTCAACGAGGGACGAAGCGTCGAAAGCACCATGGGCTTCACGGCGCTGGACGGGTTGCCGATGGGCACGCGGCCCGGCCAGCTCGACCCCGGTGTCGTGCTCTATCTCATCTCCGAGAAGGGCATGTCGGCGTCGAACGTTCAGGACTTTCTCTATCGCGATTGCGGACTGAAGGGACTCTCGGGCGTCAGCAACGACATGCGGGAGCTCGAGGCCAGCGACGACGCCAAGGCCAGGCTGGCGATCGACTATTTCGTGTATCGGATCTGCCTCAATGCCGGCATGCTCGCGGCCGCATTGCAGGGTCTGGACGCCTTCGTCTTCACGGCCGGCATTGGCGAGAATTCCGCGACGATTCGCGCCCGTGTGGTCGAGCAACTCGGATGGCTCGGTGTCAGCCTCGACCACGCTGGCAATTCTCGCAATTCGCGGCTGATATCGCGTGCCGAGAGTCGTATCCCCGTCTATGTCGTGCCGACCGACGAGGAACTGATGATCGCGCAACACACGCTGTCGCTGCTGATGAAGCAGCCATCGAGCAACTCCAGACAAGAGAGGGCGTCATGATCCCCGTGTTCCCGGATACCAAGGTTGCCTTGAAGGGTAAGAAGGGCCTCATCGTCGGCATCGCCAACGACCAATCCATCGCCTGGGGCTGCGCGAGGGCGTTTCGTGCCCTCGGGGCGGAGCTCGCCGTCACCTACCTCAATGACCGTGCCAAGAAGCATGTCGAACCGCTGGCGCAGGCGCTGGAAGCACCGATCTTCATGCCGCTGGACGTCATGGTGGAAGGCCAGACTGAACAGGTGTTTGAGCGGATTGCAGGCGAATGGGGACAACTCGATTTCCTGCTGCATTCGATCGCGTTTTCGCCGAAGGAGGCGCTGCACGGCCGCGTGGTGGATGTCGGCCGCGACGGCTTCCTGAAGACGATGGATGTCTCCTGCTGGTCTTTCATGCGGATGGCGCATCTCGCCGAGCCGCTGATGAAGAACGGGGGCACGATGTTCACCATGACCTATTACGGCAGCCAGATGGTCGTGAAGAACTACAACGTGATGGGGGTGGCCAAGGCCGCGCTTGAAGCGGCGGTCCGCTACATTGCGGCCGAACTCGGTCCGAAGGGCATCCGTGTTCACGCGATCTCACCAGGCCCGCTCGCCACGCGCGCGGCATCGGGCATCCCCGAATTCGATGATCTCATGGACAAGGCGCAGTCCACCGCGCCGACCCGCAGCCTCGTCAGCATCGAGGACGTCGGCAATGCCACGGCTTTCCTGGCGCTCGACGGAGCCAAGCTGATCACCGGCGGCGTTCTCTATATCGACGGCGGCTATCACATCATCGACTGACTGACGGAGGAGGTTCTGGTGCGTGCGCTTGGGTTGAGCCTGTTTCTGCTCGCGATCCATTTCGTGCCGGCGCAGGCGCAAACCTACGATCCTCGCTATGCGATATGCATGAAGGTCTATGAAGGGTCCTTTGGCGGAGGCGAATGGATCGATTGCAGCTACACATCGCTGCCGCAGTGTCAGGCTTCGGCATTCGGTCGCGCCGCCACATGCGTGATAAACCCGTACTTCGCTCAGGCTTTCCCCCGTGGGAGATACCCGCGACATCCAGGAGCCTATTGACGGCGTCGTCCATGCCGCCGCGGCTAGCCGTTGGCAGCACACCTAGCGATAATGCAGCGCGATCAGCTCGGCGACGCAGGCCGGCTTCTTGCCGCCCTCGATCTCGATGACGAGGTGATAGTTGACGCGCAGGCCGTCCGGCGGCACGTCCTCGGCTTCGGCGACCGTGATCCGCCCGCGCAGCCTCGATCCGGCGGGGACGGGGGCAAGATATCGAATTCGATCGGCGCCGTAGTTCAGGGTGTTGCGCAGGCCCTTCAGGCCCATCACCGAACGAATGAAAAGAGGCGCAAGCGACAGGGACAGCAGGCCGTGCGCGATGGTGGTGCCGCCTGGCGCTTCCCTCCTGGCGCGCTCCTGATCGACGTGGATCCACTGCTCGTCGCAAGTCGCCTGGGCAAACTGGTTGATGCGATCCTGCGTCACCGCGATCCAGTCGCTGACACCGATCTCGGTACCGACCGCGGATTTGATCTCGTCGAAGTTGCTGAATATGCGCATGATGGTGGCCTGCTCAGATCTTCATTTGCGGGATGTCGTCGGACACGGCCAGCTCGGCGTCCGTCACCGCCATGACCTCGCCCACGCTGATGCCGGGAGCAATCTCCAGCAATGTGGCCTTGCCGTCAGGAAAGCCGATCACCGCCATGTCGGTCACGACCAGCTGCACCGGCCGGACCGACGTCAACGGCAGCGTGCATTTGGCGACGATCTTGGACTTGCCCTTCGCAGCATGCTGCATGGCGACGATGACCCGCTTGGCGCCGCTGACGAGGTCCATCGCGCCGCCCATGCCCGGAACCATCTTGCCGGGGATCATCCAGTTGGCGAGAAGTCCGTGGGCATCGACCTGGAGCCCGCCGAGCACGGTGACATCGACGTGTCCGCCGCGGATCAGTCCGAACGACATCGCGCTGTCGAAGGTGCTGGCCCCCGGCAGCGCGCTGATCGGGCGGCCGCCGGCGTCGGTCAGGAGAGGGTGCTCCAACCCTTGCTCCGGAATCGGGCCGGTGCCGATCAATCCATTCTCCGACTGAAAGAACACGCTCAGCCCCGCCGGGACGTAATTGGCGACGAGCGTCGGAATGCCGATGCCGAGATTGACGAGGTCGCCGTTTCTAAGCTCCCTGGCGACGCGTCGGGCGATGATCTCCTGTGCGTCCATGGCTTCACCCGTTCGGGTTGGTAATGAGATAGTCGACCAGCGGCGCCGGCGTCACGACGTGGTCGGGCGCGATGACGCCAACGGGCACGATGTGTTCCGCCGTCACGATTACGGTGTCCGCCGCCATCGCCATGACCGGATTGAAGTTGCGCGCGGTCAGCGCATAGGAGAGGTTGCCGAGGTAATCGGCGAGAAAAGCGTGCACGAGCGCGAACTGCGCCCGCAATGCGGTCTCGAGCAGGAACGGCTTTCCCTCGACCTCGATCTGGCGCTTGCCCTCCGCGACCAACGTGCCAACGCCGGTCGGCGTGAGGACGCCGCCGAGACCGCACCCGCCTGCGCGAATACGCTCGACGAAGGTGCCTTGCGGAATCAAATCGACTGCGATTTGCTTTGCCAGCATCTGTTGCTGCGCCTTCGGATTGAGGCCGATATGGGTCGCGGTGAGACGCGAGACCAGATCCGCATCGAACAGCTTCCCGACACCCTTGCCGGGCAACGCAGCGTCATTGCTGATGATGGAAAGCCCTGCCTTTTGCTGCCGGACGAGCTCGTCGAGCAGACGCCACGGCGTGCCGACCCCCATGAAGCCCCCGACCATGATGCTTGCGCCTGCCGGGATCATCGCGACGGCTTCTTCGATGGAAACGGCCCTCATGGTCCCAGCTCCAGTCGACAGAGATCAAGGAAGCGACGGTGGGATGCTCGCTTTGCGTTCATCCTGGTCCCTTGATCTGCGTCAAGGCTTCTCATGATTTGTGGACCACGATGCCGACGCCTTCGAGCGCGCTGGTCCATAGTTTGCGAATCTCGACGTGGCGATGTTCGAGCGCAGCGCTGACAGCGTCGCGATGAGGCAGTAGTTCCGGTCCTTTCAGGAATAGGATTTGCGCCTGCAGCAGCCGGCCGCTCTCCAGTTCGATGCGCCGCAGGGCCATGACGAAGGGATCGTCGGCATTGGCCTCCCTCGGGAGCAAAGCTGCCGGCCTTATGCCGGCATGAACGGCATGCGCCAGTGTTGCCAGGCCGACAGCCCGTGCCAGCGGCTGGTCCGGAATGCCCTCGGCTGGTTGCGGAAACCATGCCGTCTCCCAGGACATCGACAGGTATCCCAGCGCAAGGTCCGGGACCCAGGACGTCGCCCGAAGCAGCAGGGAGACGATCTCCGCCTCATGGTAGACCTGAGCGTTCAATTCGGTCTGCCAGGCGGACGCGAGCTTTGCGGGCAGCGCGAACGCGAACTGCCGCGCCAACGCGCCATGGGCGGAGGTCAAGAACGCGGCGACGCGAGTCTGCTGGTGCGGCGGCACACGGCCTTGCGGGTCGAGCGGTCCAAAGAATTCGCTCATGTGGCCGGTCCCTGCACGGGGATGGCACGCAGATGATCGTAGCCGGCAGGAAACGCAATGAGCTCGCCGCCGGCCTCTTCCGGCGCGATCCAGACAGCCTTGTTGCCCTGCCAGCGGCCGGCCAGCACGTCTTCGGCGAAGCGGGCGAGCAAATCCGCGGTCAGCGCCGGCTTCTCCAGCGTGAAGGCGTGATAGGCGCGCTGGATGATCACGAGAGCGCTGTTCGGAATCTCGGCGCGCAGGGTCTCATGGACTGCGCGGGGCGTCAGGAAGTCGAACTCGCCGTTCAGGATCATGGTCGGCAGGGTGATCGACGACAGTTGTGACGTCAGCGGCCGGAAGTCGAGAAAGGACTCCATCAGGTTTTGCAGCGCGTAGACGTCGTTGACCAGCCAGCCCTGCCGTTTCACGCTGTCGAGCTTGTCCAATACCGGTCCCAGCCATTGATCGGAGACGTTCATCGGCAGCAACAGATCCTGGAGGTAGCTGGTGCCGCCCAGGATCAGCGCGGTGCGGAGTGCGTTGCCAAGCAGGAACAGTTGCGGCGGAAGCTCCGCGAAGCAGCTCATCGGCGCCAGCCCGGCCAGCCGCTCGCCGTGCTCGATCGCGTAGCGCAGCGCGATCAGGCCGCCGAAGCTGATACCGGCGAGAAAAATGGGTCCGTCGCCGAGCTCGTCGACCAGGAGATGAAGCGCCGCCACCTGATCATCCTGGCTGATGAAGAGAGCGGGTTTGTCGGACTCCCCCTGGCCGAGCAGGTCGAACGTCGCGACGCGGAATTGGCGCGCAACCAGGGCTTCACGATACGCGGCCCAGAGCTCAGCATATTGTGTAAGCCCGTTGACCAGCACATAGGCGGGAGCGTTCGCTGGCCCGTCAAGCTCATAACGGATGCGATACGAGCCGTGACTGAGAAAGGGCATTGCGCGGTCCGGACCAGATGGATGGCAACCACGATGCTCGTCCGCGAAGACAGCGATCCATTGAGTTAGATCAAGGGTCGGCCACGATCGCGTACCTAGCCTCTTGACAAAATTGCCAGGAGGAAGCCGCCATGGCCGGAAAGAATTTCATTCGGCATTGCTGTGTGAGTCTGCTGTTGCTGTTGGTGGGGACCGCGTTGGCGGTCGCGCAGCCCTACAGCCGCCGCTCGTCGCAGATGCAGCATGATGAGCTGAAGAAGACGGTCGAGATCCCGAACTTTCGCCTCGGCGGCAAGTACGATCTGTCCGATCCGTCGAAATGGGAGAATGGCGGCGAAGGCGGCGTGACGCTGGAGTCGCTCGGGGCGGGCAAGCTGCACTCGGCCTATATCGCCGTCGGCACGCCGCGGCGCAATGCTGCCGGGGAGATCACCAATGCTGTGATCATCAACTCGTACTATTCCGGCGACTCGACGGACATGTACGAGCAGTGGGTCAAGGGTGCTGCCTTGTCGGGTGGCGTGCCGATCATCGGGCCGGGCCGGCCGATCGACACCAATCGCTACTATGTCGTCATGGTCGATCCGCTCGGCACCTGGGGCGCGAGCAAACCGTCCGATGGTCTCGGCATCAAGTTTCCGCAATACAGCTACTACGACATGGTCCAGGCGAACTACCGCATGCTGCGGGACGGCTTGAAGATCGCCCGCGCTGCCTTGGTCACCGGCGTCTCGATGGGAGGCACGCAGACCTATGTCTGGGGCGTCATGCATCCGGAGTTCATGGGCGGCTTGATGCCGATCGGTGGCACCACCCAGTCGGATTCCGAGGACCCCGTCGGCAACTGGACCTTCCAGCTCATGACCGCCGCGATCGAGGCCGATCCGGTGTGGCAGCAGACCAAAGGCGATTACTACAAGCTGCCGAAAGAGAAGCACCCGATTCCCGGCATCGCCTTCGGCTGGTCGGTGCTCGGCCTGACCGGCTACGACTTTGCTTTCCGCACGACGCAGAGCTTTGCGGCCGTGCAACCGGAAGTGTTCTACTGGAATCCGCCGAACGAGAAGGCCGCCAGCAGCGTGATGACTCGCGCCAAGCTCTACGACGCGGTCGATCTCGTCTGGCGCAACAGGGTGGGTGAGATTCACAACGTCAACCCCTATCTGGGCCGCATTCAGGCGCGCACGATGGTGATGCACATCACCAACGATGGCTGGCTGAACTTCAAGCTTGCCGAGCGCGCCGTCGATCGCGTGCCAGGCGCCCAGCTGATCTCCGAGGAGAGCCCGGTCGCCCATTATGGCGTGTTCTCGATCATCAACCACCGCAAGCACGATCCGAAGTTCGTCGCCTTCATGGAGGACGTGGCGAGCCTCGACCGCGCGCAGAAATACGTCGACAAGAATTACCGCGTGCCCGGCGTGGCCGCGAACATCGACCCGGGCAAGTCGTTCTGGAAGGACTTGGTGACCTACCCCTATCCGGTCAAATACGCGACCACGAAAGACCAGCGGGGCACGTCCTGGCAGATCGGCTACATGGACGAGTACGCCGGCACCGAGAAGGATCCAAAGGTGCTCGTCATCATTCATGGCAAAGGCGCGTTCGGCGGGCACTACGGTAACGTCATGCAATATGCCCTGCGTAGCGGCCTGCGCGTGATCGTGCCGGACCTGCCGCACTACGGCATGTCCGGTCCCGGCAATCTCGACAAGAGCCCGGCGCGGACGATGCAGGACATGCGCGAGGCCGTGTACGATCTCGTGGTCAATCAGCTCGGCGTCAAGAAGGCCTATTACCTCGGCCATTCGCTCGGCGGCCAGGTCGTCATGGGCTATGCGCTCACGTGGCCGGACGCCGTCCTGGGCCTTGCGCTCGAAGCTCCTTCGGGCCTTGAAGAGTATCCGCGCGACATCACGATCGCCAAGGACAAGAAGGCGCGCCTGTTCGATCGGGTGTTCGATCATGATTTCGACAAGTGGAAGGAAACCTGGGGGCCGACCGGCATCCTTGCCGCGGAGGTCGGACG
Source organism: Bradyrhizobium sp. R2.2-H (assembly GCF_004346455.1). Classification (NCBI taxonomy): domain Bacteria; kingdom Pseudomonadati; phylum Pseudomonadota; class Alphaproteobacteria; order Hyphomicrobiales; family Nitrobacteraceae; genus Bradyrhizobium; species Bradyrhizobium sp. R2.2-H. Next base: position 373,896 of record NZ_SMBR01000001.1, read on the forward strand.
CCCGGAGCAGAGCGTCCGCGACTTCTTCTATTTCAAGAAACGTGATCCGGAGACCAACGCCGTGTCGGCGGCGAAGAGCGGATATTTCTACAGCGATAGCGAATATGCCCGCTTCCACACCGAGCAGCGCGTCGGGCTCATCAAGGGCAACCCGAAAGAGCTCGAGCAATGGGCCAACGTCTTCATCTACGACATCTATTCGATAGGGTCCGAGCTGCAGCAGGATGACCCGAAGAATCTCTACCAGCGGGTGGCCCAGATCAAGGCGCCGATCTTCCTCTCCTTCGGCGACAAGGAGCCGTTCATCCCGACGCCGGCGTTCAACGGCTTGACGGATCTCGGACGCGACGTCATCACGCCGTTCATGTCGCGCATGACGAGTGCGGGCAACCGGCCGATCCTCAAGATCTATCCGGAGACCGGTCACTTCATCCACACGGACAATCCGGTGGAATTTCCGGTCGACGTGGTGGACTTCGTGATCAAGGGAACGGTCGATACGTCGTCGCCGCTCGGTACGGATCGGATGATCAAAGGTGCGGTGGTCTCGGCATTGCCGGTGGCGCCGACACCACCCGGCGCCGCACCGACGGCCGGCCTGAACAAGTAGGCTGGACCATGTCAACGGTTGAGGCGGGTGAGGTCCGGTTGGGCTGGCAGGAGTGGGGCCAAGGCGACATCACCGTCGTCTTCATCCACGGCAATCTCGCCAGCAAGGACTGGATCGAGCTCGCTGCGCCGATGTTTCCGAGCGGACTGCGCGTGATCGGAATCGACTGGCGCGGCTGCGGCGACAGCGATCGGCCGAAACCCGCGGCCGACTATGCCAACTACTCGATGCAGCAGCATGCGTACGACATGCTGGCGGCACTGGATGCGCTGGGCGTCGGGTTTTGCCATCTCGCGACCCACTCGACCGGCGGCATCATCGCCGCACGGATGCTGCTGATGCAGCCGCAGCGGTTTGGGCGGGTGTTTGCGCTCGACCCGGTCACGCCGCTTGGAATGTCCTTCAATGCCGATCAGATCGGCCTTTTCCGGGCAATGATGGCGAACAAGCAACTGACGCGGACGGTGATGGCCAGTGCGGCGTCCTCGCTGTTCGTGCCAGAGAGCCTTGCGCCGAACGCGATCCCGCGATTCCGCGAGGGCCTCGGCGAGATCCCGGCGCTGTTCGATCGCATCATTGAGCAGACTTTTGGCGTCTCCGAGGGCGTCTGGATCGGCACGCCGGTCAACCTCACTCGGGAAAAGGAAAACCGGGAGCTGGAGCGCCGCATGCCGCAAATCCGGCATCCGCATCTCGTGCTCTGGGGCGAGCAGGACGGGTGGATACCGCGGGCGGATCTCGAGAGCATGGCGACGGCGATGCCGGACTGCCGGCTCGTGACGGTACCCCGGATGGGTCATTCCATGAATCTGGAGTTGCCGGCGCTTTATGCCGGCTATTTCGGCGCCTGGTTCGGAGGACTGGCGCAATAGCAATTGTTCAACGGAGGATGCGCATGGCTGAAACCAAAAAGCTTTCCGTCGAGAAGGCGCTCGACAAGCTGCGCGGCGAAGAGCAGACGAAGTCAAGGACTGAGCGGCAGGACGAGAAGACCGAGGCGATTCACGAAGAGATCAAGCGCATGAGAGCTCAACGGCTGCGCCTCGACCGGACGCCAGATAAGCGAGGTTGAAGTGTGCTCACGCCATCGGGCGGGCAAGCCTGGCGATCGGGCACGCGGGGAGGAGGGACAATGGTGCTTCAATTCCTGCTTGGCACCATTGTCAGCCTGATCAACATCATGATCCACGCGCTGGTCACGGTCGGCGCGATTGCGATCGCCCGTTCGGCCGGGCTGCGACATACGGTATGGTCGAGACTGCACCTGATGGCAGTGATGGTCGCTACCGCCGCCGTTCTGATGGTGGCGCATACTTTGGAAAGCGTCGTCTGGTCGGCGGCTTACCTGATGGCCGGCGTGGCGCCTGCCGGCAGTGACTTGGTCTATTTTGCCTTCGTCAACTACACCACGCTCGGCTATGGCGACATCACACCGGTCGAGGCGCGCCGCCTGCTGGGCCCAATGACTGCGATGAACGGCATCCTGTTGTTCGGCTGGTCGACCGCGGTATTGTTCGAGGTGCTGCGCAAGACCGTCGAGCACCTGGCGGCGATCGAGACCCGCGACTGATCTATTCCTAGCCCCTGATGCGAGCGAACGAGGACGACTGGACGGTTTCAGCGACGGCCAACTCGATTGACGGGCCCCCCTCGGTTCGCCGGGGTTCCAGGTCGCACTGCTTCGCGGGCGATCGGGCGCGGCCGTAGAACGACCCCGGCTCTCGCGACGCAACTCGGCGGATAATCCACGTACTGGCAGTAAACGACGGCTCCGGCCGGCCGGGTCGTCGCCATCAAGCTCGAAAATGCCACCGTTGTCCCGATGGCCAAGGAGGCCAACGTGAACGAGGCCGAAAATGAGTTGCGTGAACGCATGAATCCCTCCCTGAAATGTCGTACTCCGCGTTCGAAGTATTCCGACCTTGCTACCTGGACGGTGAAGCCGTCGTCTTTCGTTGATTGAAATCAACCGCCGGGTACGATTGGCTGCATGATCACGGCGTAGGTTGCGACCAACGACTCGCGGCTTCAGCTCTGGAGGTCGAGGCTGGCAAGCTTCGCCCGGTCTTGCAGCACGATCTGCCGTTGGGTATTGCCGACGAAGCCGAGAACGCCCAATTCGTGCAGCCGCGACAGAGCACGCGACACCGTCTCCAGCGTCAGGCCGAGGTAATCCGCAATGTCGCGCCGCGACATCGGCAGCGCGATAACGCCCGCGGCGGTCAGGCGCTTATCCATCTCGAGCAAGAAGGCTGCAACCCGCTCAAGCGATGTCTTGCGGCCCAGGAGCAGCATGTGGTCCTCGGCATGATGGAGATTGGCGGTGGTCATGCGAAACAGGTTCTTGGCGACCATGACGTCGCTCTTCGCCACCAATTCGAGACTTTGGCGCCTGATCAGGTGAACGGTGGTGTCGATGATGGCTTCCGCCGTGAAACGATGAGCTCCGCCATTCTCGAGGCCGAAAATGTCGCCCGGGAGGTGAAACGCGCCGATCTGGCGCCGGCCGTCGGTCAGCAGCTTGTAACTTCGCACTGCACCAAGTTTGACCTGATAGACGTACTCTGCCGGCTCTTTCTCCCCGTAGACTTCAGTGCCCTTCTTGTAGGTGAATTCGCTTAGACTGACGATCGTGCTCGAATTGCAGGTCATTCCGAAGTCACGGAGGGAATTGGGGCGCGGGGACCGTTCTGTTGCGATGCGCACAAACATGGACCGCCTCCTCTGGACGCTGAGCTGGTTCGTCGCTGAGATTATTTCGCTGCCGGGAGCGCCTCGCTGTTTCCCGGGCGATTGGTGTACGATGAAGGCCGTGTTATAAGCCATTGCCTCTCAGGTCATTGTACCAAGGGGCAGGGCCGAATACCTTGCTCGACGTGAATCGCCTCAGGCGCGTTTTTTCTTTGGTTGCTTTTGTTGCGCATTTGAAGGTTGCGGGACCCTCCAGGAGGTCAAATGCCCGGCTTGGTTCACGTGGTGGACGACGACGCCTCTTTCCGCACGGCCGTCGAGCGCCGGCTGAAGCTCGCTGGTTATGAGGTCGCCACCTATTCATCGGCCCAGGATCTGCTCGAGCGGCTGCCGGGCGGTGATGGCCCCGGATGCATCTTGCTCGACGTGCAGATACCCGGGTTCTCCGGTCCTCAGCTACAGAGCCACCTCGCCGGGCTCGGGTCCACGCTCCCGATCGTGTTCGTGACGGGCTACGCCGACACGGCGACGACCGTGCGCGCCATCAAGGCCGGCGCCGAAGATTTTCTCACCAAGCCCGTCTCGTCGGAGCAGCTGCTCGATGCGCTCGCGCGTGCCTTGATCCGCCAGCAGGCCGACCACATCCAGCGCACAAAGCTCGGTTTGCTCCAGATGCGGCTGAAGTCACTGACGCCGCGCGAACGCCAGGTGTTCGAATTGATCGTGCGCGGCAAGATCAACAAGCAAATTGCCCACGAACTCGGCACCGCTGAACGCACCGTAAAGGCGCATCGCCATCAGGTGATGGAGAAAATGCAGGTGCAGTCTCTGGCGGAACTTGTGTCGATGGCGGAGCGGCTGGGCGTACTGGATCCCGAAGCCAAACGGCCCGGCTGACGACGCCTGTGGTTCCGGCGGGTCTCTGTCGAGCAACCTGCACACAAGGACTATTTCGAAGCTCGGCAAGGGCATGCTGTAGTCAGGATGCGCGGGCTGCAGTCGGGCTTGTTGTCCGACTGGATCCAAATCGTCCGGCAAGCTGACGCCAACCAATACCTGGAAGGACCCCCGAACTTGTCCTCGTGCAAGCCTGTTCTTGTCGTCGACGACGACGCGTCGATGCGCACGAGCATCAAGCGCCTTTTGCGCGCGCACGGCTTCACTGCGCTGCTGTTCGAATCGGCACATGCGCTGCTCGGCCACGGCGGCTGCGACGAGGCAGCATGCATCATCATCGACATCAATCTGGGCGATGCCTCCGGAATCGAGTTGCGTCGCAGGCTTGCTGAGCATGGGGTTGCGGCACCGGTCATCTATATCACCGGCAACGACAACCATTTGAGTCGCACGGCCGCAATCGAGTCCGGATGTATTGCCTATCTGACCAAGCCGTTCGCGGCAAAGGCGTTGATCGATCCCATCCATCGCGCCTGGTCGACGGCAAGCTAGCGGGCAGCGATTGCCTCTTTATCCCGTATTGGGGGGGTCCGTTGACGCGGATCAACCACATCATCCATGGCGCCGGATATTGAAGTCTGCTTCTCATCGGGAGCAATCGTATGCAGGGAGATGAGGTATGAAACGGCTATTGATGGTCACTGGCATGGCTGCTGCGCTGTCGTCCGGCGCGGCGCTCGCCCAATCGGTTGACCTTACCGGCACTTACACATGCGTCCAGATGTGCCGCGGTGACTTGCCGGCCCACGTTACGCAGAACGGACCCGAGCTCAATCTCACCACCGAGGCAGGCGTGCCATCGCGCGCATGGCCGGACTGGTTCTCGCCAGCGAGCCGCATCTGGATCGATGCTTACGACATAAGCGCTGTCTATACGCCGGACGGCATGACGATCCAGTTCGACAACGGGACCATCTGGCAGCGCTATGTGCCGCCGCCTGCGCCGTCACGTCGCAGGGCGAAATGACCCAAATCCATCGACAAGACCCTGTGGTGGCTTGGTGCCGGCCGACATGGCGCGACCGCTGACTTATGCAAGAAGGGCGTAGGGCCCAATTGCGCAAATTTCCCCCCATGTTGACGCAGAGGAACACATGGCCTTTCGAACTCCTTGGTCCCCGTCCTCACCCGCCTCGGGCCAATACGTAGCTACCGCTTGGAGTTGAGCTAGATCAAAAGCGCTCTTGTGCCATTGCCTAATATTCCCGAAATTCACTGCCAATTCAAATTGTAGGGAGTTCTGCAATGTTGAGCATGACCAGGACGGTGATCCGTCCTGCCAATGACGGGCAATTTGCGGCCCTCGTCGGCGAACAGGTCTTTTGCAGCGAATTCACCTATCGGAGAGGAACGGAAGTCTTTGGAGAGAGCGAGGAGGCCGAGTACGTCTACCAGATCGTGTCTGGTGCGATCCGGACCTACAAACTGCTTTGCGATGGCCGCCGGCAGATCAACTCGTTCCATCTTCCGGGCGATCTGTTCGGGCTGGAGAACGGTGCGGTTCATCGTTTCACCGCAGATGCAGTCATTCAGACCAAGGTTCGCATCACGAGCCGGCGATATTTGCTCGACAGAATCGAGCACCAGGAGGCGGGCCAGGCAAGCCTGCTCGCCCTCGTCACGCGCAATCTTCAGCACGCGGAGAACCACATGCTTCTCCTGGGCCGGAAGACGTCCGTCGAGAAGGTGGCCGCATTCCTTCTGGAAATGGATCGGCGACAGGAACATCCAGACGTGTTGAGCTTGCCGATGAGCCGCCGCGACATCGCCGACTATCTTGGATTGACACTCGAGACGGTATCTCGCGCGCTCTCGACCCTGCGTGATGACAACATGCTGCGGTTTGACGGGCAGACGCAGCGCCAGCTCGTGCTTCTGGATCGCGCAAGACTGGCGCAGCTCGATGCCTGACGTACAGGGACGATGTTCCGTGGGATCGCCGTTTCATTCGTCGATGTCCTGCTCGAGCATCTGCGCCGGAGCGCCCCTGTGGACTGAGCCGAACTGCGCCAGCGGCAGCGAAGTCGTCAGCGACAGCAGATTGGAATCGACCACTTCCAACAGCAGAGCCTTTCCCGCTTCCATGTCTCTGATGATCCTTGGGTCTGCGACATCCGCCGCGATGCAGGCGTTGCTGAGGCACCAGGTGTAGGGGACATGATAGGAATTGCCTTGATCGACCGTGAGCTTGACAGGGTGCTGCAAGTACATGCCGACGGGCACGAACACTTGCAGGCGCCCGTTGCGGTCCCCGTCGCGCTCGATCAAGTCCACACGGACGGCTATTTGGCCGGTTGGAAAGGTGCCGGTCATCGAGGTCCGGCACAGCGTCGGAGCTCCAGCTGCCTTGAAGCACAGCTTGCGCCAGCTTCCGTACGTGATGTCCTTTGCCTCGCGCTGACCCCGGGGTACGACTTCGGCAGGCTTGGCCGCGCGCGGCTTTTCGCGCGCGACCGCCTCCACAACCGGCGCTGTCGTGACGATGGTTGCAATCAGCCAGGCCGACAGGCAGTAACGTGCGGTGATCATGGCCGTGTCTCCAAACATGGCAAATTCGGCTATTTTCGAGCCTCGAGAAACTTCGCGACGAGCGGCGACCAGATCGGGATTGCGTCCGGCGATCCTATGAAGAAGTGGCCCTCGTTGCCGAACGGCGGCATCAGGTGATATTCGGCGCTGCCGCCCGAGGCGGTGAATGCATCGTGCATGCGCTTCGACAATGCGGGGCCGAAAAACGTATCGTTCTCGATATAGATCCAGAGCATCGGTACACGCGAGGTGCGACCGAATTCACGGGTTGCTTCGACAAGCTTGTCGGGCGCGCAGTTGTTGTTCGGCTTGCCGTCGACACGGCCGCCGCGGCCGGCCGCAAAGGTGATGATCGCCCCGACCTGAGGCGGGTTGAGACTGGACAAGGCGATAGACCCCCAGCCGCCCGCGGATTGCCCGACGACGATGACGTCCTTGGGCATGATACGCTTGTCGGTGACCATGTGGTCGATGATCCACAGGTCGGCCTGTGCGAGCGCCATGCCGGCGGAGCGGAAGCTGGGGTTGCTGCACTTGCCGATCTTGGCGAAGAACGGGCCGTACAGCGCGCGCTCCGGGATGTCGATGGCGGAGGCGCCATAACCGGTTCCGACCGGTGCGACGACGAAATGGCCGCGCATGGCGAACCATTTGGCAGCATCCCGGAATTCCACCAGCGGAAAGAAGCTGCGCTCCGTGGGATTGAGCGACACGCCATGGTTCATGATGACGAGCGGAAACGGACCGTCACCGATTGGGCGCACCACGTAGGCGAAGGTCGGCAGCGGCAGCGGCAGCGCCCAGACCTCTTCCTGGATGCGGCGCGAAGCGGCTTGATCGTCCGCGCGGGCTGGCGCCGCGATGCAGGCCAGGAGCAGCAACGTTTTCAGGAGCAGTCGAATGCTTTGATGAAGGCGAGACGTCATGCGCGTGTCCTCACCCAGTGAACGTGCAGGCCACGATGATCCGGCCGAGAACGGTCCCGAGCGCCATCGACAGCAGCAGAAAGATCTCCGGCGCAGTTGAAATGATTCCCCTGACTGCGTTCATCGTCGTGGATCCCGGCGCCTCGTGGCGGGCCAAGCTGGGCTCGCAAGCGGCCGGGATGGTTGATCCAAGTCAACCCTTTCGCGGGCGGGACCACTCTTGATGGTCCAATGCACCCGCGACGAACCGCGCCACGAACATGAGCCTGACGAATACCGCCAGTCCTTCGCTGCGCCGCGACGAGACGGTGTCGATCGCGCTGCTGCTGGCTTTCGTTGGCGGCTATCTCGACGCCTACACCTGGATCATCCATGGCGTGATGGCGAATGCCCAGACGGCAAACCTCGTTCTGCTATGGGTCCATGGTTCGGCCGGGAATTGGGACGACGCGCTTCATTTCGTGCCGCCAATTCTCGCATTTGGGGTCGGCATTCTGCTGGTGTCCTGGCTTCGCGGCGTCATCGGACAGCGCATCAGCGCCATCAGCTCACTCGTCGAGATCCTGCTGCTGGTGACGATCGGCATCCTGCACAACCGCCTGCCGGATCTCGCCGGCACGCTCGGAATCTCGTTCGTTGCTGCGATGCAGACGGCCGCTTTCACCAAGGTCGAGGGCGTGGCCTACAGCTCGGTGATGATCACCGGCAACATGCGCCAGGCCATTGAAGGCGTTCTCATGGCCCTGTCAGGTGGCGGTCCGCCCGGACCACTGCGACGCTCCGGCATATTTGCCGGGCTCTGCGTCGCGTTCGGCGTGGGCGCGGCCGTCGGGGCCTTTGCGACCAAAGGCATTCCCGATCTCACGCTTGGTATTCCCGTGACCGCTCTGCTGATCATTCTGTTGCGCTGCGAAATCGAACGGAGCGAGGTGCCCGCATGAGCTCGCCGTCCGACCGACCCGTGGGATGGTCGCGATTCTTCCCAGTCTCCGGCTGGCTTGTTGCCTATCGTGGCGAATGGCTGGCATCGGACGCAGTGGCCGGAATAACGCTGGCCGCGTACGCGATTCCCGTATCGCTGGCCTATGCGACGCTCGCCGGCCTCGCGCCGCAGGTTGGCATCTATGGCTACATGCTCGGCGGTATCGGCTATGCGCTGCTCGGGTCGTCGCGGCAGCTCGCAATCGGTCCGACTTCGGCGATTTCGCTGATGATTGCCTCCACGGTCGGCGTGCTCGCCGGCGGGGACGCGGTGCTATACGCGCAGATCGCCAGCCTTGCCGCATTTGCGGTCGCGGTCCTGTGCTTCGTCTGCTGGCTGTTCAAGCTCAGCGTCCTCGTGCGCCTGGTCAGCGACAGCATCCTGGTTGGCTTCAAGGCCGGCGCCGGGCTCACCATCATCATGAGCCAATTGCCGAGTCTGTTCGGCGTCGCGGGCGGTGGGCATAATTTCTTCGATCGCGCGTTGCGACTCGTCGCGCAGATCGGCGACACCAACCTTCTCATCGTGACGATCGGCGCGGTGGCGCTCGCGCTCTTGCTGCTCGGCGAACGGCTTTTGCCCGGAAAGCCTGTCGGCATCACGATCGTCGCGCTGTCGATCCTCGCTGCCACGCTGCTCTCCCTTCCGGCCGCCGGCGTACCAGTGACTGGAAAGATCCCCGAGGGATTGCCGACACTGGCTCTGCCGACGTTTGGTCTCCTGCAGTTTGACGATCTCTTTCCGCTCGCCGCAGGCTGCGTGCTGCTGGCCTATATTGAGGGCGTCTCCGCTGCGCGCAGCTTCGCTGCCAAACATGGCTACGCACTGGACGTGCGGCAGGAATTCCTGGGGTTAGGGGCCGCGAATCTCGCTGCGGCCTGCGGTCACGGCTATCCCGTCGCCGGCGGGTTGTCGCAATCCGCTGTGAACGACAGCGCGGGGGCGCGCACGCCACTGGCGCTGCTGATCTGCTCGATCGCGCTGGCGCTGTGCCTGCTGTTCTTCACCGGACTTCTGACAAATCTGCCGAAGGCCGTCTTGGCCGCCATAGTCTTTACCGCAGTGTATCGGCTGGTGGACGTCCAGGCCCTGCTGCGGATGTGGAAGGTCAGCAGGCTCGACTTCTATGCTGCGGCGATTGCACTCGTGGCCGTGCTGCTGCTCGGCATCCTGCAGGGTGTCCTGCTTGCGTCGATTGCATCGATCTTCCTCCTGCTGGCACGCGCATCGCAGCCGAACATTGCATTCCTCGGCAGGCTTCCGGGAACCGGCCGCTATTCCGACAACGCCAGGCATGACGGCGTCGAGCCGCTCGTTGGCGTCATTGCGTTCCGTCCCGAGGCGTCGCTCCTCTACATCAATGCCGAAACCATCCTGGCGGTGGTCCTCGAAGCGCTGCGGAAGTCGTCGGACATCAGGCTGGTGGCCTGCGACCTCTCCGCATCGCCCTACATCGATCTGGCTGGCGCGCGCATGCTGCGAGATCTCCATGACGAGCTCGCCTCTCGTCGCATCGCCTTCTGCATTGTCGGCGCTCATGCGCAATTGCGCGACCTGCTGCAGGCGGAGGGGCTCGCGGAGAAGACCGACAGCTCGCAGTGGCTGCGATCGCTCGACAGCGTCCTCGGTGACTCTCAAGTCAAATAGCCTCTGTTGCAGCGCGAAGCGACGATCCATGCGACGCCGGCGTCCCCGATATCTCGCAACCGTTGACTTGGATCAATGGAGCGGGCTGCCCACCGTCCACGCTCCATCATCACCTTCGCGAGCCGATAGGAAATCGGGAGATACCTATGTCCAAGGACGCCAAGCCCGCGCAGAAGCGCATTGATCAGTTCTTTTCGGGGCCCGGTGCACGGGCTGATGATTGGCGTGATCTGGTGGATGCTGCAAAAGCGTGGGCCCGCGGCGGCGACCGCGCGAAATACGATGCGGCGCTGGCCAATCTCTCGGTCACGGAGGAGTTTCACGGTTATCCCGGCCTGCAACTGATGGGGGCGCTACGCGAAGCAGCGGCCGCTGGCGATGGGGCAACCTCGCTTGCCCTCGCGACACGGATCACCCAGGCGTTGGCGACGCGATCCTTCCGCCAGCATGCCGGCGACTGGAACGCGAAGGACGACGGCGACGGCGATGTGCCCGAGCTGGTCCCACCGACCTTCGGAGCGCATACGACGCGCAGGCCCTATTTCGAGACGCTGATCGTTACCGGGCTGTCTCCCGGCCACTGGCCTGCGCTCGCTGCCGAATGGCGCAAGCTGCGGCGCCCGGTCGATGCCTTCGTCTATGAGCCGGTTATCGTCGGCAACCTCGAAGACGCCTTCTGCGCGACGATGCTCAACCCCAACATCGGGGCCGTCATCATCAACGAGGGGTTTGGCCTGCGCTCGCGGCACAATGCGCCGGTGCTCCGTTCGATCACGGCGTCGGCTGGCCTCAACGACGAATCCGATGCCTCCGCGCTGCGGCTTGCACAGATCATCAAGCGTGTCAGGCCCGAGCTCGATCTGTACATGATCTCGAATCGCGACGTCGAGGAGCTGGCCGGCAACCCCGAAGCCAGCGTCATCCGCCGCATCTTCTATTCGGTCGAGGAACTGCTCGAGCTGCATCTGTCGATTCTCGAAGGCATCCAGGATCGCTACGACACGCCGTTCTTCGACAACCTCAAGAAATACGCACAACGGCCGATCGGGACGTTCCATGCGCTACCGATCGCCCGCGGCAAATCCATCTTCAAGTCGGACTGGATACGCGACATGGGCGAGTTCTACGGCGCGAACCTGTTCCTGGCCGAGAGCAGCGCCACCACCGGCGGCCTCGACAGCATGCTGGAGCCGACCGGCAACATCAAGAAAGCGCAGGAGAAGGCCGCCCGCGCGCTCGGCGCCGACCGCGTCTTCTTCGTGACCAACGGGACCTCGACCTCGAACAAGATGGCGGTGCAGGCGTTGCTCGCGCCCGGCGACATCGCGATCGTCGACCGCAACTGCCACAAATCGCACCACTACGGAATGGTGCTCGCAGGCGCGCAGCCGCTCTATGTCGAAGCCTTCCCGATGACGGAATATTCGATGTACGGCGCCGTGCCGTTGAAGACGATCAAGCAGGCGCTGCTTGGCGCCAGGGCCGACGGCCGGCTCGAGCGGGTCAAGATGCTGGACCTCACGAATTGCACCTTCGACGGCCACATCTACAACACCCGGCGGGTCATGGAGGAATGCCTCGCCATCAAGCCCGACCTGATCTTCCTGTGGGACGAAGCCTGGTTCGGCTTCGCGCGCTTCTCGCCCTTCCTGCGCCGGCGCACAGCCATGGGTGCCGCCAGCGAGATCGAGGCGTGGATGCGTGATCCGAAGTCGGTCGCGGCCTATGAGAAACAACAGGCCGAACTCGGCAAAAGCCCGTCGGACGAGGTGCTGCTCAAGACGCGGTTGATTCCGGATCCACGCCAGATCCGGTTGCGCGTGTATCAGACCAACTCGACCCACAAATCGATGTCGGCGATCCGGCAGGGCTCTATGCTCTCGGTCAAGGACGTCGAATTCCACACGGTCGAGCAGCAGTTCAAGGAGGCCGTCTTTACCCATGCCTCCACCAGTCCGAACCAGCAGCTCATCGCCAGCCTCGACATCTCGCGGCGGCAGATGGAGCTGGAGGGCTACGGCCTCGTCGCCAACGCGATAGAAATCGCGCTCGCCATCCGCCACGCCGTCAACAACAACCCGCTGCTCTCGAAATATTTCCGCATTCTCGGTGCCGACGCCATGGTGCCGGCGCAATACCGCCAGAGCGGGTTCACCGACTATCTCGCACCGGGTATCAACTGGGCAAATACGCTGAAGAGCCTCGACGAGGACGAGTTCTGCCTCGATCCGACCCGGATGACGCTGGTGTGCGGCACGGCGGGCTACGACGGCACCCAGTTCAAGGGCATCCTCGCCAGCGAGTACAACATCCAGGTCAACAAGACCTCGCGCAATTCGGTGCTGGTCCAGTCCAACATCAACAACACCCGCAGCGACGTCGCGCATCTGATCCGCGTCCTCGCCGAGATCGCGGGCGAGGTCGATCGCGGGCTCGCGCAAGGCGGCGCCAACGCGAAGAAGACTTTCGAAGCACGGGTCAAGAGCTTGATGACCGACGTGCCTGACTTGCCGAACTTCTCGCATTTCCACCCGAGCTTCCGCGCCGATGCCGGCACCAAGACAAACGAGGGCGACATCCGCTCCGGCTTCTATGCCGCCTATGACGTGGCGGGGTGCGAGCATATCCGCCTCGACGATCCCGAGATCGACCGGCGGCTGAAGGCCGGGCCAGAGCTCGTCTCCGCCAATTTCGTGATCCCGTATCCACCGGGCTTCCCGATCATGGTGCCGGGTCAGGTCATCACGCAGGAAACCATCGACTTCATGTGCAAGCTCGATGTGAAGGAGATCCATGGCTACGACGCCAAGGAGGGCTTGAAGCTCGTGCGCACCGAAGCGCTGGCGAAGATCGGCCGGCCCAGGCCCGCCGCGACGCCGAAGCTCAAGGCCGCGTCATAGGGAAACCTGACATGCAGAGCTTCTTCACATTCTTGCAGCAGAACCCGTATCTGCTGCTGTTCTTCGTCGTCGGGCTCGCCGTTTGGATCGGGCGGGCCAGCTTCAAGGGCTATGGCCTCGGCATGGTCGCCGGTGCCATCGTGGTCGGCGCCGGCCTGTCGGTGTGGGCGTCCGTCTATGGGGTCAAGCTCGAACTCAATAACTTCGCCAAGAGCCTTTTCTACTATCTGTTCATGTACGGCGTCGGCCTGCGCGTTGGGCCGTCCTTCGTCAACAGCCTGAAGGGCGATGGGCTCAAATTCTGCATTCTGGCGGTGGTGTCCAGCGTCCTTGGTCTGGCGCTCGTCGTCATCTTCTCAAAGCTGTTCGAGCTGCCCGTCGGGGCCGCCGGAGGCATGCTGGCGGGATCGCAGACCATGTCGGCCGCGATCGGCTCGGCCGAACAGGCCATCACGTCGGGGGTCGTCAAGCTGCCCGAGGGCATGAAGCCGGAGGATGCCTCGGGCATGATCGCGCTGTCCTATGGCATCACCTATATCTGGGGGACCGTCGGCATCATCCTGATCTGCAAATACCTGCCGCGCTGGTGGGGTGTGGACGCCAAGGCGGCGGCGAAGAAGTACGAAGAGGAATTCGGCGTCAAGGATCTCGAAGGCGGCGGTCTCACCGGCTATCGCCAGTTCGGTCTGCGTGCCTACCGGCTGGAAAACCCGGCGCAGGTCGGCATGAGCATCGCCAAGTTCCGAGCGGCCAATCCCGAATACCGCATCGTCAACGTGGTGCGCAGCGGCGAATCCCTGGGAGCAGATCCGGGCCTCGTGCTGCAAAGGGCCGACGTCGTCGCGCTTGGCGGCGCGACCGCGCATCTCACCGACAAGATGGGCCTGATCGGGCCCGAGGTCGCGGATGCCAAGACGCTCGGCATTCCCATGGATCAGGCCGACATCCTCGTCACCAACAAGGAGATGGTTGGACGCACGTTCGAATCGTTCCGTGACACCGCATTGGCCGGCCAGTTGCAGGTTACCAAGGTCGAACGCGGCGGCGTGCCGATTCCGGCCGGTCTCAAGACCGAGCTGCAGCGGATGGACATCGTCTCGGTTGTCGGCCTCAAATCGGCCGTCAATGAACTCGGCGAGATGTGGGGACGCATCGCGCGGACCAATACTTCGACCGATCTGCTGACGCTCGCCGTCGGCATGATCATCGGCTTCCTGATCGGCATGATCGAATTTCCGGCTTTCGGCGCCAAGATCGGCCTCGGCAACGCGGGCGGCCTGTTGCTGTCGGGCGTGATCGTCTCCTCCCTGGTCTCGCGGTTGCGTTTCTTCGGCAACACGCCGAACGCGGCGCGTAACGTGCTGGAGGATCTCGGCCTCGTCGTCTTCGTCGCGATCGTCGGTGTCAACGCCGGCGCCGGGCTGCTGGCGCAGCTCACCGGTGCAGTTGCCCTGAAGATCTTCGTTGCCGGCTTCATTGCCTGCACGATCCCGCCTTTCATCGTGTGGGCGATCGGATACCACGTCTTCAAGATCAACCCGGCCGTGCTGATGGGCGGCGTTGCCGGTGCAAGGTCGCATTCAGGCCCGTGTCGCGAAGCTGCGGTCGAGATCCAGAGCTCCGTGCCCTGGATCGGATTTCCCGTCGGCTATGCCGTGTCGGGCATCCTGCTCACGGTGTTCGGCTACTTCGCGATGCTGCTCGCCCAATAGTCCGGCGTCAAAACTCCAAGAGGAATGAAAACATGAGAAAGCCTTTTATTTACGCGGCCCTGATCGCCTCCCTCACCGGCCTCGTCGGATTCAGCACGCCGTCGCGTGCCGAGACCGGCCAGGTTTCGGTCGTCTTCACCAAGGGCGGCTTCATCGTCGGCGTCGGGGGTGGCGAGGGGGTTCTGCTGCTTCGGGGCAAGAGATATCCCTTCACGGTGTCGGGCATGAGCGTGGGCTTCACGGTCGGCGCGTCGACCACCAAGCTGGTCGGCCGCGCTCTCAACCTGAGGGGCCCCGCCTCGATCGAAGGCTCCTATGCCGTAGGCGGAGCGGGTGGGGCGATTGCCGCGGGAGCCGGCGCCGTTCAGTTGCAGAACGCGAACGGCGTCATCCTGCAGCTGAGCGGCCCGAAAATCGGCGCGGAGGTCTCGGCTGCCGTGGGCGGTGTCACCATTCGCCTCAAATGATCGGGACGACGGGCCGCGTCGATGCGTGGCCCGTCCTCCTGCGCGGTGGGATGCGTTTCATGGATCCGTCCTTCTGACGATTTAAGCCCGGAGCGAGCGATAGCGTCTCATGAGCTTCGATCGGGTTCATCAGAAGCCATTGCCGAATCCCTCGAAAAATCTCCACTGCCGCGCGACCTGAAACGTGGGCGGCATCGCACGCCTGTGCGCAATCTTGCGGTTACGTTGCGGCTTTGCGTCTCGCACCTTCTGCGCAGGCGGTAGCTGGGTCGCGTTCGGCGGAGGCAACTGCGCCATTGCGTCCCGCGCCGTGGCAGGCATGTCGGCGGCCAATGCCGGCGCAGCGACGCCGGCCTTGCTCGAGACTTGTGGAGGAATGACTAGCGGGGCGCTCGTATCAAAAACGATGCGCTCCGGCCATTTCCGATCGGAGTGAATGCGGATGACGGGCGAGGAGTCCTCCGCGCTGTCTGCGACCTGCGATTTCGCAAAGTATGCGCTGGAGACGAGCAGCAGCGCAAACAAGCCTGCGCCGACAAAGAGAAAATACCGTGCCAAGGGCATCTTGGCTCCTTCATCCCCGCCCGGATCTGAAGAAAATGCTAGGTGCGTGTCGATTGAGGGTGATGCCGATGTCTCAATCACGCTGAGTGCCGCGGTATCGGCGGCAGGCCGGTCCCCTCAATCGGAGACGGGCCTGTCGGTGTAGTCTAGTAGCAAGGCGGGTATGGTGCGTATCCGCAGCGTACATAGGCTCCAGTCGCGGCGGCTCCGACCGCAGCCGCCCCGACGCCGACCGCCACTCCGCGGCGTACCGGTGCCCGGGTGACGCCAACACCGGGAGCGCCAACGCCAACCCCTGGGCGTCCGACGCCCGCGGCGGCGCGTCCACCGCGTGCAAATGCGTCAGTTGAAACCATCGCAATGCAGCTTATTCCCATGATCGCCGATGCGGCGAGGCAGGTAATGATTTTACGTGACATGATTGATCTCCTTTCAAAGGTTGATCAACTCTAACGCTATTCCTCTTATGCCGGCTGGAATTGATGTAGAACAAAAATCTGATCGTTTGCCGTCACGCATTGTACGCGTTGTGCACTGCGCGTTTGAACTTGCCGGCTGCAATGCATGCCCTCGGGCATTTCCAGGTCGATGGATACATGAGGAGACGCAGAATCCGATTGGCAGTTTGAATATCTCGCAGCATGTCAGCCGCGCTGACCATTGATGCGGATCAACCCGGGGACTCGACTTACGGCCAGCTTGGCGCGGCGGCAGTGCAGCCTGGGGCAGCCAATGGTCTTCACCTGGTACGTCACTTTCGAAGTTCACAAGCGCGGTGCTTTGCCCAAAAGACGAAGCCCGCGGGAAACCAGGACGTTCGAAACGGAGGCGCAAGCCAAGAACTTCGCGCGAGCCAAATCCGACGAGGGGCTGATCGTCTACGCTGGCACAATCAACCCATCGATCCCGAGACGATTGATTCCCTCTGGCGAGATCTTGGATTGGATTGAAGACGGGCAAGATCGAAAGATCCTCGATCCGGATAACGAAGGCACCGGATAGGCTGGAGCGACAGCCGCTTGTCCGCGATGGCAGCCCGCTTCATGCGGAGCCAGGCAGATAGAACTCCGAATTCAGCAGGAGCGCTCCGTTTAACCTCGGCTGAGCGACGGGCTTGCATCCTGACCGTGGGCTCAAGAACGACGAGCAGGCCGGCAACATCATCCGCACGGACGTCTAAACGATCGATCTGCCGCTTTTTCCCGCGTGTGGCCATTTTGATACATGGTCAGCGGGATGACGTGCGTACTGTCGTGAATTGGAAGCGCGCATTGAAAAAATCAACCGTCGTTTAAATCCGAACGGACCAGCGATGAGGGAGACTTGGATGAAGACGTATTTTTTGGTCACGGCTGGGGTAGTGGCATTGTTGGGTGTGGCGCCCGCGTCTGCGGCAGATATGGCCGTCAAGGCAGCACCGCTCCCCGTCATGGCTCCGGTCTACAACTGGACCGGCTTCTATATCGGCGCCAATGGCGGCTGGGGTCAAAGCCATAATTGCTGGGATTTCGTGACGCCGGGAGGTGTGGTTGCCGACGGCTGCCGGGACCGGTCTGGAGGTGTCATCGGCGGGCAGCTCGGCTATCGCTGGCAGGCCGGTCAATTCGTGTTCGGCCTTGAAGGCCAGGGCGATTGGGCCGACCTCAGCAGTTCACGCGCCAGCTTGATCAACCCGGCCTTCTCCACCCGCACCAGGACCGACGGCATCGGCTTGTTGACCGGCCAGATCGGCTACGCCTGGAACGCCGCCCTGCTGTACGTCAAGGGAGGCGCGGCCGTCACCGGCAATACCTTCGACGTATTCAACGCGGCGGGAGTTAGCGTCGCCTCCGCGAGCTCGACCCGATGGGGTGGCGTCGTGGGCGTCGGCTTCGAGTATGGCTTTGCTCCGAATTGGTCGGCAGGCATCGAATACGACCACCTGTTCATGGGTGACGCGAACAACTCGTTCTCGGTCGTAAATCCGATCGTTGCGGGGGCGATAAATCGGATCAGCCAGGACGTGGATATGGTCACCTTGCGCATCAACTACCGGTTCGGCCCCATGTCCCAGTCGGTGGCAAGATACTGACCGATCCGGCTTCGTATCGCTTGGCATGCGGGCCGGCAGAGATGCCGGTCCAGTCGGGAGGCGTGATCGCTTCGCTCGGAAGATCGTCAGCCGGGGGGATGTTCGTTGAGCGTCGCTGCGGTCAATATCGCTCGGCGACGAAGTTCATTCCGCGCAAGCCCGCCTGGTCATTGTAACGTCCCTTGTCGGAGCGTGGCGGCAACTTGACCTTGTCCTTCTTGATCCGCTTGTAGGGGATTGCCTTCAGCAAATGCGCGATGCAGTTCAACCGTGCCCGGCGCTTGTCGTCGGAGCGGATGATGTACCATGGCGCGTGCTTCGTACTGGTCCGCTTGAGCATGAGGTCGCGGGCCCGCGAATAATCGTACCAGCGACGATAGGATTCGAGATCCATCGGGCTCAGCTTCCATTGTCGTACTGGATCATCGATCCTGGCCCTGAAGCGGCGTTCCTGCTCGTCCATTCCGACCTCGAGCCAGATCTTGACCAGGATAATTCCGCCGTCGATCACGTATTTTTCCATTTGAGGGCAGAGGGTCAGAAACCGGTCGTGCTCCCTGGGCGTGCAGAAGCCCATGACATATTCGACCCCCGCGCGATTGTACCAGCTCCGGTCGAAGATCACGATCTCACCGCCGGCGGGAAACTGTTCCATATAGCGCTGGAAGAAGAGCTGCGTCTTCTCCCGATCGGACGGCGCCGGAAGTGCGACGACGCGAAACACCCGCGGACTGACCTTCTCCGTGATGGCCTTGATCGTGCCGCCCTTTCCGGCGGCGTCTCTGCCCTCGAAGAGGACGATGACCCGCAGCTTGGTCGCCTTCACGAAGTCCTGCAGCTGGCACAGCTCGACCTGAAGCTTTTCGAGCTGCTTCTCATAATCCTTGCGCTTCATTCGTTCCGCAGGTTCGTTCTTTGCCATGCGTCCCTCTTCGTAGCTTCTGCTCCGACGGCCTCAGGAAATCGCTACTCGTCTCCCCAGGAGATGGTCACGCCGATGTCTCCCGGCATGCCACCCGGGAAATCGATGATCTGGTAGGCGATGCGATAGCCGCGCGGCTTCAGATAGTCCGTCCAGAGCTGGAAGATCTCCTTCGGAATGCCGGTCAGCGTGTTCTCCCAGCCGGGCTCCATCTGGTTGATGGCGCGCCCCTTGTCCGTGCACAGCGTGTTGGGAAAGCGGTAGACCTGAACTTCCGTGAGGCCGTTTCGCACCGCACGCTGAATGACGGTCGAGGCGAGCTTGATCTTCTCCTCCTCCGACTTCCCGGATGGTTTGGTCAGCCGCTCGATCAGGGCCTGCTTCTCGGCCTCGGCGGCGGCGGCGAGGCGGACATACTGCTCCGCCTTCTCGGCCTCCTTCAGCGCGGCTTCCTTCCGGATCTGCGTTGCACTGGGAATGAGATCGTCAATGCCTGGCATGGCGGCGGCTCCTGATTGTGGTTTGTTCCGGCGATCGAGGCTAGGCGGGGCGAAGTGCATTCCCTTGATGCAAATCAAGCAATTCGGGGCCGGCGCCGTCACTCTCGGCGCAGTTCAGGGGACAAGCGGTCCCGGTCAGGAGGGAACGTTGAGCGAGCAGCTGCACCCGATGGGCCCGCATCATCTGCCCTTCTTCATTGTCGCGCCCGGTGAGACCGACTGGCTGATGGTGGTGACCGGGCTATTCTTGATCGGCGCAGTTTTCAGCGTCGGGCTGTTTTACCTGTATCTGCACAGCCTGCCCGAGCGCATGGCCCACAAGACGCAGAAGCTGCAGTTCGAGATTGTGGCAGTGCTGGCCTTGATCGCGCTGTTCACGCACGAGCATCTCTACTGGATTGCAGCATTGGTGCTCGCGATGATCGAGCTTCCGGATTTCGGGACACCCTTGCGCAGCATTGCAGGATCGGTCGAGCGGATCGCTGACGGTGCGTCGCCGAGCGACGACGAACGGGTGACCGCCGTTGATACGCCTTCGACGGAAACACGGCCCCAGGAACTGCATCCGGCGGCATCCGGCAGCAAGGTACCCAGCCATGCTTGAGCTTGCCATCTGCTCACTCTTGACGATCCTTCCGGACTATCTCTACCGCCGTTTCGCGCAGGGCAAGCGGTTCGGCAAAGAGATCACGCTCTTCTCCGTCTGGTACGAGCTCAGATGGGGCATTACCGGCTGCCTGATGCTGACGGTGGCGCTGATCACGAGCGTCTTCTTCTTCCATCCGGCAACCCAGAACGCGGCGCTGATGTTCCGGACCGTCCCGATCCTGCCCGAGGGCTCGGGGCGCGTGGTCGACGTCAATTTCGGCTACAGCGCGGCGGTGAAGAAGGGCGACGTCCTGTTCACGCTGGACAGTTCGAAGCAGAAAGCCGCGCTCGAAACCGCCACGCGCAAGGTCGCGGAAATCGATGCCTCACTGGAGACCGCGAAGTCCGATGTTGCCAAGGCTGAAGCGCAGCTTGGGGAAGCAAAGGCCAACTATCAGCAGGCAAAGGACGAATTGGACGTCAAGATCGAGCTGCAGCGCCGAAATCCCGGCATCGTGCCGCAGCGCGATATCGAGAAGCTGCAGGTTGTAGTCGATCAGCGGCAGGCGGGAATTGACGCGGCGACGGCCACGTTGCAGTCGGCGGCCTTGCGAGTCTCGACGCTCTTGCCGGCGGAGAAGGCGAGCGCTCAAGCCGCGCAGGCCGAGGCTCAGGTTGACCTGGACAAGACCTTCGTTCGCGCCGGCGTCGACGGACGCGTGGAACAATTCCTCATTCGCGCCGGCGACGTGGTCAATCAGTTGATGCGGCCGGCCGGTATCCTCATTCCCGAGGGGGCCGGTCAGGCCAAGTTGCAGGCCGGATTCGGCCAGATCGAGTCCGGCATCATGCGGGAGGGGATGGTCGCCGAGGCGACCTGCATCTCGAAGCCATGGGTGATCATCCCGCTGGTGGTGACGTCCGTTCAGGACTACATCGCAGCGGGTCAGTTCCGGTCCGGCGAGCAACTCATCGAGGCGCAGAACCTTGCAAAGCCCGGCACCATTCTCGTGTTCCTTGAACCGCTTTTCAAAGACGGTCTCGACGGGGTGACGGCCGGCAGCAGCTGCATCGTCAATGCCTACACCAGCAATCACGACGAGATCGTCAATCCCAAGACGTCGACCGGCCGCAAGATCGCACTCCATGTCATCGACGGCATCGGGTTCGTGCATGCCTTGCTGCTGCGCATCCAGGCTTTGCTGCTGCCATTCAAGACGCTGGTGTTCGGGGGCGGTCACTGATGACGAATATATGCATGCATGATGTGAGCGCGCTGGTCGCCGCGGCAGCGCTATCGCTCGGCGCCTTGTTCGCATCAGCCGGTGGCGCGGGGGCCGTCGAGCTGAACGGCGCCTGGGCGAGCAGCGCGGATCAATGCGACAAGGTGTTCACTCGCGAAGGCGGGAAGCTTGGCTTCACGGACATGTCCGAAGTCTACGGCGGCGGCTTCATCGTCGATGGCAGGCAGCTGATCGGCAAGTTCGCGCGGTGCACGGTCAAGGCACGAAAGGACGACGGTCCAAATGTCAACCTGGTCGCGTCCTGCGCAACGGACATCATGCTGTCCAGTGTTCAGTTCAGCCTGAAGCAGCTCGATGCGAACAGCATCGCCCGGCTGTTTCCGGGGATGGCGGACATGGAGATCATCTATCATCGCTGCCCGTTCAACTGACCAAGCGGTCGCGCAGGCTTGATGCATGTCAAGCAACTGCGTGCGCGCAGGCGTCAAGTGCCGTTCATCCCCGGGAGGATAGACATGAAATCCAACAGACGTGTTCACAAGACGATCTACGCGATGCTCGGAGCGGCGACGGTTGTGGTCGCTCCTGGCCTCCGGGCGCACGCGGACGATCCGGCCAAGATTCTCAAGTCGATGTCGGACTATCTGGCCGGCCAGAAGACACTGTCCGCGTCCTTCGACAGCGACATCGAAATCATCACGCCCGAACTGCAGAAGATCCAGTTCGCGAGCTCCGGCGAGATCAAGATGAGTCGCCCGGACAAGCTCCGGGTCAGACGCACCGGCGGTTATGCCGATGTCGAGCTGGTCTATGACGGCAAGCTGATTTCGATCTATGGCAACAATGCCAAGAGCTATGTTCAGGCGGACGCGCCCGGGACCATCGACAAGATGATCGACGCGCTTCAGGCACGTTCCGGCACCGGGATGCCGGGCGCCGACCTGCTGCTCTCCAATGCGTTCGACGAACTGATGGCCACCGTCATCGAGGGCAAGCATATCGGGCAGGGTGTCGTCGATGGCGTCGAGTGCGAGCATCTCGCGTTCCGCACGCCGGACACGGACTGGCAGATATGGATCGGGGCCGGGGCCAAGCCCGTGCCGCACAAATACGTCATCACCAGCAAAACACTCGCCGGGGCGCCGCAATACACGCTCCGGATCAAGGATTGGAAGACTGACGCTCTGAACGCCGATGTCTTCGCATTCGTTGCGCCGGCGGGCGCCACCAAGGTCGATCTGGAGAGTGCCGCAATCGCAGAGTTCGACGAGCTTCCCCCTGGTACACCGACAGGAGCAAAGAAATGATCGCGTTTCGAAAAGTCATCCTGTTTGCCGCAGGGGTAACCGCCTTCAGCATCGGGTTGTCCTCGAATGAAACAAATGGCCTCATCGAAGGAAAGTTCTTTGCCGAGGCCCAGGCGAGGGTCGGACGCCCCTTGACTCCCATGAGCTATGCCGGTGTTGCCCGGAGAACCACACGCCGCGCGGTCGCCGTAGGAGCGGCGGGAGCTGCTGCCGGTGCCTACTACGGCTCGTCCTGCGTGCAGGTCGTCGATGCCTATGGCCGGGTCGTGACGCGCTGCTGACAAGACCCGCCGGGGCGAGACGCTTCTTCCGTGCGGCCGTGCTCGGATTGTGCTTTGATGAGCCGTTCGATCATTGTGGCCGCCGAAAGAGAGCATGAGCGGACGTGTCCCCAGTGCTGCAGGCGCCTCGTCCGGCCGGGCCGCGTGTCTCGCCGCTTGCCTGGTCGCCTTTCTGGTCGTCGTCTCCGCGCCGGCGATGTGTGCCGAGCGTAGCGCGCCCAAACGGATCTTGTTGCTGCATTCCTTCGGGCGAGACTTTCGCCCATGGAGCGAATATGCGCTGAGCATCAAGGCCGCGCTGGAGCAGCAGGCGCAGTGGCCGCTCGATGTCCAGGAGCACACCCTGCTGACGGCACGGTTCAACAATCCCGGGCCTGAGGAGCCGTTCGTCAACTATCTCCGCTCCCTCTACGCGGGCGTACCTCCAGATGTTGTTGTTAGCATCGGCGCGCCGGCTGCACGGTTTGCCCAGAAATATCGCGATCAGCTTTTTCCCGATACGCCGATGGTTCTGACCGTGGTCGAAGACCGGCTGGTGAACCGCTCGGACCTGACCGACAACGACACCGTGATCTCCGTCCGGAACGACTTCACGGCTACCTTCAACGGTGTCCTCAAGGTCCTGCCGGAGACGAAGACGATCGCCGTCGTGATCGGAGCCTCTCGCCTGGAAAAGTTCTGGCTCGACGAGATCAAGCGCGAGACGGCAGCTTTCGAAGGGCGCGTGGCCTTCGTCTGGTACAATGAACTGTCGTTCGACGAGATTCTGAAGAGAGCATCGGTGCTTCCGCCGCACACGGTTCTGTTCTGGGGCTTGATGTCGGTCGACGGGGCCGGCATTGTCCATGAAAGCGATCTTGCCCTGCGCAGTCTTCGCGCCGTCGCCAATGCTCCGATATTTTCCTACCAGGAGCCGTTCTTCAACGGCTATACGGTCGGCGGCCCGATGCATTCGATCGGCGCGACCACTGCGAAGACGGTCGATGCCGTAATCCGCATCCTGGCCGGCGAGAGACCAGGCACGATGAAGTTCGAGCCCCTCCAGTTGGGGCCTCCGAAATACGATTGGCGTGAGATGCAGCGCTGGGGCATCAGCGAGAGCGATCTGCCCGTCGGAAGCGAAGTTCTGTTTCGGCAGGCGGGCCTTTGGGAGACGTACCGCTGGCAGATCGCAATGCTCGCCGCCGTCATCCTGATCCAGGCGGGCCTGATCAGCGGCCTGCTTTACGAGCGACGCCGGCGGCTCGTGGCCGAGGTCGAGTCCCGGCAGCGCCTTGCGGAGCTGGCCCATGTTAACAGATACGCGGCGGCAGGCGAGCTGACCACATCGATTGCCCACGAGCTGAATCAGCCGTTGGGGTCGATCCTGACGAACACCGAGACGGCGGAGCTGATGCTGAAGAGCGAGTCGCCCAATCTGGCGGAAATCGGAGAAATTCTCGCCGATATCCGGCGCGACGACCAGCGGGCCAGCGAGGTGATCCGCAGGCTGCGCAGCATCCTGAAGAAGACGCCGTTCGAGATCGCCAATATCGACCTCAACGACACGGTGGGGGAGGCAATCAGGCTGTTGTCCGCTGTCAGCGATGGACGCCGAATTGCCCTGAAATTTGCGCCATCCGCCAGCGTGCTGCGGGTCAAGGGCGATCCCATTCAGCTTCAGCAGGTCATTCTCAACCTGATCATCAACGCGATCGACGCGATCTCGCAGGCCGGTGCGACCGAGCGGGAGATCAATGTGGCAACTGCCCAGTCCGATGCGTTTGCGGAGATCCGGATCGGCGATAGCGGGCCGGGAATTGCTCCCGCGGACCTGAAGAACATCTTCAACCCGTTCTTCAGCACCAAGCCGCAAGGCATGGGCATGGGCCTTGCCATCGTCAGGACCATCGTTGAAGCCCACGGCGGCAAGATCGCTGCCGAGAACCAGCCATCGCGCGGTGCGCTGTTCACGATCCGGCTGCCCATCGTGCATTGACCGTCTGTCGCTGAACTGTCGACGGGCTGCATCGCAGCACATCGCATGCGCGTGGTTTCTTTGATCTTTGTCAACGAAGGCCGGCTTGGCGCACCGATGCTGACACTTGCCTCGACGATGGAGGATGCGATGTTTCGTAGCGGCAAGACCCTGATTGCGCTCATGCTGTTCATGGCGACACCCGTCGCAACGTTCGCGCAGACGTCCGACAAGCCAGCGGCCCCGGCGATGCAGCCGGCGAGCCCGGTCGCGCCGTCTGCGGAACTGCTGAAGCCCGAGCAGCTCGAGGCGCTCGTGGCACCGATCGCTCTTTACCCGGACGATCTGCTCGCAAACGTGCTGGCCGCCTCCACCTACCCACTGGAGGTGGTGCAGGCAGACCGATGGCTCAAGGAGCGCAAGTCACTGAAGAGCGATGCAGTGAAGACCGAGGTCGACAAGCAGTCCTGGGACGACAGTGTCAAGGCGCTCGCGAGCACGGCGGACGTTCTCGCCATGATGAGCGACAAGATCGATTGGACCAAGAATCTGGGCGATGCGTTTCTTGCCCAGCAGCCGGACGTGATGGACGCGATCCAGCGCCTGCGTACCAAGGCCTATGACAACAAGAAGCTTGTCACGACGAAGCAGCAGAAGGTCAGCGTTCAAACCCAGGAGAACAAGCAGGTCGTCGTGATTCAGTCGGCGGATCCCGAAGCGATCTACGTGCCGTATTATGACCCGGCAACGGTCTACGGAACGTGGCCTTACGCAGAATATCCTCCCTACTATTTCGGATATCCGTCGTATATCGGCGCCGGCGTAATCGCCGCGGGTCTCGCGTTCGGTACGGCCTGGGCGATCGGACGCTGGGGCAATTATTGGGGCGGCGGTTGCAATTGGGGCAACCGCAACGTCTACGTCAATCACCGGGCCACCAACATCAACGCCGGCTGGCAGCATAATCCGACGCATCGTCAGGGCGTGCGCTACAACAATGCCAACGTGTCGCAGCGTTTTGGCAACAACAATATCAAGGCCGGCGCGTCGGACCGGATGGATTTCCGCGGCCGGGACGGACAGCAGGTGTTGAAGCCCGGCCAGGGCGCGGGTGAGCGTGCCGGAGACCGCGCAGGTGATCGGGGCGGTGATCGGGCCGGTGCCGCGGATCGCGCCGGAAACCGCGGTGGCGACCGCGCGGGTCCGGCAGATCGCGCCAAGGGCGGCGGCGATCGTGCCAAAGCTGGTGATCGTGCCAAAGGCGGTGGCGATCGCGCCAAAGGCGGCGGTGATCGTGCAAAGTCTGCGAGCCGCGGCAGCGGCAATCGTGGCGGCGCGATGAACGTGTCGTCGGGCAGGGCTGCTGCGGCGGCGTCGGCGCGCGGTCGATCCAGCATGGCGAGCATGGGTCCGCGCGGCGGCGGCGGTGCGCCGAGTATGGCCGGACGCGGAGGTGGCGGCGGTGCCGCAATGCGCGGCGGCGGCGGTGGCGGACGAGGAGGTGGCGGCGGCGGCCGGCGTTCCGATGTCGCGCTGAAGCATGATGTCGTCCTGCTCGGCCATCTCGGCAATGGGCTCGGCTACTATCGCTTCAGCTATATCGGCAGCGACAAGGCCTATGTCGGCGTCATGGCGCAGGAGGTCGAGCAAATCATGCCGAACGCCGTCATGCGCGGCAGCGACGGGTACCTGTGGGTCCATTACGAGAAGCTCGGCCTGAAATTCCGCACCTACCGCGACTGGCTCGCCGCCGGCGCGACGATCCCGGCGGAGGTGACGCCATGATCGGTCTGAAATCATGTCGTCGCGCTGTTTTACCGAGCGTCTTGGCGCTCGCGCTGATGTGCAGCGCGAGCCTGGCACAGCAATCCTACCGGACGCCCGAGGAGGCGGGGTCCGCGCTCGCCGCCGCGATCAAGAGTGGTCCGCGTGAGATCCTGAAGGTCCTCGGCAGATCGGCGGCCGACATCGTCTCGTCCGGAGACGAGGTCGCCGATGCCGATATCCGTGCACGCTTCGTCTCCATGTATGACTCCAAGCACGCGATCAAGGCGGAGGGCAACAAGAAAGCCACGCTGATGCTCGGACCTGAGGACTTCCCGTTCCCGATTCCGCTCGTCAACACCAGCACGGGCTGGGAGTTCGACACCGACGAGGGACGCATCGAGGTGCTTCGTCGCCGCATCGGCCGCAACGAGCTCGATGCGATCCAGACTTGTCTCGCCTATGTCGATGCCCAGAACGAATATGCCGACAAGGATCGCGGCGAGGGCGCGGGCGTCTACGCGCAACGCATTGTCTCCACCGCCGGCAAGAAGGACGGGTTGTTCTGGTGGGACGACAGCGACCCGAGCCCGCTTGGCGCACTGGCGGCACAGGCCTCGGCCGAAGGCTACAAGGCTGGTGAGAAACCGGCGCCGTATCACGGCTATTACTTCCGTATCCTCAAAGGGCAGGGGTCTGATGCGCCGGGCGGCGCGCTCAACTACGTGGTCAAGGGCAAGATGATCGGTGGTTTCGCGTTGATCGCCTGGCCCGCGGAGTATGGAAATTCCGGCGTCATGACCTTCCTGGTCAATCACGCCGGCGCCGTCTACCAGAAGGACCTCGGCAGGCGGACGGAGTTCGTCGCGCAGCGCACCACGCTGTTCGATCCCGACCAGACCTGGAAGAAAGTCGATGCTGCCAAGCCTTGACCACATGCGTCCTGCACGGCAGGCGTTCGTCATTCGCCTGGCGGCGCTGGCGCTGCTGGCAGTTGCAGTGCCGGTGACGCCGTCGCTTGCCCAGGCATCCGGCGAGGTGCGGGTTAAGATCGTGAAAGCGGGCCTGCTGGTCGGGGGTGGTGCCGGCAGCGGCGTTCTGACCTATCGTGGCCGCAACTATCCGTTCCGCATCACTGGCGTCAGCCTGGGCATCACCGCTGGCGCGACGGTCGGTCGGCTCGATGGCCGGGCGTCAGGAATTCGCCACATCGGCGACTTCGCCGGCACTTACAGTTCTGTCGGTGGCGGCGCCGCTCTGGTCGGCGGCGTCAATGGCGTCCATCTCCGGAACGACAAGGGCGTCACGATGGTGCTGCAGGGACCCAAGGCTGGGGTGGAATTCGCCGCCAATCTCAGCCGCATCACGATCTCGCTGAGATGAGGAGCCGCCGTGGAAGCGCCTTATCGGGGCCCATATCCATACGATCCGGCCGCGGTCTACTATCCTCGAGACCTTGCTATGCACCGTATGGGCTCATCAATTACGGGCCGCGCGTCGCCGCACCGGAATTGGCATGAACGAACCGGCTTGTGGAAACGTGAGCGATCCTATAATTCCTTCGGGAGCGACCGTCGAACAAGTTCAATTGCATGATCCCCTTGCTTCTCATGCAGTCGCGATCGCAGGCGCGCTCTTGAAGCAATGTGGCGCGTCCGCGACATCGCGGCAGGTGAAAAGCGGCACCTCACGTGTGATCAGTTGGTCCATCCTCGGAAAGCAAGCTGGTTCTCCAGGCTGTTGCTCTCGCCAAGCGAGGAAGCCGGTCACGTCGCGCCTGCCGGAAGTCCGCGGGACGCTGTCCGCGTTTCGCTCGCGCTCTTCCTGATATCGCTGGGCGCCATCGCCGGCGTGTGGTGGTGGTTGGGGACTCCAGTCCATCTGGTGCGCGCACCCATCGATCCAAAGGACAAGGTCCAGTGCATCTCATACGCTCCATTCCGCAACCATCAGACGTCGCTTTCGCCTGCGACGCAGGTATCGCGTGAGCAGATCGCGGAGGATCTTGCCCAGCTGGCGGAGATAACCGACTGCATCCGTACCTATGCGAACGATCTTGGTCTCGACCAGATCCCCGAACTTGCGGCCAAAGCGGGCCTGAAGGTCATCCAGGGCATTTTCCTCGACAAGGACAAGCAGAAGAACCAAACGCAGATTTCGACGGCGGTACGCCTCGCCAGGGAATATCCCGAGACCGTGATCGCGCTCGTGGTCGGAAACGAGACGCTGCTGCGCAAGGACATAACCGTATCCGATCTCGCCGACACGATCCGCTCGGTGAAGGCGCAGGTCAGTGTCCCCGTGACCTATGCCGACGTCTGGGAATTCTGGCTGAGCAATCGTGAACTCTATGACGTCGTCGATTTCGTCACGATTCATATCCTGCCATATTGGGAGAACGTGCCGATCCCGGCGGAATCCGCTGTTGCGCACGCCGACGCAATTCGCCGACAGGTCGCGGCGGCTTTTCCGGGCAAGGAAATCCTGATCGGAGAGATAGGTTGGCCGAGCCAGGGACGGATGCGGGAATCGGCGTTGCCGTCCCCTGTCAATCAGGCTCGGGTGGTCTCGGAGGTCCTCGACCTTGCCCGACGCGAGCATTTCCGCGTCAACCTGTTCGAGGCCTATGACGAATCCTGGAAGCGGGAGATCGAGGGCACGGTCGGCGGATCATGGGGCCTGTTCGGAGGCGAGGAGCGCGTGCTCAAATATCCTGCCGGCATCCCCGTCAGCAACTTTCCGCTCTGGAAGCTGCAAAT
The DNA here is from genome assembly GCF_004346455.1 of Bradyrhizobium sp. R2.2-H. NCBI lineage: Bacteria > Pseudomonadati > Pseudomonadota > Alphaproteobacteria > Hyphomicrobiales > Nitrobacteraceae > Bradyrhizobium > Bradyrhizobium sp. R2.2-H. The sequence goes on from NZ_SMBR01000001.1 coordinate 403,274, forward strand.
GTGCAGTGGAATTGCGCTGGCGATGCTGGTCTTCGGCGTGGCGTGGTTGACCTCGCGTCGTAAGCCCGGGCGCGCTGGACTTGCTTCGTGGTTTGGGGTCGCAATATCGGCGACGACAGCCGGAATCCTGTTTGGCGTGGCCGCCCAGAAGGTGTTCTTTGAAAGTATCGGAATGGGTGGCTGGCTCCTGTGGAGCTCTCTGCTGGTGGCCGCCACGGTTTCGCCGGTGCTCGGCGCCAACGCCCTGATATCGGGGCGTCCACTGCCCAGTTGTCAGGAATTGCTCGGCCCCAAAGGCTATCGGACGGAGTCGATGCTCGTGACCATGCACGGGTTGGCCCTGATCGGAACGGCCGTGATCGGTACGGCCACCGCACTCGGACTTGTGTTCGACCCGCGCTTTATCGACTTTCCTTTTGCGGCTCTCACCATGGCGGCGCTACCTCTCGCGGCCGTGACGCTGCTCAATCGGCCCGGGAAGGGAAGCCGTCCTGTGGCGGAGACGTTGTTTGCGGGCGTGTTTGTCGGAGCGGCGGTCTACGTAGGGTTCAACGAAGGGCCGGCGAACTGGCAGGCGATATGGACTTGCGCCGCCTATCTCCTGCTTGCTGCGACGCTGTGGCGGGTGCGCGCCTCTTGATCGCCATCGAGGCCGCCTCGGAGCCGGAGCACGCGATGATCGGCACACGCTTGATCTGACGCTCCTCGAGCGGGAGCTGGTTCTCGGCATCTTGCCGCCTCTCGGGCCAGCCGGATTGTTCGGGATCAAGGAGCGCGACCGAACCGCTTGATTTGCGTCAACGGGACGATCGGGAAACGCGAGATAAGAGTCCCATTCGAGTAATGGAGCAACGACATGTCTCTTGCCAGCTCTCTTGCCAGCGTCATGGTCTACGTCGATTCCGAGCAGCAGGACGAAGGGCAGATTGCCGTCGCCGAGACGGTCGCGAGCGGCTTTGAGGCCGCCTTGCTCGGCGTCTCGGCCGTCGCAATGGATCCTCCGTTCGTCGCCGAAGGCGTGATCATCGAACAGACCACTGAGGAGGATCTCGAGCGCATTCGCGCAACGCTGTCGGACAAGGAGGCGTGGTTCAGGCGCATCGTTCGCCTGCCGAGTGAAAAGGTGGAATGGCGCTGGACGATCGGCTTTCCGACCGAGTTCCTGGTCGAGCAGTCCAGGGCGGCGGACCTCGTCGTGGTGCGGCGCAGCCAGCTGAAGCCGAATTACTCCCGTCACCTCGATGCGGCGGGAGCGATGTTGCGGCTGGGCCGTCCGATCCTCTCGGTGCCGGACGGCGTCACCCGATTTTCGGGTGATCGGATCGTGGTCGGCTGGAAGGATGCCCGGGAGTCGCGCCTGGCCGTTCGGGACGCGCTGCCGTTCCTGACCCGCGCTTCGCAGGTCACGGTCGCCGAAATCTGCACATCGAGCGAACAGGATGCGGCGCGAGACCGGGTGCGGGACGTCACCAGATATCTTCAGCGTCACGGCGTGAGCTGCCAGCACGAGGTGCGCGTGCATACGGCGGAGCCTGACGCGGGCTACCTCGTTCGGCTGGCCGCCGATGTCGGCGCCGACCTCATCGTGACCGGAGGCTACGGGCACAGCCGGTTGGGCGAGTGGGTCTTTGGCGGCATGACGCAGAGCCTTCTGCGGCACGCTCCGGTCTGCCTGCTGATGTCGCACTAGAGCGTTTTCGAGCGAAGTGGATACCGGTTCGCGTCAGGAAAACGCGTCAAAACAAGAGTCTAGAGCCCCGTTCCGATTCCATCGGAACGGAAAAGGCTCTGACGTCCACGTCCCAGGAGAGTGTGCAATGGACAAGGATGGCCAGGCGGCGAAGAAGAGCGTGGCCGAGCGAAAGGCGGAGGTGTCCGCACCTGATCGGGACGCGCCGGTCGACGCACCGGTCCTGGAGACCAGGCCGGCCGACCGCGCGATCAAGGATGCCCTAGAGGACGACGAGGTGCGTCAGGCGCTTGGCGTACATCGCAGGAGTGACGGCTCGTCCTAAACTCATCGCGCTTTAGCCAGCAGCCCGCCGGCCTTCCCCACTGTCGCGCTCCGCAGTGCGGACGATCTCGATGGTCCGCAACACACTCGACGGATTCACGCTGATCGAATCGATCCCGAGCTCAGCCAGATATTTCGCGATCTCCGGATAGTTGGCCGGAGCCTCGCCGCAGATGCCGACGTGGCGCCGGTTGCGCCTGGCGCCGAGGACGGCCATCGACAGCATTTGCAGCATGCCGGGATCACGCTCGTCGAACTCGAAGGCGACGATCTCGGAGTCGCGGTCGACGCCGAGCGTCAGCTGGGTGAGATCATTGGAGCCGATGGAGAAGCCGTCGAACAATTGCGCGAACTGGTCGATCAGGATGACGTTGTTCGGGATCTCGCACATCATGAATATCTCCAGGCCGTTCTCACCCCGCTTGAGGCCGTGAGTTGCCATCGCTGCAATGACCTTGCGCGCTTCCTCGACACGCCGGCAGAACGGAATCATGATCTTGAGATTGGTGAGGCCCATCGCCTCGCGCACCCGCTTCAATGCAGCGCATTCCAGCGCAAAACCCTGCGCATAGGCGGGGTGCGCGTAGCGCGCGGCGCCCCGAAAGCCGAGCATCGGGTTCTCCTCGTGAGGTTCGAAGTCGGCGCCGCCGAGGAGGTTCGCATATTCATTGGTCTTGAAGTCGGAGAGGCGCACGATCACCGGCCGGGGATAGAACGCCGCGGCGATTGTGCCGACGCCCTCTGAAAGCCGCTCGACGAAGAACTCGGACGGCTGCTTGTGGCGTGCGGTCAGCAGCTTGATCTTGCGCCGGTCCCGCCCTGAGGTCACCTTGTCGGGGCAGGCGAGCGCCATCGGATGGATTCCGATATGCTGGTTGATGATGAATTCCATACGGGCCAGGCCGACGCCGTCGCTCGGCAGGGATGCGGTCTTGAACGCGACCTCGGGATTGCCGAGGTTCACCATGATTTCGGTGCGCGGCTTCTGCACGCTTTCGGTCGCGGTCCGTTCGACGTCGTACGGCAGGGTGCCCTCGAAGACGTGACCGATGTCACCTTCCGCGCAGGACACCGTCACCGACGTGCCGGTCTTCGCCTTCTTGCTGAAACCGCCCGTTCCGACCACCGCGGGCACCCCGAGCTCGCGTGCGATGATGGCAGCATGGCAGGTCCGGCCGCCATGATCGGTCACGATCGCGGCGGCGAGCTTCATGACGGGCTCCCAGTCCGGGCGCGTGGCCGTCGCGACAAGCACCTCGCCCGGGCGGAATTTCTGGAGATCCCGTTCGTTCCTGATCAGCCGGATGCGCCCCGCGGCGATCTTTTCCCCGACGGCCCGGCCTTCGGCCAGCGCCGTCCCGGACGATTTCAGGACATAGCTCTCGAGCGCCTCCGGCTTCCGCCGCGAGGCGACCGTCTCGGGCCGGGCCTGGATGATGTAGAGCGAGCCGTCCTTGCCGTCCTTGGCCCATTCCACGTCCATCGGGGTCGGCTTGCCTGCCTTTTGCGAGTAATGCTTCTCGACGAGCAGCGCGCATTCGGCCAGCGTCAAGACCTCGTTGTCATTGATGCAGAATTGCCGGCGCGCGTTCGCCGGCGTTGCCTCGTTCCGGGTCGTGTTGTGCCCGCGGCCGTAGACCATCCGCTTTGCCTTCGATCCCAGGCGGCGCGACAGAACCGCGCGGAAGCCGGCGTTGAAGGTCGGCTTGTGAACGTAGAATTCATCTGGGTCGACGACGCCCTGCACGATATTTTCACCGAGTCCGTAGACGCCGGTCACGAATACGACGTCGCGAAACCCGGTCTCGGTATCGAGCGTGAAGGTGACGCCGCTCGCCGCGAGATCCGAGCGAACCATTTTCATCACGGCAACCGACAGCGCGACCTTGAAGTGATCGAAGCCATTGTCGATCCGATAGGAGATCGCACGGTCCGTGAACAGTGAAGCAAAGCAGCGGCGGCAGGCCTCCATCAGCCCGTCTGCGCCCCGGATGTTGAGAAAGCTGTCGTGCTGGCCGGCAAAGCTTGCTGTCGGAAGGTCCTCGGCCGTGGCCGAGCTACGGACCGCAACCGCGACGTTGCGTCCGTATTCCTGCTCCAGCTGCCGATACGCCTGTCTGACCTGATGGCGCAGATCCTCCCGGTCGGTTGCCGCGTAGACGATCGCGCGCGCGGCGGCGGCGCGGCGGGCAAGATCGGCGATCCGCCGCTTGTCGAGGTCGGCGAGTAGGGAGCCGAGCCTGTCCCACGCGCCGGCTTCGGTCAGGGCGTCCCGATACGCGGCCGCGGTGAGCGCAAAGCCGTTCGGGACCTTGACGCCCTCCGGCGCCAGCGCCGAATACAATTCGCCCAGGGATGCGGTCTTGCCCCCGACCAGCGGCACGTCGGCGAGGCGTATGTCCCTGAACCAGCGAATGTAGCTCGATGCGTCCATGGCGCATTCTCCCGCGCTGCAAAATGGGTCGGAATGGCGACAACTTTCGCGCATCTCCGCGCCGTCGGTTTGCGAAAGATCAAGTACGCAGCACATGCTGGCCTTTAGCTGTGAACATTGATGACGATCGAACCAGACGAGAACGGCTCTTCGCGGGCGAGGTCGCGATTCTGGCAGAGCGCCTCCGGCTTCTGGCGGGGAGCAGCGGCTTGGCGCGTATGGGTGCTATGCGTGCTATTGGTGATGGTCGTCGTCCTCCAGCTCTACGTGCAATTTCGCTTCAATTACTGGAACCGCGACTTCTTCGACGCGCTGGAGAGCCGCGATCCTGCGCGGCTGAGGGGGCAGGCGTTCCTGCTCATCCCTTTGTGCATCGGGAGCATCACGCTCGCCGTGGCGTCGGTCTGGGGCCGCATGACCGTGCAGAGAAAATGGCGGGAATGGCTGACCGGCAAGGTGATCGACTATTGGGTCGAGGATGACCGTTACGCCCGCCTCGCGGCTGTGCAGAGCGAGCAGCAGATTCCCGAGTACCGGATCGCCGAGGACGTCAGGATCGCGACGGACGCGCCGATCGACTTGGCGCTCGGACTGGTGTCCGCGCTGCTCAGCGCGGTCATTTTCATTCAGGTCCTCTGGACGGTCGGTGGCGACATCGCGCTGCCGGTGGGAAGTCATTCCGTCCGGATCCCGGGCTACCTCGTCATCGGCGTGGCGCTCTATTCCGGCATCGTGACCACGGCGATGACGACGGTCGGGGCGCCGCTGACCCGGCTGGTTCAGATCAAGAACCAGGCGGAGGCGGAGTTGATCACGGCGGCACACCAGCTCCGCGATATCGGGGAGGGCATCGCGCCGGAAGGACAACGGCCGGAGGTCTGTCGTGACCTTCGCGGCACCCTCAAGACCACCATAGACCAGTGGCGCCGCCTGTGCTGGCAATTGATGCGGACGACGATCGTGTCGCATGGCAACTCGCTTCTGGCACCGATCATCGGGCTGGTGCTGTGCGCGCCGAAATTTCTCGCCGGGGCAATGACACTGGGCGAGCTCACACAAGCCGCCGCGGCTTTCACGCTGGTGCAGGCCTCGTTCAACTGGATTGTCGACAATTATGGGCGCATTGCCGATTGGAGGTCGTCGCTGGGACGGGTCGGCAGTCTCCTGCTGTCGCTCGACCGCCTCAACCGGGAAACGCCGCCGCAGCAGGCGGAGTCCGCGACGCTTCCGACCGGCTCGGTCAAACTGCCGTAGAGAGAATGACCTGCTCGGCGAGACGTTTGATGTCGTCGGGCCGGCAGAGTTCTGTGCCGGGATTGAGCAGGGCGGCGGCGCCGGCAGCGACCGCCTGTCGAAAGCAGTGTTTGAGGCTGGCTCCAGATGCCAGCCCGTAGACCAGCGCACCGAGAAAACTGTCACCTGCGCCAACGGCGCCGACAGGCACGATCGCGAGAGGTTTGGCGCGCCACACGCGGTCGCTCGTCACGAGCGCGGCGCCGAGATGTCCCATCGTGAGGGCGACCATCGCCGCTTTCCTGCTGCGCACCAGCGTTCCGGCAGCAGCTTCCCATTCGGCGGGATCAGACGGCTCGCGGCCGACCAGCTCGCGCATCTCCCGCAGGTTCGGCTTGACCAGTTCGACTCCTTCCGCCACCGCAGCAACGAGGGCCTGACCCGAGGTATCAAGGATCATCTTGGCGCCGCGCTGTTTGACGATCCTGGCCACCCTTGCATAGAAGTCGTCGGGCACCCCTGTCGGCAGGCTTCCGCTGGCAACCACGAAGCTGGGAAACGGCTGCAGCGCCGACAGCAGGGCAAGGCATCTCTGCCATTCGTGCTCGGCAAGAGGCGGCCCTGGCAGGATGAAGCGATAGGGCTGGCCCGTGCCGATCTCGCGGACGAAGAAATCTTGCCGGGTCTCGCCGGCGATCGGAAATGTCAGGCTTTCGACGCCCTCCTTGTCCAGCAATTGACGCAGCAGATCTCCCGTGAGGCCGCCCACCGGATAGAGCGCGGTGGCATTGCCGCCGAGGCGCTTGACCACGCGCGCAACGTTGATGCCGCCGCCGCCGGGATCGCGGCGCTGCCCGATGCCGCGCAGCTTGGCGACAGGAATGATCCTGTCCACCGCCGTCGACACGTCGACCGCCGGATTGGGCGTGATCGTGAGGATCGCGCTCATCGGCCTAGCTGGAGACCGTGGAGGCGGCCATCGCGCCGGGCGTTGCCGTCACGTTGTCGAGCCCTGCACGGTCTGCGGCAATCTGCGACCGTCGTGCCGACCGGATGAGATCGGAATACCAGTTCGCCGACGCTTTCGGGGTTCGCTTCTGCGTGGCAAAATCGACATGAACGAGACCGAAGCGTTGCGAATAGCCCGATGCCCACTCGAAATTGTCGAGCAGCGACCACACGAAATAGCCCTTGACGTCGGCTCCGGCCCGCATCGCTTCCTGCATTGCCCTTGTGTAGGCGTCGAGATAGGCAATTCGTGTGGTGTCCTGAACGCGGCCTGTATCGTCCGGCTTGTCGTCCGCGGCGGTTCCGTTCTCCAGCACGTAGATCGGCAACCGGAAGCGCCGGTGGATGTCGAGCAGCGTATCGCGGAACGCGTCGGGAATGATGGGCCAGCCGATAACAGTCCGGTGCACGCCATCCGGCGGTGCACCGAAGCCGGCGCCGATCGGATTGCTGTCGGCCTTGACGTAGTGCGGCGAATAGTGATTGAGCCCGAACCAGTCGACTGGCCGGGCGATCTGCGCCATGTCGCCGGGCTTGACGTAAGGCTCGATGGCCTCGGCAAGCTCGAGGGGATAGTGGGCAAAGTGCTGCGGATACGGGAATGCGTCATTCCAGTACGGCGCAAAGCGTCGCGTCGCCGCAACATCTTCCTCCCGCGTGGTGACGGGATAACAGGGCTGGCGGTTGTGAATGGCACCGAGCGATGCGCCCGTCACCGATTGCCGGAGCACGTCGATGGCGCGGCCATGACTGAGGTTCACGTGGTGAATGGCCCGGTGCAAAGCGGCCTTGTCGGCAATGCCGGGCGCGTTCCAGCCGAGACCGTATCCGAACAGCGTGAATACGCATGGCTCGTTGAAGGTGGCGAACCGCTTGACGCGGTCGCCGAAGCGGTGGGCCGCCAGCGCGGCATAATCGGCGAACCATCCCGCGATGTCCCGGTTCTGCCAGCCGCCGAGGTCCTGCAGCGCCTGCGGCAGATCCCAGTGATAGAGACAGATCCAGGGTTCTATGCCGGCAGCCAGGAGTGCATCGACGAGCCTGTCGTAGAAATCGAGGCCCGCCTCGTTCGCAGCCCCACGACCGCGAGGCAGGACGCGCGGCCACGAGATCGAGAAGCGGTAGGCGCCGACGCCGATATCGTGCATCATCGCGATGTCTTCACGGTAGCGGTGATAATGATCGCAGGCGATATCGCCGGTATCGCCATTCTTGATGCGGCCCTTCTGTCGGCAATAGCTGTCCCATATGCTGTCGCCGCGCCCATCCACATGGGAGGCGCCCTCGATCTGGAAGCTCGAGGTCGAGACGCCCCACAGAAATGGTTCTGCTGCCGGCACGCGCGTTTGAGGTGAGGGAGCGGCTCCGTCTGTCGTTGTCATGTGCCTGCCTTGCGATGGCGCAGTTCAGAGTGTGTTTGGTCCACAATGCTGCTCTTTGCCGATCGACGTTTGACCGAGATCAAGACCCTGTCGGGGGTGGTGACTACCTGTGAGTTCTCTGGAGTTGAAGACATGCGCGCGCACCAGATCATGTCCCGGCGGGTGATGACCATTCGGCCCGAGGCTTCGATCGCCGATGCCATCAGGGTCATGCTCGGTCACCACATCAGTGGACTGCCGGTCACGGATGCTGCGGGAAAGCTCGTTGGCATCATTTGCGAAAGCGACTTCCTCAGGCGGGCGGAGCTCGAAACGGAGCACACGCGCAACCGGCTGCTGACCGTCCTGCTCGGAACGGACCTAATAGCGCGTGAATTCGTCAAGGAGCACGGGCGCAAGGTCGAGCAGGTGATGACGCGTGATCCGGCGACGACCAGAGAGGATGCTCCCCTCGAGGAGATTGCCGATCTGATGGAGCGCCGAAACCTGAATCACGTTCCGGTCATGCGCGATGATCGCGTTGTCGGCATCATTACCCGGTCCGACTTCCTGTCCGCAGTGGCCGGCCCGTTGACCGGCGCACCCGGCTATTCGGAAGACGACAATCAGATCCGCCGGACGGTCCTTGCGACGATGGCCGGGATGCCCTGGCAGCCCGTCGGTTTGAACGTGAGCGTCAGGGACGGCTTCGTGACGCTGCGCGGTGTCGTCAAGGGTGACAACGCCCGCCGGGCGGCTGTCGTGGCCTGCGAGAACGCTTCAGGCGTTCGCGGCGTCGATGACCGCCTGTGCCTTCAATCGACCTGCGCCGATCCGGAGGACGATTACGGCGGCGGTGACTTCGTCTCGCTGCAGGCAGAACCATCCACGCGCGATGACGAACCGTTGTAACGATCGTTACCGACGCCGCGGTCTCGCGACGCGGATCGACCTAGTCCTCCGCCACGGGACGGGTGAGATCGGGATTCGCGGTCCGGCCGGGTGTCGAACGAACCGGCTGCCTGGCAGCTCTGGCGGTCGACGAAATATAGAGCGCGAGCTCGAGGATGCCGTACATGGCGAGTAGCATCAGCGCCTTGATTGCCTCGTTGGTCATCTGAATATCCTCCAACAGCCGATCTCGACTAGCGTTGGGCCATTTCGGTCAGTGCGTGCATCGGACGTGCCTGGTGGACGGCCAGCATCTTCGCCTTCTGCAAGCCCAATTCAGGCTGGGCCAAGTGCGCGGTCACCGTGGTCGCTGCGACGGTGATGCCGGCAAGCAATCCGGCGACCACCACCTTCAGATGCGTTGCCTTGTCCGCAGTGTAGATCGAGTGGTTCATTTGCAGGCCCCTTGCCGGTGCGTGCTGACAAACCCTTACTAGCGGATAAATTGTCCGGCCGAAATTTGGGAGCTTCACCTAAGGTGAAGTCCGTAGCCGCACGAAAAAGCGCGCGACGTCTGCACTCCTGGAGTACCGGCTCACCGCCATACCTTTGCTGTGCCGGCCGACGCCATCGGGCGGCTTCGCACATCGGTTCGGACAGGAGCGGGCGAGCCGGTCGGCGGCAGGGGCCGGCCACCGTGTCGCGTCGGCAGCTAGCGCGGGGCCTGTCGGTCCCGCCCGGTATATGCGGCAATCAGCCCGACCAGGACAGTCACGAGCAACATGGTCACGATGGTCTGGATCAAGCCGAAGTTCAGTGCATCACGTGCCACGAACAGCGCCGTGATCGGCGCTGCTATGGCGAAGAGAATCCGAACGAACCATCCGAGCATGGTGACCTCGATCCGCGGGGAGTTCAGCCGGCGGCCTTCATGTCTTCGGGCGATTCGACGTAGAATCCGGTGTAGGTATCGACGAAGCAGAGGTGGTCGTGAACTTCCTTGACCCCGGCAGTGCTCTCGGCGGCAACGATTGCGGCCCGACGCGCCTCGTCGGTGGTGACGAGGCCGTGCAGATGCACGACGCCATTGCGGACATTCACCTCGAAGCCGATCGGACGCCAGTCCGTGCCGTTGACCGCGCGCGTGATGCGCTCGCGAATGTGCTCGTCATCGGCGGTCGGATCCGGAATTTCGTGCAGGAGGCTCGCCACGGCCTGCAGCAGGTTCGTCCTCGTGACGATCCCGACGGGCGCCTTGCCCCGCAATACGGGGACGCGCTTGATGTCGTTCTTCTCCATCAGGTCGACCAGTTCGGCCAGATCCGTGTCTTCCTGCACCGAGACGACCTGCTTCGTCATGACGTCCTCGACCTTGCGACCGCGCTCGTGAACGAACTCGGCAGCCGCGCGTCCTGGTCCCATGAAGAACTTCAGCCAGGCGGCGTGCCTGCGGCCGGTTCCGATCTCGCTACGCCGGAGGAAGTCGCTTTCCGAGACCACGCCGACGAGATTGCCGGCATCGTCGATGACGGGCAGGCCGCTGATGTGCATTCGGAGCATGATCCTGGCCGCCTCCTCGATCGTCGTGTGCGGCGTTACGGCAACGAGGTCCTTCGTCATGATATGATGCGCGCGCATGGTGTGTCCTCGAGTTCGCTGGCGAATGTCCTGGGTGAGGCGAGGCTGCGGCTGTCGCAGCCTCGCGTCGGCGGCCGTCAGGCGGCCTTCACGCTGATGGTCTTGGCCGGCTTCTGGGCTTCTTCGGTCTTGGGAAGGACGACCTTGAGCACGCCGTTCTTGAACGTCGCCTCGATCTTGTCGGCGTTGACGCCGTCGGGGAGCGCGAAGTAGCGCTCGAACGAGCCGTAGCGGCGCTCGGAGACGTAGTAGTCCTTCTTCTTCTCTTCGGTCTCTTCCTTCTTCTCGCCTCTGATGGTGAGACCTCCGTTGACGAGCTTGACGTCGATGTTCTTCTCGTCGAGGCCGGGAAGCTCAGCCGTGATCTCGTAGGCCTTGTCGCTTTCGGCGACGTCGACGGCCGGCGCATTGAAGTTCTTGGACAGATCGCGCTCCAGCCGGGCAAGCGAGCGGAACGGCCGTTTCCAGAAGCCGTTGCCGAAATCGTCGAAGATCTGGTCGATTTCGTTTCTCAGCGCCTGGAACGGCTGCCATGCCTCGCCGGCAGCTGCCGGGGCGGTGGACGTCTTGGTGACAGGAAGTTTGGTTTCGGTCGCCATGATCATTTCTCCTTCGAGTTGACCATTCCGGTCGCTGGAAAGAATAGCCATGGCGCGTCGTGCGCTGGTTGATTTCGCTCAAACTCGACAACCTCGCATGCGAGATCAGACGTGTCGGCAGGTCATGGGATGATCATGCCCAATGCGGCTGTGGAACTCGTCGTTCCACATCCGACGTCCCGCAATACGGGCAGATACATGGACGTTTCTCGATGGCCGGGGCAGTCGAGAGTGATGGACCCTCATGAATCCGGTCGTTTTGGCAACCATTGGTCGCCAAATTTCACGTAGGAGCGCTTCACCGCAGCCCAGGCCGTGCGGTGAGCGATCTCTTCCTGCCGGAGGTCCCCGGCATGCGAGGCAAAGGAATGGTTGAATGCCTCCCGGTAGATGTCCAGGGCATGAGGCGGCAAATGGTGCCGCACGCCAGGGGGAAGGTCCTTGTTCGAGCGATAGGGCATCGCCGCAGGGCCTGCGGCTGCTACATCGCCATGTCGGGCTCGGGCATCCGCTCGCGCTTCGGCTCCGGAATCTCCGTCATCGTCGCCTCCGTCAGAAGAAGCACGCTTGCGACGGACACCGCATTTTCGAGCGCGATCCGTACGACCTTCACGGGATCGACGATGCCGGCTTCCACCAGGTCGACATAGACCTTCCGGGCGGCATCGAAGCCGGAATTGCCTTCGCTCGCCAGCATCCTGGCAACGACGACGCCGCCATCGGTTGCGGAATTTTCGGCGATCTGGCGTGCGGGAGCTTCGAGCGCGCGCTTCAGGATCTGCACGCCCGTTCGTTCGTCGCCCTCGCAGGTGGCCTCCTCCTTGGCCACCGCCGCGATCGTGCGGAGCAGGGCAAGCCCGCCGCCCGGCACGATGCCCTCGGCCACGGCAGCTTTGGTCGAGCTGATCGCATCGTCGAGCGCCTCCTTCTTCGCCTTCATCTCGGCTTCGGTCGGTGCTCCCACCCGGATGACGGCGACGCCACCCGACAGCTTGGCGAGGCGCTCTTCGAGCTTCTCGCGGTCGTAGTCGCTGGTCGTCTTCTCGATCTCGACGCGGATTTGCGCGAGCCGCGCGTCGATACGGGCGCGATCGCCGCCACTCCCGATCAGGGTGGTATTCTCCTTGTCGGCGACCACCCGTGCGGCGCGACCGAGCTGCTGGAGGGTGGCACTTTCGAGCTTGAGCCCGATCTCCTCCGAGATCACCTGCGCGCCGGTGAGGATGGCAATATCTTCCAGCATGGCCTTGCGCCGGTCGCCGAAGCCGGGTGCCTTGACCGCGCAAGCCTTGAGCACGCCGCGAAGCTGATTGACGATGAGCGTCGCCAGCGCTTCGCCCTCGATGTCCTCGGCGACGATCAGAAGCGGACGGCCGCTCTTGGCGACCTGCTCGAGCAGGGGAACCAGATCGCGCAGGGCGCCGATCTTGTGGTCACAGAGCAGCACATAGGGGTCCTGCAGCACGGCTTCCATGCGGTCGGCATCCGTGACGAAGTAGGGCGACAGGAAGCCGCGGTCGAACTTCATGCCTTCCACGACCTCCAGCAGCGTCTCGGTGGTCTTGGACTCCTCCACCGAGATCACGCCGTCACCGCCGACCTTCTCGATCGCATCCGCCACCAGCTCGCCGATGGAGATGTCGTTGTGCGCCGAGATCGTGGCGACCTGGACCTTTTCCGCCCTGGTCTTCACCGGTTTCGCCATGGCATGCAGGGCGGCGATGGCAGCCTGTGTCCCGCGATCGAGGCCGCGTTTGAGATCGATCGCGCTCGCGCCGGCGACGACGTTCCGGACGCCGTCTGCAAGGATGGCATGGGCCAGGATGGTCGACGTGCTGGTGCCGTCGCCAACGACATCGCCGGTCTTCTCGGCGGCCTGCCGCAGCACCTGGGCGCCCAGGTTCTCTTCTGCGTCCTTGAGATCGAATTCCTTGGCAATGGTGACCCCATCGTTGCACACGATGGGCGCGCCCCACGACTTCTGGATCAGGACGGATTTCGACTTCGGGCCGAGCGTGACGCGCACGGCATCGGCGAGAAGGGACGCGCCGCGCAAGACTTTCTCACGAGCCGCCGAGTGAAACAGGACCTGCTTGTGCGCCATTTCTCATGTCCTCTGCTTTGCTGCCGCTGCCCACGCGATTTTGCGGGCCAGTTTGGACGAGTGAGCTGCGGCCGGATTGATCTTCGTCAACGTGCGCATGCCGGCGTCGAAGCCCCAGGAGCTGTCGACAGGCCGTCGATCGATGCTAACGCGACAATGTTTTGAGACCGCGCGCATTTTGCCGGCAGGGCGTTGACTTGGCGCAATCTGAAACCGGGGTGGTGCGGTATTGAGTTCGGCGGAATTCGCAGCAGCGCAGAGCCATGGTCGAGCAAACACTACCTCTTCCGAAGCAGGAGCATACGGGTCGGTTCTCCGCCGCGTCGGCGTGGTCGGGAGTCCTCGCCCACAAATGGTTCGTGCTCGCGATCCTCGTTCTGCTCGCCCTTGGTGCCTGGCAGGGCGTCCGCATCCTGTTCGGACCTGCCGTCGTGGTCGACCAGGTCGCGCGCGGGCGATTGATCGAGACCGTGGTGGCGAGCGGACATGTCGAGACACCGTACCGCGTCGAGATCGGCAGCCAGATTACCGGCACGGTTGCGGACGTGCTGGTGCAGGAGGGCGAGAAGGTCAGCAAGGGGCAGCCGCTGATCTCGCTGGAGGCACGGGAACTCAAAGCGAGCGTGATCCAGGCGCAGGGGGCGGTAGCCCAGGCCGAAGCCCGGATCAGGCAGCTCGAAGAGCTGACGCTGCCTTCCGCGAAGGAGGCGCTGACCCAGGCGCAAGCGACGCTTCTGAACGCCCAGCAGACCTATGACCGCACGGCGCAGCTCGAACGCAACGGTTACGCGACCAAGGCAGCCTTGGATGACGCGCAGAAGACGCTCGACGTCGCGCGCGCCGTGAAGCGCGCGGCGGAGTTCCAGGTCTATACCGCAAGCCCGGGCGGCAGCGACTATGTCATGGCGCAAACGCAGCTCAACCAGGCGCGCGCCAATCTGGACACGGCGGATTCCCGCCTGGGCTATGCGACGATCGTGGCCCCTCGCGACGGCGTCCTCATCACCCGGAACGTCGAGCGAGGCACCGTGGTGCAGGCGGGGAAAGCGCTCCTGGTGCTGGCGCCGTCAGGTGACCTGCAGCTGGTCTTGCAGATCGACGAGCGCAATCTCGGCAAGCTCGCGCTCGGACAGAGCGCGCTTGCCTCCGCGGATGCCTACCCGGACCGGCGTTTCGCCGCCAAGGTCTCCTACATCAATCCGGGCATCGACATTTCCCGCGCGACTGTCCAGGTGAAGCTGACGGTGGTGGAGCCATCCGACGACCTGCGCCAGGACATGACCGTCTCGGTCGACATCGAGGTTGCCGCGAAAGACAATGCGAAGGTGCTTCCCGTCCGCTCGGTCCATGACATCCTTTCCGGACAGCCCTGGGTCCTGACCGTGGAGGGCGGTCGTGCGGTCAAGCGTCCGGTGAAGCTCGGCCTGCGCGGCAACAGCAACATCGAGATCGTCGAAGGGCTCGAAGGCGGTGATGTCGCGATTCCGCAAAGCTCCGGCGTCGTGACCGGGCAGCGCGTGCGGCCCGTCCTGCCATGAATCGCTGGCTTCCCTTCGAGTGGATCGCTGCCGTGCGCTTCCTGCGTGAGGGCAGATTGCAGACCGCCTTCATCATCGGCGGCATTTCGATCGGGGTTGGCGTCATTGTCTTCATGTCGGCGATGCTTGCGGGCATGGAGGCGAATTTCATCAAGCGCGTGCTGACGTCGCAGCCGCAGATCCAGCTCCTCACGCCGGATCAGGTCGCGCGCCCGTTGCGCAACGCCGCCGGCGAGATCGAGGACGCGGTGGTGCAGCGGCCGAGCCAGCGGGTGATCTCGATCGACCAGTGGCCGAAGATCAGGGCCCAGATGCTGGCGATGCCCGAAGTCACCGCGGTCTCGCCCACCATCACCGGATCCGCGCTGGCGATCCGCGGCGACGCCAGCCGGGCGGTGACGCTGACCGGAATCGAGCCGGACACCTATTTCAACATCGTCAAGGTGCCGGACTACATCGTCGCCGGCAGCGCGCGGCTGACCAGCGAGGACATCATCATCGGCACCGAGCTCGCCAAGAATCTCGGCGCCACCGTGGGCGACAAGCTGAACCTCCAGGCGGCAAGCTCCGCCAACCGGGTGCTGACGATCTCCGGCCTGGTCGATTTCGGCAACAAGGGCGCCAATCAGCGGGTGGCCTTCATCGCACTGCGGACGGGACAGTCTCTGCTCGGCATGATCGGCGGCGTCACCACCATCGACATGACGATCAAGGACATCTACGCGGCCGAAACCATCGCCAGGCGGATCCAGGCTGCGACGGCCGTCGAGGCCGATAGCTGGATCGCCACCAACGCGCAGTTCTACACCGCGGTCCAGGCGCAGATCTACACGAACACCTTGATCCGTGTGTTCGTTGGCCTGTCTGTGGCCTTTGGCATTGCCGCGGTGCTCATCGTGTCTGTGATCCAGCGCTCCAAGGAGATCGGCATCCTCAGGGCAATGGGCACCTCGCGCGGCCAGATCCTGCGGGTGTTCCTGCTCCAGGGCGGTCTGCTCGGCTTTGTCGGCTCGCTGTTCGGCGCGGCGATGGGCGCGTCTGCGCTGATCTATTGGCACGCTGTCGCCCGCCAGGCGGATGGAAGCGAGTTCTTTCCGTTGATCCTGGAGCGAAACCTCTTCATCTATACGGCGGTGCTCGCCACGGTCACCGGCCTGTTGGCTGCGACAGCGCCGGCGGTGCGCGCCGCGAAACTCGATCCGGTGGTAGCGATCCGTGGCTGAGGAAATCCTGAGGCTCGAGCGCGTCTGCAAGACCTACAATGTGGGCCTGCCATCGGAGGCCGAGGTACTGCACGACATCGATCTCGAGCTCGGCCATGGCGAGTTTCTGGCTTTGATGGGTCCGTCGGGCTCCGGCAAGAGCACGCTGCTCAACATCGTCGGTCTGCTCGATCGGCCGACGTCCGGCCGGCTCCTCATCAAGGGGCGCGACACCGGGCTGCTGGATGACGACGAACTCACGCATCTCAGAGGTCACACCATCGGCTTCGTGTTTCAGCATCATTTGCTGATCTCTGCCTTCACCGCGCGCGAAAACATCATGATGCCGATGCTCGCGGATCGCGGATTTCCGAGCGCGGAGATCGCGGCCCGGGCCGATCATCTCCTTGCCGAGGTCGGTCTCGAGAGATTCGGAAACAATCTCGCCAACAACATGTCGGGCGGCCAGCAGCAGCGGGTGGCGGTGGCCAGGGCGCTCGCGATGAATCCGGATCTCGTGCTGGCGGACGAGCCGACCGGAAATCTGGATTCGAAGTCGGCCGATGCCGTCTTCGAGCTGATGCGACGGGTCAATCGGGAGAGCGGCACGAGCTTCCTGCTCGTCACACATAATCTGGACCTCGCGCGCCGCTGCGACCGTATCATCGAGGTGGTCGACGGCCGGATTGCGCATTGAACGCTGGGACTCCGGCGCAAGCGTCATGTGCTGTCAGCCCTGTCGAGCTCATCGGCCCGGTCGTGTGGGACCGCGGTGTTGACCTGAATCAAGCAGAGGTCGCCGTTCCCTCGTTACCATTCACGGCGCAGCCGACGGTGATGGGAGAAGCAGAGTGGAGTCCGATCAAGGTTCACGGAAGCAGAGCATGGTCATGGCCGCTGTCTTGGCGGGCGGCCTGCTGCTCGTCATGCTGCAGTTCGGGCTCGCGACGTACAGTTCAATCGAAACCATTCCCTACAGCCAATTCGAGCAGCTGCTGGCGCAGGACAAGATCGCCGAGGTGTCCGTCGGCTCGGATATGATTCAGGGAAAATTGAAAGAGCCGCTTCCGAGCGGAAAATCTGCATTCATCACGGCGCGAGTCGACATGGCTCTGGCCGAGAAGCTCGCGGCAAAAGGCGTGAGCGTGACCGGCGTTCCCAGTGGCGGTCTGCTGCAGAGCCTGCTGTCCTGGATCCTTCCGGTCATCGTTTTCTTCGTGATCTGGTTCTGGATCGGCCGCCGCATGGGAGGCGGCCAGGGCCTGGGCGGGTTGATGGCGATCGGCAAGTCCCGCGCAAAGGTCTATGTCGAAAAGGACATCAAGGTCACCTTCGCGGATGTCGCCGGAGTGGACGAGGCGAAGTTCGAGCTCCAGGAAGTCGTTTCATTCCTCAAGGACCCCACGAGCTATGGCCGATTGGGGGCGCATGTCCCCAAGGGAATATTGCTGGTCGGACCGCCGGGGACGGGAAAGACGCTGCTGGCGCGCGCCGTGGCGGGAGAGGCCGGCGTTCCGTTCTTCTCGATCTCGGGCTCGGAATTCGTTGAGATGTTCGTCGGTGTCGGCGCAGCGCGCGTCCGGGATCTGTTCGAGCAAGCCCGAAAGGCGGCACCGTGCATCATCTTCGTCGACGAGCTCGACGCGCTGGGACGCAGCCGCGGGCCGCTGTCGTTCGGAGGTTACGACGAGAAGGAGCAGACCCTCAACCAGCTGCTGTCCGAGCTCGACGGCTTCGACCCGAGCGCCGGTGTCATCCTGCTGGCGGCGACCAATCGCCCCGAGATCCTGGACCCCGCACTGCTGCGCGCGGGCCGGTTCGACCGCCAGGTTCTGGTTGACCGGCCGGACAAGAACGGGCGCGTCGCCATTCTCAAGGTCCACGTCCGCAAGATCCGTATGGGCAAAGACGTTGACCTCGACAAGGTGGCGGGACTCACCACCGGCTTCACCGGCGCCGACCTCGCAAACCTCATCAACGAAGCCGCGATCGCCGCGACCAGACGGAGCGGTGAGGAGGTCACGTTCGACGATTTCGTCACGGCGATCGAGCGGATCGTGGCTGGCATCGAGAAGAAGAGCAGGGTGCTCAGCAAGGACGAACGGCGCAGGGTCGCCTATCATGAGATGGGCCATGCCCTCGTTGCGGCCAGCCTGCCCGGCGTCGACCCGGTGCAGAAGGTCTCGATCATTCCGCGCGGGATCGGCGCATTGGGATACACCATCCAGCGTCCGACCGAGGACAGGTTCCTGCTGACGATCGAGGAACTCAAGAACCGCATCGCGGTGCTGATGGGGGGACGCGCATCGGAGCGTCTGATCTTCGACGGTGCGATCTCCACCGGTGCCGCCGACGATCTTCAGCGTGCGACCGAAGTCGCGATCGAAATGGTGACCAAGTACGGCATGGACGAGACGGTGGGGCAACGCACCTATGCGCCCAAGCCGCAAGCGTTTCTCGGGGCGGCCCAGGACAAGATCGTCGGGGCGGCCGAGGCAACCGGCCGCGAGATCGATCTCGCCGTCCGCAACCTGATCGAGGAGGGCGACCGCCGGGCCCGGGACATCCTCCAGCGGCGGCGTGGCGACCTCGATGCCGGTGTCGAGCTGTTGATCGCCAACGAAACGGTGACGTCCGAGCAGTTCGCGCCGCTGCTGGGCCAACGCAGCGGGGAGAGCAAGCCGGTCGCCGCGTGATCGCGGCACGCATCAAAGGCCGCGGCTCGCTTTGCAGCAGCGCGCATCAAGCCCGCCGACTCGATCAAGAGCCGCGCGAGTTGATCTTCCGGCGCAGGCGATGACACGCATCTTCGAGGAGAGTTTGAAGATTCTCGATGTTCACCAGGTGCTCCTCTGCCTGTCGCCGATCTGGCGTTCCGAACGCAAAGCCGTCGCGTAGATGCGCTACGGTCTCTACGCGCTTGCGTCCGGCTGCGGCTCGATTCTCGAAGAACTCGAGTTGCTCCAGATCATGGCCGAGCCCGTCCGCTTCGGAGATCAGCAACTTGGTGATCGCGCTTCGGCGGTCAGGCATGAGGTCGGCGCCGTTCAACAGCGCGATGTAATGGTCGACATTCGCCCGAGCGATGTAGTGATGCATGGCGCACTCCACCGTCACACAACCCTATATTACCACCGTAAGGGCAGCCGACGAGAGATGACCGCCTTTGGGTGGGTGGGCCATCGGGTATTATAGTAGCGCGGACGAGAGCGGTAAACCAGATTATCCGTGATCTTCCTGAAGGGCGATCCAAGTCGCGAAACAGATGTCGCGGCAGTCGGGCTTGATCCCGATCAAGCTCGGGCTTCGCGGACTCGTTAGGATTATCTCGCGTAACAAGACCCACGGTTACGCCCCCATAGTCGCCGCCGAGGTCCATCCCACCGCATTTCGGCGGCTCTTTTTCTTCCAATGATTATGAATGAGCCGATGCCCACCTACTATTTCGATATCAAGGACGGCGTGCCCGTCCGCGACAAGGCAGGATTGGAACTCGTGAGTGATGGCGCAGCCATCGCACACAGCAAGGATCTCGCCGACAAGGTGCGCAGAGAGAAACCGAAAGGGCATCCCGAGCTCCAGATCGTCGTCATCGAAGAGAGCGGCCGGGAAGTTCACCGCGAACAGATATATTTGACGCGACCTGAGCACCGGTAAAGGGATGTAGCGCAGCTCGCTCCCTGCCGCAGTCTGATCGCTCACATCGCGGAATTCGGCCGCCTCATTGATCTGGCGCAAAGCCTTGGGCCAATCGGCTTGTAGCTTAAATCAAAAGCGCCGGGTCGAAGTGACGGTGTCCCTCGCCCAACAGGTGCTGAACGGAAGGTGCCTGGGAGGGGTGATCACTGTGAAGCGGCACCACGTCAAGCAGACCGTATCGTTTCAGGACCGCCTTTCGGCGTGGGCCGAACAGCTCCGTGAGCAGGCCGCCAAACTGAAGCATGGCCGCGAGCGGGACGACCTGCTTGCTAAGGTTCGCCAGGCTGATGTCGCAGCTCACCTCGACAAATGGGTCAACTCTCGCGGTCTTCAGCCACCGAAGTAGGTTGCTTTGCCTCCAGCTGGATGCAGGCCAGGCGCGCTGTCGCCTTCACGCACGGCATCGAACCAGGTTGATCGTCTCGGGTGTCAAGCCTCTGGGATTGCGAGGCGCTTGGCGGCGTTCGCCGAGACCAGATAGGCCGCCGCGATGGCAATGATCGCAGCAAGCAATCCTCCCGAAAGCGCGGTAAAGCCGAACAGCCCGCGCCACGGACCAAGCGCAAGCGCCAGCCCGGCGAGAAGGGCGCCGACCGACGTCGCGATCAGGATGTTGTGGGGCCGGTTCGCGCGCCATGGCATGCGGCGAGACCGGATGACGAAGATGACCAGGATCTGGGTGAAGATCGATTCCACGAACCACCCGGTTCGAAACAGTGTTGCATCCGCCTCGAACACCTCGAGGAGAACGACGAAGGTGATCGCATCGAACAGGGAGGACGCCATTCCCATGATGATGGAGAAACGCAGGATGCCGGCCATGTTCCACGTTTCGGGCTGGGCCACGTCTTCGCGGTCGACCTCGTCGAACGGGATTCCGATTTCGGAGAGATCGTAGATCAGATTGTTCAGCAGGATCTGCAGCGGCAGCAACGGCAGGAATGGAAGAACGATCGACGCCAGGGCCATCGAAAGCATGTTGCCGAAATTCGAGCTCGTTCCCATTCGGACATATTTCAGGATGTTGGCAAAGGTTCTGCGGCCCTCGCGCACGCCGGCCGCAAGCACTGACAGGTCGGGAGTCACCAGGATGATGTCGGCGGCTGCGCGGGCGACCTCGGTCGCGCCCGTGACGGATATGCCGACATGTGCTGCGTGGATCGCCGGCGCGTCATTGACGCCGTCTCCCATGAAACCGACGACGTGATTGCGGCGTCGGAGTGCGGCAATGATCCGCCGCTTCTGGTCGGGGTCGATCCGGGCAAACAGATCGACGTCATCGACCCGGGTGACGAGTGCGGCATCGCTGAGCTCTGAGATCTCGGCTCCGGTCATGACCCGTTCCGAAGGGAGACCGACCGCTCGCGCGACATGGGAGACCACGGCGTCATGGTCACCCGAGAGGATCTTGATCGTCACGCCGAGCGAGGTGAGCGCTTCGATCGCCGAGGCCGCATCCCGCTTCGGCGGATCGGCGAAGACACAGAAGCCGAGCATGGTCAGATTGGTCTCGTCACCGACGGCGATCGTCCGTTGCCCGGCCGGAATGGACCTGATCGCGACGGCAAGAAGCCGGAAGCCGTCGCGGGCATATCGAGCCTGGATGTCCGCCATTTTCTGTTGCCATGCGGCGTCGAGCGGATGGGCCTGGCCATCGATCTCCACGGCAGCGCAGCTGGCCAGGATGGATTCCGGAGCCCCCTTTGCGATCAGCGTGTGCTCGTCGTGCCGAGCGGCGAGGACGGACAAGCATCTCCGCTCGAAGTCGAACGGGACTTCCGAGAGCCGGACCCAGCCGTCCGCGTCATCGCGGCCCGCTGACAGGATCGCGTCGTCGAGGGGGCTTCGGACGCCGGCCTGGAACGTGCTGTTCAGGCGCGCGAAGCTCAGCACGCGGTCGCTGGGCCGATCCTGCGGATCGATATGCGCCTCCAGCGTGATCCTGGCTTCCGTCAACGTGCCGGTCTTGTCGACGCAAAGCGTGTCCATCGCGCCCAGGTCGTGAATGGCGGACAGTCGCTTGACGATGACCTTTCGCCGCGCCATGCGCAGCGCGCCGCGGGCGAGGGTGACCGTCATCACCATGGGCAGCAGCTCGGGTGTCAGCCCGACGGCGAGTGCGACCGCGAAGAGGAAGGACTCCATTGCGGGACGATGCGCGACGAGATGAGTCATCAGCACGAAGAGGGTGAGAAAGAGCGTCAGTCGAAGGATCAGAACGCCGAGCCTTCGGACGCCCTCCTCGAGAGCCGTCGGCGGTGCGTCGGCGGCCATTGCGGCGGCGATCGCGCCGAAGCGCGTCCGGCCTCCGGTCCACACGACCAGCATCCTGCCGCTTCCGCCCACGGTGCTGGTTCCCGCAAAAAGGGCGTTCGTGGCGTCTGCCGGCAATGCCGCCGCGCAAGGAGCGTCCGTCTTGAAGGCCGGAAACGGCTCGCCCGTCATCAGGGCTTCATTGACATGCAATTCCTGGGCATCGAGGACGATGCCATCGGCCGGTATCAGATCGCCGATGCGGAGCTTCACGACGTCCCCGGGGACGAGAGCCGTCACCGAAACGGTCGTGTCGCTGCCGTCCCTGATGACGTCGGCCTGAATGGCGACGGATTCCCGCAGCGCTTCGGCCGTCCGCTCGGCGCGATGCTCCTGAACGATATCGAGCGTGATGGACAGGGACAGCACCGTCGCGATGATGGCAAAACTGCCGAAGTCGCCGCTCAGCCCGGATACGAGCGCAGCCGCCAGCAGCATCGCAATCAAGGGATTCCAGAGGCGTTGGCCGAGCTTGCGCAGGGCAGACCGGGTTTGGGAGGCGTCGGCGCGGTTTGCTCCGAAGATTGCCAGCCTTCGTTTCGCTTCGGTTTGTGTCAGGCCTTCCGGACCTGAGCCGAGCGCGCGGCAGAGTTCGTCCTTTGGCGTTTGCCAGAACTCGGCAGCCAAAGCTTCCGCCGGAATGGATTGCGCGATCATTGGAAGGGCTCGCCGGTCACTGACATCTGGGCCTGGCGAGGGTAAGAGGCTGCCCGATCCCCGGGTTGATGCAGCTCAACCCGGTTTCGGGTGACACAGCCCGTGCATTGCTAATAGACGGATACAGCACGACCTGCGTCTGCGTGAGCACCGTCCTGATGCGGCCGATCGATAGCGGCGAGGGCGGCCTGTTCCTGCGACAGGCGCCACTCGATGTAGTTGCGCTCGACATCGGTGAGATGCGTCTTCAGCAGGCGATGATAGCGCTCGATATTCCTGCTGTGGGCGCGACTGAGCGCGAAGCTGGCTGCCGGCATGTCACCTCCTCGTGCTGACGTTCAGAGCTGCGCGCCGCTTCAGCGCATCATTTCTTCCGGCTGTTCGCCGATGGCGAGAATATCTGGTTGGCAGGTGGTTGCCCGCCGGTCGGAACGGCGATGGTCACGAAGCCGCGGCCCATCGCGGTGTGGCAGGCGTTGCAGCCGTCGGTCAGCGCGCGCATGGAAGCGACGAACTTGCGATCATCTCCCGCCGCGATCGCGTCGGCGACCGAGACCAGCGGCTCCCTCATCGTGGTCACATTGCTGATGGGCACCGCCGGATAGAAGACGGCTGCTTCGGCCAGGCTATTCGTCAGCTGCCTGAGCTCATACGCGGCCAAGTCCCAGTTCTTCGCCTTGCCTGCATACCACAGCTTGAGATGCTCGAGCTGCGCCATGCCCATGACCTCGACGAGGCGAGGGACCTCCTGTTTCGCGCTCGCGGACGGCGGAAAGTCGGATTGAGCAATCGCGGATGTGACCGCACCCGCCGAAATCACGAAAACCACGCACCAATGTCTTAGCGTCATCCGAGCATTCCCTGTCAGTTTCGCCCTTTACTATCAGGCTCCCGTTCCAGGCCCTTGCGCTGAATCAAGCTTTCGCGTTCCCGCCGCCGGATCTCGTCAGGGAGAGGCGCAGCGAACAGGGCGAGAGAAGCAGCGGACGGTGAATTCGAAATTGGTGCCTCGGCGCGAAGCGCCCGAGCGGGATCAATTCAGCCTTCCAAGAAGTCTGCGGATGATCTTCCTCAAATTGTCGGCGTACTCGTCGATGACCTGGCGCCTCTCGGCCGATGGCGAAAGTCGACGATCATCGCCTTCGTCCGCTGACGGAGTATCCGCCCGGGATCCCCCGCGGATGATGGAGGCAGGGGGCTTTGTCGGCTTCACGGGAATCCTGCCCTCTGGATAAAGCTGTGCGCACTGCTCAGGATAGGAACCAGTTCCATCTGCCTGATCCCGTTCACCCGCGCCGGGCTCAACGCCCCGGGGCCGTCGGATCGCATTTGGGGCAGCATCCGTCGGCGGCTGCTCCGAGCTGACGGCCAATCTCCATCCTGAGGGATTCTTTCTCCCATTTCGTGCCGTCACTTCTGGCCATTCGCTTCACGCGTTCGAAGGCGTGGCTCTCGGCAGCGTCATCTCCGATGCGGACGATCACGTCGCGGTGGAAGGGACAAACAGTCGTCGCGCGGGTCGTCTCCAGTGCGTGGCGCACGACCGCGGCGAGATCGTCGGTGTGAGTGTCGGTAAGCATGTCGGCTCTCCTGCTAGCGTACTCCTTTGCCCGGACGATCCCAAGGGTTCGACGAAAATCGGCCCCGGGCTCCACGGGAGCGCCGAGGCCGATTGTTCGCTTGGTTCTTCCATTCAGAGTCCGAGCTCGTCCAACAAACCCGCGTTGCCGACTTTCGTTCCATCGAACTCTCCGGCGGAGCCGCGCTGCGGCCTGCTCCATGCTCGCGGTTTTCTGCACCTGTCTATGGAGGCGCCGCCCGGAATGCCTGGGAATCCGAACTTCGCTTCCTCCGGCAACGGTACCTCAGCAAGCGTTCCCGATGCCGATATAACGCTACAATCGGGGTCGCCAACATGTCTTGATCCAGCTCAAAGGCGCGATCAGGCGTTCATGTCCCTGAGGTGCTGACGATTGCGCGGCGCGATCTGCCTGGCACCGGAAAAGCCGAGAATGCCTCCGCTGTGGAGTGGGATAGTCCCCGCGTGAATCCGTTCAGGACAGTTGCCTAAGTATTGGCCCGCAATTTCAATGCCGGAGCGGCGGGCGCATATCGTCAATATGGAGCGCAACATCATCTTCAAGTGCCCGCGCACCGGCATGACCGTGCAGCACTGGCTTCCCGGCGCAATGTCGGGAGCCGCGGACACGCACGTCTCCGTCCGATGTCCCGCTTGCGGCTCGCTGCACTTCGTCAACATCGCCACTGGCAAGATGTTGAGCGAAGGGCGTCGTCCGGCGTCGAACGACTACGGCTCCAGCCGGTCTTGGCGCCCAGCCTGATCCCTCACATGCTTGACGCGCTGAGAGTCGCGCCCGCGCTCCGATGCGCCGGGATAACGCGATCACTCCACCCGCCAGAGCCGCCGTTCCGCGTCCCCGTCGCTGCGCTGTCCACCGCGCTCACCCGGCGCATGCTCTGTACGATCCGCCTGACCTCCCCAGCATCGCGCAGCGGCGAAGGAGACTACCAGCTTCTTCTCCGCTGCCGACAGGCTCTTGAAACGCGCAGCTTCCATTCCAATTTGGTCCACGCACGTTCCGATTTGGCTGCACGCATGCTTGACTTTTGGAATGAATGACTATCGTGACCTTGTCGGCGCGGCTCTTGCGCTGCTATGTGCCGGCCTGATGTTGGTGGCCGGCCATATCTTGCTCGAATGGCGCGCCAGGCATGCCGATCCCGGCATAGGGATCGTGGCGCCCAGGAGCGAAGGCACGCCATCGCCGCTCATCTCGAACGGTTCGCCGCCAGACCGGAGGATGATCGAGCTCCCGGCCGGGATCAGGCGGAAGCGCGCTGCGTGAAGCCGCCTTGTGCCAGGGCGCGTGTTGAACGCCGGCGCGAACCCTAGATGGCGCGCAGCGCTTCCTTGGGCATCTCGCGGATCAGCACATCGATATCACTCTGCTCGAGTGTCTCCTTCTCCAAGAGCTTCTTCGCGGCGCGGTCCAGGATCGGCCGCCGTGTGCTCAGGATGCCCTGAGTGCGCTGGAAGACCTGGTCGACGATGGCTTTCACCTCGCGGTCGACTGCGGCCGCAGTCTCTTCCGCATAGTCGCGCTCGCGAACCGGATAGGGGCGGTCGGCGCCGGCAAGGAAATTGCCGGGATCACGCTCATAGGCGACGCTGCCCAGTCTCTCGGACATGCCGTAGCGCGTCACCATGCTGCGGGCGATGTCGGTCACGCGGCGCAGATCGTCGGCTGCGCCGGTCGACAAGTGCCCGAACACGATCAGCTCCGCGGCGCGGCCGCCGAGCAGCACCGCCATCTTGTTCTCCAGCTCTTCCTTCGTCATCAGGAACCGGTCTTCGATCGGTCGCTGGATGGTGTAGCCGAGCGCGCCCACGCCGCGCGGGATGATCGAGACCTTGTGCACTGGATCGGTCCCCGGCAGTGAGAGCGCGACGAGGGCGTGCCCCATCTCGTGATAGGCGACGATCTCGCGTTCCTTGGCGTTGAGCAGGCGGTTGCGCTTTTCGAGGCCCGCGACCATGCGCTCGACTGCATTGTTGAAGTCACTCATGCTCACCGCCTCGGCAGCGCGACGTGTCGCCAGAAGCGCCGCTTCGTTGACGAGATTGGCAAGGTCCGCGCCGGTAAAACCCGGGGTGAGTGCGGCAACGGCGTCTGCATCGACACCGTCCGCCAGCCGCACCTTCTTCATGTGCACCTTGAGGATCTCGATGCGGCCCCTCTTGTCGGGTCGGTCGACCAGCACCTGCCGGTCGAAGCGGCCGGCACGGAGCAGGGCAGGGTCAAGGATTTCCGGCCGGTTGGTGGCGGCGAGGATGACGAGCCCGGAGCGCGAATCGAAACCGTCGAGCTCGACCAGCAGCTGGTTGAGCGTTTGCTCCTTCTCATCGTGGCCGCCGGCGAAAGGGCCGATGCCGCGGGCGCGGCCAAGCGCATCGAGCTCATCGATGAAAATGATGGCCGGCGCCTTTTGGTGGGCCTGCTGAAACAGGTCCCGCACACGCGCGGCGCCGACGCCGACGAACATCTCGACGAACTCCGAGCCCGAGATCGAGAAGAACGGCACTCTGGCCTCGCCGGCGACGGCCTTGGCAAGGAGGGTTTTGCCTGTGCCCGGAGGTCCCACCAGCAGCACGCCTTTCGGCATACGGCCGCCGAGCCGGCCATAATCGGTCGGGTTCTTCAGGAAATCGACGACCTCGCGAAGCTCGTCTTTGGCTTCGTCGACGCCGGCGACATCGGCAAAGGTGACGCCGGTATCGGATTCGACATACACCTTGGCCTTGCTCTTGCCGATCGCCATCAGCCCGCCGCCGATCCCGCCGCCCTCGGCCATGCGGCGGCCGATGTACCACCAGATGCCGAAGAACAGCAGCACGGGCATGACCCACGACAACAGGTCGCGCAGAAACGTGCTCTCGATCTGCCCGGTGAAGCGGACGTTGTATTTCTCCAGTTCCTGCGCGACGTCCTGGTCGACGCGCGTGGTGACGAATTGCTTCTGGCCGCCAGGCAGCGGCTCCTTCAGTGTGCCCTGCAGGGTGCGGTCGGAGATGCCGACGGTATCGACTTTCCCCTGGCGCAACAATTGTTGGTATTCACTGTAGGGGATCACCGCGATTTGGTGCGCCGCGGAGATCAGATACTGAATCAAGAAGACCGCGAAGATCGCCGCGACAGCATATCCGAGATTGAAACGGACATTCTTGTTCATGCGAGAACCAGATCCGATCGTGTTACGCGGCCGGGCTACGTCGAAGCGCATTGTTGCGCGCCCGTTCGGGCCCGGCACGCGTCCGGAACTGCATCCTATCCACAGAACTTCTCCCGCTGCCTTCTGTTCCGGGCAGACCATCGGGCTCGGGTTGGAGGCACTCGCATTCGCAAGGGCCGTGTTCAGGCGATCGGGATGTGAGGCAGCGACAATGCCCGGCTGCAGGCCGGGGCCTTATTCTCGGCTTACCAGGGATACCAATAGGGGTATGCCGCCGGATAATAGCGGACGGTCCGATAGTATC
The DNA here is from genome assembly GCF_004346455.1 of Bradyrhizobium sp. R2.2-H. Classification (NCBI taxonomy): domain Bacteria; kingdom Pseudomonadati; phylum Pseudomonadota; class Alphaproteobacteria; order Hyphomicrobiales; family Nitrobacteraceae; genus Bradyrhizobium; species Bradyrhizobium sp. R2.2-H. The sequence goes on from NZ_SMBR01000001.1 coordinate 431,021, forward strand.
GCGGTCCGTAGTAATATGCCGGTGGACCATAGACCGGCGCATAGTAGACCGGAGGTGCGGTCGCCGCCGCCAGTGCTCCGGTGAACAGGCCGAGCGCCACGGCCGGACCTATCCCTGGACCACCCCAGTGATGATGGCCCCGCCAGTGGGCCGAGGCCGGCGCAACCGTTCCAATGAGGAGCGTTGCTGCCGCGGCGATTGCAAGAGCAAGCTTTCTCATGTGCCTTCCCTCGAACATATGCCCGCGCAAGCGACGGGCTTTTCCTAACCTCAGCATCAGTGTTGATATCGCCGGACCTGCGGGTTCGGCTGTGTTTGACTTAGAATTGCTCGCGTCGACTTCAAGTCTCCGTGCTTGGCTCGACGCGTGCCTCCCGCATCGGCATTTTGCGGCGGCCGGTGTGTCGCGGCGGCAACAGCCGATCCTTTTCCGTCGATTGTAACCGGCTGGCGGCTCGCGCGCCCTTGGCGAAGTGCGCCGCGGTTCCAACATAGGCACGGACCACGCGCCGGGGGCGGTGCAGTGGCGGGACGGCTGCCGACAGCGAGTGACCAACCATGCGCGTATTCGTTCGAATCGCGATCCTTCTATCCGCCATCTGGTGTCTTGCCGACCCGAATGCAGCCTCGGCACACGCCATCATCGTGTCGTCATCGCCGGCGGCCGGTGCGACCGTCTCGGGGGACGCCGTCGCGATCAGCCTGCATTTCAACAGCAGGATCGATCGCGCCCGTTCCAAGCTGACGCTGCTGGCGCCGAACGGCGCCACGCAGGCGCTGACGCCCGCGGCCAATGCGCCGGCCGACGAGCTCAAGGCCGAGGCGACGCGGCTTTCCGGCGGCGCATGGCGCCTGCGCTGGCAGGTGCTGAGCGTCGACGGGCACATCACGCGCGGCGACATTCCGTTCATCGTTCATTGACCTCGCCTTGTACCTGTTTCTCGACATCTTCGGCTATCTGTCGGTCGTTCTGCGCGGCCTGATCCTGATCGCCCAAGCCTTCACGCTCGGCGGTCTTGCCTTTCAGATGCTGTTGTGGTGGCCGCTGCAGCCGCAGCTGTCGGTGTTCGGTCTCACGATCGAGGAGAAATGCCTGACGGTGCTGAAGGTCAGCGCCTTCGCCTGGGCGCTCCTCACCATCGCTTCGCTAGGTCTCAATGCCGCCGCGCTGGTCGGGACGCTTCAGGTGTCGTGGCGCGAGGCGATCAGTGCCGATTTCGCCCGGGCCGGCCTCGTCATTGCGGCGAGCGCATTCGGCCTTGCCGTGCTGGCAAATGGACGCGCGCAGGGTCTGCGATCCCTGGCACTCCTCGCGCTTGCGCTGCTCGCGCTCGCGATGCAGACCCGGCTGACCCACGCGGCGAGCCGGCCGGTCCTCAGCTGGCCGCTGCTCCTGTCCGATGCCGGCCACATGCTGGGCGCCGCGATCTGGATCGGCGGGCTCCCCTATTTCCTGATCGCGCTGAACGGCTGCAAGGTGCCCTCCGACTGGCGCCTCATCGCACGGCGCTACTCGCTGATGTCGATGGCCGCAGTCGCGGCCATCGTCGGCGGCGGCCTCGTCATGGCCTTCGATTACATCGGCTCGATCGAGGCGATCTACGGCACCGCCTATGGCGTCATGCTCCTCGCCAAGATCGGGTTGCTGCTGATGCTGCTCGCGCTTGGCGCGGGCAATTATCTCTTGGTCGAGCGGCTGCGGCGCGACCCCGCAACGCCGATCCTCCGCCTCAAGCGCTTCGCCGAGGTCGAGGTCGGCATCGGTCTCACCGTTCTGCTCGCGGCTGCGTCGCTGACGTCGCTGCCGCCCGGCGTCGATCTGCCGCGCGACCGACTGAGCTGGCAGGAGATCGCCGAGCGCGCCGCGCCGCAATGGCCGCCGCGCCTGACCAGCCCGGACTACGACAAGCTGACCATCGCGCAACTCCAGGCCAGGATCACCCTGGCCGATGCCGGCCGCAGCAGCGCACCGGCCGCCTACGTTCCCGGCGAAGGCACGATCCTGCCGCGCAACGCCGAGGACATCGCCTGGTCCGAGTACAATCATCACTGGGCCGGCGTCTTCGTGGTGCTGATCGGCCTGCTCGCCTTGATCGAGCGGTTTCGCTGGGGCCGCTGGGCGAGGCATTGGCCGCTGCTGTTTCTCGGCATGGCGGCCTTCCTGCTCCTCCGCGCCGACGAGCAGGCCTGGCCGCTCGGGCCGGCCGGATTCTTCGAATCGCTGCGCGATCCCGAGGTGGCGCAGCACCGCATCTTCGTGGTGCTGATCGCAGTATTCGGACTGTTCGAATGGCGCGTGCGGCTGCGCGGCGACAAGGCCGGACGCGCGGCCTTGGTGTTCCCCCTGACGACCGCGCTCGGCGGCGCGCTCCTGCTCACGCATTCCCATGCCATCGCCAACATCAAGGACCAGCTCCTGATCGAGATGAGCCACACGCCGCTTGCGCTGTGCGGGATCGCCGCGGGCTGGGCGCGCTGGCTCGAATTGCGGCTCGACGGCCGCGTCCGCGGCGTCGCGGCGTGGATCTGGCCGGTCGCCTTCGTCCTGGTCGGGCTCGTCCTGCTGGACTACCGCGAGGCCTGAGCGCCGGCGCCATCTTGCCGCGGCGATCATTCCCTGTAATTCTTAAGCAAAACACCGGGGAAGAAGCCGATGCGAGGAGTCTTGGAGGGCGTGCGCGTGCTCGATTTCGGGCGCTATATCGCCGGGCCCTATTGCGCGACATTGCTGGCCGAGTTCGGGGCCGAGGTCATCCGGGTCGAGAAGCGCGACGGCAGCGAGGATCGTTTCGTGGCGCCGGTGGGTGAAGGCGGCGAAGGCGCGCTGTTTCTCCAGGTCAATCGCAACAAGAAGTGCATCACGCTCGATCCGATGAAGGCGGAAGGGCAGGAGGTGATGCGCCGCCTGGTCGCGACCGCGGACGTCGTGGTCGCCAATCTGCCGCCGCAGACCCTGCGCGCGATGAAGCTCGATTATGAGTCGCTGAAGGCGATCAAGCCGGACATCATCCTGACCACGGCGACCGCGTTCGGCGGGCCGGGGCCGTGGTCCGACCGCGTCGGTTTCGACGGCGTCGGGCAGGTGATGTCGGGATCGGTGTACATGACCGGCGCTGGCGATCCGCCGTACCGGGCCGCGGTGAACTGGGTCGATTTCGGCACCGCGCTGCACTGCGCGTTCGGCACGCTCGCCGCCCTGATCGAGCGCGGCAAATCCGGGCGCGGGCAGATCGTGGAGGGCGCGCTGCTCGCAACCGCGTTGTCCTTCACCAATGCGACGCTGATCGAGCAGGCCGTCATCGACGTCAACCGCGTGCCGACCGGCAATCTCGGCCAGACCGCGGCTCCCGCCGACATCTACCGCACCCGGGACGGCTGGGTGCTGTGCCAGGTGACGGGTCATCCGCTGTTCAAGCGCTGGGCCAGGCTGATGGACGAGGAGGAGGTGTGGCTGAACGATCCGCGCTTTGCCGACGATATCAGCCGCGGCAACAACGGCCGCATCATCAGCGAGCGGATGGCGCGCTGGTGCGCCGAGCGCACCACGCAGGAGGCCGTCGATGCGCTGGGCCAGGCGATGATTCCGACCGGCCCCGTGCTCTCACCGCAACAGGCGCTGGATCATCCGCACATTCGCGCCGCCGGCTTCATGCAGGACGTCGATTATCCGGGCCTGCCGAAGCAGGCGCCGGTCGCCCGCGCCGCGGTGCGGCTGTCGGAAACGCCGGGCGAAATCGTGAGCCGCCCGCCGACGCTCGGCGAGCACACCGATCTCGTTCTCGCCGAACTCGGCTATGACAGCGCAACGATCGCAGCGCTCCGGCAAGGCGGCATCATCTAGAGCGGAATGGTTTTAGGTTGAATCGATTACCACGGGCTCGGTGCGACCTCTCCCGCTTGCGGGAGAGGTCGGCGCGTCCGGGCGATGCGAAGCATCGTCCCGCGCGCCGGGTGAGGGCTTTCTCCTCTTGGGGATTGTCCCATTGCGAAAGCACCCTCTCCCCAACCCTCTCCCGCAAGCGGGAGAGGGAGCGCACCTCCATCGTTGCGCGATCAAGCCTCATTCCATCGCGCTTTGGGCGTCACAGCAGCTGCTTCAACGCCTTTGCATCGGCCGGCGCCGCGCTCTTCTGGTCGTTGTCGAAATAGACGTAGACGTCGCAGCCCTGCCGCTTCCAGGACTTGATGCGCTTCGCCCATTGCCCCAGCGTGGTCTTGGTGTAGTGCCCGTGATAGCGCCCGCCGGGGCCGTGTCCGCGCACATAGACGAAATCCGCCGTGCGCTTCCACGGCGCCGGCGCATCGTGATGGTCGGACAGGCACAGCGAGATATTCTCGTCGGCCAGCATCCGCAGGATGCGCGGTTGATACCAGCTCGGATGACGAAACTCGAAACTGTAGCGCCGCTTGCGCGACAGCAGCTTGAAGAAGGAGGCGAGCCTGTCCGCGTTCGCCTCGAATTGCGGCGGCAGCTGGAACAGGATGGGGCCGGCCTTGCCGCCGAGCCCGGAGATGCGGTCCTCCAGGAGCTCGAGGCTGTTGACGGAGCGGTCGGACAGCCGCTTCCAGTGCGTGATGAATTTGGACGCCTTCCAGGCGAACACGAAGTCGCGGCCGGTCTGCTCGCGCCATCCCGTCACCGCCTCCGGCGTCGGCGTGCGGTAGAACACCCCGTTCAGCTCCGTGGTGTCGAACTGCCCGGCGTAGTAGCGCAGCTGCTCCTTCAGCGTCACGCCCTCCGGAAAGAACGGGCCGCGCCAGGAGGCGTAATGCCAGCCGGAAGTTCCGATCAGAACGCGCGCCATGTCTTACGTGCCATCCCTTGCCATGTGCCGGGAGGGAACGCCCGTGCCGCCGATACGTTGCTCGTCGGATTGATCTACGCAGGACCGGAACAGAGTTAGTTCGAGGCCAGCGCCGCCTTGGCCACTTCGGCCATCCAGCCGGACGCGACGGGCAGGATTGCGTCGTTGAAATCATAGCGCGGACCGTGCAGCTCCGCGCCGTCACGCAACTCGCCATTGCCGATCCAGACGAAGGCGCCCGGCCGCTGCTGCAAATAGTGGGCAAAATCCTCGCCGGCCATGCTCGGCGCGAGGTCGCGCCGCACGGGCGCCTGCACCTTCTCCGCGGCGATGCGCGCGAGCTCCGCCTCATCAGGCGTGTTGATCACGACACCCACGCCCCAGACGATCTCGGGCGTGACCTTGACGCCGAAGCTGGTCGCAATGCCGGCGCAGCTGCGCTCGATACCATCGAGGATGACGTCCTTGACCGCCTCGCGATGGTAGCGCAGCGTGCCGCGGAGGGTGACGCGCCCGGCGATCTGGTTCGGCGCGGTGCCGCCTTCGATCGTGCAGAGCGACAGCACGGCGGTGTCGAGCGGATCGACGCTACGCGAGACGATCGATTGCAGCGCCACGATCAAATGACCGGCCGCCACGACAGGATCGCGCGTCAGATGCGGCATGCCGGCGTGCCCGGCATGTCCCTCGATGGTGATGGTGATGCGCCCGCCGGAAGCCATGACGACGCCGTCGTGCACCGCGATGGTGCCGGCGGCAAGGCCCGGCCAGTTGTGGAAGCCGAATATCCGCTCCATCGGAAAGCGGTCGAACAGCCCGGCCGCGACCATCGCGCGCGAGCCACCAAAGCCCTCCTCCGCCGGCTGGAAGATGAAATCGACCGTGCCGCTCCAGCTGCTGTCGGCGGCAAGCAGCGCGGCCGCGCCCAGCAGCGCGGCGGTGTGCCCGTCATGGCCGCATGCATGCATCACACCGGGAGTCTTTGAAGCATAGGGCAGGCCGGTGTCCTCGGTGATCGGCAGCGCATCCATGTCGGCGCGCAGCCCGACGCGGCTCCGTGCGTGGCCGCGCGTCAACGTCGCGACGATGCCGTGCCCGCCGATATCGGCCTCGAAGGGAATGCCAAGCTCGGCGAGCTTGTCTTGCACGAAAGCGGCGGTGGCTTGTTCCTGGAGCGACAGCTCCGGGTGCGCATGAAGGTGCCGGCGCCACGCGGTCAGTTTCTGGTGCAGTTCGGGTGTCAAGCGGGTGTCTCTCGCAGGGTGTCGATTACTGCCACCATAACGGATTGTCGGGCTGACGCATCCTGCGCCAGCGAATGGCTCGCGTGCAGCCACATCGTCATGGCCGGGCTTGACCCGGCCATCCACGTCTTCCTCTCGGCACAAAGAACGTGGATGCCCGGGACAAGCCCGGGCACGACGGCGTGCTCTACCCCGCCAGCTTCGCCAGCCCCGCCCAGTCGAAGTTGATGCCATGCCCCGGCCTATCAGGCGCGCGCGCAAGTCCGTCCTTCAGCACCAGCGGATGCTCGATATGTTTGTCGAGCCCGAAGCCGTGCGCCTCCAGATAGGAGCGGTTCGGGCAGGCCGCGAGCAGATGCACGGTGATGTCGTGCGCGCCGTGGCTGGTGACGGGCAGGTTGAACGCTTCCGCGAGCCGCGCGATCTTCATGAAGGTGCTGACGCCGCCGCAGTTGGTGACGTCGGGCTCGGGATAGGACACCGCGCCTGAGGCGATGTAGTTCTTGAACTCCCACAGTGAGCGCAGATTCTCGCCCGCCGCGATCGGCACGCCGCCGGCCTGCATGATGCGCACATGGCCCGCGACGTCGTCGGGAATGATCGGCTCCTCAAGCCAGGTGAGGTCATAGGGAACGAAGGCGCGGGCGGCGCGGATCGCCTCCTCGACCGTCCATTTCATGTTGGCGTCCACCATCAGCGGAAAACCGTCGCCGAGATGCTGCCGCATCGCGGAGACCTTCGCGACGTCGGATTTCAGGTCGGGCCGGCCGACCTTCATCTTGATGGCCCGAAAGCCCTTGGCGAGATTGCCGTCGGTCTGCTTGAGCAGGGCATCGACGGAAAGGTCGAGGTCGATGCCGCCGGCATAGCATGGCACGCCCGCATCGAAGCCGCCGAGCAATTGGTACAGCGGCAGCTTGGCGCGCCGCGCCTTCAGATCCCACAGCGCGATGTCGAGCGCCGAAAGCGCCAGCACCGCCGGCCCGCCGCGCCCGCCATAATGCAGCGCCCACCAGACATGATGCCAGAGCGCCTCGGTATCGTCGGCCTCGCGTCCCTCGACCAGCGGCGGGATCTCGCGCTTGAGAATGTCGGCGACCGCGCCGCCATTGCGTCCCACCGTATAGGTGTAGCCGACGCCCTCGGCACCGTCGGCATCGCGAATCCGGCAGGTGATCAGCTCGAACGCCGCGATCTCGCCATGGGTGGAGTCGGACAGCGTGACGGGGAGGGGAATCCGGTAGAGTCCGGTCTCGGTGTTCGCGATGCGCGGCATGGTGCCTCCCTTTTGTTCTTGTTTCGTAGGGTGGGTTAGCCGAAGGCGTAACCCGCCATTCTTCATATCCGCGGAAGCAGAAGAGGTGGGTTACGCCCCGTGACTGCGCTTTGCGCAGCCCAGGGCTAACCCACCCTCCAGACGCAACTCACCGCATCGTCGCGAGTTGCACCGCCAGCGCGCAGGCGCGGTCATATTCGTCGAGATTGATCCATTCGTCGACCGTGTGCGCCTCGTTCTGCCCTGCGCCGAACGTCACGGTCGGAATGCCGTGGCGGACCATCCAGTTGGCATCTAGGCCGCCATTGGCCGTGCGCACGTTCGGCGTGCCGCCGACCGCGGACACGGCCTCGACCGCGCGCTTGATCACGGGCTGGCTGTCCTTCATGCGGAACGGGTAATAATCGGTCTCCGCCTTGAACTTCACCTTGCCGGACTTGCCCTGCGCGCTGGTCACCTTCTTGGCCGCCTTCTCGAACGCGGCCTTGTAGGCCTTGGTGATCTCCTTGAAGAACTTGCCGTCATGGCTGCGGCTTTCGCCGCGCACATGCACGTAGTCGGTGACGACATTGGTGGCATCGCCCGCCGGGCGGCCTTCGCCGCCGGTGACCGGGCCGACATTGCTGGTGCCCTGCCGCTTGCCCTTCACCACCTTGCCGAACCAGCCGCCGGCCTTCACGTCCGCAAGCGCGAGCGCCATGATCATGGTCGCGGAGATACCGCGCTCCGGCGCGACACCGGCGTGCGAAGCGCGGCCGAAGATCTCGACGCTCCAGCGGTCGGCGCCGACCGCGCCGATGACGACGTTCGAGGCGGCGCCGCCGTCATAGTTGAACGCCATCACGGGCGAGCCGAGTTCGTCCAGCTTGACGTGGCGCGCGCCATAGAGCCCGCTCTCCTCGCGCACGCAGAACAGCAGCGTGATCGGCGGGTGATCGAGCTTCTGCCTGGCGAGCTCGGCGGCCAGCGTCACCAGCACGCCGCAGCCGCAGCGGTTGTCGCCGCCGAGCGCGGTCCTCGCTTCGTTGACGATCTTGCGTCCCGATTTCTTCGGCTTCGCACCGGCGCAGAGCGGCACGGTGTCCATGTGGGTCATGAACATGATGCGCGGCTGGTTGTGCAGCGCGCCGCGGCCGGGCAGGTCGACGATGAGGTTGCCGGTCTCGGTCGGCACCGGAATGCGGGTATTGGCATCGTCGAGCCGGATCGCCTTCGCCGGCACGCCGGCCTCCTTCAGCGCGGCGGCAAGCTCGCGCCCGATCGCCGCCTCCTGTCCGGTCACGCCCTCGACGGCGAGGAAGCGCATGAGGCGGTCGGTGGCGGCCTTGGTGTCGACGGGCATGAGTGATTCCTTTGGCGAGCGGGGTGCGTCATCCTATGGGCCCCGCGAGGTGTAAGCCAAGAAGATCAGCACACCGAGCGCCAGCATGGCAGCCATGAACAGCAGCACCGCCGGCAAGCCCGCGAGCGCCGCCACCGCGCCGGTCACCGACTGCATCAGCGCCGCGCCGAGGAAGAAGGCGAGGTTGACGGCGGCGAGCGCCTTGCCCGCGACTTGCGCGTCCACCAGCTGCCTGGACATGCCGAACAGCAGCGGCTGGGCGGAGGTCGCAAGCCCGATCAGCACGAACAGCACGAGGTCGTATTGCGGCGGCATCATGGGCAGGCCGAACAGTGTGGAGACCGCATGATGCGGCGCGCCGAACGCCATCAGCGCCAGCAGCACCGCCCCGGCCATATGCGAGCCCGCCACCAGCGCGCGGCGGCGACCGAGCCTGCGGTCGATCATGCCGATGCACAGGGGGCCCGCGATCATCGCCAGCGTGAACGCGCCGAGCTGGTTGCCGGCCTCGACCCGCGAGAGTCCCTTGGCGTCCATCAGCCACGGCCCGCCCCACAGGCCGCGCAGCACCAGCGAAGTTGCCAGCGACACCAGCGCCAGCGCGATCAGCCCGCGCAGCGGGCGCGAGAGGCCGAGCCTGAGCACTTCGATCATCTGCGTCAGCGGCGAGGCCTCGTCCTTGTGCTCGGCCGGCTGGTGTGGGACCAGCGCGAACACCGCAAGCGCCACCGCGATTCCGCCGATCGCCGACATCCAGAATCCGGCGCGCCAGCCGTAGGCGTCCACCACGAAAGCGAGCGGGCTCGACGACAGCAGCATGCCGATATTGCCGATCGAGAGGATCGCGCCCGACCACAGCCCGAAGCGGGCCGTCGACAATTGCTTGGCCGCCAGCGTCATCGGGCACATCAGCATGCCCGAGGTGGCAACGCCCAGCAGCAGCTGCCCGACGGCAAAGCTTTCCGGCCCCGTCGCAAACCCCGACGCGACCGCGCCGAACACGGTCCCCGCGAGCAGGCTCAGCGACACCGGCCGCACGCCGAACCGGTCCATCGCCGCCCCGACCGGGATCTGCGCCGCCGCAAAGGCGAAAGGATAGATCGACGTGAGGCTCGCCAGCGCCTGCGGCTCGATATGGAAATCCGCCGCCATCAGATCGAGGCTCACGGCCGGAATGGTGCGCAGCAAGGTCGAGAGCATGTGGCCGCAGGCAAGCGCCACCAGCGCGAAGATCAGCGCGCGGGTGGCGGTGCCCGCGTCGTTGGCGGCTTTGGTCATGAGCGTTTCGTCCCGGCAAGGGTTTTGGCCGGGTTACACGATTTTGCGGGAGGCCGCCAATGGCGAAAGGTGTAGCGTCGGCGCGGGGGCCGCCTGACCTGACGTCAGGGCTTTTGAGGCGGCGGCATCAAGCCCCGAACGAGGTAATAGAGACTGCAGACGCAGGGAACAGCCAGCGTCGCCCACGAAAGCGGCCACCAGATGCCGCCTTCGCCGATCAAGGCGGCCAGCAGGCCGAGCAGCGTCACGAGCGCCAGCAACGCGGGGATCATCCACAGTGTTCGCCTCGACGTCATCGGGCGAACCCCGTCGAGGCCGCTCGCATGTCGGCCGCGGCCGCGCGGCTTGTCCGCCATCTCGCGAGCCAGAGATAGAGGCCGCTGGCCAGGATGACGATGGTGACGATATCGAGCACGGCCCAGATGATTTTGAGCGGCAGGCCGCCGTAATCGCCGAAATGCAGCGGCTGCGACACGAACAACGCGGTCGCGTACCACGGCATGTCGCGCACCGCGACGACCTCGCCGCTGGCTGCATCGATGATGGCCGGCTTGAGAATGCGGCTCGTGAGCGGCGTATCCCCGGTCAGGAACGCCGCGTAGTGGGTTGGCGTTGAAAACGGGCTGCCGGGAAAGGCGAGCGTCGTGACAGTCATCCCCGGTACGGCCGCGCGGACATTGGCGAGCACCAGATCAACCGGAGCTTTGCGATCGCCCTGCGCTTGCCCGCGGTTTTGCGCGGCCATCTCAAGCAACTGGTTGGACTGCCACATCAGCTCGATCGGCCCCGCCAGCGTATTGATCACTCCCGTCAGCGTGACGATGCCGGACCAGGCCAGCGTGATGATGCCGAGCAGATTGTGCAGGTCGAGCCAGCGCAGCCGGTTGCTGTGCCGCTTGCGTATCTCGCCGAATCTGAGGCGCCGCGCGAACGGCCCGTACAGCACCATGCCCGAAAGGATCGAAACGGTCAGCACCAGCCCCATGCCGCCGAGGAATAGCGTGCCCTTGATGCCGGCAAACAAATCGACATGGAGCCGAAGCATGACGTAGAGGAAACCTTCGTTGGGCTGATCGACGCTGAGTGCCTTGCCGGTCCTGATGTCGAACACCTTGTAGAAGAAGGTGTCAGGAGCGGACGTCATGCTGGCGGCCGTCGGCACTTTCACCATCGGCTTGTCGCGATCGTAGAACAGATAAGGCACTACCTCACCCGGCCGCTCGGCGAGTGCCTCGGCGATCATCTTGTCCACTGACGCGCGGACGCCGGGTTCGACGACCTCGTCGATCGCCGGATTCGGTCCCAGCTCCTCGTGAAAGATGAGCGGCAGCCCCGTGAGACACAGCAGCAGCGCAAAGATCGTGCAGATCAAGCTGCTCCACTTGTGAATCCAGGACCACCATCGCAGCCGTTTCGCCGTCATGGCCGGCACAACATCATGCGATCACCACCTGTAGCGCAGGCCCGCCAGCACGAGGCGGCCATTTCCGAACTGGCAGTAGAAATTGGAGCTGCAGCTGGTGTAGTAGCTCTTGTCGAACAGGTTGGTGACGTTGAGCGTGACCTCCGCGCCCTTCCAGGCTCGCACGAGATTGGCAAGATCGTATCGCACGGCGGCATCGAACACGACGTATCCCGGCGACACCAGGCTGTTGATGTCGTCGCCATAGCTCGGGCCGACCGAACGCACGCCGCCGCCGATGGTCAGGCCGGCAAGGCCGCCGGTAAGAAAGCTGTAGTTGGCCCAGAGCGATTCGAAATGCGTCGGCACGGCTTGCGGGCGCTTGCCGATCGCTGTGAGATCGGTCGATTTCGTCACCTTGGTGTCGAGGAAGGTCGAGGCCGCGATGATCTCGATGTTCTCGGTCAGCTTGCCGCGCGCCTCCAGCTCGACACCGCGCGAGCGGATCTCGCCCTGCTGCACGCTGAAGCCCGGTATGGCGGACGGCGTCAGCGTGTTCTGCTGGCGCAGGTCGAACACTGCCGCCGCCGTGAACAGCATGTCGGCGAAGGCCGGCTTGTACTTCAGGCCGCCCTCATACTGCTCCCCCGTCGTGGGAACGAAGGGCAGGCCGTCGGCACCGACGCCGATGGTCGGCTCGAACGACGTCGAATAGCTGACATAGGGAGCAAGGCCGTTGTCGAACAGATAGAGCAGGCCGGCGCGATAGGTTTGCTTGTCGCTCTCCTGCGACGTTTTCGTCGCGGAGATACGGTTGTCGTTGCTCTGCTCGGTCCAGTCGTGCCTTGTGCCGAGCGTCAGGCGGAAGCCGCCGAACTTCATCTGGTCCTGGACGTAGAGTCCGGTCTGCGACAGCGACTGGTCGTTGTTGATGAACGGGAACAGCGTTCCCACCGGCTGGTAGTAGGCGGGGTTCACGACATCGAGCGACGTCGCACCGCCGAATTGGTAGAGCCACGAGCTGTGCGAATTCTGCTGGTCCCAGCCGGCGAGCACGGTGTGTTCGACAGCCGATGTCCGGAAGTCGAAGCGCAGGCGGTTGTCGGCGGCGATGCCGTCGGCGCTCTCGATCGACCGGATCGCCGCGCGGGGGATGGTCCCGGCCGCGGTCAGCGGGCCCGCCATCTGCAGCGACTGGAAATCGGTGTCGACCTTGGAGTATCGCAGGGCCGAGTGGAAGCTCACGACGTCGTTCAGGCGGCGGTCGAACACATATCCGACGCCCGATTGCTCGCGCTCGAAACGATCGAAGCCGGGATCGCCGATGTTCAGGTTGCGATTGAGGTACGGCCGGTACGCTGCCGGCGCCAGCGACTGCGGATAGAGCGAGTTGAAATAGCCGCCCTTCGGATCGCGCTGGTAGAAGCCGGACACCGTCAGCTGCGTATCGGCATCCGGGCGCCACGTAATCGCCGGCGCTACGCCGAAGCGCTGCTCGTCCACGTCGTCGTAACGCGTGCCGGACATCCGGCCGATCGCGCTGATGCTGTAGAGCCATTGATGCGCGGCATCCAATGCGCCCTGGCTGGTGATGCCGCCCTGGACGCGGCCGTGGCTGCCGCCTTCGATGCGCGCTTCGTTATAGGAAATGTCGCTCGGCTGGCGGCTGACCAGATTGACGAGACCGCCGGGGCTGATCTGCCCGTACAGGACGGCCGAGGGGCCCTTGATGACCTCGATGCGATCGAGCAGGAACGCGTCGATCGACGTGACCGCAAAAGCCTGGCCGCGCGGCAGCTTCAATCCGTCGAGGAAGCTGACGAAATTGGTGGAGGTGCCGAAGCCGCCGATGCCGCGCAGGAACACGCTGTCATAGCGGGTGGTCGCGTCGCGCTCGGAGAGGACGCCTGCCGTGTATTGCAGGGCATTGCCGACGGTCTGCGGATTTTGCGCGTCGATCTGCCGGCGAGTCACCGTGGTGACGGATTGCGGCGTTTCCAGCACCGGCGTGGAGGTCTTCGTTGCCGTCGACTGGCTGGTTGCAACCATCTGGTCGCGCGTGTCTTGTCGGGCCGTCGCCGATGCAGCCGCGGCGGGCGTGGCCCTCGCCGGCGCGTCGGAGCTCGTCCTCGACCGGTTGCTGCGCCGTGTCGCGCTCTGCTGTCGCTGCGATGTCACGTTCCGGGCCGTCCGCTGCGCCTGCGGCGCGTCCACCGTCACCGGCGGCAGCGCGGTGTTCTGCGCAAATGTCGGCCCGTCCAGCGCAAGAAAGGCAGTCGAGCCAAGCAGCAGTGCCGCACCTTGCAGAACCCGCTGCGATCCCCCCGTCATTCCCATCGTCAAAACCCCACCCCAAATCCGGCGGGCAGGGTTAAAACAAAACGGGACGATAGTGTCCAGTTATGAGGTTGGCTTTTTCGAGTATTTAGAACTATTAAAAGTCCAGAAGCGATTCCGGATCGCGCAGGGGAAGGCATGAAGCAGGCAGTCAAGACCGGCAAGCGCACGAAGAGGCGCATCGGCGAAGGTCGTGGCGGGCGACCGACCAAGGCAGAGGCGCAGGCGATCGAGGACCGGATCCTTGCGGTGGCCGCGGATCTATTCGCCCGGGATGGCTATGCCGCGACATCCATGGAGCGAGTCGTCTCGGAGTGCGGCGCAGGCAAGGACACCATCTACCGGCGCTATCCGTCGAAGCGCGCAATTTTCGATGCAGTCCTCGACCGAAGCCGTGGGCGCATCATGGCGCGCCTCGGCGACCTTCAGGTGAGGCAGTCGAGCCAGGACAGCCTCGCGCAGCTCAAGGAGCTGACGAGCCTCCTGCTCGACATCAATCTCGATCCGGAACTGGTTGCCTTCAAGAGGATCGCCGCCAGCGAAAGCCTAGTTGCCGCCGGCAGTCATGCCGCGCCGGAGCCGGATGCCATCATGTCTCTGCTGCGAACATTGGTGACGAAGGCCCAGGCGGATCGGCACATCGTTCCGGGCGATGTCAATTTCCTGACCGATTTTCTCATCAACAGCATCATCGTGGGCCCGACCACGCTGGCGATGTTCGGATACAAGCCGCTCGCCTCGCCCAGGGAGCGGAAGCTGTATTTCGAGAAGGCGTGGAAATTATTCTTGGGGGGAGCTGCCGGTCGGCGGGACGGGTGAGGGCTGCCGTGTTGCCGGCGGCGGGCCGGACTTGATGTGCTGCCGCGGCCGCAGCAGGACGCGACTTCGGAGATCAGGTCATCTCTTTCAGCAATTGCTGCGCCTCATCCAGCAGAGAATCGATACGTTTTCGTTCCTGAATCGCATCCCTGGTAAACAGCCCGTGCTTCCATGCATTCCGGTTTCCTCCTGGCGCTCCCGATCGCCGCGCTCCGCCGTGCATGCGACATCGCTGCTTACCCTTGATGGCCGGTGCGCGGCAGCTAGTCCCATTGCGGGTCATCGCGCCGCAGCGAAGGCTTGACTGCATCGACGCCGTGTTGCGGGCGTGGTCGCCGGTCATCGGTTCGCTGCTTGCATTGCGTCCGAGTTTGCGTCCGAGACAAGTACGCTCGCATGCTGCGTGACGTTGCCGACGATCGCCCGTCCGCCGTCCTGCACCGACAGGTTCTGCACCGTAATCGCGCGCTCGTCGCTGTTGCGGTGGCGGTTCAGCGCTTCGACCTGGGCGGCGAAGGTGCGGGAGAGCCGGGTCAACGCGCGGGCGATGCCCTCCTGCTGCGCGAGATCGTCGGTGCAGGCGAGCCGGCAGGCGCAGCGCATCGCGGCCATGTGCACCGACACCATCTGGGCCACCAGCAGGGCCTCGATGGAATCCTTCGGCGCGATGCTCCTGATCGTCGAGATCATGAAGGCGAGATTGGCCTCATCCGGCGTCTGGCCGACCACGCTGGCCTTGACCAATTGCCTCAAGATGCCGTGCATCGCATCGCGGTCGGCGGCGCCGAGCGCCTCGGCCAGCAGCCGCTCGCCGGCCTGCGAGTCGGGATGGCTGATCGCGATACGCCGCTTGTAGAGCTTGACGCGCGGGGTCACGGCGGGGGCGCTGCGATCGTTTGCCGCGAGCGGCGAAGTGATGGGACGCGAGAGGGCTGTCGTCATGTGCTGTGGTCCTTCTGGCGGCGCAGGCGCGAACGGCCGTTCGCTGCTGCGCGCGAACGCGGATTTCGGGATGTCGATGAAGGGTTTGGGCGCAACCACGTCGGGACGGCTGCGATGGGCAGGCCGTGATGCTCACGCGTGTTGCGATGATGCCATTATGCCACTGTTTTGCCCGACGCGGCAGAATTTATTTTGTAAATCCGAAAAATTTCCACGGCCCTGCGCAAGCCTTTGTTCTGAAAGGGGCGGCCTACTGTGCATGGGGTTGTTTTCGCGCTTTTGTTTTGGAATCGGCGCGTACGTGCCGTGCGACGGAATGCCGGCGCCCGAACGCGATTGCGAAATCCGGCGTGGCCGCTATTCATGATCCTCGAATGCGTCGCACCAACAAACATGCACAAGCGGCGCTGTGAGGCCTGGGAGAGAACGAATGCAACGAACGGTCCGCCTGCTGGCAGTCATCGCCGGATTGTGCGCCTCTGCGGCGTCGACGCAGGCCCTGGCTCAGAAATACCCGGTGCGGCCGGTCAAGGTCATGGTCGGCTTCAGCGCGGGCGGCCCGGTCGATGTGGTCGCGCGCATCGTCGGCGATCGCCTGAGCAACAAGCTCGGACAGCCCTTCGTCGTCGAGAACCGCGCCGGGGCCAACGGCATGATCGCCGCCGAAGGCGTCGCGCGTGCGGACGCGGACGGCTACACCATGCTCGCCTGCAACTCGTCCACGATCACGCTGAACAAGACGCTGTTCAAGGAAGCCCGCTACGACCCGCAGGGAGACTTCGCGCCGCTGACGACCGTCGTCTCGGCGCCGCTCGTGCTCGTCGTCAATCCCGAGAATCCCAAGACGGCCAACATCAAGACCGTCGCCGATCTCGTCGCCGCGGCCAAGGCCGCGCCGGGCGCGCTCGCCTACGGTTCGGGCGGCAACGGCAATCTCGCACATCTTGCCATGGAGCTGCTCGGCCAGAAGGCCGGCATCAAGATGATCCACGTGCCCTATCGCGGCGGTTCGGCCGCCGAGGTCGGCATCCTCGCGCAGGAGGTGCTGGCGGTGTTCGACCCGCTCTCCGCCGTGCCGCTGGTCAAGGCCGGCAAGCTGCGCGCGCTCGCGGTGTCGTCGGCCGAGCGGTTGCCGGCGCTGCCTGACGTGCCGACCGTCGCGGAAGCCGGCTATCCCGGCTTCGACATCTCGTTCTGGGTCGGCTTCTTCATGCCGAAGGCGACGCCGGCGCCGATCCTGGAGACGCTGCACCGGGAGATCGTCACTGCCGCCAAGGATCCCGCGGTTGCGGAGAAGCTCGGCTCGCAGGGCGTCGTCAGCGTGCTCAGCCCCGTCGACTACGCCGCGAAGATCGCGAAGGAGACGAAGGAGCTCGCCGAAGTCGTCGCGGCCGCGAACATCAAGGCGGAGTAGGCGCGAGGCACTAGCCGCCGATCAGCTGCGCCAGCCGGTCAAGCAGCGGACGTTGTCCGGCGTTGATCTTCTGCTGCGCCGCTTCGAGCGTGAACCATGCGGCGCGGTCGACCTCCGGGAACGTCTGCCGTTTGCCGCTGCGCGGCGGCCATTCCATCTCGAACGTGTTGCTGCGAATGCTGGCCGTGTCGATGTCGAGCTCGGCCGCGAACGCGGTGACAACCTTTCCGCCGCGTTGCTTGACCTGACCCAGCGCGATCAGCGGCACCGTCACCTCGAGGCCGAGCTCCTCTGCAAACTCCCGTCGCGCGGCGGCTTCCGCATCCTCTGCGTCCGCGTACTCGCCCTTCGGAATCGACCACGCGCCGAGATCCTTGTTGCGCCAGAACGGCCCGCCGGGATGAACGAGGAGCACCTCGATCATCCGATGCTTTCGATAGGCGATGATCCCGGCGCTCCTCGATGGCATGGCAGGTTCCGTGCAGCAGCGCTCCGGCTTTCTCTCCGGAAACGTGGAGCCGCGCAAGCGGGCTCCGATCACGAGCCGGGTGGCCGATCGCCCGATGCGAAGCGAACGGCGCGCGCCTTTGCGCTCTTGCCGGCGGCGCGTGCCGCGATCATGCTGCGTCCCTTGCGGTGGGCCGCGGCCTTGTTCCGTTGCCGGGTTGCAAACCGCTTATGCGCGCGGTTCGTCGTCGCCCGAGCGGCGATCTGCTCGGCCTTGCGAATGATGCTCGCGACCGAAGCCGTCAGGTTGACCGGAACCCAGGCGACGTCCTTGGCCTTGGAGAGACTGCCGATGCCTTCGCACGGCGCTTCACGCGGCAGGTCGATCCGGATCGCGAGTGCTTCGGAGCGTTCGATCCAGTCCTCGGCCTTGGTGCCGGTGATGATGCGGACATAGTCGCGCGTCTCGCGCGGCAGCCCGCTCTCTCGGGCCAGCCATTTCTGGATGCGGCCGGGACCTGCGTTGTAGGCGGCTGCGGCAAGGCCGAGATTGCCGAAATCGTCGCGAAGTTTGCGCAGAAATTTTGCCGACGCCGGCAGCGCCTTCATCGGATCGAAGGGATCGTCGAGCCCGACCTCCGCGGCCGTCTCCGGCATGAATTGCGCGACGCCCTGCGCGCCGGCATGGCTGACCTCGTTGGACTTGAAGCGGCTCTCCTGCCAGATCAGGCGCGCGAAGAACGGCACGGGAATGCCGCTGGCCTCGGCGGCTTCACGAAGCGCGTGACAGAATTGTTCGGTTGGTGAATCCGGTGCCCGTACCGCCGGCTCGACGGCGCGCGGCGGCTCGATCACCTGCTCGATCACCTGCTCATGGGCAGCGTGCGCGTTCGCGAGCTCGATGGCCTGCACGCTGGCGACGAAGAGTTCGACCACCGGAACAAGTCGCGAGGCATGAATGTTCTGAAGAATGGTGGTGTGGGACGATGATGCTTGCCGGGATGTCGACGGATCGAGGTCGCACATCAGAATCAGGAATGCGGCGCAAGCCGCGACGACAAATCGCATTTGCGGAGACAACCTCGAACTGTGGGATGAACGGTCGGCGACGCGCCGGCGACAAGGAGTTCTTAACCGTCCGATTGCGGCAAAGCTGCGATCTCGTCGGTTCCTTCGGTGCTAATACGGTGTTCCCGAAGTGAAACTCCCGCGACTCTCGGCCGCTTGCGAGGGGGATGTGCGATGACGATGCGATCGATGCTTTGCGCGGTGATTTTCGCTGTGGCTCATCGGCAAGGTCTTCGCGGAGCAGAACGGTATCGCGTCCGACTAGAGCAATAGCCCCGGAAGTGGGACAAGCTGACAGCAGCGAGCGAGGGTCGCATCGCTGACCAATTGGGACGCTCGCGTGATCGGCGAGAACGTCAAGCGCGGCACGCGGCCCACAGCGAGGCGCGCCTCGAACTAGTCCTTGGGGAAATCCTTGCGCATCGCGATCTCGGCGGCATCGCCGGGCGACAGCACGGTCTGCTGGAACGCCGGTTGTGGCGTCGTCATGATGTCGTAGAGTGAGATGCCTTTGATCGGCTTGCCCATGAGCTCGCGGACGCATTCGGCGAGCGTGCCGTTGTAGACGAGATAGGGCGGGCCCCGATCCTTCAGCCTCTCGCCCTTCAGCGACGGCCACTTCTTCAATTCGGCCGGCGCGTCATAGGCGATGGGCGATTCCTCTTTGAACATGCCTATGGTCCCGGCGACTTGGATTGCCGGGAATCCTAGCGCCGCCGGGGTAAACACCCGTTAAAGAATTAGTTCAAATCAGCCGGCAACGAAGGCGAGCAGGGTGCCGTTGGCCTTGGCCGGCGGCACGCAGATCGCATCGCCGCTTCGGACGGCGGCTGAACCCAGCGCCTTCGCGGTTGCCGCGAGATCGCCGCTGAACAGCACCAGCGCTGCACCGCCGCGCTCGGAGAGACCGGTCAGCGGCACGCCGGGATAGCGTTTGCCGAGCTGGTCCAGCGTCAGATAGACGAAGTCGGCGCGATCGCCGCCGGAAGGTACTGTGACCGCGCCGTCCGCCTCAGTTTTCGGCGCGCGGTCGATGAGCCGGCCGAGATGCGCGGCTTCCTGCGCCGGCTCGGGCGTTGCGATCAGCGCCTGCTTGATCCGCCTCGCCGCATTGGCGTGCTGCATCAGTTCGGGAATCCACACGGTCTCGCGCGTCTTGTGCTGGCATGCGAAGATGCGCACGCCGCCGGGCGCTTCCGCGGTCGGCCACATGAAGGTGCGGAATTTCGCCGCCGAGATCGTGCCGTCAGGCAGCGTCACCGGCCGCTCGAAATCGGTCGGGCCGATCGGCGCCAGGCCCCGCGCGCGGATCTCCTCCGCGCCGGCGGCGGAATCGACTGCAGTGAACGCGATGCGCTCGATGCCCTCTCCCTGCCTGTCGAGGAACGCGCGCGCCGGCGCGTTCTGCTCGGTCGCGGCGAGCACGCCGAGCAGCTCCATATAATCAGGGTCGAACATGATGGTGTAGTTGCCGGTGCCCATATGCGCGCTGTGGGTGCCGCGCGGCGACACCGTGAAGCCGAGTTGCCGGTAGGTCTCGGCGGCCTTGTCGAGGTCCTTCACCATGACCACGGCGTGGTCGATACCGATGACGTTCTTGAGGGCCACTGTTCTTTCCCCGATTGCCAACTGATCTTGCGCCGCGCGTCGGCGGCCATGGTCCTGTCTACGCTGGTTAGGCGGTCAAGTCATTTTCATTTCAGCAGGGGAAGCGGAAATTCATTCCGCCGAATGGTCTGGCCGCGCAAGACGGCGCGTCAGCGCGCCTGCGCGATATAGGCGGCGAGGACGGCGCGCTCCTCGCTGGTCATCTCGGTGATGTTGCCCGGCGGCATCGCGTTCGACCAGGCCGCGACACGGCCGATCAGGCGGATGTTGCGATGGATGTGCTCGGGCGCGTCGAGCAGGATGCCCTTCGGGGCGGTCACGATGCCGGCCCAGACCGGTTCGGCTGCGTGGCACATGCTGCAGCGGGTCATCACGATCTCCTCGACATTGGCGAGCGTCGGCTGCGCCGGCAGCGTGCTTGTCTTGACATCGCGCGGGCCGGCCGCGGAGAGGAACAAGATCGCGACCACGCCGACTGCCGCCACGCCCCACGCCCACCACGGCGATTTGCGCCCCGCGTGTCGCTCGTTGAAGAAGTGGCGGATCACCGGGCCGAGCGCCAGAATGATCGCGACGATGATCCAGTTGAAGCGCGTGGCGTAGAGCAGGGGATAGTGGTTACTGATCATCAGCACGACGACGGGGAGCGTCAGATAGTTGTTGTGGACCGAACGCTCCTTGCTCGCCTTGCCGAGCTTCGGATCGGGCGCCTCGCCTGCGATCAGGCTGGCCACGATCTTCTTCTGGTTCGGGATGATCAGCGCGAAGACGTTGGCGACCATGATCGTGCCGATGATCGCCCCGATCTGGTTGAAGGCGCCGCGGCCGCTCAGCACGTGGGTGAAGGCGTAGGTCAGCGCGACCAAGAACAGATAGCCGCCGATGGCGAAGGGCAATTCGTGCTGCGCAAGCCCGCTGCGACAGGCGGCTTCATAAAGCAGCCACGCCAGCGCGAGGCTGCAGAAGCTGAACAGCCCGGCCTGGAAGGGCGTGATGTCGAGGATCGCCTTGTCGACCAGGAACAGGTCGGCCTCGAGATAATACACCACCACCATCAGCGCGAAGCCGGACAGCCAGGTGGTGTAAGCTTCCCATTTGAACCAGGTCAGCTCGTCCGGCATCCGGCTTGGGGCCACCAGATACTTCATGATCCGGTAGAAGCCGCCGCCATGAACTTGCCAGGCCTCGCCCTGCACGCCATCGGGCAGATCGCCTGTCAGGTTGCTCCTGGACCTGAGGCTGAGGTCGAGGGCGATGAAATAGAAGGAACTTCCGATCCAGGCGATCGCCGCCACGACGTGCAGCCAGCGCAGCAGGAGGCTCGCCCATTCCGATATCACGGATCCCCACATGATCTTCCCATCAGTCGCGACGGCGATGTCGCAGCTTTCATGGCTGCAACCGCACCCTTACAATGTGTCGCATCTATCTGCGGTATTTTCCAGTACGGTGGGTGCACCTGATGCACATCGTGCGGGCATGAGCTGACGTCGAATGCGGCGGGCGTTTGACCTGCCGCAGAACGTTTGCCGATGAACGGCGTTGACGCCCGGTACGTACAGGTGGGGAGGAAGACGACGTGAAGAACAGGATGTCGTTCGTGGTAATATCCGCGGGGCTGCTGGTCGCGGTTGCGGCCGGCGCGCAGGCCGAGCCGGTGTTGCAGGGCAAGGACGCCTATGGCGACTGGCGGGCCGACAAGCCCGGCACCGTCAGGTTGATCCAGCCGCAGGATCTGGTCAGGCCCGGCGCCACGCGCTCGGTTGCGAGTTCCGCGCGCGTAGTCCCACGTCCGCAAGAAGCCTCGCTCCAGGTGCCGGCCGGCTTCAAGATCGAGCTGTTCGCCGAAGGCCTGCGCGCGCCGCGCATCATACGCGTGGCCCCGAACGGCGACGTCTTCGTCGCGGAGACACGGGCCGGTAACATCCGCGTGTTGCGCGCGGGGGAGGGCGGCAAGGTCGCGACCAACGAGGTATTCGCCAGCGGACTGCGGCAGCCGTTCGGCATTGCCTTCTTTCCGAACGGCGACAATCCGCAATGGGTCTATATCGCCAACACCGACAGTGTCGTCCGCTTTCCCTATCAGGCCGGCGATCTCAAGGCGCGCGGCAAGGCGGAGACGATCGTGGCAAGCCTGCCGCATGACGGCGGCCATTCCACGCGCGACATCGCCTTCACGCTCGACAACAAGCGCATGCTGATCTCGGTCGGTTCGCTCAGCAACGTCGCCGAAGGCATGGGCACGCCGCCGGGCGGAATGGAGGCGTGGTCGAGAACGCAACCGCTCGGCGCGGCCTGGGCGAGCGAGACCGAGCGCGCCACCGTGCTGGCCTTCAACCCTGACGGCAAGGAGCGGAAGATCTACGCCACCGGCCTCCGCAACTGCGTCGGCCTCGCAATCCAGCCGCAGACCGGTCTGCCCTGGTGCTCGACCAACGAGCGCGACGGCCTCGGCGACGACCTCGTCCCCGATTACGTGACCAGCGTGAAGGAGGGCGCGTTCTACGGCTGGCCCTGGTTCTATGTCGGCAGCAATGAAGACCCGCGCCATGCCGGCGCGCGGCCGGACCTGAAGGACAAGGTGACGGTGCCCGACGTGCTCATCCAGCCACATTCGGCCTCGCTCGGCATGACCTTCTACCAGGGCGCGCAGTTTCCGAGCGAATATCAAGGCGACGCCTTCGCCGCCGAGCACGGCTCCTGGAACAGATCGAAGCGCACCGGCTACAAGGTGATCCGCATCAAGATGAAGGACGGCAAGCCGACCGGCGAATACGAGGATTTCGTCACGGGGTTTGTGGTGAGCGACTCTGAGGTGTGGGGCCGTCCGGTCGGCGTCGCCGTGGCGAAGGATGGATCGCTGCTGATCTCGGAGGATGGGAATGGGACGATCTGGCGGGTGACGCATTCGCGGTGAGCGAACATGCTTCGCCTCTCCCCGCAAGGGCAGGGCAATCGCATATGGTATCACTCGCGAGCTGGGCGCGCGCCTCGTCCTTCGAGACGACGCGCTTCGCGGTCTCCTCAGGATGAGGCTAAGTGGCATCGGTGCAAGCTGAAACTGCTGCCGCGCACTCCGTCCTCATCCTGAGGGCCCGCCAAAGGCGGGCGTCTCGAAGGATGGCCGCAGGGAAAAGCTCTCATCTGCGATAGCCCTGCCGCAGGCGGGGGGAGGAAGAAGTAAGACCTACCCCCGCCTCACGCTTGCGCCGCCGTCCACCGGCAGTGTCACACCCGTGATGAAATTCGCCTCCTCGCTCGCCAAGAACAGCGCGGCGTTGGCGACGTCCCATCCGGTGCCCATCTTCCTGCGCAGCGGCACCTTGCTGTCGCGTTCGGCTTCGACCTCGGCGCGGGTCTTGTGCCATTCGCGGGCGCGGGTGTCGACGGCCATCGGCGTGTTCATCAGGCCGGGCAGGATGACGTTGGCGCGGATGCCGTACTCGGCGTTCTGATACGCCAGCTGCTCGGTGAAGGCGATCATCGCCGATTTCGTCGCCTTGTAGGCGACATAAGGATACGTTGTGATCGCGGCCATCGAGGAGATGTTGATGATCGCGCCGCCTCTCTGCGCGCGCATGATCGGGATCACTTCTTTCGCGGCGAGTATGCAGCTCTTCAGATTGATGGCGACGACGCGGTCGAACGCCTCCTCGGTCAGTTGCAGCAGCTCGGCGTCGCCGCCGGACAGGCTGACGCCGACATTGTTGTGCAGCACGTCGATCCGGCCCCAGCGCGATTGCGCGTCGGCCACCATCGCCTTGATGTCGGCCGCCTTGGTCACGTCGGCCTTGAAGGCCGCGGCGGTGCCAAGTTTCGCGGCGATCATCGCCACCGTTTCCTGCGCCGACTCCAGATGATGGTCGACGCACAAGACCTTCGCGCCTTCGCGCGCGAAGGTGAGCGCGGTGGCGCGGCCGTTGCCCATGCCTTCGCCGGGACTTTGCCCGGCCCCGACGACGATCGCGACCTTGTCCTTCAACCGCATCTCGGTTCACTCCCCGGCACGGGCACCATTCGCCCCTTATTTTCGTGCAGATTAGCAATCGCCCCGACCGGAGAGAAGGGCGTGGCTCCTGCGTGCATGTCATTGACATCACATGGAATTGCATGTCGCGGCCAGCCTGTCGCGCATGACTGAGTCTTGCGGTGCAGGAACTGTTCCGAGGACGCAGCGTTTGCTGCCGGAGCCTTTCCCGCGCTAGGCTCGCTCCCGGGGGCTCTCAACCGCCAGTGGCTTGCCGATGAATCTGCTCGATCCGCAAGGGCCCGTGGCTGCGGGCAACAGCACCATCCTGGTCGATTCCGTCTTCATCATGCTCGTGATCGTGGTGCCCACCATCATCGCGATCCTCGGCTTCGCTTTCTGGTTTCGCGCCTCGAACCCGAGAGCGCGCTACCAGCCTGGCTTCGTCTATTCCGGCCGCGTGGAAATGGTGGTGTGGTCGATCCCTGCACTCACGGTCATCCTGCTCGGCGGTGTCGCCTGGATCGGTTCGCACCAGCTCGATCCGGCCGCGCCCGTGCCGGGCACCGGAAGCCCGGTGCGGATCCAGGCCGTGTCGCTCGACTGGAAATGGCTGTTCATCTATCCGGACCAGCGCATCGCCACCATCAACACGTTGACGGTGCCCGCGGGTGCCGAGCTGAATTTCCAGCTGACATCGTCGAGCGTGATGAATACGTTCTTCATCCCGCAGCTTGGCAGCATGATCTACACCATGAACGGCATGGTGACGAAGCTCAACCTGCGCGCCGACAATGAAGGCAAGCTCCAGGGCCTGTCCGCGCATTTTTCCGGCGATGGGTTCCCCGACATGATGTTCGACGTCAACGTCGTCTCGCCGCTCGCCTTTCCGGAATGGGTGGCGAATACCGCGAAGACGGACGCGGTGTTGAATGCGGACAGCTACAAGAAACTGATGCAGCAGGGTATCGAGAAGGGCCGACCTGTCTACCGCCTGGACGATCCGCGGCTGTTCGACCTGATCGCGAGCCAGCACATTCCGCCGGGGCCGGGGCCGGAGCTCGCATCCGAAGCAGGCCGGTCGCACAGTGGAGGGCATGATGCTCGGTAAGCTCGATTGGTCGGCCATTCCGCTTGATCAACCGATTCCGCTCGTCGCCGGCGCGGTGGTGCTGGTCGCAATCCTCGGCGTCCTGACGTGGGTCGTGGTGAGGGGACATCTGCCCTATCTCTGGAGCGAATGGATCACCAGCGTCGATCACAAGCGCATCGGCGTCATGTACATCCTGCTCGCCTCGGTGATGCTGCTGCGCGGCGGCAGCGACGCCATCATGATGCGGATCCAGCAGGCGGTGGCCTATCAGTCGCAGGGCTATCTGCCGCCGGAGCACTACAACCAGATCTTCTCCGCGCACGGCACCATCATGATCTTCTTCGTGGCGATGCCGTTCGTGATCGGGCTGATGAACCTCGTCGTGCCGCTCCAGCTCGGCGTGCGCGACGTCGCATTTCCGACGCTCAATTCGGTCGGCTTCTGGCTGACCGCGACCGGGGCGCTGCTGGTCAACGTCTCGCTCGTGGTCGGGGAGTTCGCGCGCACCGGCTGGCTCGCCTTTCCGCCGCTGTCGGGGCTGGTCTACTCGCCCGGTGTCGGCGTCGACTATTACGCTTGGTCGTTGCAGATCTCCGGCGTCGGGACGCTGGTCGCCGGCATCAATCTCGTTACGACCGTGCTGAAGCTGCGCACGAAGGGCATGAACTATCTGCGCATGCCGATGTTCTGCTGGACCACGCTGGCCTCGAACCTTCTCATCGTCGCGGCCTTTCCGATCCTCACCGCCACGCTCGCGATGCTGCTGCTGGACCGTTACCTTGGCTTCCACTTCTTCACCAACGAGGCCGGCGGCAACGTCATGATGTTCATGAACCTGATCTGGGCCTGGGGCCATCCCGAGGTCTACATCCTGGTGCTGCCAGCGTTCGGCATCTTCTCGGAGGTGGTCTCGACCTTCTCCGGCAAGGCGCTGTTCGGCTATCGCTCCATGGTGCTGGCGACCATGGCAATCTGCGTCGTCTCGTTCATGGTCTGGCTGCACCACTTCTTCACGATGGGGGCGGGGCCCGACGTCAATGCCATCTTCGGCATCGCCAGCATGATCATTGCGATACCGACCGGCGTGAAGATCTACAACTGGCTGTTCACGATGTATGGCGGCCGCATCCGTTTCGCGACGCCGATGTTGTGGTCGGTCGGCTTCATGGTCACCTTCATCATCGGCGGATTGACAGGCGTCCTCGTCGCGGTGCCGCCGGCCGACTTCATGCTCCACAACAGCATGTTCCTGGTCGCGCATTTCCACAACGTCATCATCGGTGGCGTGCTCTTCGGCGCCTTCGCCGGCCTGGAATACTGGTTTCCGAAGGCATTCGGTTTCCGCCTCGACGAGCGCTGGGGCAAGGCCGCATTCTGGTTCACCTTCATCGGCTTCTACGTCACCTTCATGCCGCTCTACATCGCCGGCATGCTCGGCATGACCCGTCGCCTGCAGCATTACGACGTCGCGGCCTGGCGGCCCTGGATGATCGTCGCGGCAGTCGGCGTGGCCGTGCTGACGATCGGCGTGATCTGCCAGATCGTGCAGCTCGTGGTCAGCATCCGCAATCGCGAGGCGTTGCGCGATCGCACCGGCGATCCCTGGGACGGGCGTTCGCTGGAATGGGCGACCTCGTCGCCGCCGCCTGTATTCAACTTCGCCTTCAATCCCGATGTGCGCGGCGAGGACGCCTATTGGGAGATGAAGGTCCACGCCCGGCAGCAGTCGCTCGCGCACGAACAGCCGCAATACCAGGACATCGAGATGCCCCGCAATTCGCCGACCGGCTTCGTCTGCGCATTCTTCGCCACCATCATGGGCTTCGCGCTGATCTGGCACATCTGGTGGATGGTGATCCTGGGCGGTATCGGCGCGTTCGCGACCTTCGTCGTGTTCGCCTGGCGCGACCATGACGAATACGTCATCCCGGCCGAGGAGGTCGCCCGCATCGACCGCAGCAACATCGAGGAACGGCGCAACCTCGTCAGCATGGCGGGAGCGGTCTGATGGCGATGACCACGACTGCCGACCACGCCCGGGCCGATCCCCATCACATCGGCGTCGTCATCGAGCATCCCGGGCCTGCGCCGAAGCGGATCGTGACCGCCTACGGCTTCTGGGTCTTCCTGCTCTCCGACATCGTGATGTTCTCCTGCTTCTTCGCGGCCTATGCGGTGCTGTCCGGCCAGACCGCCGGTGGCCCGAAGGGCGCGGAGATCTTCGATCAGAGGAATGTCGCGATCGAGACGGTCTGCCTGCTGCTCTCGAGCTTCACCTGCGGAATGGCCAGCATCGCCGCCGACGTGCGCAACCGGTTGTGGTTCTATCTCGGCATGACCGTCACCTGCGTGCTCGGGCTCATATTCCTCGTGCTCGAGTTCCGCGAATTTGCCGATCTCATTGCGCGCGGCTATGGTCCGTCGCGCAGTGCGTTCCTGACCGCCTTCTTCTCCCTGGTCGGTTGCCACGGCCTGCATGTCTCAGCCGGCGTGCTGTGGCTCCTCACCATGATGGCACAGGTGTTCGCAAAGGGCTTTCGCGCCGACATTCTGCGCCGGATGATGTGTTTTGCGCTGTTCTGGCATGCGCTCGACATCATCTGGGTCGCAGTGTTCTCGGTCGTCTACCTGCTCGGAGGTGCGCCATGAGTGAGCAGACGCATGGGATGGTCAAGCACGACCTCGCACCGGGTGAGGAAGAGCAGCATAGTGTCGGCACGAGGGTCGTCGGATACGTGGTCGGCCTCGTGCTCGCGCTGCTGCTTACGGCGACCTCGTTCTTCATCGCCGGCACCGATCTGGTCTGGCAGCCCTCGATTCCGGTCGCGCTGATCGTGCTTGCGATCGCACAGATGGGTGTGCATCTCGTGTTTTTCCTGCACATCACCACGGGGCCCGACAATACCAATAACGTGCTGGCGCTCGCCTTCGGGCTGCTGGTCGTCTTCCTGGTGGTGGGCGGGACGGTCTGGATCATGGCGCATCTCAACGCGAACATGCCGCCGATGGACCAGATCATGCGGATGCAGTGATCACGCGCAACGATCGCAAAAAAGGCGTCACGGTGCATCCGGAGCGCTGACGTTCCTGCGGCGTCATGGCTCGTCCCGGGCACGACGCCTCGGCTTGCAGAGCGGTGCACAGAAAAGAACGGCCGCTTGCTCGTGACAAGCGGCCAAGTCTAGGGAGGAAACGCCCGAGCAAAGACAATCGGGCCGGAGCCGGATTGTTGCCAAGGAAACGCTCGCGCAAGGCGCTCGCGTAGGCATACAAATGCAGCAACTGCCGACGAAGTTCAATCCCGGATCAATACGTAGTCGGAATACTACTCACAGGTGCGGAACCCGCCCGTTCACTTTGACCGGCGGCAATTATAGGCCTTGCGGAAGCCGGCGGCCTGGGCGTCGTCCTCCGAGCAGAACCAGCGGTCGGGTCTGGTGGTCGCGGGATAGCTAGGGCAGCCGCGCAAATGATAGATGCCGATATTGCCGGTGACGCGGGCGCGCACCGCAAGCTTGCCCTTGATGCTGCAGCTGGGCGGCATCGTCAGTTCCTCCGGGAACAGCACGGCGCGAATCTCCTTGTCGCGGTCGGGCCGGCAGGCGGCGCCCAGGAGTGTGCCGTCCTTCTTGCCGGCGCGAAAATCTTGCGGTGCAACAAAGCAGCCCTTCCAGATCCCGGCGGCGGCTGTCTTGGCTTCGGCGGCGGCGGGCTTGACGTTGGCCTTGATCGGCTCCCGGGCGACGGCAAAGCCGAGCCTGACCAGCTGTTCGTTCAGGGTCGACTTGTCGCCCTCGGCCGTGCAGATCGCGCGGTGTCGCTTGCCGAAGCTCTTTTCCGGCCCGACATCGTCGCAGCGCACCACGCGTCCCTTGATCAGCTTCGTGAGCTGATCCCGGGCCTCGATGCCGCAGGTCCAGGCATCGGCGTGATCGTCGATGCAGACCTGGTCCAACTCGGGCGCGTCGACGCCGTCCAGCCGATATGTCACGTCGCCAAGCTGGATGGAGTTGCCGTCGCGGGCCGTCGCGGCGCCGGTCCGCGCCGAGGCAGGGGAGGAGGCGCCCAGAAATCCGGACAAGGCGAAAAACGAAATGAGCGCAAAAGCGCGGGCGCTGGCAATGTAATTTCGGAAGGACATACGGTCTCGCTATCGATGGGCTCGTGCGTCCCGTTCCTAGCATCGGGATGTGGCGATACCAATGGTCTGCACCCCGCGAAGCGCGACATTCCGGCCTCGCGGCTTTACTAGGCCGTCGCTCTGACCCTATCGTTCGCCGGCCTCGCTAGCCGCGAAAGGCCGAATCGCCCGGGAAGCGGCGAGGGGGAGGAAAAGCTTGCGATGAAAGATCCCGTGGACGTCCTGATCATCGGCGCCGGCGCTTCAGGCGCGGCGGTGGCGTGGTCGCTGGCCGAGACCAAGATGCACATCCTCTGCCTTGAGCAGGGCGGCTGGATGAATCCGGCGGAATATCCCAGCACCGGCCGGGATTGGGAGGCCAAATTCTACGGAGAATGGTCGTCGAGCCCCAACGTCCGCGGCCGGCCCGAGGACTACCCGATCAACGACGACAACTCCCCGATCAAGGTCGTCAACTACAATGCGGTCGGCGGCTCGACGGTGATGTACACCGCGCATTGGCCGCGGCTGCATCCCTCCGATTTCAAGGTGAAGACGCTGGACGGCGTCGCCGACGACTGGCCGATCGATTACGACGCGCTGACCCCGTTCTTCGAAGAGAACGACCGCATGATGGGGACATCCGGCCTGTCAGGCGATCCACTCTCGCCGCTGACGCATCCGCCGATGCCGCAACAGCCGATGGGCCTGTCCGGCGCCGTCATCGCCAAGGCCATGAACGAGCTCGGCTGGCACTGGTGGCCCTCGGACACCACGGTCGCGACGATGGACTACGAGGGCCGGGCGCGCTGCATCAATCTCGGCCATTGCACGCCGGCCTGCGCGCAGGGCGCAAAGTCGTCCACCGACATTACCTATTGGCCCCACGCGATCCGCGCCGGCGTCGAGTTGCGCACCCATTGCCGGGTGCGGGAGATCAGCACCGACGAGAACGGCATGGCTTCGGGCGTGGTCTACTACGACAAGGACGGCGTCGAGCAGTTTCAGCCGGCGCATGTCGTCATCATTGCCTGCAACGGCGTCGGCACGCCGCGGCTGCTCTTGAACTCGGCCTCGGGGCGCTTTCCGAACGGGCTTGCAAATTCGTCAGGCCTCGTCGGCAAGAACCTGATGTTCCATCCCTATGCGCAGATCTACGGATTCGTGAAGGAGCCGACCGATAGCAATCGCGCGCCGCCGACCTGCCTGTGGAGCAAGGAGTTCTACGACACCGACCTGTCGCGCGGCTTCGTGCGCGGCTACGGCATCCAGTTCGGCCGCGGCGCGGGGCCGGTGTTCGAGGCGGTCGCGAGCGAGCAAAAAGGCATTCTGCCATGGGGCGCCGACCATCATCGCGTATTCCGTAAGCTCAACGGTCATCGGCTCGCGGTGTCGGCAATCTGCGAGGACCTGCCAGAGGAGCACAACCGCGTCACGCTCGATCCCGTGCTGAAGGACAGTCACGGCATCCCCGCGCCGAAGGTCGACTATACGATCAGCGAGAACAGCCGGAAAATGATGGAGCACGGGCTGGCGCGCGGCCGCGAGATTCTCGAGACCGCCGGCGCGACCGACATCTGCATCAACAATCCGATCCCCTGGGGCGGCTGGCATCTGCTCGGCACCGCGCGGATGGGCACCGACCCTGAACTTTCCGTGGTCAACGAATGGGGCCGCGCGCACGACGTGAAGAACCTCTTCATCGTCGACGGCAGCATCTTCGTCACCTCGGGCGGCGTGAACCCGACGTCCACCATCCAGGCCCTCGCGCTGTACATCGCCGACCAGATGAAGCAGCGCCTCGCCAATTTGTTCGATTGACAATGATTGCATTCAAACGCAGCCGCGCGCTCCCTGCACCTCTCCCGCTTGCGGGAGAGGTCGGCACGTCCGGGCGATGCGAAGCATCGTCCCGCGTGCCGGGTGAGGGCTCTCTCCTCTTGGGGAATCCCTCTGTGGAGATACCCTCTCCCCAACACTCCCCCGCAAGCGGGGAGGGAGCGCACCGGCAACTTGGCCGCAACGTTTCGATGCGAGGAACGCCATGACTGATCAACTCACCCTCACGCCGCGGCAGCGCGATGACCTCCGCACCATCGCCGCGATGATCATTCCTCCGAGCGAGGAATATCGCGTTCCAGGCGCCGATGACGACATCATCCAGGCCGACATAATCGCAACGCTCGGCCGCGACACCAAACAGGTCGTGACGGCGCTGGATCACCTGTCGCGGCTCGCCGGCATGCCGCTCGCCGAGCTCGATGCCGCCAGGCGCGATGCGGTGGCGCAGGAGTTTCGCAAGAGCGGCGTCGCCGCCGCAACGCTCGTCCGCGTGGTCCTGCAATGCTACTACCGCGACGACCGCGTGCTCGGTTCGCTGGGGCTCGAGCTCCGCGCGCCATTCCCCAAGGGCCATGTGCTTCCCGACGGCGACTGGTCACTGCTCGACCCGGTCAAGGCCAGAGGCGGCTCGCTGAGGCGGACGTCCTAGCCATCTGGGCAGTCCAGCCCTGCGCTCCAGGCGGGCACCTTGCGCGGCAGGACAGAGGCCACCATCTGTGTGAGCCTCAAGGACTCTTGCCATGCTGGACTTCACCTCAGACATCGTCGATGACGCCCCGTCATCGCGAACGACGACATCTGCCCCTGTCGACGACCGGGCCCTGCTGGATGCCTATTCCAATGCCGTGATCGACGTGACCGACCGCGTCGGTCCCGCGGTCGTGCGCGTCGAGACCGGGCCGAAGGTGCCGAACGGCCGCGAGCGCGGCGGGCTCGGCTCGGGTATCGTGATCTCGCCTGATGGACTCGTGCTCACCAACAGCCATGTGGTCGGCTCCTCCAAGGAGATTCGGCTGCGCGACGTCGAGGGCCACGTCGGCGACGCCCAGGTGCTCGGCGTTGACCCCGACACCGATCTTGCCCTGCTGCGCGCCAATGGCGCGCGCCACTTGCCCTATGCCGCGCTCGGCAACTCCAAGACGTTGCGGCGCGGCCAGCTCGTGATCGCGATCGGCAATCCGCTCGGCTTCGAATCGACCGTGACCGCCGGCGTGGTCTCCGCGCTCGGACGGTCGATCCGCTCGGTCAGCGGGCGCACCATCGAGGACGTGATCCAGACCGATGCCGCGCTCAATCCCGGCAATTCGGGTGGCCCGCTGGTGTCGTCGAATGCCGAGGTGATCGGCATCAACACCGCCATCATCAACGGCGCGCAAGGGATCTGCTTTGCGGTCGCCAGCAACACCGCGCAATTCGTGCTGTCTGAGATCATTCGCCACGGCTACGTCCGCCGCGCCTATATAGGCGTTGCCGGGCAGACGGCACCGGTCCCGCGGCGGCATGCGGTGCTGGCCGGCGTCGAGAACAAGATGGGCGCGCTCTTGATGCAGATCGAGCCGGATGGACCCGCGGCCAAGGCGGGCCTGCTCCCCGGCGACGTCGTGATCAGGCTCGACGGCGTCGAGATCAACGGCGTCGACGATCTGATCCGCGTGCTCGATCGCGACCGGATCGGCCGGCGGCTCGCCATGGACGTATTGCGGCTCGGCCGCCTGCGGGCGATCGACATCGATCCGATCGAACGCAAACCGGCGCGCTGAACCGGGCAGACGGAGATTTCCGTCTAACCGCCTCCACTGCTGTCATGCCCGCGACGGCGGGCATCCAGTACGCCGCGGCTCATCGATTCAACCACAACCGTCTCGGCGTACTGGATCGCCCGGTCGAGCCGGGCGACGACACTGAATGTGTGGCGAGCGCGTCTCCACAATGCCGGTGGTGACAGCGGTTCGTCCTTCGCTACTCCGCAGCGGCCGCAAAGCGGCTGTTCTCGAGCTCTGCTTCCAGCCGCGCCGTCTCGGCCGCCGCCAGCTTGATGTTGGCTTCCTTGACATGGCCGAAGCCGCGGATGGTCTGCGGCACGCGCGCAAGCCGCGCCAGCAGCGGGATCTGTGCCGCTTGCAGCCCGACGATCCGCTGATCGATCATCGCCAGATAATCCGCGATCAGCTTCCGCTCGGTCCGGCGCTCCTCGGTGCGGCCGAACGGATCGAGCAGGCCGCCGCGCAGGAACTTGAGCTTGGCGAGAATGCGGAAGGCTTGGATCATCCAGCCGCCGAACTCCTGCTTCTGCAGATGTCCCGTCACCTTGTCGCGCTTCGCGAAGATCGGCGGGGCAAGGTGGTACTTCAGCGTGAAATCGCCGTCGAACTTCTCTGACACTTTCCTGGCAAAGCTGCCGTCAGTGTAGAGACGGGCGACTTCATATTCGTCCTTGTAGGACATCAGCTTGAACAGGTTCTTTACGACCGCTTCGGTGAGCTCGGTTGACCCCGGCGAAGCCGCGCTCTCCGCCTTGCGCACCTTGGCGACGGCTGCGAGGTAGCGGTCGGCATAGGCCTTGTCCTGATAGAAGGTCAGGAATTCCGCGCGCGTCGCGATGATGTCGTCGAGCGATTTCGCTGGCGCCGACGCACGGGCCTTGAACTGCAGCACGCTGCGCACCCGCGACATGTCATGGGCGGCGAGGCGGCCCCAGGTGAAGGCGAGCTTGTTCATCTCGATCGCGGCGCCGTTGATCTCGATGGCGCGCAGCAGGGCCTCCAGCGACAGCGGGATCGCGCCCTTCTGGAAGGCGAAGCCGAGCATGAAGGGATTGGTCGCGATGCTGTCGCCCATCAGCGCCGAAGCAATGCCGGTGGCGTCGATGATGTCGAGGTTGTTGTCGCCGACGGCGTCGCGCAGCACGGTCTGCATCGTGCCCATCTCGAAATCGAGATCGGGATTTTGCACGAAGCTCGCGGTCGGCTGCAAATCGGCGTTGATATAGGCCTTCGTCACGCCGCGTTCGGCGCGGCTCAGCGCACTTGGACCGGCCGAGACGATCATGTCGCAGCCGAGGATGACGTCGGCGCCGCCCGGGGTTATGCGGACCGCCGAGATGTCCTCCGGCTTCGGCGCGATGCGGACATGGCTCATCACCGCGCCGTTCTTCTGCGACAGGCCGGTGAAGTCCAGCGCCGAGCAGCCGCGGCCGTCGACATGGGCGGCCATGCCGAGCAGCGCGCCGATGGTGATGACGCCGGTGCCGCCGATGCCGGTGACGAGGATGTTGTAGGGACCGTCGAGCTCACGCACGGGCGGCAGCGGCAGGTCGGCGAACAATTGGCCGGAGTCCACCGCGGAGGTTTTCATGCGCTTGAGGCTGCCGCCATGCACGGTGACGAAGCTCGGACAAAAGCCCTCGACGCAGGAAAAGTCCTTGTTGCAGTTCGACTGGTCGATTTGGCGCTTGCGGCCGAACTCGGTCTCCAGCGGCTGCACCGAGACGCAGTTCGAGGCCTGCGAGCAGTCGCCGCAGCCTTCGCAGACGAGTTCGTTGATGAAGGCGCGCTTGGCGGGATCGGGATAGAGCCCGCGCTTGCGACGGCGGCGCTTTTCCGCAGCGCAGGTCTGGTCGTAGATGATCACCGTGAGGCCCTTGATGTCGCGCAGCTCGCGCTGCACGGCGTCGAGCTCGCGGCGATGATGGATCGTGGCGCCCTGCGGGAAGTAGTTGCCTTGCGGGTATTTGCTCGGATCGTCTGAGACGATCGCGAGCCGCTTGACGCCCTCGGCCCAGACCTGATGGGCGATCTGCGCGACGTTGAAGGCGCCTTCGGCCGGCTGGCCGCCGGTCATCGCGACGG
This sequence comes from Bradyrhizobium sp. R2.2-H, assembly GCF_004346455.1. Taxonomy (NCBI): domain Bacteria; kingdom Pseudomonadati; phylum Pseudomonadota; class Alphaproteobacteria; order Hyphomicrobiales; family Nitrobacteraceae; genus Bradyrhizobium; species Bradyrhizobium sp. R2.2-H. The sequence continues at coordinate 465,873 of NZ_SMBR01000001.1, forward strand.
CGTCGTTGTAGAGGATCTTGTAGGTGATGTTGATGCCGGCGGCTGAGGCGGCGCGGAGCGCCAGAAGACCGGAGTGTGTGTAGGTGCCGTCGCCGAGGTTCTGAAAAATGTGCTGCTCGCTGGTGAAGGGCGACTGGCCGATCCAGTTCACGCCCTCGGCGCCCATATGCGAGATCAGGTCTGTGCGGCGGGTCGGCATGCTCAGGGCCATGCCGTGGCAGCCGATGCCGGCCATGGCGCGGCTGCCCTCCGGCACGCGCGTCGAGGTGTTGTGCGGGCAGCCCGAGCAGAAGAACGGCGTGCGCGCGAGCTTGATCTGCGCGCTGGTGGTGACGGGATTGTCGAACGCTTCGAGCCGCGCGAGGCGCTGTTCCAGCACCGGGCTGTGATGGCCGAGCTTGCGCAGGCGCGCCACCAGCGCGCCGGCGACAATGGTCGGCGTCAACTCGCCCTCGCTCGGCAACAGCGGTGCGCCGCGCTCGTCGCGCTTGCCCGTGACGGTCGGGCGCCTGGACGCATCGATATTGTAGAGGATGCGCATCAGCTGGTCTTCGATGAAGCCGCGCTTCTCCTCGACCACCAGCACGTCCTGAAGGCCTTCGGCAAAACGCCTGGCGCCGCTTTCCTCGAGCGGCCAGGTCAGCGCGACCTTGTAGATGCGCAAGCCCAGATCCTGCGCGTCCTTGTCCGTAATGCCCAGATCGGCGAGGGCCTGGCGCAGGTCGAGATAGGCCTTGCCGGTCGCGACGATGCCGAGCCGCGCCGGCTTGGAATCGAGCACGATGCGGTCGAGCTGGTTGGCGCGGGCGAAGGCCTGCACGGCGGCCATCTTCGGGCCGAACAGGCGCTTCTCGGCTTCGAGCGGCGGATCGGGCCAGCGGATGTTGAGGCCGCCGGGCGGCATCTCGAAATCGTCGGGCAGCTTGATCTGGATGCGTTCGGGATCGCTGTAGATCGACGCCGAGCTCTCCACGGTCTCGCTGATCGCCTTGAAGCCGACCCAGCAGCCGGAGAAGCGCGACAGCGCGACGCCGTAGAGGCCGAGATCGAGATAGTCCTGCAGCGTCGCGGGATTGATCACGGGAATCATCGCCGCCGCGAACACCTGCTCGCTCTGATGCGCCAGCGTCGAGGACTGACAGCCGTGGTCGTCGCCGGCAAGCGCGAGCACGCCGCCGTTCAGCGAGGTGCCGGCTGCATTGGCATGCTTGAGGGCATCCACCGAGCGGTCGACACCGGGGCCCTTGCCGTACCAGATGCCGAACACGCCATCGACCTTGGCGCCAGGAAACAGGCCGACCTGCTGGCTGCCCCACACCGCGGTTGCCGCGAGATCCTCGTTCAGGCCGGGAACGAAGGCGATGTCATGCTGCTGGAGGTGTGCCTTCGCCCGCCACAACGCATGGTCGTACATGCCGAGCGGGGAACCGCGATAGCCCGAGATGAAGCCGCCGGTGTTGAGCCCCTGGAGCCGGTCGCGTTCGCGCTGCAACATCGGCAGTCGAACCAGAGCCTGGGTGCCGGACAGAAAGATCCGCTTCGATTCGAGCCGGTATTTGTCGTCCAGCTCGACCTGCATCAGCGTCATTTCGGGCGTCCTTGTCTTTCGTTCGGCGTGGAGTTTGCGCTGCGGGAGGGGAGTGCGGCGGCGCGACGCGAATTGTGACAGTCAAGAGTATGTGTGGGTGAAGTCAATATCGCTGGCAGCATCCGTGGCGCTCCTGCTAGTCATGGCTGCCCTGTGGAGAACATCATGGCTGCAAATGCATTCGACACTGAGATCGCCGAGACCGCTGAGGCGCTGATCGGGCCGTGGCGCCAGCCGCGCCAGATGCTGCAAACGCAAACCTACGACGCGCATGCCTCGATCCACGACGACGCGACCGCCCAGAAGCTCGGCTTCAAGGGCGGCACCATCGAAGGGCCGACCCATTTCAGCCAGTTCGCACCGCTCGGCGAACGGCTCTGGGGTCGTGGCTGGTTCGAGACAGGCTGCCTGTCCGCGCATTATCGCAGCGTCTGCTACGAAGGTGAGGAGGTGCAGGCGATCCTGTCGAAGCCATTGCCCGGCACGAGCCAGTGCCAGATTCAGATGGTCAAGCGCGACGGCACCGAGGTGCTGCGCGGTACGGCCTCGGCCGGCGGTGCGCCGGTTGCTACCGCGCTCGAGACGCGCCTTGGCGAGCTCAAGCCGCTTACCGATCCCGTGATCCTGCGCGATGTGAAGGTGGCGCAGACCGGCAAGCGGCAACCGGTACGCATGGCCTTCGATCAGAACATGGGCGACCTCTATCCGTTCTCACTCCGGCAGAAGCTCGCCGTCATCACCGAGAACTCGCCCTACTACTCGAGCGCGGATAGTCCCTGGGGCAGGCCCATCATCCCGATGGAGATGCTGAGCGTGCTGTTCCAGTACCGCTCCAAGGACGATCCGTTGCCGGCCAAGGGCCCGGCTGTCGGCCTGTTCGCCGACCAGGAGATCCGCCTCGTGAAGGGCCCGCTCTTCGTTGGCGAAGAGTACGAAGTCGAGCGCGAGGTGGTCGCGCTCTCCGGCAGTCGCCGCACCGAAAGCGCTTGGGTGAAAACGCGCGTGTTCGACAGGGCGGGCGCAATGGTGGCGACCATGCTGCTGAACATGGCGACGCTGAAGGACTCGTATGCGCCGTATGAGAGCGAGTACCGGCAGCTGTATGGGGCGGGGCGGTAGGGGCAAGGCGTCGCCACACACCTGCGTCGTCATTCCGGGTGACGCGTAGCGTCGAGCCCGGAATCCATTTCACCTCAGGTACTGCGGCCCGATGGATTCCGGGCTCGCGACTGCGTCGCGCCCCGGAATGACGGCTGGTGAAAGTCCCGCCACCGCTTAAGCATTGAGCAAATGCACGCCGTAAAAGCGCCGCGCAGCGAATGAGCACACGCGCACTTAAGCTCGTAACATTTTGACAGGGCAGATAATTTCTCGAAGATCTCCTTCCAATCGCAATTGTACACAATGGCACGGCGCTTGCAGAACTCCTGGCCAAGAGAGTTCTCGCGAGGCCTGCGTCATGTTGAACTCAGCCAAGCCGATAAAGGGCGTCGTCAGCGCCGAGCCCGAGCCGATCACGGTCGACTGGCCCGCCACCGCGCTTCTCATCATCGACATGCAGCGCGACTTCATGGAGCCCGGTGGCTTCGGTGAAACGCTCGGCAACGACGTCAGCCAGCTTGCACGCGCGGTGAAGCCGATCGGCGCGGTGCTGGCGGCGGCGCGCGACACCGGCATGCTGGTCATCCACACCCGCGAGGGGCATCTGCCTGATCTCTCCGACGCCCCGCCGGCGAAGGTCGAGCGCGGCGCGCCGAGCCTTCGCATCGGCGATCCCGGTCCGATGGGGCGCATCCTCATTCGCGGCGAGGCCGGCCACGACATCATTCCCGAGCTCTATCCGCTCGACGGCGAAATCGTGATCGACAAGCCGGGCAAGGGGGCGTTCTACGCGACCGAGCTCGGCGACGTCCTTGGGAAATACGGCATCGAGAATTTGCTGGTGTGCGGCGTCACCACAGAAGTGTGCGTCAACACCACCGTGCGCGAGGCCAATGATCGCGGCTATCGCTGCGTCGTCATCTCCGACGGCTGCGCATCCTACTTCCCCGAGTTTCACGAGATGGGCCTGAAGATGATCAAGGCCCAGGGCGGCATCTTCGGCTGGGTCGCGAGCTCAGCCGCAGTCCTGGAGGCGATGAGGATTTCGACCACATAGGGGTATGACCATGAGCACATTGACGGGGACGGCCGGCAAATCTGAAATCGATACGTCCGGATTCAAGCCGGCGCTATGGACATCGGGCGACTGGAACGCGTTTTTCGGCTTCGGCACCAACATCCTCGTCAACATGCTGGTGCTCACGGGCCTGTTGCGCTTCGTGCTGAAGATGCCTGATAGCCTCGTGTTCGGCCGCATCCTGCCCGCCCTCGGGCTGATGATGTGCCTGTCCACCTTCTATTATGCGTATCTCGCGTACCGGCTCGCGCAGAAGACCGGCCGCAACGACGTCTGCGCGCTGCCCTCCGGCGTCAGCGTGCCGCACATGTTCATCGTCACCTTCGTGATCATGCTGCCGATCACGCTGAAGACCGGCGACCCGCTCAAGGGCTGGTCGGCCGGCCTCGTCTGGGTGTTCTTCCAGAGTTTCATTCTCATGATCGGCGGCTTCATCGCGCCGTTCATCCGCAGGATCACGCCGCGCGCAGCGCTGCTCGGCACGCTTGCCGGTGTCTCCGTCACCTTCATCTCGATGCGGCCGGCGCTGGAGATGTACATGACGCCGCAGATTGGTCTGGTCTGCTTCGCCATCATCCTGGTGAGCTGGTTCGGCGGTGTGAAGTATTGGCGCGGCATTCCCGCCGGTCTCGTCGCCATTGCCGTCGGCATGGTCATCGCCTGGGGCTCGAACCTGTTCGGGCTCGGCCTTGGCGGTCTGAGCATCTCCGGCGTTGGCGCTGCCTTCGCCAATTTCGGCTTCTCGGTGCCGATCCCGGCGATAGGCTATGTCTTCTCCGGCTTCGAGTTCCTCGGCATCATCCTCGTCACCGCCATTCCGTTCGGCATCTACGACCTCGTCGAGGCCATGGACAATGTCGAGAGCGCGGAAGCGGCCGGCGACGACTATCCGACCACGCGTGTGCTGACCGCGGACGGCGTCGTCAGCCTGGTCGGCTGCCTGATGGGTAATCCCTTCATCAACGCCGTCTATATCGGCCACCCCGGCTGGAAGGCGATGGGCGGCCGGATCGGCTACTCCGCAGCGACCGGCATCATGGTGGTCGTGCTGTCCTGGTTCGGCATCATCTCGGTGCTGCTGGCACTCGTGCCCGTCGTCGCGATCTCGCCGATCCTGCTCTATATCGGCATGCTGATCGGTGCGCAGGCGTTCCAGACCACGCCGGTCAAGCACGCGCCCGCCATCGTGCTGGCGCTGACGCCGCATCTGGCCGCCTGGGCCAAGCTCCAGATCGACACCATGCTCGGCTCCACCATGAACGCGGCGGCAACCGTCGGCGGCCTGGCGGCCGACAAGGCCGATGCAGTCAAGGCCGCCGCGATCGCCGCGCTGCCGCAGCAGGGCGTATTCTATCATGGGCTTGAGGTGATGGGCGGCGGCTCCATCCTCGGCGGCCTCATCCTCGGCGCGATCGGTGTCTTCATCATCGAGCGCGACTTCGAGAAGGCGTCGGCCTTTGCGCTGGTCGGGGCGGTGCTGACTTATTTCGGCTTCATGCATGGCGAGGCCGTCGGCATCGGCGGCGGCTTTGGCGTGACGCCCGCGGTCGCGCTGGCCTACGCTGTGATGGCCGCCGGCCTGTTCGCCGCCGCCAAGCTCGGCGCTAGCGAGCCCTACGCCGCGCATCCGGAGATGTCGGCCGCGCCGGCGGAGTAGGCGCGGCTTTCAATTCGGCGGAGCGGCCGGGCAATGGCCCGGCCGCTCCTGTTTCAGGGACGCACCGCCGGCGTCTCCATCGGCAGGCCACGCGCCCGCGACATCAGATAGAGCTCGAGCGCGACCAACTCGGGCGAACCGTAATCATAGGCCTGGGCGCGGACGCCCGTCATGCAGCTCCGCAGCCGCCGCTCAAGCGATCCCAGGGTTTGCCACTCCAGACGGTAGAGTGGATAGCCGGTCGGTTGTCCCTGCGTGATCGGCGCGCCCGCAAGGCGCTTGTCGAAATTGTCGTCATGGCAGTTGGTGCAAGCGAGGTTGAGCTGGCCCTCGCGCTGCATGAAGAGCGCGCGGCCCTGCGCGACAAAGGGTTTGGCTTGCGGATCGTCACCGGCCGTGATCAGGATGCCGCGCGACTGGTGGGCGACAAAAGCGGATAATGCGAGCAGGTCGCGGCTCTCGTAGGGCAGCGGCACCGCCTGCTGATGATCGGCGCGGCAAAGATTGATCCGCTGATCGAGCGTGACGGGACGGCCGAGGGACTTGTCGAAGGCGGGGTAGCGCGCCGCGACGCCCTTCATGCTGCTGCGTGCATCGCCATGACAATCGGTGCAGGCCCTGTTGGCGCTGCCGGTCTTCTTCGCCCAGAGCGCTTCGCCGTCGAGCACGAACAGCATGCCGGGATTGGTGGTGTCGTCGTCCTGCATGGCGCGCGTGTCCGGGCCCATGAAGGTGTAGCCGGAGCGGCGTGCATCGGGTGGGATTTCACCGGCGAGCAGGGCAGGAGCTGCGGTGAACAAGGTTGCCACCGCTATCGCGCGCCAGGAGATCATTCGACCGTGATCGATGCCGACGCGGTTGTCGAATAGCCGTTATCTCCGATCCATTCGAACTCGAATTTGCCGCTGTCCTTCGCGACCGTGAAGAACGACAAGTACGGGTTCGCCGCGATCGCCGGAAACAGATCGGCGCGAAAAATCTCCGTGCCGTTGTAGCGACATGCAAAGCTCGTGATGATGTCGCGCGGCACCAGCTTGCCATCGGCGGTGTGGCGGAAGCCGGTCTCCATGATGTGCGAGGTCAGCGTGCGGATCTCGATGATGTCGCCGCGTTTGGCTTTCGAGGGAACGTTGATGAGGGCGGCCATCAGTTCGTCTCCTCGGTGCAGGCGGCCAACGTCACGACGACGTCCGCGGCAACCTGCCAGAACGTGTCGTCGGAGAGATGCGCGATCGCGACGACCTTCTGGGTATCGGCGAGCCGGATCCGGGTCGAGACCTGGGCTCGGCCGGAGGAGGGGCCGAGATAGAAATTGCCGATGTTCGGCTGCGGGTTCTTTTCGTTGAAGACGTGGATGCTCTTGACGTGGTCATCGGCCGTCATCGGGCTTGCAACGCTCACCGTCATCGGCACCGTGTTGCCGTTCTCGACCAGCGGCGGAATGTCGAGCTTCACCCTGCCGTTGCGAATCTGTGCTTCGCCGACGACGTTGCGGATCGCGGTGTTGAGCATTGCCGGCGTTGCTTCGATCGGCCGCAGCGTGACGATCGGGATGGTCCCGGCGACCGTCACGCCGCCGGCGAGGCTCAGGAATTGTCGTCGCGTGGTTGGCATGACCCTAGTCCCGAAGCGTTGCAAGAAAAGCCACGATGTCCTCGATCTCCGCAGCCGACAATATCGGCTTGCCGGCGAAATTGCGTCCGACGCGGACGAGGCCGTCGGTGCGATAATAGGACGGCATGATGGTCTCCGGGTTGAAACGCGAGGCATCGACCAGTCGAAGCCGCAGCTGGCTCACCGACCACCGGTTCCCGGCGCCGGTGAGATCAGGCCCGAGATCACCCTGGAACCGCGCTTCCGGGAATGGGCCGGAATGGCAGAGAATGCAGGTCGTGGTGCGCGCGAGCACCAGAGCGCGGCCGCGCGCGGCATCGCCGGCGGAGCCTGTGAGCGAGTCCGGAATGCCGTCGTTGACGATTGTGTAGGGCAGGAGCTCTTCGGCTCTCGCGCCGGCGGCAAGTGCAGGGCTTAGCGCGATCACCGCAGCGACAATCGAAGGAATGTGAGACCAGAGATCGAGCCGCGGCCTCCTCTTGCCTCTCCCGCTTGCGGGAGAGGTCGGCGCGCAGCGCCGGGTGAGGGTTCTTTCCTCTGGGGGAGTCTTCGCTGTTGAGACACCCTCTCCGCAACCCTCCCCCGCAGGCGGGGGAGGGGGCGCACTGTGGTCGTGGCGGCAGGCCCGTTCCATCATTGCTCTAGCCAAACGTCTCCGCCGTGATGGCCTGAAACCAGCGCTCGGCTTCAGTCGCCTGGCGCGCGCGCAATTCGCGAGGCGCATCGACCGGGCTGGTCGCGCTGCCCTCGACCTCGGCGAAGATGTCGCCCCTGGGCTGGTAGTTTCCGGCGAGCGAGAAACCGTAGCCGGGCGCGACGGTGCTGTAGCAGACCCCTGTGAGTCGTGGCGCCTCCGGTGTGCGACCCGCGAGCAGGCTGACGATCGCGGCGGCGCAGGCCTTGCCCTGCGCGCTTGCAGCGGAGGCCGATTTTGGGATGCCGCCGCCAAGGCAGGCGTCGCCGATGACGTGGACGTTCGGGACGAGTTTCGACTCGAACGTGACGGGATCGATCGGGCACCAGCCGGTCGCATCCGCAACACCCGCGAGCCCGGCGATGCGGCCGGCGCGTTGCGGTGGGATGACGTTGGCGACATCAGGGGTGTAGTTGCCGAATTCGGTGACGATGGTTCTGGTCGCGGCATCGATTGAGGTGACGCGGCCGCCTTGCGACAGTGCGACGCGTTCGATCATGTCGCCGTAGAGCTCCTTCCATGCCTGTTCGAACAGCCGCTGCAGGGAGAAAGTGTCCTTGGCATCGAGGATCAGAACTTTCGAGCGCGGCTTCTTCGTCTTCAGGTAATGCGCGATCAGGCCTGCGCGCTCGTAAGGCGCGGGCGGGCAACGAGAGGGATTGGCCGGGATTGCGATGGCGACGGTGCCGCCATCCGGCATCGCTTCGAGTTGCTTGCGCAGCAAAAGCGTTTGCGCACCGGCCTTCCAGGCGTGCGGCATCGTCTCCGATGCGGCCTCGTCGTGGCCGGGCAGGGCTTCGGGATGGAAGTCGATGCCGGGCGAGAGCACGAGCCGGTCATAGCCAAATGCGGTGCCATCGCCCGTGGTCACACGACGCTTTTGCGCGTCAATGGCCGTTGCAGCCTGGGCGACGACGGTGATGCCGGCGGCGCCGAGCCTGTTATAGCCGAACTGCTGCGCCTCGATCTCGCGCAGGCCCGCGATCACCTCGTTGCTGAAGGGGCAGGAGATGTAGGTCTTGTTTGGCTCGATCAGGGTGACCTGCAATCTGGCGTCGGCGCGCTTGAGAGCGCGGGCGCAGGCCGCGCCGCCAAAGCCGCCGCCGACCACGACGACGCGGCCCGCCGATTGCGCGCGCAGGATCGAAGGTGCGGCGAGCGATGTGGCCGTGACGGCGATGCCGAGGACGGCATTCCGCCGTGTCACCGGCGCATTCATGAAGCTTGTCCGGAAAATGCTGCGGCGGCCGGCATGGCCGCCGCGAGTCGTTGTTAGAGCATGATCTTTTCCGGAAAACCGCTTCGCACTTTGCGCTAACGCGGCCCTTCGGGTCCGGATCATGCTTTACGCGAACGTGATGTTCTGGTCCCGCAGCGGCACCGAGCGGATGCGCTTGCCGGTCGCGGCGAAGTACGCATTGAGCACGGCCGGCGCTGCGACGCCGATGGTCGGCTCGCCGACACCGCCCCAGAACCCCCCGCTCGGCACCATCACCGATTCCACCTTCGGCATCTCGTTGATGCGCATCGAGTTGTAGGTGTCGAAGTTGGTCTGCTCGATCTTGCCGTCCTTGACGGTGCAGCCGCCATAGAACAGCGCGGAGAGGCCATAGACGAAGGAGCCGGCGATCTGCCGCTCCACCTGCGCCGGATTGACGATGTAGCCGGGATCGGTGGAGGCGACGATGCGATGCACCTTGATCTTGCTGCCGTCGGTCACCGAGATCTCGGCGGCGCCGGCGACATAGCTGCCGTAGCCCATGACCTGCGCGATGCCGCGATAGACACCCTGCGGCGCCGGCGTGTCCCAGCCGATTTTCTCGGCCACGGCATTGAGCACCGCGAGGTGCTTGGGATGATTGCCCATCAGCTTGCGACGAAATTCGAGCGGGTCCTGGCCTGCGGCCTGAGCCAGCTCATCCATGAAGCATTCCATGTAGATCGCATTGTGATTGACGTTGACGCCGCGCCAGAAGCCCGGCGGAACGTGCGGGTTGCGCATCGCATGCTCGATCAACAGGTTCGGCACCGAATAGCCGAACGCGGCGTCTCCGGACCGGGCGACGCCCTGGAACGCGACGGGATCCATGCCGTTCTGCAGCGCCTCGGGGCGAAGCGAGAACAGGATCGACTGGCCGGACAGGCGGTAGTGCAGCGCGACCAGATTGTTGTTGGCGTCGAACGCGCCGGTCATCTTGCACTGGGTGATCGGGTGATACCTGCCCTGTGCCATGTCCTCTTCGCGCGACCACAACAGCTTGATCGGCGTGCCCGGCATCTGCCTGGCGATCATGACCGCCTGGCGCACATAGTCGGTCTGACCGCGCCGGCCGAAGCCGCCGCCTGGCATCACCTTGTGCACGTCGCACTTCTCGGCCGGCAGGCCGGAAGCCTCCAGCACGGCGGCGAAGGCCGCCTCGCCATTCTGCGTGCCGCACCAGACCTCGCATTTGTCCGCCGTGTAGATCGCGGTGGCGTTCATCGGCTCCATGGTGGCGTGGTTCTGGTAGGGATAGCTGTAGACGGCCTCGACCTTTTTCGCGGCGCCGGCGATCGCCGCCTTCGCATCACCGTTCTTGTTGCCGACATAGGCCGGCTGCGCGTCGTCGAGTCCCTCGGCCAGCCACTTCGCAATCGACGCACTGGAGACCTTGGCATTGTCGCCCTCGTCCCAGACGATCGGCAGCGCCTCCAGTGCGGTCTTGGCGTGCCACCATGTGTCGGCAACGACGGCGACCGCGGTATCGCCGACCTTGACCACCTTCTTGACGCCTTTCATGCCGGCGATCTTGGTTTCGTCGAAGCTCTTCAGCTTGCCGCCGAACACGGGGCAGTCCTTGATCGCGGCGTTCAGCATGCCCGGCAGCTTGACGTCGACGCCGTAGATCATGGCGCCGGTGGTCTTGTCGACGGTGTCGAGCCGCTTCACACCCTTGCCGATCAGCTTCCAGTCCTTCGGATCCTTCAGCTTGACGTCCGCTGGCGGCGTCAGCTTCGCCGCAGCCTCGGCGACCTTGCCGTAGGTCGTGGTCCGGCCCGAACGTGTATGGGTGATGACGCTGTTCGCGGCCGTGCACTCGGAGGCCGGCACTTTCCACGCATCGGCGGCCGCCTGGATCAGCATCACGCGCGCGGTGGCGCCACCCTTGCGGACATAGTCCTGCGAAGAACGGATGCCGCGGCTGCCGCCGGTCGAGAAATCGCCCCAGACGCGCTTGCGCGCGACGCTCTGGCCCGGGGTCGGATATTCGGTCGTGACCTTGGTCCAGTCGCATTCGAGCTCCTCGGCGACGAGCTGGGCGAGACCGGTGAGCGAGCCCTGGCCCATCTCGGAGCGGGCGATGCGGATCACCACGGTGTCGTCGGGCCTGACCACGACCCAGGCGCCGATCTCGGGCGAGCCGTCGGCGGCGCGCACCACGGCGGGGCCGAAGGGAAGGTCGAGGCCGATGGCGAGGCCGGCGCCGACCGCGGCCGTGCCGATGACGAAGGCGCGGCGATTGAGCCGCGGCGAGACATGCTTGTTCATGTGGGGATTTCCTTACGCGCTTGCGATCGTGTGGATCGCCTCGCGCACCTGCTGGAAGGTGCCGCAGCGGCAGATGTTGGTGATGGCTTCGTCGATGTCGGCGTCGGTCGGCTTCGGCTTCTCGTTCAGCAGCGCCGCCACCGCCATGATCATGCCGCTCTGGCAATAGCCGCATTGCGGCACGTCCTGGGCGATCCAGGCTTCCTGGACCTTGTGCAGGGAATCGGCGGATGCGAGCCCTTCGATCGTGGTGATCTTCTTGCCCTCGGCCTCGCTGACCGAGATCCCGCAGGAGCGCATCGCCACGCCGTCCATGTGGACCGTGCAGGCGCCGCATTGTGCAATGCCGCAACCATATTTGGTCCCGGTCAGGCCGGCGTTCTCGCGGATCGCCCAGAGCAGCGGCGTATCCGGCTCGACGTCGAGAGTGAAGGTTTTTCCGTTGATTGTTAGGTTTGCCATCGCAAGTCCCCTGATTGGCCCAATCCACCGATCGAACTCAGGGGCGCAATCTGTCCGGCAAACTGGAACTGTTCAAATCAACAGTCCGAGGGCTAGCCGGGAGGCATCGCCCGGCGCGCGAGAGTATGGACCGCGGCGCTGTTTTGCCTCATCCCTTCGTCGATCGATTCGGGTTGACGTCTGCTCCATGGGCGCCAATCCGTGGCTTCAGGCGACGACCGGCCGTCAAGGCCGGTTCCAGGCCCGGGTCGCGCCCCGCACAGCGGCGACAGTTTGTCCCTTTTGCCGGGATGCAAGACGCCTGCGCTCTGGTACACTGAGCCGAAGCAAAAGGAGTTCCATGAACGTGCCGAGTCCCTGCAACGTGCTGATGCTCTACCCGCTGTTCTCGGCAGAGTCCTTCTGGAGCTTTGGCGAATCCTGCAAAGTGATGGGCGTCAAGCGCCCTGCCGCCCCCTTGGGCCTGATTACCGTTGCCGCGATGTTGCCCGAGAGCTGGACGGTCCGGCTGATCGATTGCAACACTGCGCCGCTCGGCGACGATGATCTCGCCTGGGCCGACGTCGTGTTCACCGGCGGAATGATGCCGCAGCAGGCCGACACGCTGCGCCTGATCGAGCTGTGTCGCGCCGCCGGCAAGCCGGTCGTGGTCGGCGGTCCGGATCCCACCTCGAGCCCCCACCTCTATGAGCGGGCCGACTTCCGGGTGCTCGGCGAGGCCGAGAGCGTCATCGACGAATTCATCGCGGCCTGGGAGAGCGGCGCACGTTCGGGCACCTTCACCGCGCCGAAGTTCCAGGCCGACGTCACCAAGACGCCGGTGCCGCGCTTCGACCTGCTCAAGTTCGAGGACTATCTCTATCTCGGTGTGCAGTATTCGCGCGGCTGTCCCTTCACCTGCGAATTCTGCGACATCATCGAGCTCTACGGGCGCGTGCCGCGGACCAAGACGGTCGAGCAGATGTTCGTCGAGCTCGAAACGCTCTACCGGATGGGCTACCGCGGCCATCTCGACTTCGTCGACGACAATTTCATCGGCAACAAGAAGTCGCTGCGGCAATTCCTGCCGAAGCTCGCCGAATGGCAGCGCACGCACGGCTATCCTTTCGAATTCTCCACGGAAGCCTCGGTCAACCTCGCCGACGATCCGGAGCTGCTGGAGCTGATGGGGGCGGCCAATTTCTTCGGTATCTTCGTCGGCATCGAAAGTCCGGACCCGGCGACGCTGGTCGCGATGCGGAAGAAGCAGAACACGCGGCGCAACATCGCCGAGAGCATCCACAAGATCTACGCCGCCGGCATGCTCGTCACCGCGGGCTTCATCGTCGGCTTCGACAACGAGAAGGTCTCGATGGCGGAGGCCATGATCGAATTCATCGAGGAGGCCGCGATTCCCGTCGCCATGGTCGGCCTGCTCTATGCCTTGCCGAACACGCAGCTCACGCGCCGCCTCGAGCGCGAAGGCCGGCTGCATCCGGGCCATGATGTGGCGCCGACCATCGGCGCCGATCAGTGCACGGCCGGCATCAATTTCGATCCCGTCCGCCCGTTGCGCGACATCCTGTTGGACTATAGGCGGGTGCTGGAGCACACCTACAGCCCGGCGGCCTATGCAGGACGGGTCGACCGCCTGATGACGCTGCTCGACCGATCCAGGCAGCGCCCCGAACTGGCCGAAGGAGATATCCGCGCCAGACTCGGGGCGATGGAGACGGTGCACAAGGTGGTCTCCGCCCTTCCCGAGGCACGGGGGCCGCTGTGGCAGACCTTCATGAATTGCGCCAAGCGTGACACCTCGTCCGCACGCATCGCCGTGCAGATGATCGCGGCCTATGCGCATCTCGGACCGTTCTCGCGCAAGGTGATCGCGGCTATCGACGAGCGTCTGGCCGCGTTGGGCGAGCACATGCCCAATCCCGTCGTAGAAATGGACGCGACCGAGATTCGACATCTGGCCTGAGATCCGGAGGGCCTACGGGGGCCGCGGGGCGCTTCGATGCGCCGCCGGGCGGGCCTTCCGGCAATCAAAGTGGCTGTCATGTGCGAGATCCCGGCTTGACAGCCGAACAACCTCAAGCTGATCGTCATCAGGACGACACCGGGCCTGCCATGATTTCGGTGCGCCGCTGCGTCATTGCGGGATTGGCTTTAGCGGGGTTGAGCCATGTTCAGGAAGGTGATCCGCTGGTCGATTGCATTGATTGTCGTGGCGGTTCTGGCCTTTGCGTATCTGCCTTCCTTCATCACCGATTCCATCTACAAGAACGTCGACGACATCACCGACGGCGAGATGCCCGCCACGGTCACCGCCTTTCAATCGGGGCCGGACGTCGTCAGCACCATCGGCGGCAGCGGCGAGGGCTTGAACTGCAGCCTGCCGCCCTGGGCCAACATATTGTTCGATGGCGGAAAGGATTCCAGCCAGAAGCGCCATCTCGTCCTGCAACGCTTCAGGCAGGCCTGCGTCTTTCACGACCTGTGCTATCGCCACGGCCTTGCGACCTACGGCTATAACCAGAACGATTGCGATCGCATTCTACAGAACGCGGCTTTTCGGCTGTGCGTCTACATACGAAACAGCAGTCAGGAAAGCAGCGCGGCGCGCTGTCAGACCGATTCCAAGATGGTTCTGGCCGGTGTGAGTCTGGGAGGATATGACGCCTATCGCGGCTGGGACCGATCGACCTATTTCGAATTCGATTCGGATCCGTCGCGGTCGAACGGATTTCAGGTCAGCCGCGTGGTCGATCATCCATTCAAGGCGATCCTACCTGCCAAATACGCAGATGACCCCGATCAGGTCATTCTCATGTTCGAGAACCTTCGCTCCAATCTGGCCGTGACGTGCATCACCTGCGCGACGGTTCCCGTTCTCGAGTGGACCACCGATCCCAACGCCGTCAGCGCCGAACTGCGCGCGGTCGGGGTGACGCGGTTGCCGGACGTGCTGCTCAAGCGCGTGCCCATGCTGACCGAAACCATGCCGGTCTGGTTGCCGCCACGCCGGCGGCACGCGGCGCCCCATCTCCTGGTCGATGGAGCGGGCAAGAACCATCTGATCTGGATGAGCCGGAATAACTCGGAGAACAGCATATCCTGTGTCGTCAGCGCCGATGCGGCGCGACTCCTCACCAATACCTTGCCGACCCGGGATCTCTGCTCGGTCGATGCGGGTCCATCGCTGACCCGCGTGGAAGTCGACATGTTCGCGACCTCTCCGCTTCCGATGGAGGTACCCGGAAGTTCGGATCTCATCTATGCGACCTCGGCCAGCCCACAGAAGACGACAGAGCACCATCTGAGCTTCTGTTCGCGCTCTGCGTCCCGGAAGGTCGAGGAGACCGACCATGACGATCGGTCCAAATGCGTCACCTTCCCCGAAACGGAGGTCCGCAACGGCGCGGCGCTCGGCGCATTTCAGAACTTTCCGCTGGTTCGCCCCGGGCAGCAGATCTATTTCGCGCGGGACATCGCGCTGCAGACGGACTCGCTGCTGACCGCCGCCCGGCAGCGCGCCTTCGGCAATAGCTTTTCGCCCGAAGGCGCCCTGCTCGTGATCGACGTTGCACCGCCGCTCGTCGCAAAAGGACCCCTCTCGGCCAGGCTGAAGAAGATCGTTCGGTTCGACATCGACGATCGCTTCGATCCGATGATGCCGATCACGCGCAAGGTGGACGACCTGCGCTTCCTGAGCCTCGAGGCGACGAAGTCGAACGTGCACCTTCGCATGATCGATTTCGCCAAGGACAAGCCCTCCGTCGGCAATGTGCAACTGATGATGGGCAACGGCGAGGTGGAACTGGATCGCTCCTGGGCGGAGAGGCCCGTGCTGGTGCTGGAGACCAGGGACGCGCGACCCAGAACCAAGCTGGTGTTCTCGCGCGGAGAAGTTGCGGTCCAAGCGGGCAAGCCCGTCACGTCCGACGCGACGACGGAAGCGTTGACGCTGCAGACATTGGTTTTCGAACGCGATGCCGCGGCGCCTTCGAATATGCCCTTCGTGAAATCGGCCGGAGCGGCGTGCCAGGTCGTGTACGAGTTCGCACCGAACCACACCGACTGGCCGTGCTACCGCGCGTTCGATCCCGAACGTACGATGCGGGCGTCGCCGGCGACGCGGATGCAGGCCTCCCAGATGCTGGTCGGGCGGTTCACCCGAGCCGGCGGCCATGGCATCGCATTTCCCGATCTCTGCCTGAAATCAGAGCCGATCATTCTGGCGCCGCAAGGAAGCACGTTTGTGCCCGTGAGCGAGACCGCGGGTTGGACAGGGCCGCCAAGGCTGACACGGACGGTCAAATGCGAGCCGCTCGATACGGCGGCAGTCGTGAGCCGTCCGATCGCGCAGAAGGTGCCGTGAGGCCAGCCGGAAAAGCGTGCCAACGGTCTACTTCACGGCGAGCCGCAGGAAGCTCATCACGCTGCCGAGCGCGGCGAAGCCTGCGCCAAGCGCCAGCGCCAGTGTCGCGCCGTCATGACCCGCGAGCGCGAAGCAGGCCGCGGCGAGCGCCGCGCCGGTCGTCTGTCCCGTCAGGCGCGCAGTGGCGACGATGCCCGAGGCGCTGCCGCTGCGGTGCGGCGGCGCGCTCGACATCACCGCCTTCATGTTCGGCGCCTGGAAGAAGCCGAACCCCATGCCGCAGATCACCATGCGCCAGATGATGTCGGCGATCGCAGGATTGGCCGGCAGCATGGCGAGCAGCGCCATGCCGAGGCCGAGCAGCACGAGGCCGATGCCGCCGAGCAGGCCGACGGCATAGCGGTCGGAGAGGCGTCCCGCGATCGGCGCCATGATGCCGACCACCAGCGGCCAGGGCGTCATGAAGAAGCCGGTCTCGACCTGTGAACGCCCGAGCACGTCCTCGAAGTAGAACGGCAGCGAGACGAAGGCGAGGCCCTGCACCGCGAAGGAGCACACCGCAGTCGCCGCCGACAGCGCGAACATCGGCCGGCTGAACAGGTCGATCGGCAGCATCGGCGCGGGATGGCCGGCATGGCGGCGGGTCAGGATGAAGCCGAGCGCGAGGGCGGTGACCAGCTCGATGCCCACGACCACCGGCGACAAATTGTGCGCGGCGCTGCCGATGCCGGTGATGAACAGGCCGAGGCAGGCGACGGCGAGGGTCGCGCCGAGAAAGTCGAAGCCGTGATCGGCGCGCGGGGTCTTCGGCAGCATCGCAAAGCCGATGCCGATCGCGACCAGGCCGAACGGGATGTTGACGGCGAACAGCCAGGGCCACGGGCCGATCGCCAGGATGGCGGAGGCGATCGAGGGACCGAAGGTGAAGGCGGTCGCGACCACCAGCGCGTTGTGGCCGAAGCCGCGGCCCTGCATCCGTCCGGGATAGACGAAGCGCACCAGCGCGGTGTTGACGCTCATGATGCCGCTCGCGCCGAGCCCTTGCAGCGTGCGCGCGACGAGCAGGCTGTCCAGCGACCACGCCACCGCGCAGAGCAGCGAGGCGATGGTGAACAGGATCAGGCCGCCGAGATAGATGCGCTGGTGTCCGACGATCTCGCCGAGCGCGCCCAGCGGCAGCAGCGTCGCGACCAGCGCGATCTGGTAGACGTTGACGACCCAGACCGACTGCTCCGGCGTGACGTGCAGATCGGCGGCGATGGCGGGCAGGGCGATGTTGGCGATCGCGGTGTCGAGCGAGGCCATCGCCAGCGCGGTGAAGATCGCAGCGATGGCCCAGCGCCGCTGGCCGGCCGGCAGGCCATCGGACATGGTGTGATCGGGCTCGCGCGTGGCGGCCGGTAACGTGATTGTCATTGCCTCGTTGTCGTTGCGTTCGCGCGTTGCTCCGGCGCCGGAGCTGGGGCCTCTCGGCATGTACTACGGCCGGGCCGCCTGCCACAGGCACAAGCGCGCATGCTGTGTATGCGCGAAGGTTGGGCGCTGATGCCATCCACCGGCGTATGATCGCGGCGGCTGTTGCAATCTCAGGAGAGCGCCATGCACATCGTCGTGTTGCCCGGTGACGGCATCGGACCGGAGATCACGACCGCGACAACGGGCGTGCTGCGGGCAGCCTCCGAGCGCTTCCAGCTCAATCTGCGGCTGGAGGAGCACGCGGTCGGTCACGTGAGCTTGAGGCTATCAGGCACCACCGTGCGCCCCGAGCTGCTCGACATCGTCCGCACGGCCGATGGCCTGATCCTGGGGCCGACCGCGACCTTCGACTTCAAGGACGAGGCGCATGGCGAGATCAATCCGTCGCGCCACTTCCGCAAGAGCCTCGATCTCTACGCCAATGTCAGGCCCGCGCGCACCTATGCCGGGCGGCCCGGCCGCCTCGGCGAGTTCGACCTCGTCGTGGTGCGCGAGAACACCGAAGGATTCTACGCCGACCGCAACATGGAGCAGGGCAATGGCGAGATGCTGGTCACGCCTGACGTCGTGATCTCGCTGCGAAGGATCACGCGGGCGTGCTGCGAGCGCATCGCGCACGCCGCCTGCCGGCTCGCGATGAAGCGGCGCAAGCATCTGACCATCGTGCACAAGGCCAATGTGCTCAAGATCGGGGACGGCATGTTCCTGGACATCTGCCGCGCGGCGGCAAGGACATATCCCGGTCTCGTGGTCGACGACATTCTGGTCGATGCCATGATGGCGCATGTGGTGCGCAATCCCGATCGCTTCGACGTCATCGTCGCGACCAACATGTTCGGCGACATCCTGTCGGATCTCACGGCGGAACTCTCCGGCAGCCTGGGCCTCGGCGGCTCGCTCAATGTCGGCGACCGCCATGCCATGGCGCAGGCCGCGCACGGTTCGGCGCCCGACATTGCGGGGCAGGACGTCGCCAATCCGGTGTCGTTGATCCTGTCGTCGGCCTTGCTGCTGGCCTGGCATGGCGAGAACAGCGGCGCCGTGCGCTATGAGGAGGCTGCGCGCGCGATCGAGGCAGCGGCGGCGAAGGCGATCGGCGAGGGCAGGGCCACGCGCGACGTCGGCGGCAGGCTCGGCACCATCGCGGCGGGGGCTGCGATTGCGGAGATCCTGCAGGGAGGGTGAGGAGGTCTCGCGGAATTTTTTTTCGGTGGGCTCAAGACAAAATCGCGAAAACAACCCCATGCACAGTAGAAGGCCCTTGATCGACAAGGGATTTTTCGAGGAGCCTCGCGACGACATCCGTGACCTCGATCACGTTGATCCGTCGGGCAAAACACTGGCATGATGCTACGTGCCAGCGGTCGTGAACGAGGGCGCATTCTCACGATGCGTGATGTCCGGCCTCACGCCATTTGGCGGCGCGCCGTCTCGCCTTGAGGCAGATCAATACTCACCCCGCAGGGCCGCCAGACCATCCATCAACGCATCAATGGAAGGCGGCGTCGATATGGCGGCTTTGCTCAGGGAAATCCGGGACACCCCTTTGCTCTGGATGCTGGTCTTTGTACCCATCGTGCTGGTGGCCGATGCGGCTGCGCCGCACTCCCACACGCTGCTCTTCGTGCTGGCCGTGCTTGCGATCGTGCCGCTGGCGGCGCTGCTCAGCCACGCCACAGAAGCGGTCGCTGCCAAGACCGGCGATGCCGTGGGCGGACTGCTCAATGCAACGCTCGGCAATCTGACGGAGTTGATCATCGCCATCACGGCGCTGCGGGCGGGCCAGTACATGCTGGTGAAGGCCTCGATTGCGGGCGCGATCGTGACCAACGCGATATTCATGCTCGGCGCCTGCCTGCTGATCGGCGGCATGCGCTACCATGTGCAGGAGTATAACCGCGCCGGCGCGCGGCTCTCGTCCGGCTTGTTGTTGATGGCAACGGTCGCGCTGCTGGCGCCTTCGGCCGTCGCCGACCTCGAACATCTGCCGCAGGGCGGAGGCGTCCTTCACAAGCTGAGCGTCGGCATTTCGATGCTCCTCATCGTCGCTTACGCGCTGGGCCTGTGGTTCTCGCTCGGGACACACAAGGAATTGTTCGCAAGCGCCGATCACGGTGAGCACGAGGAGGCGCACTGGCCGATCGGGGTTGCCGTCGGAACGCTGCTGGTCGTCACCGTGCTGGTCGCGCTGGTGAGCGAGATCTTCGTGGAATCGGTGCAGAAGGCGGCGGAAACCTTCGGAATGAGTCCGGCCTTCGTCGGCTTCATCATCGTTTCGCTGGTCGGTGCGGCCGCCGAATTCGCGGTGGCGTTTGCCGCGGCGCGCAAGGACCGGCTCGACATGGTCGTCAGCATTGCGCTCGGCAGCGCCTCGCAGATCGCGCTATTCGTTGCACCTGCACTGGTGCTGCTGAGCTACGTCGTGGGACCGACGCCGATGAACCTTCAGTTCTGGCCGGGCGCCGTCACAATGGTGATGATTGCAACTGTTACGGCGACCTTCATCACCACAAGCGGTCGCTCGGCATGGTTCGTCGGCGCCTTGATGATCTTCATCTACGCCGTGTTTGCCCTGACCCTGTATGTCGTCCCGCCGGCGGGTCAGGAATGAGGTGCTGCCTGTCGGCACGGGCGTGAATTGGCCTGTCGGGGAATGGCGGCGCGCGGCAAGCCATCCTCCGAAGAGGCGAATGCGTTCCCGCTAATAGGCCCAGTAGCTGCCGGAGGGCGAGCAATTGTCGCCGCCATAGCCATAGTTGCCGCCGCCATAACCGTAATACGATGCGGCCGGGGAGCTGTAGCCGTAGGCCGGATAACCGTCATAGTAGCCACCGCCACCGTAGTACCCGCCATCGCCGCGGTAATAGGCGCTCCGCGCAATCGCGCCGCCGACGACGGCGCCGGCAACCGCACCATAACCGAGCCCGCGATAACCGTAGCCGCGATAACCCCAGCCGCCGCGATAGCCCCAACCACCACCGCGATAGCCGTAGCCGCCGCCGCGCCAGCCGCCAACCCATCGCACTTCAGTGGTGTCCGATCGACCATCGATTTCATCGTCGAAAGATGCGTCGGGATCGCCCCGGCCTGGGCGACTGTGCCTGATAGCAGCGCTCCGGCTCCGGCTGATGGCGCTGCTCAGCCTTCAGCGCCCATCGTCTTCAACGCCCAGGTTCAAAGTCCAAGGCGTTGCAGCACCAGTTCGTTCGATTGGGCGGGCAAGGACGGCAGCCGCCGCTTCAGTTCGGCGAAGGCTCTATCCGTGATGTCGAGCGTGTTGTCGATGTCGTCCGTCGTCAGGGCGGCGTTGAAGAACATGTTGTGATAGGGGTGAAGGTAGGCCCCGGATCGAACTGCAAAGCCGGCCCAGAAGTAACCCTTCCGCATGTCTGGATCGTCGTCGAACAGGATTTGCGGCATCTGCGACGGTCCGGTCTGGCGAACCCCGATGCCGTGTGCGGAGGCCTGCGCCGCAATGCCGGCGCGCAGCCGCGTGGAATTGGCGACGATCCGTTCGAGATAATCGGTTGTCCGGATCTCCCGCAGGGTCGCGATTGCCGCCGCCATCGGCACGGCGGAGAACCAGAAGGATCCCGTGACGTAGATGCTCGACGCTGCGCTGCGGGCCTTCTCCGAGCCGAGAAGGGCCGAGATCGGATAGCCGTTGGCGAGCACCTTGCCCCATGCGCTGAGATCGGGCTGAACCCCGTGTACCGACCAGCTGCAGTCGCGCGAGAGGCGAAAGCCGGTGCGTACCTCGTCGAGGATCAGCAAAGCATCCGCATCATCGCAAAGCTTCCTCAGTCCAAGCGCATATTCGGCCGAGGGCGCGTACTGGTCGTTGAACGTCTCGTGACGGAATGGCGTCGCGAAGACGCCGGCGACGTCGCCGGCGGCCTTGCGAAACGCCTCCGTCGCACTGTCGAGGTCGTTGTAGTCGAAATAGATGATGTGGGCACGGTCCTCCGCTGTGATGCCCTTCATGTTGGGAGTATTCCAGGGGGCGGCGCCGTGATAGGTGCCCTTCGCGACGAGAATTTTGCGGCGATCCCGATAGGCCCGTGCCGTCACCATCGCCATCGAGGTCGCATCGCTGCCGTTCTTGCAGAACATGGCCCAGGCCGCATGCCCGATCATCGATACGAGGTCTTCCGCAAGCACGACCATCGCTTCGGACGGGCCGGTCATGGTGTCTCCCATCGCGGCCTGGGCCCGTGCGGCTTCCTCGATGGCGCGGTGCCGGTAGCCGAGCAGATTGGGACCGAACGCACACATGTAGTCGACGTAGCGGTTGTGATCGCAGTCCCAGAGATAGGCTCCCTCGGCTCGCGAGAAGAATTGCGGAAAGTCCTCCGAAAGAAGGGCGACCGATTCGTGACCATACATGCCCTTCGGGATCACCTGCCGTGCGCGTTCGCGCAGTTCGGAGTCCTTCGAATTTCTCATCATGGATTGTCCTGCCGGATTTGTGGCCGCGCGTCAGCTCGGCATCGCGATGTCGGGACGACGCTGTCTCCACGGCATTGCAGCCTCGAAGGCGGCGGCTGCCTGCAGGACGCTAAGATCGTCGAAGCGACGGCTGACGATCTGCAGGCCCACGGGCAGGCCGGCGCGGGTCATGCCGCAGGGCACGCTCGCGGCCGGGTGGCTCGACATGTTGAAGGGGTAGAGGAATTCCGCCCATTCAAGCCAATCCCAATCGTGCTCGGGCCAATGTTCCGGCCTGACCCGCTCGACGGGAAAGGCCGCAACCGAGGCGACCGGCGTGATGAGATAATCCCAATCCTCGAGGAAGGTCGATATCTCGGCGACGTAGGCGTATTTGCGCTCGCGCATGTCCATGAATTCGGTCGCCGAGTAATTGGCGCCCTCGCGGATGCAGGCGACTAAGTCGCTGTCCATCTGGCTCTCCCATTGCGGCAGCAGGCCGGCCCTTCGTCCCCACAGGACCGCCCAGAAGAACCGCCCGAGTTCCGGTCCCTTCGGGCCCCATGGCGGCGTCACGATCTCGACCTCGGCCTGAAGCTCGTCGGCAAAGACCTTGGCCGCCGACGCGACGATCGCTGCGATCTCGTCGTCGACGCGGGCATGGCCGAGGTCGGGGCTGAAGGCGATACGCTTGCCCTTCATCGAGCTCTTCAGCTTCGCGAAGTAGGCATCGGGCGCCGCTTCGCAGGAAGTGTGGTCGAGCGGATGCGGGCCGGCCATTGTCTCCAGCATCAGCGCGGCATCGGCGACGGTCCGCGTCATCGGGCCGATATAGGTGGCGTAGTCGTTGTTGGAGACCGGCGCGTAGGGGACCCGGCCAAAGGTCGGCTTCAAGCCGAATACGCCACAGAAATGCGACGGCATCCGGATCGAGCCGGCTCCATCCGAGCCGAGGTGCAGCGGTCCGTAGCCGGCCGCTGCACCTGCGCCTGCGCCTGCAGACGAGGCGCCGGCATTGAAGCCGCGTTTCCATGGATTGTGCGTCACGCCCGTCACCGGATTGCGGCTGATGCCGGACCAGCCGAATTCGGACATCGTGGTCTTGCCGAGAATGATCGCGCCGGCATCGCGCAGGCGCGCCACGACGATGTTATCCTCGCGAGCAACGGGGCCCTTCAGCGCATGCGTGCAGGTCGCCGTTTCGTAGCCGGCGACGCCGAAGGCGTCCTTGATCGTGACCGGAATTCCTTCGAGAGGGCGAGCCTCTCCGCTGCGCAGGCGCCGCTCGGAGTCCCGTGCTGCCGCCAATGCGTCGTCTCTCATCACCACGGAAAATGCGTTGATCGCCGGCTCGAGCGCCGCGATCCGGTCGAGGATCCCCGATACGGCCTCTACCGGCGAGAGCTCGCGGCGTTCAAAGCGCGCCTTCAGTTCCAGCGCGGTTGCGTAACCCAGTTCGGCGTGCAAGTCGTTCATGTTTTCGGCCATCCACCGAGGTGTTGATTGCATGGGTCGAGGTGTGATCGACGGGCCCCGAGGATCAGGCCTTCTTCACACCGTAGAACTGGGAGAAGCCCAAGGGAATGCCGCTGAGCTTCTGGGAGTACGCGGCCGGCTGCGCAAAGTAGCCGAGCGGCAGATACGGGGTGTCCTGCATGGCCTGCGCCTGGATTTCCCGAACCAGCCGCTGTCTTTCCTTGTCGTCCTCGGCCGACAGAAATGCGAGGCGCAGGGCCTCGATCTTCTCGCTGCTCGGCCAGCCGAAGGTGCCGGCCTTGCCGATACCCCTGAGATAGGAGTGAGCGGCAGGATTGATCGCGGACGCGCCGGGGACGTAATTGCACCATGCGCTCCAGCCGCCCTGGTCGAGCGGGCGTTGCGACGCAATACGCTGCAACACGGTGCCCCAGTCGGACACCTGGTAGTCGACCTCGAGGCCGATCTTGCGGAACATGTCGGCGGCGACCAGGCTCATGGAATTGAGGGCGTGGAGGTCGGTCGGGACGACGAAGACGATACGCTCGCCCTTGTAGCCCGCCGCCTGTAGATCGCGCTTGGCCTTGGCGTAGTCCGGCGCGCCCGCGAAGACGTCCATGCCGGCATCGTTTGCGAAGGGGGAGGCGGGCAGGAAGAAGCCGACATTGTCCTTCCAGAAATTGCCATTGGTGCCCATGACGGCCGTCATGAATTCCGTCTGGCTGATGGCCGACAGGATGGCGCGACGGATTGCGGGATTGTCAAAGGGGGGAACGAGATGATTGAGCCTGATCATCGCGAGATAGCCGCCGGTGTCCTTGACCTCGACCTTGATGTTGCCTCGCTTGGCGAGCAGCGGCAACAAGTCCGGAGTCGGTTGCTCCCACCAGTCGACTTCGCCGACCTGAAGGGCGGCCGCAGCCGTCGCAGCATCCGGCAGAACGCGCCAGATCACGCGGTCGAGATGGACGGTCTTGGGGCCGGCCATGAAGCTGGCGGTGCCTGACGCTCGCGGGACGTAACCGTCAAACCGCTTGTAGACGACCTGGGATCCGACGATGCGTTCGTCCGGCACGAACTGGAACGGTCCGCTGCCGATCATCTCCTTGACCTGCTCCGTGCCCGGCGTGAGCGCAAGGCGCTCGGGCATGACGGGGCACACGCTCGATGGCTTGCCCAGCGCATAGGCCAGCAAAGGAAAAGGCTTCTTCAAGTCGAAGACGATCGTATTGTCGGACGTTGCGGAGAGTTCAGCGGTGGCGCTGCGAAGATCTCCACCGAAGACGTCTCGGCTCCACCAGCGCTTGATGCTGGCCACGGCGTCCCGCGCCAGGACCCGTTCGCCGTCGTGAAACTTCAATCCCTCGCGCAGCGTCAATGTCCAGCGCAGGCCGTCGCGGTCGATCTCGTGACCAGCCACCATCTGCGGCTGTGCTTCGAAGCGTTCGTCGACGCCGTAGAGCGTGTCGAACACCATCAGTGCATGGTTGCGGGTCACGAGCCCCGTCGTCTGCACGGGATCGAGCAAAGTGAGATCGGATTGCGGAACGAAGGTCAGGACCTTCTCACCCGCCGCCGACGCGAGGCGAGGCGCTGCAACTGTGGCCGTTGCCGTGGCGGTTGCGGCTTTCAAGAAGTCTCGGCGGTTCATGGCACTCCTTTCAGGGGAAACGGAGATCAGGCGGCGGACCTCACCATGCGCGGGATGATAATGATATAAATTTCGATTATAAAGCGGAGTCTTTGGGCGCGTCCTCCAGGGAAAGATCCCTGCATTTTCACGATCATACGTAAATATGAGCAAAAATTGGTCAGCGAGCCGCCCACGGCGGAAGCGGGGAGCGGCGGCGGCTCGAGAGATAGCAGAATTTTATATGATTAGAGGAGGGGTCAGGGGGCGCGCCGATCGACGACTTCCGGCAGGTAGCATCGCAAATATGCGATGGAGCATCTGATCGATTCCTCGAGATATTCCGGGGTGATGGATCGATGGAGGCTGTAGGACAGCGCCCAGATTCCGTCCACGAGCGCGATCGACACCGCGACCCATTTCTCCAGATCCGGTACCTTGGGCATGTCGAACGTCGCACGCAGATAGGCGGTACGCTGCTTTGCGAGATGGGCGTTGCCGCTGAGATCCGTGTTTCTCACCTCGACACTGACACCTGCGCCCATGAAAAGGCGCAGCGCTGCAGGATTGCGGTTCAGATGCGCCGCGCCGGCCTTCTGGCTGTTGGCGATGTAGTGCTGCCAGGTCTGGGGACGAGGATGAACCGGGCCCGCGGCGCGTGCCGCGATCTCGGCGTGGTAGCGTTGCGCCAAGGCTACAAAGGCGGCGCCTCGGTTCGGAAAGAAGTGATAGACCGAGGCGAGAGGCACATCTGCTCGCTCGGCGATTTGAGCGAGACTGATATCCTCGTCGAGCCGTTCGGCGAGCAGGTCTGCGGTGGCATCGAGCAGAAGCTGAAGCCGCTCGCGACCGCGCTTGCGCATCGGCGAACGACGTCCAGCACCCAATTCTTTGCCGTTCCCCAAACTGTTCGCCATCACGCACAGAGATTCAGACGAAGCACGGCGCGAAATACTGAAATGCACTGCGCTCTTCGACAGCCGGGCGTGTACCGGTCATCGTAATTATCACCAACCCCTTGGCCAGATCAACCGGCGCTGCCGACGTGAAGCCGTCGCATCGCGTCGGCCGCGGGGCGTCGCAGTCGTACCCTCCCTAAAACTGATATCTCCGCAATCCCCCATCCACCGGGATCACCGTGCCCGTGATGTAGCGCGCCACCGGTGAGGCCAGAAACACCGCGAGGGCCGCGAGATCTTCCGGTTCGCCCCAATAGCCCACCGGGATTTCCTCCTCGGCAAAACGCTCGCGATAATCCGGCGCGTAGTTGCGGCGGATCTGTTCGCTCATGATGCGGCCGGGCGGGATGCAGTTGATGGTGATGCCGTGCGCGCCGATCTCGCGCGACAGGCCCTTGGCCCAGGCGTGCACCGCGGCCTTGGCGGCGAAGGCGGCGTTGAGGCCTTCCGGCTCGGACTTGCCGGTGATGTTGACGATGCGGCCCCATTTGCGTTCGATCATCTGCGGCAGCAGCGCGTGCGCGATGCGGCGATAGCTGGTGAAGTTCAGCGCGATCGCCTCGTCCCACTTGCTGTCGGGCGCATCGACGGGGAGGGGACGGCTGCCGCCGGCATTGTTGACGAGGATGTCGACATGGCCGAGCTCCTTCAGCGCGAAGGCCGCAATGTTCTCGGCGGCGTCCTTGGCCATCACGTCCTGCTCGAACGGCGTGATCAATCCGCCGCCGACGTCTTTCGCCAGTTCGGCCAGCAGGTCGGTACGGCGCGCCACGCCGATGACGCGCACACCTTCGGCTGCGAGGCCCTTGGCGATGGCGCGGCCGATGCCGATACTCGCGCCGGTGACGACAGCGGTTTTCGATTTGAGCCCGAGGTCCATGGTCGCACGCTCTCTTGGTTGCTTTGCGTTTTGCCGTTCGTTTCCTGCCCCGCCCCGCGTGCGGCGATTTGCCGAACCGAGACGAGCAGTGGTAACCAGGAGCCTCGGCGAAGGAAACACGAAAAAGAAAAGGCTGACATGATGGTCTGGGATCCGCAGCAATATCTGAAGTTCTCCGGCCATCGGCTCCGGCCCGCCGTCGACCTCCTGATGCGGATTCCGGATTTTGCCCCGCGCGCGATCGCCGATCTCGGCGCCGGCGCCGGCAACGTGACGAAGCTGATCAGGGAGCGCTGGCCGGATGCGCGCGTGACCGGCGTCGAGGGATCGGCCGAGATGGTTGCCGCGGGGCGGAAGGCCGCGCCGGACGTGGAATGGTCGCATGAGGATCTCGGCCATTGGAGACCCGCCGGGCAGTACGACCTGATCTATTCCAATGCCGCACTGCACTGGCTGCCCGATCATGCGGCACTGTTTCCGTCGCTGATGGAGAATGTGGCGCCTGGGGGCATCTTAGCGGTGCAGATGCCGCGCAACTTCGCCGCGCCTTCGCATGTGCTGATCGGCGAGACCGCGCTGGACGGTCCGTGGCGGTCCAAGGTGGAGCATCTCGTCACCCCGCCGCCGGTCGAAGGGCCGGCCTTCTATCACGATCTGCTTGCGCCGATGTCGGCCAACATCGACGTCTGGGAAACCGAATATCTCCAGGTGCTCGAGGGCGAGAACCCCGTGAAGGAATGGACCAAGGGGACCTGGCTGACGCGCTATCTCGACGTCTTGCAAGGCGAGGAGAAGATCGCGTTCGAAGCCGCCTATGGGATGCGCGTCGCAAAGGCCTATCCGAAGAATGCCGCGGGGCAGACGCTGTTCCCGTTCCGCCGCCTCTTCATGGTCGCCCAGCGCAAAGGCTAATTGCGGTGCCGCATTGCGGCATAAGCGCTCGTTCCCTCTGGACTGGCGCGGACACCGGGTTGCGCATGCAGCGGTCCTCAAGTTAGCTTGGCTGCGGCAAACAGGGCTTGGGTCCAGTTGTTCGGGTAGCGGATTGCTGCCAGGACTGACCTGAAAAACAAGAAGAACCCGGTTTCCGAGTTGTTGGGAGGTACGTTCATGCGCAAGCTGCTTGCCGCGGTCGCCGCCGCGGCTGTTTTCTTGGCTCCCGCCATCGCCCAAGCCCAGAGTCCCATCGTCATCAAGTTCAGCCACGTGGTCGCCAACGACACCCCGAAGGGCAAGGGTGCGCTGAAATTCAAGGAGCTCGCCGAGAAATACACCGAGGGCAAGGTCAAGGTCGAAGTCTACCCGAACTCCACGCTCTACAAGGACAAGGAGGAGATCGAGGCGCTGCAGCTCGGCTCGGTGCAGATGCTTGCGCCCTCGACGGCGAAATTCGCGCCGCTCGGCATCAAGGAGTTCGAGGCGCTCGACCTGCCCTGGCTGTTCAGGGACGACCAGACCTATGCCAGCGCGATGAAGGGCACGATCGGCAAGTGGCTGTTCCAGAAGCTCGAGGCCAAGGGCATCACCGGGCTCGCCTATTGGGACAACGGCTTCCACATGCTGTCCGCCAACCGTCCCTTGCTGAAGCCGACCGATTTCCAGGGGCTGAAATTCCGCATCTCCGGATCGAAGGTCGCCGACCAGTATCTCCGCATCATGGGCTCGATCCCGCAGATCATGGCGTTCTCGGAAGTTTACCAGGCCTTGCAGACCGGCGTGGTTGACGGCTGCGAGAACACGGCGTCAAACTACCTCACGCAGAAGTTCTACGAGGTGCAGAAGGACATCACCGTATCCTATCACGCGCATCTGCAATATGCTGTCATCGTCAATTCGAAGTTCTGGTCAGGTCTTCCGCCCGATATCCGCACCAAGCTGGACAAGGCGATGACGGAGGCGACCGACTACACCAACTCGATCGCGCGGCAGGAGAACGAGGACGCGCTGGCCGAGATCAAGAAGACGGGGAAGACCAATCTGCATTATCTCACCGACGCCGACCGCAAGGCCTGGCAGGAGGCGATGCAGCCGACGTATAAATGGGCAAAAGGGCGGGTCGGGCCGGAGGTGCTCGATCTCCTCGCCAAGGAACTCGACGTCAAGATGAACTGACGGGCTGCGCCCCAACAAGAACAATACCAACGGTCGGGGGTGATCGCACTCCCGGCCGTTGCGCTTGAACGATCCAATCCGGGGGGACCAAGTTGCTGCGCGCGCTGAATCGTTTTCTCGATCATCTCGAGGAGTGGCTGATCGCGACGATGATCGCGGCTGCGACATCGCTCATCTTCGTCGCCGTGCTGCACCGCTACGGTGCCGGGCTGTCGATCGACATCGCCAAATGGGCGGAAGCGCGAAATCTCGCCTTCCTTGCCGTGCCGGCGCGAGCGGTGTTCGTGTGGCTTGCCGCGCTCGACCTGTCCTGGGCACAGGAACTCTGCATCTACATGTTCATCTGGATGGCGAAGTTCGGCGCCGCCTACGGCGTGCGCACGGGCATCCATGTCGGCGTCGACGTGCTCGTCAACCTGCTTCCCGGCGGATCGCGCCGGCGCGTCATCACCTTCGGTCTGTTGTGCGGTGCGCTTTTCACCGCCATCGTCGGCTATTTCGGGGCCGTCTTCGTCGGCCACATGTGGCAGAGCGGCCAGCAATCCAACGATCTCGAAGCGCCGATGTGGATGGTGTATCTCACGATCCCGCTCGGCTCCGGCCTGATGTGCTTCCGCTTCCTGCAGGTCGCCTGGTCGTTCTACCGCACCGGCGAGCTGCCGCATCACGACATGGCGGGCGTCGAGGGTGTCGAGGCGGATCCGGTGCATCCGGCGCCGGTCACGCCGAGCCAGGTCGTCCGCGACGAGCGCAGCCCGCTCGGCTGGATCCTGATGCTGCTGCCGGTCCTGATCGTCGCGATCTGCTTTGCCCATGCAGGCCATCTCATCACGCTGCCGCAGGGCGTGCGCGTCGCCATCGTGTTCGCGCTGCTGCTCTCGCTGATGCTGACGGGCATGCCGATCTCGATCGCGCTGGGTCTGACCGTGCTCAGCTTCATGTTCACGCTGACCGACGTGCGAACGGAATCGGTGGCGCTGAAGCTGTTCACCGGCATCGAGAATTTCGAGATCATGGCGATCCCGTTCTTCATCCTCGCCGGCAGCTTCCTGACCCATGGCGGCGTGGCGCGGCGGATGATCACCTTCGCAACCTCGCTGGTCGGCCATTGGTACGGCGGTCTGGCTCTGTCGGGCGTGGTCGCCTGCGCGCTGTTTGCCGCGATCTCCGGCTCCTCGCCGGCGACCGTCGTGGCGATCGGCTCGGTGATCCTTCCCGCGATGGTCGCGCAAGGCTTTCCGAAGCGGTTCGGCGCGGGCGTGATCACGACGTCGGGCTCGCTCGGCATTCTCATCCCGCCGTCGATCCCGATGGTGCTCTACGCCGTGTCCACCAACAGCTCGGTCGGCAAGCTGTTCATCGCCGGCATCGTGCCGGGGCTTGCGCTCGCCTCGCTGCTCGGCGCAACGACGTTCTACCGGGCCTGGCGCAACGACTATCCGCGGATGCGCAAGGCCACCTTCCGCGAGCGTCTCGATGCGTTCCGCAAGTCGATCTGGGGCATCCTGCTGATCGTGATCGTGATCGGCGGCATCTACAGCGGCCTGTTCACGCCGACCGAAGCTGCCGCCGTCAGCGCGGTCTACGCCTTCATCGTCGCCGTGTTCATCTACAAGGATCTCAGGCTGCGCGACGTTCCGCGCGTGTTGCTGTCATCGGCGAATCTCTCCGCGATGCTGCTCTACATCATCACCAACGCCGTGCTGTTCTCGTTCCTGATGACCTACGAGAACGTGCCGCAGGCGCTGGCGCAATGGATGATCGACCAGGGCCTGGGGTGGATCGGCTTCCTGCTGCTCGTCAACCTGCTGCTGCTGATAGCGGGCAACGTGATGGAGCCGTCCTCGATCATCCTGATCATGGCGCCGATCCTGTTTCCGGTCGCGGTCAAGCTCGGCATCGATCCGATTCATTTCGGCATCCTGATGACGGTCAACATGGAGGTCGGGCTGTGCCATCCGCCCGTCGGCCTCAACCTCTACGTCGCCTCCGGCATCGCCAAGATGGGGATCACCGAGCTCACGGTCGCGGTGTGGCCGTGGCTGCTGACCATGCTGGGATTCCTCGTCGTGGTGACGTATTGGCCCGGCCTGTCGCTCTGGCTGCCCCGCTTGCTGGGCATGTAGTGGCGCGAGCGGCACGAATGCACCCTCTCCCCGGTCGGAACACCCCCTGTGGGAGAGGGTACATCGCAACGAAGCGGCGAGCCGGGTGAGGGGTCTCTCTCCTCACGAACAGTATTGCGAATGGAAAGAACCCCTCATCCGGCGCTTCGCGCCACCTTCTCCCACAAGGGCAGAAGGGAAGAGAACTCCGTCTTGGAGGAACGAGCATGACCGAACTCAGCAACGGGCCGAAGGACGCATCGCCGTCCGTCATCGCGCAGCAAACGGTGATGCTGAACGCCTTGCCGTTTTCCGACACACGCGACTTCGACGACGCCGCGCGCGGCTTCCTCGGCACGATCGAGAATGCAACGATCACGAATCCGCAAGGGCGGACGGTCTGGAGCCTCGAGCCCTATGGCTTCCTGTCCGCCGAGCAGGCACCGCCCACGGTCAATCCGAGCCTGTGGCGCCAGTCTCGCCTCAACATGCAGCATGGCCTGTTCGAGGTCGTGCCCGGCGTCTACCAGGTGCGCGGACTCGACATCGCCAACATGACGCTGATCGAGGGTGACAGCGGCGTCATCGTCGTGGATACGCTGACCTCGATCGAAGGCGCCCGCGCCGCGCTCGATCTCTACTTCAAGCACCGCGGCACGCGACCGGTCGCGGCGATCATCTTCACCCATACCCACACCGACCATTGGGGCGGCGCGCGCGGCGTGCTGGCGGACGATGCGCTCGCCACCGGCGGCGTGCCGATCATCGCGCCGAACCTGTTCATGGAGCACGCCGTCTCCGAGAACATCATCGCAGGACCCGCGATGCTGCGCCGGGCGCAGTATCAGTTCGGCCCCCTTCTCGCCAAGGGCGCGCGCGGGCAGGTCGATTGCGGCCTCGGCAAGTCGATGGCGGCTGGCTCCGTCGCGCTGCTGCGCCCCACGGACCTGATCATGGCGACCGGCGATACGCGCGTGATCGACGGCGTCGCATTCGAATTCCAGATGGCGCCGAACAGCGAAGCGCCGGCGGAGATGCACTTCTTCGTTCCGCGCTACAAGCTGTTGAACCTCGCGGAGAACTGCACGCACAATTTCCACAATCTGCTGCCGTTCCGCGGCGCCGACGTGCGGGACGCGCTGGCCTGGTCGAAATATCTCGGCGAAGCCTTGCAGCTCTGGGACGGCAAGGCCGAGGCGATGTGTGGCCAGCACCATTGGCCGGTGTGGGGGGCTGAGCGCATCGGCACGATGATCCGGCAGCAGCGCGACCTCTACAAGTTCGCGCATGACCAGACCATCCGCCTGATGAACCACGGCCTGACCGCGGCCGAAATCGCCGAGACGATCCAACTGCCGAAGAGCCTGGAAGGCGCCTGGCACGGTCGCGGCTATTACGGCCACATCCGGCACAATGTGAAGGCGATCTACCAGAAATATCTCGGCTGGTACGATGCCAATCCGGTCAATCTCGATCCGCTGCCGCCGGTCGAGTCGGGCAGGAAGTATGTCGAGTACATGGGCGGCGCGGACGCCATCCTGGCGCGGGCGCGCACCGATTTCGACCAGGGGGAATTTCGCTTCGTCGCGCAGGTGCTCGGCCATCTCGTCTTTGCCGAGCCTGATCATGCGGCGGCGCGCGCACTCCTGGCCGATACGCTGGAGCAGCTCGGTTATGCCGCCGAGAGCGCGACCTGGCGCAACGCCTATCTGTTCGGCGCACAGGAATTGCGCCAGGGCATGCCAAAGGTGCCGGCGCGCCCGCCGATGCCGCGCGAGACGCTGGCGGCGCTGCGCACGGAGCAGCTTTGGGACGTGCTCGGCATCCGCCTCAACGGTCCCAAGGCGGAAGGCAAGCACATCGTCCTGAACTGGCGCTTTTCCGACACCGGCGAGACCTTCGTGCTCAATCTGGAGAACTGCGCGCTCACTTACACCGAGGGCGCGCAGGCGGAAAACGCGGACGCCAGCTTCACGCTCGCGCGCGCAACGCTCGATGAGGTGATCGCGAAGCTGACAAGCTTTCCGGAGGCGGTTGCTGCAGGCAAGGTCAAGCTCGCGGGCAATCCGATGAAGCTTGCCGAGCTGATGGGACTGATGGACGAATTCCCGCGGATGTT
The DNA here is from genome assembly GCF_004346455.1 of Bradyrhizobium sp. R2.2-H. Taxonomy (NCBI): domain Bacteria; kingdom Pseudomonadati; phylum Pseudomonadota; class Alphaproteobacteria; order Hyphomicrobiales; family Nitrobacteraceae; genus Bradyrhizobium; species Bradyrhizobium sp. R2.2-H. The sequence continues at coordinate 499,141 of NZ_SMBR01000001.1, forward strand.
CGAGATCGTGGAGCCGAAGCGTGCAGTGGTGGTGTAGGGGGCTCGTGCCCCGGACGCAGCGCAGCGCTTCTTCAGCGGTGCGCTGCAGAGCCGGGGCCCATGTTTCCGCGAGCATCTCCGACCGCGTGGGTCCCGGCTCTGCGCCGCAACGCTTAGGAGCGTTGCAGCGCGTCCGGGACACGAGAGTGGTAAGTGCCTCCGCACTACTCCGCGCTGCTCACCAGCTTGATCCGCGGCGTCCGTGCCTCGGTCAGGCTGCGATAGGCCGCAAGATAGTCCAGCGCCATGCGCCGCGCGGTGAAGCGGGTCTCGAACTGCTTGCGGATCGCGGCGCGGTCGAGTTGCGGCAGGCGTTTCACCACACCGGCGGCGCTGATCACGTCCTCGACGATGAAGCCGGTCAGCCCATCGTCGATGATCTCCGGAACCGAGCCGCGGTTGAAGGCAACCACCGGCGTCCCACAGGCCATGGATTCGATCATGACGAGGCCGAACGGCTCCGGCCAGTCGATCGGCAGCAGGAGGCCGAGCGCGCCGCTCAGGAAGTCCGACTTCTCGTGATCGCTGATCTCGCCGATGAACTCGATCAGCGGATTGTTCTCGATCATCGGCCGGATCAGCTCGTCGTAATAATCCTGGTCGGCGCGATCGACCTTGGCCGCGATCTTGAGCGGAATGCCGCAATGGGTCGCGATCTTGATGGCGCGGTCGACGCCTTTTTCCGGCGCGATGCGGCCGAGCACGGCGAGATATTCCTGTTTCGCCGGCTTCGGCGTCAGCAGGGTCTCCGGCAGGCCGTGGTGGATGGTCGTCACCCAGTTCGCCTGCGGCACCGGCCGCCGCTGCGCGTTGGAGATCGAGATGACGGGCATCTTGGAGAAGGTTTTGAAGACCGGCTGATGCTCCGGCAGGTCGAGCCGGCCGTGCAGCGTGGTCACGAATGGCGTCGGCTGCCGGTGGAACAGCGACCACGGATAATAGTCGAGATGGAAATGGAGGAAGTCGAACTCCTCGTCGTCACATTTCTGCCGCACCCGCTCCAGCAGCACCATGTGCAGCGCATTGGGATCGCGCACGGAACCGTCGAGACGGAGCGCCTTCGGCCACAATGCATCCAGCTTGCCTGATGTCTGCGAGTCGCCGCTGGCGAACAATGTCACGTCGTGTCCAAGGGCTACCAGCTCCTCCGTCAACCAATGCACCACCCGCTCGGTGCCGCCATACAGCTTGGGTGGAACAGCCTCCGTCAACGGAGCTACCTGCGCGATGCGCATCTCACCATCTCCTCTGCGATCATGAACGTTGGAAGCCCCCGCGTGTCGGCACCGGCTATGCCAGCCAAGGGAACGTTCCCGCACTTGCGAAGTTCCTTTCTTCAAACGTTACATATTCGACACGTCGAGGGACCGTCGCGATGCTGCCACCAGATCTTCGCACATCGCCCGCATCCGCATGTCGTGATGACGTTGCCCGGGAACCGAGGCGAAGCGGTCGATGTTCACTCGGCCAGTAACGAAAACGAAAATCAGCATAACGGGGCGATAGCCATATGGATCAGCTTTCTGGATACGCGCGCAGGCCATTTGCCTTTGTCTTGCGCTATCTCCGGCGTCGTCTCGCCTCGCATCTGGTGATCCTGGCCGCCGTCGTGGCGGCAGTTGCCTGCTCAGTGGGCACCCAGTACGGCGTCAAATCCCTGGTCGACAGCCTGTCCGCCGGACCGGGGCAGGGCGGCAGCGTATGGCTGGCATTCATTCTGCTCATGTCGCTGATTGCGGCCGACAACTTCCTGTGGCGGATCGCCAGCTGGACGGCGAGCTTCACCTTCGTGCGTGTCACGGGTGATTTACGGCGTGACATATTTCGTCATCTGACCGGACATGCACCGAGCTACTTCTCGGACCGGATGCCCGGCATGCTGACAAGCCGCATCACGGCGACGTCGAATGCGGTGTTCACCGTCGAGAATATGTTCGTCTGGAACGTGTTACCGCCGTGCATTGCCACAATTGCGGCAATTGCCCTGATTGGAACCGTCAGTCCCTACATGGCCCTCGGCCTGGTCGTGATCGCCGGCGGCATGGTGGTTGCGATGTTCCATCTGGCAGCCGCCGGTAAGCCGCTGCATGACGATTTCGCCGACAAGGCCGCGGTGGTCGACGGCGAGATGATCGATGTCATCAGCAACATGCCCCTTGTCCGTGCCTTCTGCGGCATCGGCCACGAGCATGAGCGGTTCGACGCGACGGTGAACCGGGAGCTCACCGCGCGAAGCCGCAGCCTGCGTTATCTGGAAAAGCTGCGGCTGTTGCATGCCGCCATCACCGTGCTTCTGACGATCGCGCTGATGGCCTGGGCAATCACGCTGTGGCAGAAGGGTCAGGCGACGACCGGCGATGTCGTGCTGGTCTGTACGCTCGGCATCTCCATTCTGAGCGCCACGCGCGATCTTGCGGTGGCGCTGGTCGATGTCACCCAGCACGTCGCACGCCTGACCGAGGCGATCGCCACGCTGCTGGTGCCGCACGAATTGCGCGACCACCCCGAGGCCGAGCCTCTGGTGAAGAGCGGCGCTGCAATCGCGTTCAACAACGTCACCTTCGGCTATCCCGGCGGCGAGAAGATCTTCGAGCGGTTCAGCCTGCGCCTCCAGCCAGGCCAGCGCGTCGGCCTCGTCGGGCATTCCGGCGGCGGCAAGTCGACCCTGTTCACGCTGCTCCAGCGCTTCTACGACGTCGACGAGGGCAGCGTCACCATCGATGGCCAAGACATCTCCAAGGTGACGCAGCTGAGCCTGCGCGAGGCGATCTCCGTCGTGCCCCAGGACATTTCCTTGTTTCATCGCTCCATTCGCGAGAACATCCGCTACGGCCGGCCGAATGCGACCGACGACGAAGTGCTGCGCGCGGCGATCGCTGCGCGCTGCGACTTCGTCGAGAGCCTGCCTGACGGCCTCGACACCATGGTCGGCGACCGCGGTGTCAAGATGTCCGGCGGCCAGCGCCAGCGCATCGCCATCGCGCGTGCCTTCCTGAAGGATGCGCCCATCCTGCTGCTGGACGAGGCGACTGCCGCGCTCGACAGCGAGTCCGAGGAGGCGATCCGCGAGGCGCTGTCGCGCCTGATGCGCGGCCGCACCGTGATAGCGATCGCCCATCGGCTGGCGACGCTGCGTAATTTCGACCGCGTGGTGGTGCTGAGAAATGGTAAGATCATCGAGGACGGCTCGCCCGAGCGTCTGATGCAGGGCCACGGGCCGTATCGTGAGCTGGTCACGCAGGAAATGAGCCGGCTCGCGCAAGCTGCCGCGTAAACCAATAGTCGCGTTCTCGAGTCGGTTGCGTTCTGAAACAGGCGCAGGGGAGCAGCTCATGTCGGCCGAAGCCGTCACCCAATTCGTCTCCGTGACGCGGACCTCGGAACAGGTCGCGGAACAACCCTTCTATATTCCGATGACGGGGCCGTCGGCACGGCCGCGGCGTTCGCTCAAGCACGATGACACTTTCATCGTGCTCGACAGCCATGGCGACATCGGCGCATCCGCCGGCGGGCCGGACGGCCTGTTCCATCACGATACGCGCTACCTCGCGCGGCTCGAGCTCGTGCTCGACGATCTCCAGCCGCTGCTGCTCGGCTCGAACCTGCGCGACGACAATTCGGCGTTGACCGTCGATCTCACCAATCCGGACATCTACCGGCAGGGCAGCCTCGTTCTCCAGAAGGACCTGCTGCACATCGTGCGCACGGTCTTCCTGTGGCGCGGCACGGCCTATCAGCGCATCGGCGTGCAGAACCATGGCGACCGGCGCGCCTGCGTCGACCTGACGCTGCTGTTCGGCAACGACTTCGCCGATCTGTTCGAGGTCCGCGGCGAGCGGCGGCCGCGCCGCGGGATCGGAACCAGCCGGCTGCTCGGGCCGACCCACGTCCTGTTCGAATATCGCGGCCTCGACGAGGCCGAACGTACCACCGGACTGCATTTCGATCCGCGTCCGACGCGGCTCTCGGCCAATGCCGCGACCTGGGAGCTCGACCTGGAGCCGCACCAGGCCAAATCGCTGTTCGTGGCCGTGTCCTGCAACCGGCCGGTGACGGAAAAGCCGGTACGGTTCTTCCCGGGCCTGCTGGCGCACCGCCGCGAGATGCGGCAGTCGACCATGGGCGCGGCCAGCATCGAGACCTCCAACAACATCTTCAACGAGGTGCTGTGCCAGGCCATGGCCGACCTCAACATGCTGATGACCGAGACGCCGCAGGGGCGTTACCCCTATGCCGGCATCCCCTGGTACTCGACGACCTTCGGCCGCGACGGCCTCATCACGGCGCTCCAGATGCTCTGGATCGATCCGCGCGTCGCCAAGGGGGTCCTGCGCCGGCTCGCGCATTTCCAGGCCAGGGCGATCGACCCGCTCGCGGATGCTGCGCCCGGAAAGATCCTGCACGAGATGCGCGGCGGCGAGATGGCGGCGCTCGGGGAGGTGCCGTTCGCGCATTATTACGGCAGCGTCGATTCGACCGCGCTGTTCGTGCTGCTCGCGGGAAGCTATTTCGAGCGCACCGGCGACGAGGCTACGCTGATCGAGCTGTGGCCGGCGATCGAGGCGGGGCTGGCCTGGATCGACGGCCCTGGTGATCCCGACCAGGATGGGTTCGTCGAATATCAGCGCGCGACCGAGAAGGGGCTGGCGAACCAGGGCTGGAAGGATTCCTACGACGCGATCTTCCATGCCGACGGCCAGCTTGCTGAGGGCAATATCGCGCTCGCGGAGGTCCAGGGCTACGTTTTTGCTGCGAAGCAGCTCGCGGCGCGTTGCGCGCTGCGGCTCGGCAAGCCGGACCGCGCGCGCAAGCTCGAGGCCGAAGCCAGAGCACTCGCCGAGCGCTTCGAGGAGGCGTTCTGGTGCGAGGAGCTCGGCACCTATGCGCTCGCGCTCGACGGCGAGGAGCGGCCCTGCAAGGTGCGGACCTCGAACGCCGGGCAGGTCCTGTTTAGCGGCATGATCCGTGAGGATCGCGCCCGCCTCGTCGCCGCCGATCTGATGGGGCCGCATTTCTTCTCGGGCTGGGGCATTCGCACCGTCGCGCAGGGCGAGGTGCGCTACAATCCGATGTCCTATCATGACGGGTCGATCTGGCCGCACGACAATGCGCTGATTGCGCTCGGGCTCGCGCGCTACGGCCTCAAGCATTCAGTGGCGCATGTCTTCAAGGGGCTGTTCGATGCCGCGACCTATATGGACCTGCGCCGGTTGCCCGAATTGTTCTGCGGCTTCCGGCGCGAGAAGCGGCGCGGCCCGACGCTCTACCCGGTCGCCTGCGCGCCGCAGGCCTGGGCCAGCGCGACGCCGTTCACGCTGCTGGAGGCGGCGCTCGGCCTCGAGTTCGACGTGGCGCGCGGCGAGATTCGCCTGCGCAATCCGCATCTGCCGGCGTTCCTCAACGAGGTGATCCTGCGCGATCTGCGCCTCGGCGAATCCAGCGTCGATCTTCGCGTCAGCCGCCACGGCGACGACGTGGCGCTGGAGGTGCTGCGCACACGCGGCCAGATCCAGGTCTCGATCGTGCTGGCGCGCTAGCGGTGCATCGTGAGGAGGGTGTCATGCGTGCGACCGGAGCGTTGATCCTGAGCGTGGCGATCGTGACCGGCCTGACGGTCGCACCATTGCGCGCCGCGGAGGATCAGCCCGCAGGCCGGAATGAAGCGAACGTGCCGCCGACGGCACCGCCGGTCTCGACCGTTCCGGTGACGCCCAAGGATGCCGCGCCGCCACCCTCGGTGACCATCATCGGCGCGAGCGAGGCCCACGGCGTGCTCGGCCGCGACGTTCGCAGCGCCGCCGGCGAGGACATGGGCCGTATCGTCGACGTCATCGTCGATCGCACCGGCCATGTGCGGGCCGCGGCGATTGATTTCGGCGGCTTTCTCGGCGTCGGCAGCCGCAAGATCGTGGTGGACTGGAACGCGCTGCGCTTCGGCAAGATCGCCAACAAGAAGGACAGCATCACGCTGGAATTGACCAAGGCGCAGGTCGCGGCCGCGCCGGAATACAAGGAGGACACGCCGATCGTCGTGCTCGGCGCGTCCGGCAGCCTTCAGCCGCTGCAAGCGATCCAGTGAGGTGCCGGGAGGGCTCATCGCCTGTGCTGTTGTCGAGGAAGCCGAACCATGCGGAGCACGGCGCCCGCGCCGAGCAGGACAAGGTCGCCGCGCCGTCGGCCGCGGCTATTCCGGCGCCCTCGCGCCAGAGCCTGCGCGGCCTCGACTGGTTCATCTTCTTCCTCGCCGACGTGCAGACCGGCTTCGGCCCCTTCATCGCGGTCTACCTCACGACGCAGAAATGGACCCAGGTCGAGATCGGCCTCGTGCTGTCAATCGGCGGCATCGTCGCGTTGATCGGGCAGATGCCGGGCGGCGCGATCATCGACGCCGCGAAGTCGGAGCGCCTGGTCGCCGCCCTCGCGATCGCGACCATCGGCGTCTGCGCGCTTGCCTATGCCGCCATGCCGATCTTTCCGGTCGTGGTTGCCGCCGCGACCTTGCACGCGGCGGCGAGCTGCGTGCTCGGGCCGGCGATCGCCGCGATCAGCCTTGGCCTCGTCGGCCCGCTCGCGATCGGCGAGCGGCTCGGCCGCAACGCGCGCTTCGCCTCGCTGGGCAATGGCGTCGCGGCGGCGGTGATGGGCACCGCGGGCTATCTCCTGTCGAGCCGCTCCGTGTTCCTGGTCACTTTCCTGCTCGCGATCCCGACCCTGATCGCGCTCTCGCGCATCCGCGAGAACGAGGTCGACATCAGGCGCTGTCACGGCGAGATGCCGCCTGAAGCCGCGGACCGCGGCGATACCAACGTCTGGCACCTGATCCGGCAGCGTCCGTTCATCGTCTTCGCGCTCAGCGTGCTGTTGTTGCAGCTCGCGAACGCCGCGATGATGCCGCTGATGGCGAGCGCGGTGACGGCGCGGTCGAGCCAATGGGCGACCGTGCTCGTCGCCGCCTGCATCATCGTGCCGCAGGCGATCGTGGCGCTGCTGTCGCCGACGGTCGGGCGCAAGGCGCAAGCGTGGGGCCGGCGTCCGCTGCTCCTGATCGGATTCGGCGCGTTGACGATTCGCGGACTGCTGTTTGCGACCGTGCGCGATCCCTACCTGCTGGTGCTGGTGCAGGTGTTCGACGGCTTCACCGCGGCGGTGTTTGCGGTCATGATTCCGCTGATCGTGGCCGACGTCGCCTTCGGCAGCGGTCATTTCAACCTGGCGCAGGGGATCGTGGGGACTGCGACCGGCATCGGCGCATCGCTGAGCACGGTGCTCGGCGGCTATGTCAGCGATAAGTTCGGCAATGCCACCGCATTCATCGGGCTGTCCGGCGTCGCCGCGACGGGGCTGCTTCTGATCCTGGTGATGATGCCGGAAACCCGGCGCACGGCCTGATCGCGGCAAAGGAGAAGGCCGGCCGAATCGGATTCGGCCGGCCAAGTCACGGGGGGAGAAAACCGATCAGGCGTCGAGATTGTGCAGGCGCTGGCGGTTGCGCAGCACGATCTGGCGGGCGCCGGAGAAACCGAGAATGCCCTGGGCGTGAAGCTGCGACAGTGCGCGCGACACGGTTTCGAGGGTGAGGCCGAGATAGTCGCCGATATCGCGGCGGCACATCGGCAGCGCCATCATGCCGGCAACGGCGAGGCGGCGGTCCATTTCGAGCAGGAAGGTCGCAACACGCTCCATCGCGGTCTTGCGGCCCAGGAGCAGCATGTGGTCCTCGGCATGACGAAGCTCACCGGCGGTCATCGTCCAGAGCTTGCGGGCAACCTGCACGTCGGTGCCGGCGGCCTTCTCGAGGCTCGCGCGCTTCACGAGGCGGACGGTGGTGTCGATGATGGCTTCCGCGGCGAGGCGGTGAGTGGGACCGGATTCGAGGCCGAACACGTCGCCGGCGAGATGGAAGGCGCCGATCTGACGGCGGCCGTCGGAGAGAAGCTTGTAGCTGCGCACCGCGCCGGTGACCACCTGATAGACGTATTCGGACGCCTCGTCCTCGCCGTAGATCTCCTCGTCCTTGCCGTAGGAGAACTCGGTGGCGACCAGGCCGACGTGGCCCGTGATCGCGCCGAACTGGTCGGTTACGGGGTGGGCAGGGGCAATCTTGCCACCGATTTGGGTGTTGATCGCCTGGGTGTTGATTGTCTGGGTCAGCATCTGCGCCATCTCCGTTGTGATGGCGCTTTCCTACGCGGTATCGGGGGCTTCGAAAATTTCGAGCGATATCTTAAGGAGGGTGCCTTACGTAGAATCCCGTAGGTCAGGCGCGGGTGCGGTCCTGGATGGCGCGGCGGATGCACTTGACCAGGTTTTCGTCGAGTAGCGGCTTCAAAACAACGTCCTTGATGCCCGCCGTCGCCGCCCTGGCCGAGATGTTCTCGTCGGGATAGCCGGTGATCAGGACCACAGGCGCGTCGCGGTCGGATTTGCGCAAGCGGCCGGTTAGCTCGATGCCATTGATGTCTGGCATCTTGTAGTCGATGACGTAGCAGTCCGGTCCGGGCGCGCTGACATTGAGCAGCGCCGTGCCGCTCCTGAAGGTCCGCACGGCGAAGCCGTCGGTCTCCAGCAGGAACCGCAGGGATCCCAATACGGCGGCATCGTCGTCGACCACAAAGACGGTGGGCTGTGGGGAGGACGACGTCCACGCACGATGTGAGCTGACCTCGATCATGCTTTCCGGTTAGCATGGCCCCGAAAAGGCGCTTTGACTTGCCTCAATCGTTGAGCATGCCGGCGCGCATCGCCAGGCGGACCAGTTCTGAAAGGCTGCTCGCCTGCATCTTGGTCATGACGTTGGCCCGGTAGACCTCGATGGTGCGCGGGCTGATGTCGTATTCGCGGGCGATCAGCTTGTTGGAGAGGCCCGCGACCAGCCCCTCCATGACCTGGCGCTCCCTGGGACTCAAGGACGCGACGCGGGCGGCGATGTCCTGCGCGACGGCTTCGTTCTTGGCGGCGGGCTCGGCCTGGCGGATCGCCGAATCGATCATGGCGGTGAGACGGTCGTCATCGAAAGGTTTTTCCAGGAAATCGACTGCGCCGAGCTTCATGGCTTCGACCGCGAGCGGCACGTCGCCGTGACCGGTCATGATCACGATCGGGAAGGGGCTTTGCTGCGCCTTCATCCGCTTCAGCAGCTCGATTCCGTCGAGGCCGGGCATGCGCACGTCGGAGACCACGCAGCCGAAATCGAGGCCCGGCAGGGCTTCGAGAAAGGCCAGGGCATCGTCGAACAGGGTGACGCCGAAACCGGCGGAATCCAGCAGGAAATTCAACGAGTCCCGCATCGCTGCATCGTCGTCGATGACGTAGACATGTCCCTTGGTCGTCATGATTCAGCTCTCGTCGGTTGCCGGCAAGGTGAAGCGGAATGTCGCTCCACCCGCCGCGTTGCTCTCGGCCCACATGCGGCCGCCGTGAGCCTCGATGATCGAACGGCTGATGGACAGTCCCACGCCCATGCCGGTGTCCTTGGTGGTGAAGAAGGTCTGGAACAGGTTCGGAATGACGTCGTCCCGGAAGCCCGAGCCGGTGTCGGAAACCTCAACCTCGATCATGTCGTCAGCGACGCGAGCGTTGGCGACGACGAGCTCGCGCCGCGGCGACTGCGCCATTGCTTCCAGCGCATTGCGGAACAGATTGACCAGCACCTGCTGGATCTGCACCCGGTCGGCAAGGACGAGATCGGCGTCAGGATCGAGGCTGAAGCGGAGCTGCACGTTCTGCTCGCGCGCGCCGGCGAGCCCGAGTGCGCCGGCTTCCTCGATCAGCTTCGACAGGCTCTCGACCCGCTTTTCCGATTCGCCGCGGGAGACGAAGTCGCGCAGCCGGCGGATGATCTGGCCGGCACGCAAGGCCTGCTCCGCCGCCCGATCGAGCGCGCTTTCGACCTTCGCCGAGTTGGGATCGCTGCTGCCGGCGAGGAGGCGCCGCGATCCCTTCATGTAGTTGCTGATCGCCGCCAGCGGCTGGTTGAGTTCGTGGGCGAGCGCGGAAGCCATTTCGCCCATTGCGGTCAGCCGCGACACATGCACGAGCTCGGCTTGCAGTTCCTGGAGCCGCGCCTGGGTCCGCTGGTGCTCGGTGAGGTCCCGCACGAAGCCGGTGAAATGGGGCTCGCCCGCGCGTTGCGTCTGCCCGACGGAGAGATGCATCGGGAAGGTCGTGCCGTCGCGGCGCTTGCCCGTCACAATCCGGCCGATGCCGATAATGTGCGGATCGCTCGTCCTGAGGTAGCGCGCAAGATAGCCGTCATGACGCGACTGATCGGGCTCCGGCATGAGAATGCTCACGTTTCGGCCGATGGCTTCCTGCTTGCTGTAGCCGAACAGCCGCTCCGCGGCGCTGCTGAAGAGCTGCATGATGCCGCGCGAATCGATGACGATCATGGCGTCGGGCACCGTTTCGAGAATCGAGCGAAGATGATTCTCCTGGGAGCGCAGGGCCTCCTCGAGCTGCTTTTCCTCGTTGATGTCGAGGAATATCCCGCTGAGATGACGTGGCGTGCCCGAATCGTCCCGGATCACGCCGGCCCTGGCCCGGATCCATTGACCGTCTCCGGACGCGGTGCCGAGCTTGAAGGACAGATCAAGCTCCCCGCCGCCTTCCGAGGTGCGCCCGATCGCCCTCAGGAAATTGTCCCGGTCGCTCGGCTCGAGCAGGGACAGAAAGAGATCGTAGCTGACGGCCCGATCCCGCTCGAGGCCAAACAGCCGCTTGGCCATCTCCGACCATTCAAGCTCGCGCGTCTTCAGATCGAGGTCCCAGGTGCCCACCCCGAATCCCTCGATGCGGCCCCGGAAATGCTCGCCACGAACCTCGTCTGCCGGATGGGTCACGCGGTTCGGCGCCAAGCTCTGCTCCTGTTCTCAGCGGGCAGGCAGGATGCCTTTACCGCTACGGCAATTTCGCCCAAGGCTCGCCCAGAGGCAAGCGCGGACGTTGAATTCGCGGCCGTATCTCTCATCGAACAGCGAGAGAGCCAGAAAACGCCCGTTTGATCTATCTCATCCTGCCGCGCGGCAGCAGGCTTACGATTTGAGAAAGTTTGGTGATGCTGGAGATACCCGATGACATACGCGACCGTCATGGTCAGCTTGGCGCTCGATCAGCCCAACGAAGCGCGTCTTCAGGTCGCGGGGGAACTCGCCGAGCGCTTCGAGGCTGCCATCGTCGGGGTCGCCGCAGCGCAGTTCGCGCCGCCGCTCTATTTCACCGACGGCACCGAGGCGCAGGCGCTGATCGACGAGGGCGAAGCTTCGGTCAAGCGGCGGTTGGCCGACCTTGAAGCACAATTCCGCGCAGCGACGAAGAATCGCGGCGGACACGTCGAGTGGCGCAGCGCAATGGATTTTCCGACGCGATTCGTGCTGGCGCAGGCGCGTTGCGCCGACATCGTCGTCAGCGGAGGGCGGAGCCCGGCCTTCTCCGATGCTTTCTCGCTCGCGAGCCCCAAGGATCTGGTGCTGCAGGCCGGCCGTCCGCTTCTCGTCGTCCCCGATCGGGCCAACTGGCTCGACCTGCGCAACGTGCTGGTGGCGTGGAAGGACACGCCGGAGGCGCGGCGGGCGGTGGCGGCCGCGCTGCCGTTGCTGCGCAAGGCGAGGGACGTCACCATCGTTGGAATTCCAGAGCAGGACGACGACCGCTCGGCCGTGATGGCCGGCGTCATCGACGTCGCCGCCTGGCTCGGCCGTCACGGCGTCACCGCGACCGCGCGCGTCTCGGAGGCCGCAAGAGACGAAAGCCCGGCGGCGCATCTGGAGAAGGTCGCCGGCGACGTCGGTGCCGGCCTGATCGTCGCGGGCGCCTATGGTCATTCGAGATTTCGTGAGCTGATCCTCGGGGGCGTCACCCAGTATCTGGTCACGCAAACCGCCCGGAGCGTGCTGCTGTCGCACTGACCGCCGCCCAGTCAGTATCGAACGAGGAGGACGCGTCATGTACAAATTTCTTGAACAGACTGTCGACGGCTACATGACGCGCAACGTCAAAACGGTGCAGCGCAGCCTCGATTTGTTCCAGCTCAGCGAGATGTTCGAGACCGACGATTTCAACTCCTATCCGGTCGAAGACGACGGGCAGGTGGTCGGCATCGTCACCAAATTCGACATCCTGAAGTGCTTCGCCTTCACGCCGACCCAGATGTTGCCGCGCTATGATGACCTGATGAGACGCAAGATCGGCGACGTCATGACTCCCGAGTTCATCTATGTCGGCCCCGACACGCGGCTGACACGCGTGCTCCAGATCATGGTCGAGCACCGCATCAGGAGCATCATCGTGCTCGACGGTGCACAGAAGCTGGTCGGCATCATCGCCCGTGAGGACGTCATCGCGGCGCTCAAGGCGACGGCGCGGGACTGACGTCTGGATCCTTCGGTCCACCTCCGTGATTTCACGGAGGTGGAACCTTCGCTAGCCGCCTCATCCTTCGAGACGGCGCTTACGCGCCTCCTCAGGACTAATCGGCGCCGGCGCGTCATGAAAACGTTGCCACCCACTCAGTCCTCATCCTGAGGAGCCCGCCCCAAGCGGGCGTCTCGAAGGATGGCCGCAGGGACAAACTCTCGCATGCGATGCGTGCGCGCGGGAAGAATTGGCGGCGCATTGCCTCACATTAACAGAAATCCATCCAGCTTGATTTCAATCAATTCCCCGAGAGGATGAATGTGATTTCTGGCGTTGTGTTCTTTCAGAGAGAATCCGCATGAGCCAGCCCTCCATCCCCAAATCCATGACCATCGGTGAAAGCGGCTTGGCTGTCGTGTTCGCAGTCACCGCTTTTCTTTGCGTGATCGCCTCGGCCAAGGCGCTCGATGCGCCCTTCGCCTTTCACGCCGCGCTCAGCGCGGCGGCGAGCCTGGCTGCGGTGTTCTTCATCGTCAACCGCTACTTCGAACGGCCGGCGGCGTTGCCGCCCCAGGAAATCAACGGCCGCCCGAACTACAACATGGGGCCGATCAAGTTCTCCGCCTTCATGGCGATGTTCTGGGGCATTGCCGGATTCCTCGTCGGCCTCATCATCGCCTCGCAGCTGGCCTGGCCCGCGCTGAACTTCGACCTGCCCTGGATCAGCTTCGGCCGCCTGCGGCCGCTGCACACCTCCGCCGTGATCTTCGCCTTCGGCGGCAACGTCTTGGTCGCGACCTCCTTCTACGTGGTGCAGAAGTCCTGCCGCGCGCGCCTCGCCGGCGACCTCGCGCCGTGGTTCGTCGTGCTGGGCTACAACTTCTTCATTCTGATCGCCGGTACGGGCTATCTGCTCGGCGTCACCCAGTCGAAGGAATATGCCGAGCCGGAATGGTACGCCGATCTGTGGCTGACCATCGTCTGGGTCGTCTATCTGCTGGTCTTCCTTGCCACCATCTTCAAGCGCAAGGAGCCCCACATCTTCGTCGCGAACTGGTTCTATCTCGCCTTCATCGTGACGATCGCGGTCCTGCATCTCGGCAACAACCCCGCGCTCCCGGTCTCGGTGTTCGGCTCGAAGTCCTACGTCGCCTGGGGCGGCATCCAGGACGCCATGTTCCAGTGGTGGTACGGCCACAACGCGGTCGGCTTCTTCCTGACCGCCGGCTTCCTCGCCATCATGTACTACTTCATCCCGAAGCGGGCCGAGCGGCCGATCTATTCCTACCGGCTCTCGATCATCCACTTCTGGGCGTTGATCTTCCTCTACATCTGGGCTGGCCCGCACCATCTGCACTACACGGCGCTGCCCGACTGGACGCAGACGCTGGGCATGACCTTCTCGATCATGCTGTGGATGCCCTCCTGGGGCGGTATGATCAACGGCCTGATGACACTGTCGGGCGCCTGGGACAAGCTGCGCACCGATCCCGTGCTGCGCATGCTCGTGGTCTCCGTCGCCTTCTACGGCATGTCGACCTTCGAAGGCCCGATGATGTCGATCAAGGTGGTCAACTCGCTCAGCCACTACACCGACTGGACCATCGGTCACGTGCACTCCGGCGCGCTCGGCTGGGTCGGCTTCGTCTCCTTCGGCGCACTCTACTGCCTGGTGCCGTGGGCCTGGAATCGCAAGGGCCTCTACAGCCTGAAGCTCGTCAACTGGCACTTCTGGATCGCGACCCTCGGCATCGTTCTCTACATCTCGGCGATGTGGGTGTCCGGCATCCTCCAGGGCCTGATGTGGCGCGCCTACACCTCGCTCGGCTTCCTCGAATATTCCTTCATCGAGACCGTCGAGGCGATGCATCCCTTCTACATCATCCGCGCCGCCGGCGGCGGCCTGTTCCTGATCGGCGCGCTGATCATGGCCTACAATCTCTGGATGACGGTTCGCGTCGGCGAACAGGAAGCCCAGATGCCCGTCGCTCTTCAGCCGGCGGAATGAGGAGCTAAAGAAATGTCGTTCTGGACACGCCACCAAATCTTCGAAAAGAACTCGATCATCCTGGTCGTCGGCATCCTGCTGGTGATCGCGATCGGCGGTCTCGTCGAGATCACGCCGCTGTTCTACCTCAAGAGCACGATCGAGAAGGTCGACGGGGTCAGGCCCTACACGCCGCTGGAGCTCGCCGGACGCAACGTCTACGTCCGCGAGGGCTGCTACCTCTGCCATTCGCAGATGGTCCGGCCGCTGCGTGACGAGGTCGAGCGCTACGGCCACTTCTCGCTCGCCGCCGAGAGCATGTTCGACCATCCGTTCCAGTGGGGCTCCAAGCGCACCGGTCCGGACCTCGCCCGCGTCGGCGCCAAATATTCCGACGACTGGCACGTGACCCATCTGACCAACCCGCGCGCGATCGTGCCGCAGTCGGTGATGCCGGGCTATCCGTTCCTCAGCAGGGCCGAGGTCGACCCGGACGCGATCGCTGGCGACATGCGCACGCTCAGGACGGTCGGCGTCCCCTACAGCGACGAGCAGATCGCCAACGCCGCCGTCGACCTGAAGGCTCAGGCCGATCCGGACAACGCCGGCACCGATGCCTTCGGCAAGCGCTACGCCAAGGCCGTCGTGCGCAATTTCGACGGCAAGACCGGCACGCCGACGGAGATGGACGCGCTGATCGCGTACCTGCAGATGCTCGGCACGCTGGTCGACTTCAAGATCTACAACGAGAAAGCCAATCTTCGCTGAGAAGGCATGAACGATGAAAGCCATCCTGACCGTCCATAATCTTGCGTCCGATCTCGTGACGACGATCTGGACACCGGTGTTCGTCGCGATCTTTCTCGCGATCGTCGCCTACGCATTCTGGCCCCGTAATAAGGCTGTGTTCGACAAAGCGGCGCACCTGCCGTTGCGGGAGGAGTAGAGAACCATGACCGATCATTCTAGCGACATCGATTCCGTCTCCGGCAAGTCCACGACCGGACACGAGTGGGACGGCATCAAGGAGCTCAATACGCCGCTGCCGCGCTGGTGGGTGATCACCTTCTATCTCACCATCGTCTGGTCGATCGGCTACTGGATCGTCTATCCGGCCTGGCCGCTGATCTCCAGCAACACCACCGGCGTGTTCGGCTACTCCTCGCGCGCCGACGTCGCGGTCGAGCTCGCCAACCTCGAGAAGATCCGCGGTGACAAGATGGCGGCGCTGGGAGCGGCCTCGCTCGCCGACATCGAGAAGGACCCGGCGCTGCTGGCGCTCGCCCGCGCCAAGGGCAAGACCGTGTTCGGCGACAATTGCGCGCCGTGTCACGGCTCCGGTGCCGCCGGCGCCAAGGGCTATCCCAACCTGAACGACGACGACTGGCTGTGGGGCGGCACGCTCGACCAGATCATGCAGACCATCCAGTTCGGCGCACGGTCCGGCCATGCCAAGACGCATGAGGGCCAGATGCTCGCCTTCGGCAAGGACGGTGTGCTGAAAGGCGACGAGATCGTCACGGTCGCCAATTACGTGCGGTCGCTGTCGGGCCTTTCCACCCGCAACGGCTATGACGCCGCCAAGGGCCAGAAGATCTTTGCGGAGAATTGCGCCGCCTGTCACGGCGATGCCGGCAAGGGTAACCAGGAGCTCGGCGCACCGAACCTGACCGACAAGATCTGGCTCTACGGCTCCGACGAGGCGAGCCTGATCGAGACCATCAGCCAGGGCCGCGCCGGCGTGATGCCGGCCTGGGAAGGCCGGCTCGATCCCGCCACCATCAAGGCGATGGCGGTCTATGTCCACTCGCTCGGCGGCGGCAAATAGCCGATCCGCGACCGACGACTTCCGGCGGGGGCGAAGAAAAGCGCCCCCGTTTGCGTTGGATCAAGGGCGTTTCCGGCGCCGGGTCTAGGTTTAATCGCACCTCTTGAAAGATTCAGCGATGAACAAGGCCGTCAATCCGAACGAACTCAAGCCAGCGGACGACAGCGGGCCACTCTATGCGGCCCGCAAGAAGGTCTACCCGCAGAGCGTCTCGGGCACGTTTCGGCGGATCAAATGGAGCCTGATGGCGGTCTGCCTCGGCGTCTACTATTTCCTGCCGTTCGTACGGTGGAATCGCGGCCTCGGCGCCCCCAGCCAGGCGGTGCTGATCGATCTTCCCAACAGCCGCTTCTATTTCTTCTTCATCGAGCTGTGGCCGCAGGAGGTCTACTACTTCACCGGCCTGTTGATCGTCGCCGCGGTGGCGCTGTTCCTGATGAATTCGGTCGGCGGCCGCATCTGGTGCGGCTATCTCTGCCCGCAGACGGTGTGGACCGACCTGTTCTACGCCGTCGAACGTCTGGTCGAGGGCGACCGGCGCGAGCGCATGAAGAAGGACAAATCGTCCGATCCGCTGAAGCTCGAGCGCATCTCCGAGATCGTGCTCAAGCATTCGATCTGGATCTTGATCGCGTGGTGGACCGGCGGCGCCTGGGTGCTCTATTTCAGCGACGCGCCGACGCTGGTGAAGGAGCTCGTCACCTTCCAGGCGCCGATGATCGCCTATGTCTGGATCGGCATTCTCACCGCGACGACCTACGTCCTCGCCGGCTTCATGCGCGAGCAGGTCTGCACCTATATGTGCCCGTGGCCGCGGATTCAGGCCGCGCTCACGGATGAATGGGCGCTCAACGTCACCTATCGCTACGACCGCGGCGAGAAGCGTACCTCCGTCAAGAAGGCCGCCGAGCTGCGCGCGCTCGGCCAGCAGGTCGGCGATTGCGTCGACTGCTATCAATGCGTCGCGGTCTGCCCGACCGGCATCGACATCCGCAACGGACCGCAGCTCGAATGCATCCAGTGCGGGCTCTGCATCGACGCCTGCGACAACGTGATGGCGAAGATCGGCCGGCCGAAGCGCCTGATCGGCTACGACAACGACATCAACATCCACCGCCGCCAGGAAGGCAAGGCGCCGATCTACCGCATCGTCCGCGCCCGCACCGTCGTCTACAGCGCGATCATCGCGGCGGTCGGCGGCATCATGATCTACACGCTCGCGACCCGCAGCCTGCTCGACGTCAACGTGCTGCACGACCGCAATCCGGTCGCGGTCAAGCTCAGCGACGGCTCGATCCGCAACGCCTACACGGTGCGGCTGCTCAACAAGAGCGGCTATGACCGCGTGATCGCGATCGACGCTGACGGGCCGGTCAATTCGACCGTTCACGTCGTCGGCGTCGATTCGGTGACCCCGGATCGGCCGATGATCGTGATCCCGCGCGACTCGACGAGCGAGCTCCGCCTTCTCGTCACCGCGCCGGCCGACAACAACCCGGAGAAGTCGATTCCGGTCAGCTTCCACGTCACGGACATCGGACTCGGCGTCGTCGCGTCCGCCACCGATAATTTCGTCTCGCCCTAAGGATCAGGAGACTGCCATGGCTTCCAAGCCTCTGACCGGAACCAAGGTCTTGCTGATGCTGGTCGCCTTCTTCGGCGTCGTGATCGGGGTCAACGGGACCATGATGAAGCTCGCGATCGCGACGCTGCCCGGCACCGACGTCGACAGCCCCTACGCCGCTGGCCTCGTCTATGACCGCGAGATCTCGGCGGCGCAGGACCAGGCCGCGCGCAAATGGAAGGTCAACGCCCATATCGAGCGCCGCAGCGACGGCGGCGCCTCGGTCCAGGTCGAAGCCCGCGATGCCGGCGGCCAGCCGATCTCCGGGCTCAAGTTCGGCGGCCGGTTGGAGCGGCCGACCGACAAGCGTGCCGACCTCGCCGTCGAGCTCACCGAATCCGGCATCGGTCTCTATCGCGGCAGTGCAGAGTCCGTCGCGCCGGGCCAATGGGACCTGGTGATCGAGGGCGAGGCGCGGGGAACACGCGTGTTCCTGTCGCGCAACCGCGTGATCCTGAACTGAAGGACTTCGTCATGCACGTCACGCGGGATTTCTCGCACTACGTCCGAAGCGCGGGTGAGGGCATTCAGCACATCGATCTCGCGGTCGAAGGCGTTCACTGCGCCGGGTGCATGGCCAAGATCGAACGCGGCCTGTCCGCCATTCCGGACGTCACGCTGGCGCGCGTGAACCTCACCGACCGCCGCGTCGCGCTGGAATGGAAGGCGGGCACGCTCGAGCCCGGCCGTTTCATCGATCGCCTCGAGGAGCTCGGCTACAAGGCCTATCCGTTCGAGACCGAAAGCGCTGAGGAGGCCGAGGTCGCCGAATCGCGTTTCCTGCTGCGGTGCCTCGGCGTCGCGGCATTCGCCACCATGAACGTGATGATGCTGTCGATCCCGGTGTGGTCGGGCAACGTCTCGGACATGCTGCCGGAGCAGCGCGACTTCTTCCACTGGCTGTCGGCGCTGATCGCGCTGCCGGCGGCGGCCTATGCCGGCCAGCCGTTCTTCCGCTCGGCCTGGCGCGCGCTGTCGGCGAAGACCACCAACATGGACGTGCCGATCTCGATCGGTGTGATCCTGGCGCTCGGCATGTCCGTGGTCGAGACCATCCACCACGCCGAGCACGCCTATTTCGACGCCGCGATCATGCTGCTGACCTTCCTCCTGGTCGGCCGCTTCCTCGACCAGAACATGCGGCGGCGGACCCGCGCGGTCGCCGGCAATCTCGCCGCGCTGAAGGCGGAGACGGCTGCGAAGTTCGTGGGCCCCGGCGAAATCTCGCAAGTGCCGGTAGCTGCCATCCATCCCGGCGACATCGTGCTGCTGCGGCCGGGCGAGCGCTGCGCGGTCGATGGCACCGTGATCGAGGGACGTTCCGAGATCGACCAGAGCCTGATCACCGGCGAGACGCTCTATGTCACGGCGGAGCAGGGCACGCCGGTCTATGCGGGATCGATGAACATCTCGGGCACGCTGCGGGTGCGGGTCTCGGCCGCCTCGGAGGCGACGCTGCTCGCTGAGATCACGCGGCTGCTCGACAACGCGCTGCAGGCGCGCTCGCGTTACATGCGGCTCGCCGACCGCGCCTCGCGGCTGTACGCGCCGGTGGTGCATGCCACCGCGCTTCTGACCATCCTCGGCTGGGTCATCGCCGGCGCGAGCTGGCACGACGCGATCGTCACCGGCGTTGCCGTCCTCATCATTACCTGCCCCTGTGCGCTGGGCCTTGCCATTCCGACCGTGCAGACGATCGCCTCCGGCGCGATGTTCAAGTCCGGGGTGCTGCTGAATTCCGGCGACGCGATCGAGCGGCTGGCGGAAGCCGACCACGTCATCTTCGACAAGACCGGCACGCTGACGCTGCCCGATCTCGAAGTGATGAATGCGGCCGACATCCCCGCCGACATCTTCGAGCTCGCGGGCCGGCTCGGGCTGTCGAGCCATCATCCGGTCGCCGCCGCCGTCGCTCAGGCTGCCGGTGCGAAGTCTCCGATCGTCGGCGCGGTCGAGGAACCCGGGCAGGGCGTCCGCGCTACCGTGGACGGCGTCGAGCTTCGCCTCGGCCGTCCGTCCTACTGCGGTGCCGAGGCGCTGGTCGGCGGTGCCACGCTCGATCCCGAAGCCTCCGTCGTCGCCTTCAGCAAGGGCAGCGAGAAATTCGTCCTCTCGGTGCGCCAGGGCCTGCGTCCGGATGCGCAGGCCGTGGTCGCGGCCCTGAAGGCGCGCAACATCGGCATCGAGATCCTGTCCGGCGACCGCGAGCCGGCGGTCAAGGCTGCGGCGCATGCGCTCGCCATTCCCGAATGGCGCGCCGGCGTCACGCCGGCCGGCAAGATCGCGCGGATAGAGGAGCTGAAGCAGCGCGGCGCCAAGGTGCTGATGGTCGGCGACGGCATGAACGATGCGCCGTCATTGGCGGCTGCCCATGTGTCGATGTCGCCGATCTCGGCCGCGCATCTCAGCCAAGCCACCGCCGATCTCGTCTTCCTCGGCCGGCCGCTCGCCCCAGTGGTTGCCGCGATCGATGCTTCGCGCAAGGCGCTGCACCTGATGCGGCAGAACCTCTGGCTTGCGATCGGCTACAACGTGCTTGCCGTTCCGGTCGCGATCAGCGGCATCGTGACGCCCCTGATTGCTGCAGCGGCCATGAGCGGATCCTCGATCCTGGTCATGCTGAATTCGCTGCGTGCCCGCAGCGCCTCGCGGGAGATCGTGTGATGGAGATCCTGGTCATCCTGGTGCCGCTGGCTTTGATGCTCGGAGGTGCCGGTCTCGTCGCCTTCCTCTGGTCGCTGCGCAGCGGCCAATACGACGATCTCGACGGCGCCGCCTGGCGCGCGATCGCCGACGACGAGCCGCCGCAGGAGGCCCCGGTCGAGCGTTAGCGCTTCAGGTCGAAGGTGAGCAGGGCCGCCAGCGCGAGCGCCACGCCCACACCGGCGACGCAGGCCTGCCAGCCCAAGGCATCGAACAGCCGGCCGAGCACGGCCGTGCCGACGAGCCCGCCGCAGAAATAACATGCAAGATAAGTCCCGCTGGCGATGCCGCGGTTGTCGGTTGCGGCCTGTCCGACGAAGCCGGTCGCGGCGGCCTGCGCGAAGAATGTGCCGACGCCGACCAGAACCATGCCGGCGAGCACCGTGCCCAGATGCGGAGCCAGCATCAAGGGCAGACCCAGCCCGGCGACAGCGAGCGCGCTCCAGATCGTGGGCCGCGTTCCCAGCCACGCGGCCACCTTGCCGGCCAGCAGCGTCGTGACGACCGACGGCAGGAAGACGAAATAGACGAGGCCCAGATCCATCATGCCCAGCGACAGCGGTGGCTGCACCAGCACGAAATTGACGAAGGTGAAGATGCCGATGAAGGCGAACAGGATGCAGAAGCCGATGCCGAAAGCGGCGCGCAGCCGCCGATCGCGCCAGTGCGCGATGGTGGCGGAGACCGGCGAAGCCGCCGGCATCATCGCATGCATCGGCCGCACGCGCTGGATGGTGAAATAGACCAGTAACGCGCCGGCCAGGTTCAGCGCTGCGAAGAAGTAGAAGTTCCAGGCGAGTCCGAGGCTATCGGCCACGGCCGCCGAGATCAGCCGGCCGACAAGGTTGGTGGCGACATTGCCGGTGATGTAGGCGGCAAACGCACTGCCGGCGTCCTTGGCACTGCATTGCTCGCCGAGATAAGCGAGGGTGAGCGCGAAGGCGGCCGCCATGCACAGGCCCTGCGCGACGCGCAGGACGGTGAAGACGGCAAGATTTGGCGCGGACGCCAGCAGGCCGGTGGGAATCGCAAGAAGTGCCAGGCTGAGCAGGATGCCCGTTCGCCGGTCGATATGCGGGCTGAAGAAGCCGACGACGAGACCTGCGACCGCCATGCCGAAGGTGCTGGCATTGACGGCAAAGCCCATCGCTGCGGGCGTGACGCCGTAGTGCCGCGTCAACGAGGGCAGGATCGCCTGCGTCGCGAAAAGGTCGACGACGGTCAGGAAGGCGGTGAGGCCGATCACGAGCGAGCGAAGCGCGAGACCAGGGGAATGCGCCTCGTTCGTCATCACGTCCGGTTCGATGGGAGCGGAAAGATCGGTCATGGCCTGATTTTCCTGTGAGGAATGTGGCGCCCGGTACGCCGGCGGCATGGGGGATCCCGGGCGCCACACCCGGTAACGAGTGCTGGGGCTGGGGCGCTCGTTACATGTGATTATCGTGGAGATCCTTGCGGACGTCGCCGACGTAGAGGATGACCGTCTCCTTGCCGAGATTCTTCCACCAATGCGAGGTGCCGTAGACTTCGGGGCGGATGTCGCCGACCTTGTGCACGATCGGATCGACGCAATTGGAGGCGTATTCGACGATCTCGCCCTGCTGCACGAAGATCAGGGCGGGGCGGTCGTCATGGCTGTGCCAGGGCACAATGCCGCCGGGCGCGATGGTCAGCCTGCGGAAGCGCAGCTCTCGGCCCTCGATACGGGCAGGCTGCTTGCCGAGATCGATTGCGCCGAGCGTGACGTCGGTGACGCCGACGGCCTTGTGGTCGACCATCTGCTGTGCGTTCGGCTTGATCTTGCCGGCTGGGCATTCGCCGGCGACTACCGGCTGCGCCGAGAGGGTCAGCGCGCCGACGATTGCAAGGCCTGGCCAGGTCAGGCGCGACAGAGCGTGGCTCGTGAACATGGGGAGGTCTCCTGTGTTGGCCGCAACCTCGCTGGTCGCCGGCTGTGGCAGGAGTTTCTTCGAGCCACGGCCCGTCCTGAAATGCCCTTTCGCTCTCGGTGCGATAGCGCGGCGCTATGCCGATAGGCGACGGCTATCGAACCGATTGTGGATCGGCATTTCCGCTTGCGCGGCTTCCACCGTTCGATGGCGAAGCGCCCGATTGGCGGGCGTTCACGTCAATCCGGAGGAGCATCCCATGACAAGACTGTCCAAGACCCTGATCGCCACCGCCGCGTTTGCGGTCATCGCCACATCGGCCCTCTCGGAGGCCACCTGGGATTTCAAGGCCGGCATGGCCTATATCTATGGTGGGCCCGGCAAGATGTCGGCGATGGCGATGGCGCCGGCCGAAAAGAACCACGAGGCCATGATGAAGCACGCGAAGAAGGTGCCCGACAACACGGTCTTCTTCATGGACAACGGCACGCTGTACTCTGCCTCGGGGCGGCTCGATCCCACCGGCAACTTCTACGTGAACTGAACCGATCCTGGCAGCGCGGCCGCCCCTTGCGGGCGGCCGAACCGGGAAACTACTATTCGCCCAGGGAATGCCGGAGCAGAAAGATGACGTCTCTCTCGCCAGCCGACGCCGAACAGCTCAGGCTCGCCTTCCAGCGCTGCCGCGACATGGACGGTACGCTGAACGAACAGCTCCGTGCCTATGCCGATGCCAGCCGCGAGGTCTTCCCGGCCTATGGCGAGGCGGTCGATCGGCTGGTGGCGCGATTGGACGGAAACGGCGGTGGCGCGACGGCGCCGCGCCCGGGCGATCCGATGCCGCCGTTCATGCTGCCCGACGAGGGCGGGCGTCTCATCGCGCTGCCCGCGCTGCTGGCGCGCGGCCCGCTCGCCGTGATGTTCTTCCGCGGCCATTGGTGTCCCTATTGCCGGCTCAATGTCCGCGCCGTGGTCCAGGCGCTCGATCGCATCAGGGCGATGGGAGCGCAGGTGGTCGCGATCATGCCGGAGACGCAGGAATATACCGGGCAGCTCAAGGCCGAATCCGGCGCGCCGTTTCCGATTTTGACCGATCTCGACAACGGCTACGCGCTGTCGCTCAATCTCGCGATCTGGCTCGGCACCGAGATTCAGCAGCTGCTGTCCTATCAGGACATGGCGAAATTCCACGGCAATGACGGCTGGATGCTGCCGATCCCGGCCGTGTTCGTCGTCGGCCGCGACGGCATCGTGAAGGCTCGTTTCGTCGATCCGGATTTCCGCAAGCGCATGGAGATCGACGATCTGGTTGAGGCGCTGGAGAACGCGAGCCGGGAGAACTAGTCTAGGTCTGCGCGGGCGGGCTGCTCGTCTTTCTCCCCTTGTTGTCGAACAGATACATGATGCTCTTGCAAGCAGTGAGATGCACATTGAAGTGCCCTCTCCCACAAGGGGCGAGGGCGCAGCAATGCGCATCTCGCTTGGTGCGAGAATGCTTCCCCAGCTACCCCGCGATCTCCCGCCAGTCTGCGCCGCGCAGCATGCGCATCACGGCATTGCCTACGGCCGTGCGCTGCCGGCCGGCGACCCCATAGAGGTTGACGGTACGGCGGGCATCCAGCCCCGCGACTGCGGCGCGCGTCAGCCGCTCAGGCACGGGCGAGGTGTGCGGCACCATGGCGACGCCGATGTCGGCTTCGACCAGCTCGATCAGATCGCGCTCGTTCGAGACCTCATGGCCATGTTCGATGTCGACGCCGTGTTCGCGCAGGCTCTCGGAGATGCGGCGCGCGTGCTCGCAGAAGGTGCGGCTCAGCAGCTGCTCGGATCGCAAATCTTCCAGATCGACGCTGGCGCGGCCGGCCAGGCGGTGTCCGTCGCCGACCACGAGCTCGAAATTCTCGGTGAACAGCGGCCAGACGTCGAGCCGGTCCCAGGCCTCGTCGATCTCCGCGGCGATGCCGAGCTCGGCTTCGCCCTTCTTCAGGAAATCGCCGACCTCCCGGTTCGAGCCGCGCAGAAAGCGGAATTCGAGCCGGTTGAACTGCCGCTTGATCTCGTTGAGATGCGGAATGAGCAGGGCGAGGTCGATCGAATGCGTCAGCGCAATGCGGAGCGCACCGATCTCGCCGCTCCTGAACGAGGAGGCGAGCGAGCGTGCGCCGGCGGCGGCGTCATAGCACTGCTTCAGAAGCGGATGCATGCGTTGACCGAGCTCGGTCAATTGCGCCGCCGGCCGTTCGCGGCGGAACAGGTCGCCGCCGAGCTCGGCCTCGAGCTGCTTGATCGCGCGCGTCAGCGACGGCTGCGTGACGTTGCACTCCTCGGCCGCGCGCGTGAAGTTCAAGAGCTGCGCCACCGCGAGGAAATAGCGGACCTGGTGCATTTCCATGGATCGGCTCCGAGCGAGAATGAACTCGATCTTATCGGATCGGCCGGCGAATGACATCCCGCCCGTAATAGCGCGCGCCTATGGATTCGGAAGCCAGCCGGTATTTCCGCTTGGGCGGGCGATGCTCCAGCTTCTGCGCAGGCTGGAAGCCAGCCATTGCCAATGGAGACCGCGTCATGAACATACCGGTGAAGCCGCAGACATCTCAACCTGCCCGCGCGCTGGCGGGCAAGGTGGCGCTGGTCACGGGCTCGACCAGCGGAATCGGCCTCGGCATCGCGCGTGCGCTGGCCGCGGCCGGCGCCGACATCGTGCTGAACGGGCTTGGCGTCGCCAGCGAGATCGGCCGGACCCGCGAGCAGATCGCCGCCGAGTTCGGCGTCAAGGCGAGTTACTCGCCCGCCGACATGACGAAGCCCAAATCGATCGCCGAGATGATCGCGGCCACCATCGCCCAGTCGGGCCGGCTCGACATTCTCGTCAACAATGCCGGCATCCAGCATGTCGCGCCGCTCGACCAGTTTCCAGTCGAAAAATGGGATCAGATTCTCGCGATCAATCTGACCGCGGCGTTCCACACGACGCGGCTCGCACTGCCGGCGATGCGGCGGAACGGCTTTGGCCGGATCATCAATGTCGCCTCCGCGCACGGTCTGGTCGGCTCGCCATTCAAGGCGGCCTATGTCGCCGCCAAGCACGGCATCGTCGGACTCACGAAAGTCACCGCGCTCGAGACTGCGGAGGAGGGCATCACCTGCAATGCGGTCTGCCCGGGCTACGTCTATACGCCGCTGGTCGAGGCGCAGATCGACGGGCAGGCCAAGGCGCACGGCATCTCCCGCGACGAGGTGATCCGCGACGTGCTTCTGGCACAGCAGCCGAACAAGCGTTTTGCGACAGTCGAAGAGCTCGGCGCGCTCACGGTGTTCCTGTCGACAGACTCGGCCGCGTTCATCACGGGCGTCGCGCTGCCTGTCGACGGCGGCTGGACCGCGCACTAACATGAGCCGGCGTAACAAGCCGCAGTCGGCAGCGAATAACCGGGCAGTGCAGGCTGATCAGGAGCGACCCATGAATGGCACGCAGACCAACATACAGCGCAAGGATATCCCGGGTCAGGTCGTGCTGGTGCTTCAGGGCGGCGGCGCGCTCGGCTCGTACCAGGCGGGCGTCTACCAGGCGCTGCACGAGGCCGGCATAGAGCCGGACTGGGTCATCGGCACCTCGATCGGCGCCATCAATGCGAGCCTGATCGCGGGCAACGCGCCGGCGCAAAGGCTCGCGCGCTTGAGGGAGTTCTGGAAACGGATGGAGCAGCAGCCGGTATGGGACTGGCGTGCCGCATTTCCCGGCTTCAACGAAAAGCTGGCCTATTGGTCGACCGTCACCCACGGCATTCCAGGCTTCTTCCGCCCCAATCCGCTGGCGCATGCCGGAGATTCCTATCCGCTGGGTCCCGATCACGCCGGCTATTACTCGACCGTTCCGCTGCAGAAGACGCTGAGTGAGCTCGTCGATTTCGATCTGGCCAATCGCTGCGCGCCGCGCCTGACGGTCGGTGCGGCTCATGTCGGCACGAGCGAAATGCGCTATTTCGACAGCCGCGACGGCGAGCTGACGGTAAGGCATGTGATGGCTTCGGGCGCGCTGCCGCCGGCTTTCCCGGCCGTGCGCATCGACGGCGAACTCTATTGGGACGGCGGCATCCTGTCGAACACGCCGACGGAAGCGGTGTTCGACGACAATCCACGCAAGGATTCGCTGATCTTCTCCGTGCATCTGTGGAATCCCGTCGGGCCCGAGCCGACCACGATGGCCGAGGTGCTGAACCGGCACAAGGACGTGCAATATTCCAGCCGCATCGCGAGCCAGATCGTGCGACAGCAGCAGGCCCATCGCCTGCGCCATGTGATCA
The DNA here is from genome assembly GCF_004346455.1 of Bradyrhizobium sp. R2.2-H. Classification (NCBI taxonomy): domain Bacteria; kingdom Pseudomonadati; phylum Pseudomonadota; class Alphaproteobacteria; order Hyphomicrobiales; family Nitrobacteraceae; genus Bradyrhizobium; species Bradyrhizobium sp. R2.2-H. The sequence goes on from NZ_SMBR01000001.1 coordinate 525,869, forward strand.
ACCAGCTTGCGGCACGGCTACCCGAGAGCGAACGCAACGACCCCGCCGTGCGTGAGCTGACGAGCTACGGTTGTCCGACCCGCATGCATGTGGTGCGGCTGCTGACGCCGCAACTCGAGCGCGAGACGCATACCAAGGACATCGATTTCAGTCCGTCCGGGATCACGCGGCGCTGGCATGCCGGCTATGCTCATACGAAGGCGGTGCTGGCGCGCAAGCCGTGGATCGGCGAGTTCGATCCGCTCGCCGGCGTGGTGCTGCACGAGCACATGGACGAGATGCCGATGGCGGCGGAATAGGGGCGGCGTCTCTCTTCATCGAATTGCCACGAGCCTTGCGGATCGTCGGTGTTGGCCCGCAGTCGAAAGTTCTCGCAAGTGGTGTCCGGGAGCGATCTGGAACTGTCCCTCGATCAGGTCCGTGCTCGCGCGGCGGGCCCGGTTGCCGGCGTGTTCGGCCCTGACACCGTCACCTGGCGGATCGACCGCGAGGCCGTGATCTTTCTCGGCGCGGGCCGCGCGCTGTTGCTGCAACTGGCCCACCCCTGGGTCGCCGCGGCGATCGCCGAGCATTCCAAGACCTTTGCCGATCCGATCGGCCGCTTCCATCGCACATTCGGCATCGTGTTCGCCATGGTGTTCGGCTCGCTCGACCGGGCGCTGTTGTCGTCGCGGCAGCTGCGCCGGCGCCACGACATGATCGTCGGCGAGATGCCCGAGACCGTCGGCCCGTTCGCGGCAGGCTCGCGTTACTGCGCCAATGACATTCCGTCGCTACGCTGGATCCACGCCACGCTGGTCGAGACCGCGTTGATGGCGCATGACCTCGTTCTGGCACCGCCCACTCTGGAAGAGCGCGAGTGCTACTGGGCCGAAAGCCGGATGTTCGGTGCCCTGTTCGGGCTGACAGGGAATGACCTGCCGGCGGACTGGACCGGCTTCGCCGATTACGCCGCGGCGATGTCGCAGTCGGAGACGCTGACGGTCAGCACGGCGGCACGCGAGATCGCCACGCAGATCTTCGCGGGCGCGCGTCCCTGGTTGCGGCCACCGCGATGGTACCGCGCCCTCACGGTGAGGATGCTGCCCGAGCGCTTGCGCGCCGGATTCGGGTTTGAGCTTGACGAGGGGGATATCAGGGCCGCCGACAACGCACTGAGTTGGATCAGGCGCGTCTATCCGAGATTGCCTGACAGGCTGCGCTATGTCGGCCCCTACCAGGAGGCGCAGGCGCGGCTGCGCGGCGAGACGCAGCCCGACTGGATGATCCGCTGTCTCAACCGCGCCTGGATCGGCCGGCCGCAGATGGACGTACGCGGGAAGTAGGGTCTTGGAAGTCGGTTATTCGCGCAGTTCACGGACCGCCGTCATTCCTCGGTCATTCCGGGGCGCGCGGAGCGCGAGCCCGGAATCCGTTTCTCAGAGCATTCCGGCCGCACGATGGATTCCGGGCTCGCGCCAAGCGGCGCGCCCCGGAATGACAGCGGCGCCTCACACCGACGCCAGCTTCCGGTACAGTGCGCTGTAGCTGCCGGCCGAGATGCTCCAGGAGAACGATCGTCCCATGGCGCTGCGGCGCATGGTATCGAGCTGGTCTTGCGCCATGAAGGCCGAGAAGGCCCGGCGGACGCCGCCGAGGAAGGACTCGTGCGAGGGCTTCGAAAACAGGAATCCGGTCTCGCCGTCAGTGATGGTCTCGGCGAGGCCGCCGGTCTGGTGCCCGATCGGCAGCGAGCCGAAGCGCTGAGCATACATCTGGCTGAGGCCGCACGGCTCGAAGCGCGACGGCATCAGCGTGAAGTCGCTGCCGGCGAAGATGCGCCGCGCCTGCGCGTCGTTGAAGCCGATCGCGACGCCGATGGCGTCGGGGCGGCGGCGATGCGCGTCGATCAGGGCCTGCTCGAGCGCCGGCTCGCCGGAGCCGGTGACCACGATCTGCCCGCCGGCGTCGACGATCTCGTCGGCTGCCGACAGCACGAGGTCGATGCCCTTCTGGTGTACGAGCCGCGCGACGATGCCGAACATCGGGCCGCGCGAGACCGCTAAGCCGAACTGCTTGCGCACGTAATCCGCATTGGCCCTCTTGCCGACCCAGTCGCCGGCGCCGAACTGCTGGGCGAGCTGGGCGCAGGAGCGCGGGTCCCAGCTCTCGTCGATGCCGTTGAGGATGCCGGTGAGCTCGGCCGCATCCGAGCGCAGGCGAAGCAGGCCTTCGAGGCCGCAGCCGAATTCGGCCGTGGTGATCTCCCGCGCATAGGTGCCGCTGACGGTGGTGAGGTGCGAGGCGTAGACCAGCCCGGCCTTGAGGAAGGAGACCTGGTCGTAGAACTCGACGCCGTCGATGTGGAAGGAGCTCTCCGGTGCGCCGATCCGCCGCAGCGAGTCCTTCGGGAAGAGGCCCTGATAGGCGAGGTTGTGAATAGTCAGGATCGACGGCAGCTTGGCGCCGCGCCAGGCGAGGTACGCCGGCACGAGCGAGGCCGGCCAGTCATTGGCATGGATCAGGTCCGCTGCCCAATTCTTGTCCAGCTTGCCCATGGCGAGCTCAGCCGCCGCCGAGGCAAAGCGCGCGAAGCGGATGTCGTTGTCGGGCCAGTCGCGTCCGGCCTCGTCGCCATAGGGATTGCCGGGCCGGTCGTAGAGCTGTGAGCACAACAGCACATAGACCGGCAACCCGTCCTTGGTAGCGGCCCGGCCGAGCGAGCAGGCCGGCATCTCCGCAAATGCAGGGCAGCGGCCGACGATCTGAATATGCGTGAGTTGCTCGATGATGTCGCGATAGCCGGGCAGCATGATCCGGATATCGGCGAAGGAGCGAAGTGCACGGGGAAGAGCGGCGGAAACGGCGCCCAGTCCGCCAACGCGGATGAAGTCATCCATCTCAGTGGTGACGAACAAGACCCTCAAGAACAGCCGCCCTCTTCCGATCCCGCTTGCTGCTATGCAAGAACGGGTCCAGTTGTCCTGGAATTTCCAAGCCCGCCCACGCGACGCGTCCGTGCGGTAACCACTTTCCTACTCGGCCGCCGCCCTCTAGGGTCGCCGCATCAACAACAAAGCACTTCGTTGGTTCCTAAGAGACCCAAGGCGTGAGCAGGCATGCAGTTATCAGATAAGCATGAGGGGACGTTGACAAAGGTCATGGCAGGTTTGCGGGTCCTGGATTTCTCGACCACCATCGCCGGCCCCCATTGCACGCGGATGTTCGCCGACATGGGCGCCGAGGTCATCAAGATCGAGACCGACGGCGGAGAGACGATGCGGACCCGGCCACCGCTGCGCAAGGGGTGTAGCACCGTGTTCGGCCAGCTCAATGTCGGCAAGAAGAGCGTGGTGCTCGACCTCAAGTCCGAGGACGGCAGGGAGGCGGTCCACCGGCTGGTCGGGACGGCCGACATTCTGGTGGAGAATTTCCGCCCGGGCGTGATGCACCGGCTGCGGCTCGACTACGACAGGCTGTATCAGGTCAATCCGAGGCTGATCTACTGCTCGATCTCCGGCTACGGCCAGACCGGCCCCTCGGCCGAGCTGCCGGCCTACGCGCCCGTGATCCATGCGGCCTCCGGCTACGACATGGCGCATCTGGCCTACCAGCCGGGCCGCAACCGTCCCGATTATTGCGGCATCTACCATGCCGACGTCGTCACCGGCGTCTACGGCTTCGGCGCGATCGCCTCGGCGCTCTATCAGCGCACGGTCACCGGGCTTGGCCAGCACATCGACGTCTCCATGCTGGAATCGATGCTGACCTTGACCGTGATCGAACTGCAGAGCGCGCAATTCGCGGTGAAGCCGCCGCCGCGCCCGATGTTCGGCCCGACCGAGACGGGAAACGGCTATGTCATGATCACGGTCGCCAGCGAGAAGACGTTTCAGGGATTGATGGGCGTGATCGGACGCCCCGAATGGATCTCCGATCCCCGCTTCGCCACCTACGCCGCGCGCCGCGAGAACTGGGCGGACTTGATGGATGGCGTCGAAGTCTGGTCGCGCCAGCTCACGACCGACGCATGCCTCCTTGCGCTCGGTGCGGCCGGCGTGCCGGCCTCGGCCTATCGCACTGTGTCCGAAGCGCTGGCCGATCCGCAGCTCGCGCATCGGCGGGCGCTTTCCGAAGTGCAGGACGAGGGTGGCTCCTTCCGGGTGCTCAATTTGCCGTTCCGGATGTCCGGTGCCGATACCACACCGGGCGAGACGGTCGCCGCGCTTGGCGAGCACACGGATGCGCTGCGCGACGAGCTCGGCCTCGCAGGCGATGGGAAAATTCCGCCAGGCAAAACAGCCGCGACATATTGAGCAACATCGCCGCCGCGTGAGGCGTTGAACTCCCGTGCGTTCCTCTTGCGGTGGCGAGCATTTGTCGCCAATCTCGCCCTCAAGTCGTTCAGCGATCCGAAACATCGGACGCGGGATCCCGGGAGGAACCATGACGAACATTGCTGCCGCAGTGCGCAAGCACGTGCCGATTTTTCTCGTTGCGGCGTTTGCGCTGGCCGGGCCCGCCCAGGCGCAGAAGCCGGGAGGCAGCATCACGGTCGGCCAGGAGCTGGATATCCCGGGCTTCGATCCCCTCAAGGTCGGCGTCTACGACACCTCGACCTTCACCGCGGCCGCCGCGATCTTCGACACGCTGACCACCCTCGACGACAAGGGCGAGGCCGCGCCAAAGCTTGCGGTGTCCTGGACTCATTCCGACGATTACATGACCTGGACCTTCAAGCTGCGCGAGGGCGTGAAATTCCACGACGGCACGCCGTTCAATGCGCAGGCCTTCAAGGAGAATTTCGACCGGCAGAAGGATCCCGCCAACAAGTGCCGCTGCGCCTTCTACATCACCAACGTCAAGGAGGTGCTGGCGCCGGACGACTACACCCTCGTCTACAAGCTCACCGACCCCTCGGTGAACCTGCCGGCGGTGATCACGATCCAGAGCCAGAATAACGCGATCCACTCGCCGACGGCCTGGAAGACCAAGGGCGACGACTACAACCGCAATCCCGTCGGCACCGGTCCCTACATCCTGAAGTCCTGGACCGCCGGCGATCGCATGGTGCTGGAGAAGAACCCAAACTACTGGGACAAGGGGCGGCCGTATCTCGACCGCATCGTCCTGAAGCCGTTGCCTGACGCGCAGTCGCGCTTCGCCTCGCTGCAATCGGGCGAGGCCGACATCATCTGGGACGACGAGAACGACGCCGACAACATCATGAAGGCGCAGAAGGACCCCAAGCTCACCGTGCACACCTACAAGGGCTCGGGCGCGCAGGTCTACGCCTTCAACACCAAGGTTGCGCCGTTCGACGACGTGCGCGTGCGCCAGGCGCTGGTGATGGCGATCGATCGTCCGAAGATGTCGCAGGCCATCAGCAACGGCCTCAGCCGGCCAGCGAGCAATCCTTACGGCGACGGCTCCTGGGTCAAGTGCAAGGACGACGGCGCGCTGCCGTTCGACGTCGAAAAAGCCAAGGCGCTGATCAAGGATTACGGCAAGCCGGTCGAGTTCAAGATGCTGGTGACGGCAACGCCGCGCGGCCGCATGATCGGCCAGGTGCTCCAGCAGTTCTGGAAGCGCGTCGGCGCCAACATGGAAATCGAGCAGGTCGACCAGGCCACCATTCCGTCGCGTGCCTTCACCCGCCAGTTCCAGCTGACGCCGTGGCGCATCGTCGATCTCGCCGATCCCGATCCGCAGATGTACGCGAACTTCCGCAGCGGCAGCCCGCTGGCGCTCTCCGGCTTCTCAAATCCCGAGCTCGACAAGCTTCTGGACCACGCGCGCGTCACTGCCGATCTCGGCCAACGTACCGAGGATTACTGCGCCATCAGCCGCCTGATCAACAAGGACGCGATCTGGTTCTGGACCTTCCAGAATACCTATTACGCGCTGTCCAGCGCCAAGCTGAAGGGTTTCCCGAAGATGTACAACGGCGTGATCGACGTCTCGAGGACCTGGCTGGAATGATGGCGCGATGCTGAACTTCATCGTTCGGCGGCTGCTCGCTTTGCTGCCGGTGCTGCTCGCCGTCTCGCTGCTGACGTTCCTGATCGCCGCGCTGCTGCCGGGCGATCTGGCACTCGTCATCCTCGGCGATCAGGCAACGCCGGAGAATGTCGCGGCGCTGCGTCGTGACATGGGGCTGGATCAGCCGCTGTGGTGGCGTTACCTGAGCTGGCTCGGCCACGTGTTGCAGGGCGATCTCGGCCGTTCGTTTCGCACCGGGCAGACGGTGCTGCAGGCGGTCGCCGAGCGCATTCCGGTCTCGCTGCAGCTGATGCTGATGGCCGAGTTCATCGGCCTCCTGATCGGTGTGCCAGTCGCGATCGCCTGTGCCGCGCGCGCCGGCGGCGCGTTCGACCGCTTCATGACCGGCAGCGCCTTCGCCTTGCTGTCGATGCCGTCTTTTCTCACCGCGATCCTGCTGATCTATCTGTTCGCGGTCGAGCTGCGCTGGCTGCCGGCCACCGGCTATGTGCCTTTCACCGAAGCGCCGCTGGCGAATCTGCGCTTCTTCGTGCTGCCCGCCCTGACGCTGGCGCTGGCGGAATGGCCGGGCATCATGCGCGTGCTGCGCTCCGACATGATCGCGACCTTGCAGGAGGATTATATCGCGCTCGCAAAGGCAAAGGGCCTCAAGCCATCCCGCATCCTGTTCGTTCATGCGCTCAAGCCTTCGTCGCTGACCCTGGTGACGGTGACAGGCATCAATATCGGCCGGCTGCTCGGCGGCACGCTGATCGTGGAATCGATCTTCGCGCTGCCCGGCATCGGCCGGCTGCTGGTCGGGGCGATCTACACCCGCGATCTCGTCATTCTCCAGGGCGTGGTGCTGCTGGTCGCCTGCGGCTTCGTCATCGTCAATTTCATCGTCGACATGCTCTACGCCGTGCTCGACCCGAGGATCCGCCATGGCCACGCTTGAGCTGTCCATTCAGGACGAGGCAGCGTCCGTACCCGTTCGCGGCGGGCGCAGGCTCGGTTTCCTGTTCTGGCTCGCGAGCGGCTGGGTCGCGATCATCCTGTCGCTCGCCATTCTTGCGCCGCTGCTGCCGCTGCAGAACCCTGTCGACATGGACATGCTGGAGCGCCGCGCGCCGTTCTCGACCGAGCACTGGCTCGGCACCGACGGGCTCGGCCGCGACGAGCTGGCCCGGCTGATCTTCGGTGCGCGGGTGTCGCTGACCGTCGGGCTGATCGCGCCGATGATCGGCCTCGTCGTCGGCGGCGCGCTCGGGCTGCTCGCCGGCTATTTCCGCGGCAGGTTCGAGACGCTGGTGGTCGGCAGCATGGACGTGCTGCTCGCCTTTCCGCCGCTGATCTTCGCGCTTGCCGTGACGGCCTATCTCGGCCAGTCCATTCCCAATCTCACCTTGATCCTCGGCGTGCTCGGCATTCCCGCCTTCATGCGCGTGGCGCGCGCTGCGACGCTGACCCTGGCGCGGCGCGAGTTCGTGATCGCGGCCGAGGCGCTCGGCGCCAGCCACGCACGTATCCTCCTGCGCGAGCTGCTGCCCAACGTGATCCTGCCGCTGCTCGCCTTTTTCCTGCTTGGCGTTGCCGTCACCATCGTTGTCGAGGGCGCGCTGTCCTTCCTCGGTCTCGGCGTGCCGCCGCCGATGGCGAGCTGGGGCAGCATGATCGGCGAGGGCCGCGAAAGCCTCGACGTCGCGCCGCGGCTGGCGTTCCTGCCGGCGGCGGCCCTGTTTGTGACCGTGCTGGCGTTCAACCTGGTCGGCGACACCTTGCGGGCGCTGACCGATCCGCGGCAGGGGGCACTGTGAGCGCGCCGCTGCTGACGATCGAGGACGTCGCGGTCGAGCTGCCGACCCCGCGCGGCAATTTGCGCGCCGTGGATCATGTCGATCTGTCGCTGGAGGCCGGCCGCACGCTCGGCATCGTCGGCGAATCCGGCTGCGGCAAGACCATGCTGTCGCGCGCAGTGCTTCAGCTGCTGCCGAAGAAGGCCCGGCTCACGGGCCGCGTGATGTTCGATGGTCAGGACCTGGTGCGGCTCGCGCCTGAAAGGCTGCGTCGACTGCGCGGGCGCGATCTCGCGGTCGTCTTCCAGGATCCCATGACTTCGCTCAATCCGGTGCTGACCATCGGCACGCAATTGATGGAGACGATCCAGGAGCATCTGGAGCTGGATGCTCCGGCGGCGCGCAAGCGCAGCATCGAGCTGCTGGCGGCCGTCGGCATTCCCGCGCCGGAGCAGCGGCTTGCGCAATATCCGCATCAATGTTCCGGCGGCATGCGCCAGCGCATCGCGATCGCGATCGCATTGTCCTGCGAGCCGAAACTGCTGATCGCGGACGAGCCCACCACCGCGCTCGACGTCACCATCCAGGCGCAGATTCTCGATCTGCTCGCGCGCGAGCAGCGCCGCCGGCACATGGCCATGATCATCATCACCCATGATCTCGGTGTCGTCGCCGGCCGTGCCGACGAGGTCGCGGTGATGTATGCGGGCCGGGTGGTGGAGCGCGCGCCGACACAGGCGTTGTTCAGGTGCATGCACATGCCCTACACCGAGGCGCTGCTGGCCGCGATCCCGAAGCTGGAGACCGCGCCGCATACGCCGCTGCCGGCCATCTCCGGCCGACCGCCCGACCCGACACGCCCGCTTCGCGGCTGCTCCTTTGCGCCGCGCTGTCGCTATGCCGCGGCACGCTGTCACGAGGTCAAGCCGGAGTTGAAAGGCGCCGAGATGCCCGGGCACCTCTATGCCTGCTTCCATCCGATCCGAATGACGGAAAGGATCGGCGCATGATGCAGCTTGCCGTGCGCCCCGAGCCGCTTCTGAATGTCGACAATCTCGTCGTCGAATATGGTCTCGGCAACAAGACGGTGCACGCCGTCTCCGGTGTCAGCCTCAAGGTCGCACGCGGCGAGACGCTGGGCTTGGTCGGCGAATCCGGCTGCGGCAAGTCGACGCTGGGACGCGCGGTACTGCAGTTGCGCCGCGCCAAATCAGGTCGCGTGCTGTTCGACGGCGAGGACCTCACCGCGATGGAGGGCGAGGCGCTGCGAAAGATGCGCCGCCGCGTGCAGCTGATCTTCCAGGATCCGATTGCTTCCCTCAATCCGCGCCGTCGCATCGGCGACATCGTGGCCGAGCCGCTGATCATCGCCGGCGTCAAGGATGCCGCCGAGCGCAAGCGGCGCGTGAATGAGGTGCTGTCGGCGGTCGGGCTCGATCCTGATCTCGTGGCAGGCCGCCTGCCGCACGAATTCTCCGGCGGCCAGTGCCAGCGCATCTGCATCGCACGAGCACTGGTGCTCAACCCGGAGTTCATCGTCTGCGACGAGCCGGTCTCGGCGCTCGACGTCTCCATCCGCGCGCAGATCCTCAACCTGCTGGAGGAGATGAAGGCGCGCTTCGGGCTGACGCTGCTGTTCATCGCGCATGATCTGGCGGTGGTCAAAGCGGTCAGCGACCGCGTCGCGGTGATGTATCTCGGCCGGCTCTGCGAAGTCGGGCCGTCGGAGCAATTGTTCGCAAGGCCGGCGCATCCCTACACCGGCCTGTTGTTGCAGGCGATCCCGGTGCCCGATCCGGACGTTCGTCCCGCCGAGAGCGTGGCGACCGGAGAGCCGCCATCACCGATTGCGCCGCCGTCCGGCTGCCGCTTCCGCACCCGCTGCCCACGCGCCGACCAGCGATGCAGCGCGGAGATACCGGAGTTGCGCGAGATCGCACCCGGCCAGTTCGCGGCTTGCCATCATCCGCTGGCCTGAACTAAGACCGCTCGCGGGTTTGTCTCGTCTCGCCGGTCATGGCATGCTGCGCTGAGAACGAGAAGCATTCCGGGAGGACGCCAATGAAGAGTTTCAAGGTTGCCGATTTCAAGGCGCCGCTGCAGGAGGTCGATGAGGCGACTCCGCAGCCATCGGGCACGCAGGTGTTGATCAAGGTGAAGGCGGCCGGCGTCTGCCACAGTGATCTCCACATCTGGGAAGGCGGTTACGATCTCGGCCATGGCCGCAAGCCGTTGTCACTGAAGGACCGCGGCATCAACCTGCCGCTCACGATGGGCCACGAGACCGTCGGTGAAATCCTGGCGTTCGGTCCCGACGTGAAGCCGACCGATCAGGGCGAGCTGAAAATCGGCGATGTCGGGCTGGTCTATCCCTGGATCGGCTGCGGCAAGTGCCCCACATGCCTGGCCGGTGACGAGAACATGTGCCTGACGCCGCGCTCGCTCGGCGTCTATTGCGACGGCGGCTATTCCGACCACATGCTGGTGCCGCATCCGCGTTACCTGCTCAATCTGAGAGGGCTCGACCCGGCGACGACAGCGCCTTATGCCTGCTCGGGCGTCACCACCTATAGCGCGCTGAAGAAGGTCGAGCAGCATTTCGACACGCCGATCGTGATGTTCGGCGCCGGCGGCCTCGGCCTGATGGCGCTGTCACTGCTCAAGGCCATGGGCGGCAAGGGTGCGATCATGGTCGATATCGACGCGAAGAAGCGCGAGGCTGCCGAGAAGGCGGGCGCGCTGGCGACCGTCGATCCCAAGGCGCCGGATGCGCTCGAGCAGCTTGCGAAGAAGGCAGGCGGCCCGATCCGCGCGGTGATCGATCTGGTCGGCAATGCCGCGACGACGCAGCTCGGCTTCGACTGCCTGACCAAGGGCGGCAAGCTCGTCATCGTCGGCCTGTTCGGCGGTGGCGCGACCTGGGCGCTGCCGCTGATACCGATCAAGGCGGTGACGATCCAGGGCAGCTACGTCGGCAATCTGCGCGAGACGCAGGAACTGCTCGAGCTCGTGCGAACGAAGAAGGTGCCGCCGATCCCGGTGACGCGGCAACCGCTCGCCAAGGCCAATGACGCGCTGGTGCAGTTGCAGCAGGGCGCTGTGGTCGGCCGCACGGTGCTGACGCCGTAGTTTCTTCCGTCATTCCGGGGCGGTCCGCAGGACCGAACTACGGTGCGCAATTGCGCACCTGAGAATCTCGAGATCCCGGGTTCGGCTCTTCGAGCCGCCCCGGGATGATGCATCCCTCCAGGAACCCCATGTCCGCAAACAACGCCTTCCACATTGCCGTGCTCGCCGGTGACGGCATCGGTCCCGAAGTCATGGCGCCGGCGCTCGAGGTGCTGCGTAGGGTCGGCGAAAAATCCGGCCTGCGCTTCCGGTTCACCGAGGCGCCGGCCGGGGCCAACAATTATCTCGCCACCGGCAAGTCGATGCCGGATACCACGATCAAGCTGTGCGAGGAGGCGGATGCGATTCTGCTCGGGGCCTGCGGGCTGCCGTCGGTGCGCTATCCTGATAATACCGAGATCGCGCCGCAGATCGAGCTGCGCTTCATCTTCGATCTCTATGCCGGCGTGCGTCCGGCGCGGCTCATTCCGGGCGTGCCGAGCCCGATCGTCGGCGCCGACCAGCGTGGCATCGATCTCGTCGTCATCCGGGAATCCACCGAAGGCCTGTTCGCCTCGATGGGCAAGGGCGTCGTCACCCATGAGGACGCGCGCGAGACCATGGTGATCACCCGCAAGACGTCCGAGCGCCTGTTCGAGTTCTCGTTCCGCCTGGCCGAGCGGCGCAAGGCGCGGGGCAAGCCGGGAATGCTCACCTGCGTCGACAAGGCGAACGTGTTCAAGGCGTTTGCCTTCTTCCGCGGCATCTTCGACGAGATCGCCAGGAAGCATCCCGAGGTGAAGACCGACCGCCTCTATGTCGATGCCTGCTCGGCGATGCTGGTGAAGCGTCCCTGGGATTTCGACGTGATGGTGATGGAGAACATGTTCGGCGACATCGTCTCTGACATCACCGCCAGCCTGATCGGCGGCCTCGGCATGGCGCCCTCGGCCGACATCGGCGACAAGTACGCGGTGTTCCAGCCGTGCCACGGCACCGCGCCCGACATCATGGGACAGGGCAAGGCCAATCCGACCGGCATGATCCTGTCTGCGGCGATGATGCTGGACTGGCTCGCCGACAAGCACGGCGTCGAGAGCGCGGCCGAGGCGGGCGAGACCATCGAGCGCGCGGTGGACCAGGTCTATGCCGGCGGCATCAAGCCGATGGAATTCGGCGGCAGCAACGGCACGGCGGATATTACGAAGGCCGTGCTCGCGGCGCTGTAGTCGAAGAAAGGGGCCCTCACGGGCCCCTTCGCGTTCACCAGCGGTGCCAGTGGCGGTGACGCCAGCCCCACGGACGCGAGCCGTAGAAGCGCGGGCCGCCGTAATAGCCGTAGGCGCGATAATAATTCGGGCGCCACCAGCAGCGGCCCCAGGGGTTACACACCCAACGCACCTGCTCGACGTCGGCGGACGGACCGCTTGCAATCCTGTCGGCCTGCGGGATGCCGTTGGGCATCGCTGCGAGGGCCGGTCCCGACGCGAGGGCCACACCGCCGATGGCGGCCAGACCAAGAACAGCAGATCTGAGTTTCATCGCAATCTCCCTCGTTGGTGGCGGGAGAACTTGCGCGACATCAAGTGGTTGCGGTTGCGTAAAATTGCACGAGGAATTTAATCTACCTGAACGCCGGTTCAGCTTCAGCGACCCCTAAACTTCGGCTTGCGCTTCTCCATGAAGGCCTGCCGGCCCTCGCGGAAATCCTCCGAGTCCATGCAGGCATTGCCGATCGCCTTGATCGCCTCCATGTCGCGTCGGCTCTCGTCTTTCAGCACCTCTGCGATGGTGATCTTCGCCGCCTTGATCGCGAGCGGGGCGTTTTGCGCGATCGTCGCGGCGATTGCCATGGTTTCGCCCCAGAGCTCGTCCGCCGGGAACAGGCGCTCGACGAGGCCGATGCGTAGCGCTTCGGCTGAATCGATCCGCATGCCCGTGTACATCAGAAGCCGCGCCCAGGACGGGCCGACCAGCGACACCAGATGCCGCAAGCCGTCATAGCCGTAGGCGATGCCGAGCCTGGCTGCGGGAATGCCGAACTGGCTGCCGTGCGAGGCGAGGCGGATGTCGGCGAGCATCGCGACCTGCATGCCGCCGCCAAGGCAATAGCCGTCGATGCAGGCGATGGTCGGCTTGGGATAGTCGGCGAGCAGCGCGCGCTGGGCGGCGCTGCGCCTGGCGTACTCCTCCGACGCCGCCGCATTGTGCCTGACCTTCTCGAACTGGCTGATGTCGGCGCCCGAGACGAACGCCTTGCCCCCGGCGCCGCGCAGGATCACGACGCGCACGGTGTCGTCGTCGCGCAAGGCTGTCAGCGCCTCGCCAAATCCCTCCCACATCTCCAGCGACATCGCGTTGCGCTTGTCGGGATTGTTGAAGGTGACCACGCCGACACCATCGGCCGAGTGCTTGAGGATCTTGCCGTCGGCGTAAGGAGTTCCGGTCGTGCTGGAAATGTCGGGCATCGCGCGCTCGCTTTTCGGTGGCCGAGCAATGTGCGGCGTCGCCGCTGCCGTGGTCAACCGGCGCAGGGGAGGAGAGCTTGCATCCGCCTGTGCTGGGATTGCATGGCGCGCGAAGTTCGGCAAATGGCGGCAAGCCGCCAAAGGGCGGCCGGGCCGCCCGAAACAGGCCGCCCGCATGCGCGCGGGCACAGAGATATCTCGTCGGATCTCGTCCAATCCGGCCGCGCATCTGCGGCGCGGCGGATTGAACATCGGCCGTAAAGGCCAGGCCGACGATCGGCCTCAGCTCTCGTTCGCCGCGATCGATTCCATCAGCGAGACGAGCTGACGCTGCACCGTCTGATCCTTGATCTTGCTGTAGGCACGCAGCAGGCGGAGGCTGAAGGCGGAGTCGAGGAAGAGCAGGCTCTCGACTTCGCGGGCCTTGTTGTCGCCGTCGTAGAAGAAGGTCACGGGCACATCGAGGGCGGAGGCGATCTGCTGAAGCCGGGCCGCGCCGACGCGATTGACGCCCTTCTCGTACTTCTGAACTTGCTGGAAGCTCACACCCAGCTTCTCGCCGAGTTCGGCCTGCGAGATCTTCATCTCGACGCGCCGCAGACGGATCCGCTTGCCAAGCTCGATGTCCGGCTTGCCGGCACTGCGCTGCTTCATTCTTTTGGCCGCTGCTTTCATCTCTGTTCTCACCTTTGTTCTTCGGTTGAAAATCCCCCGAAGAGCTGGGTCAGGGGTTCGCCCATATACGAGTCCTTGAATTCGTGCGGGTGCACGAACTCTTCCTTAAACCACGGGAAGCGAGCCGGATTGAAAGCGTCGATCAGCCAGTCAATCATGTGCCGCACGCGCGGAATGCGGCCGCTACCAGGATGGTAGGACAGCCAGATATCCAGCGGTCGGTTCAGCTCGACCTCCAGTGGAATCAACTTCCCGCCGAGCGCAATGGCGTAGCTCGGGAATACGCCGATGCCGGCGCCATTCGCGACCGCCCAGTAGTTGGCGCTCGAGACGTTGGTCTTCATGACCAGGAGGTCACGTTCCGAAACGCCCGGGAAGAAGCTCTCGAATGTTTCCTTGGCGGCAAGCTGGTCGGCGAATTGCAGCACCAGGCGGTGCTTGATCAATTCCGCCGCCGAGCGCGGCGCGCCATGCTTTGCGATGTATTTCTCGGAGGCCCAGAACATCAGATGCATGCGGCCGAGCCGCACCAGCTTGACGTCGAGCGCAGAGGGACGCGACAGATGGATGGCGACATCGGCCTCGTGGCGGGAGACGTCGGCCGAGCGCATCGCGCAATGCAGGTCGACCAGGATCTTCGGATAGGCCTGCTGGAATTCGACCAGCCGCGGGGCGAGCCAGAACGTCCCGAGGCCTTCGGTGACGGCGACGCGGACCTCGCCGGACAGGACGTTGGCGGTCGAATCGCTGGTTCGCAGCACGTCGAAGGCGGCGGCCTCCATCCGCTCGACGGCGGAGACCACCATCGCACCTTCGTCGGTCAGATGGGTGCCGTGAACGTCGCGGGTGAACAGGGTGGTGCCGGTCTGACGCTCGAAATCATCGATCCGGCGGCGGACGGCGTTGATCGACAGCGACAGGCGTTCGGCTGCCGAGCGGAAACTTCCGCATCGGACGACTTCCAGGAAAATGCGGGCCGCATCCCAATCGGAGAGGCCGCTGATATTTGTCTTTAGGCGTTCTTCCAGCGGAACGCCCCTTTCCGCCAAGGAGTGCATACAATTCCCTTTGGGAAGCTAAACTGGCAGAATCTGACGCAAACCACAACCACGACGGGTTGGGGAATGACGAGTTTTGAACGTCATCCTTATCAACTTGTGGGCGGTATTGGGGTGCGGTATTGGGGTGGGATTGGGCAGGCTATCGCCCGTTGAGGGGAATGTGGCGTGAGTTCCGTTGCGAGCCGTGAAATGGCTGCGGGATGGCCGGCGCTGTCCGTGATGGAAATTCATGCGCGAAGGCGGATGCCGTCTCACGCGATGGATCAATCGCACCGCGCAAGACGTTTGCTCCCGGACCAGTTCGGCGATTGCCAATGCTGCTGCGGGGCGACTGCGGCCAGAACCGCGGTCTCACCACAGAAACACACTGAAATCAGGTTCGGAGGCGCAGTAGCCTCGTGCTATCTTTGGTCGTCCATGCGGGCCAAAGGGGGCGCCACAAATACGTCTCGCAGGCCGAATTAACGGAAAGAGCGCAAGTGTCGCATTCAGACGAACAGTTGCAGGCGGTGCTGGGAACGCTCGAGGAGTGCCGCAGGGCTCTCAACGAGTGCAACAACCGTGAGTCGGCCGAGATGCTGTCCATCGTCATCCTCGACGTGCGGATGAAGCTGAAAGGAATTGACAGTGCCGATCTCAAGGCGCTGTGCGACGAAATGCTGCGGAGCGCTGCGAGCGAGCCGCCGACCCCTTCCAAGCAGACGCAGGACCAGCCCCGGCGTCCGCTGCTCCGCGTGGTGAAGTAGCCGCGCCGCCGAATCTCGCTTTTTGGCGAGGTTTGTGCGCGTCCCGATGCCGCATCTGTGATCACGGATGGCATCGGGAGGAGCCTTGGTTTTCGTGCGCCTCTGTTGCGCATTCTCAGCCATCGGCTACACCAGAGCCGGTTCGGCTCCGGCCGGGCGCATTCCCTTGCGCGCCGTACCGGTGCCTGAGATGG
This sequence comes from Bradyrhizobium sp. R2.2-H, assembly GCF_004346455.1. NCBI lineage: Bacteria > Pseudomonadati > Pseudomonadota > Alphaproteobacteria > Hyphomicrobiales > Nitrobacteraceae > Bradyrhizobium > Bradyrhizobium sp. R2.2-H. The sequence goes on from NZ_SMBR01000001.1 coordinate 541,878, forward strand.
CTTCGACTGCATCATGCAAAATGTTTCGATCCCGGCGGCGCTGATTGCCGGCCTCGTCAGCTTCCTCTCGCCCTGCGTCCTGCCTCTGGTTCCGCCCTATCTGGTCTACCTGACGGGCGCCACGATCGAGCATGTTGAGAGCGACGAGCCGGCCGCGGCCTCCAAGCGCGCGATCATGATGTCGGCGCTTCTGTTCGTGCTCGGCTTTTCCACGGTGTTCGTGGCGCTCGGCGCCAGCGCTTCGCTGGTCGGCGGGCTGATCCGAGCCTGGTCGGCGGAGCTGTCGATTCTCGCCGGCATCGTCATCATCATCATGGGCCTGCACTTCCTCGGCCTGACGCGCATCGGCCTCTTGATGCGCGAGGGGCGGCTGCCGATCCCCAAGCCGGTCGGCCTCTGGGGCGCCTATATCATGGGCCTCGCTTTCGCATTCGGCTGGACGCCCTGTATCGGCCCGATCCTTGCCGCGATCCTCTCGATCGCCGCGGCCGAAGCCACGGTGACGAAGGGCGCCGGCCTGCTCGCGGTCTATTCCGCGGGCCTCGGCATTCCCTTCCTGATCGCCGCGCTGATGATCGAGCAGTTCTCCGCGCTGTTCGCGCGCATGAAGGGCCACCTCGTCAATGTCGAGCGCGCCATGGGCGTCTTGATGGTGATCACCGGCATCGGCTTTCTCACCGGCGCGGTCTCGAATGTGAGCATCTGGCTGCTTGAGACGTTTCCGGCGCTGCAGACGATTGGTTAAAGCATGATCCGGAAAAGTGCGAAGCGGTTTTCCGGAAAGATCATGCACAGACTACAACCTAAAGCGCGATGACGATTCATCCAAATCTCATCGCGCTTTAGGGCGCGGAGACCGGGTTTTCACGGACAAAAAAGTAGAGGAACCGCTGAAATCCGTCAGGCATGCTGTCACGGAACGACGATGCCAAACCTTTCCAGTCCCGAGGCGTTGCATCGGGGGACAACTCGCATGGTGGAGATCACGTGAACAAGACACTGCGCATAGAACCCTTGTCGGACAACGCTGCTTTGGTTGCCTGGCAGTTTTTGGGACAGCCGTTGCAGGAGTGGCCGAGCTGGGTTCAGTCGAATTGCTCGCTGCAGAAGGATGCCGATGGAAAATTCGAGCTTCGGCACGAGCGGCGCAGCGGCACCCAGATCGTCTATCTCGGCGAGTGGCTGGTGAGAGATCTCGATGGGGGCGTGGACTTCTACACGGACGCCGAGATCTGGTCGCGGTTCGCAGCCAAACGCTGACGCGCAAAGAAGATTGAGCCGGCGCGTCGATCGCGCCTTAGTCTTTCCTGCTCGAGCTCCAGGCAATCAAAAGCCTGTGTCGTTGGTGGGGCAAAAAGCCTCGCCGGTGGGACTCACCGACAGAATGCAATCTGTAGTAATATTTCATTGTACTACACCCTGAGGGGCAATTCTTCTGAACATATACTGAAACGAGAATTTTAGACCAAGCGACATCTTCGGCGCCCCTCTCCCTTAAGCATTCTGAAGCAGGAGCAAGCGATGGGAACCGACGTGAATGTTCATCCCGGTCATGGCAAGGCCGGACGTCAGCCGACGCGACAATTTCTGGATACGCTTTCCGGACACGACGATCCGGGCATGTTTGGTCGGATGTTTCCGACCCTGGAGCCGCTGGCTGTCGACGACGGTCCGCTGCATGAGCTCGCCGACGCGATGAAGGATCCCGCCCCCGGCGACGCCGCGGGAAACAATCTCAAAGTCCCCGCCGGCTTCACCTATCTCGGGCAATTCATCGACCATGACATCACGCTCGATCTGACCTCCTTCGGCGAGAAGGAAGCCGACCCGACGGCGGTGACGAATTTTCGTACGCCCGCACTCGATCTCGACAGCATCTACGGTCTCGGTCCCGACGGAAGCCGCCATTTGTACGCGCGCAATTCGGCGAGCGATAGCGGCAAGACACCGGGTCCCAAGCTGCTGATCGGCAAGACCGTCAACGTCGACGCCATCACCGGCGATCATCGCAACGACCTGCCGCGCAATCCGGAGGGGTTTGCGCTGATCGGCGATCACCGCAACGACGAGAACCTTCTCGTCGCGCAAACCCATCTTGCGATGCTGAAGTTTCACAACAAGGTCTGCGATCAGCTCGCGGCGTCCGGCAAGCCGGCGGGCGAGATCTTCGAGGAAGCGCGCCGCATCGTGACCTGGCACTACCAATGGATGGTCCTGCACGATTTCGTGGAGCGGATCACCGAGAAGGGCATCGTCGCAAAGATCCTCGAGCAGGGTCGGCGCTTCTACCGCTTCAAGAAGATTCCCTACATGCCCGTCGAGTTCTCAGGGGCGGTCTATCGTCTCGGCCACAGCATGGTGCGCCAGGTCTATAGCCACAACAGGATCTTCACGCCCGGCCCGGGCGGTATTCCTGCAACTCTCGATTTGCTGTTCAGATTCACCGGTCTTTCGGGAGGAATCATCGGCGACCTGGCGCCGAACCCGATAACGCCGCCGCTCCCGCTTCCGGTGCTTTCGAGCAACTGGATCATCGATTGGCGCCGCTACTTCCAAGTGCTGCCGAACAATCCTGCGGGCGTGACGCTCAATCCGTCGCGCAAGATCGATCCTTTCATCGTGCCGCAACTCCACACACTGCCCGGTGACGGCGGCAGTCTGCCGTTCCGCAATCTCAAGCGCGGCGTGTTGCTGGGATTGCCGTCGGGGCAGGACGTCGCCAAGGCCATGAAGATCAAGAATCCACTGTCTCCGGAAGAAATCTCCAAGGGGAGCGACGGTGCCGTGGCGAAGAAGCATGGCCTGCACCAGCACACCCCGCTCTGGTACTACATCCTCAAGGAGGCGGAGCAACGAGGCAACGGTGAACGGCTCGGGCCGGTCGGCGCGACGCTGCTCGCCGAGGTCTTCATCGGCCTCGTCCACGGCGATCACCAGTCGTACCTGTGGCTCAAGGGCAAGACCTGGAAGCCGACGCTTCCATCGCAAGTGCCGGGCGAATTCACGATGGCCGATCTCTTGCGTTTCGTCGGGGATATCAGCCCGATCGACGGCATTACGACGGTCTAGATCTCCCGCCCGGCGATCGCCGCGCGCATCGATGCAGTCGGGCCTGGAACGTTTCCGTCCTTGCTGGCGATGGCCCAGACCGGCGCGCATGGCGCGCCGGTCTGGGCGTGCAGGACGCTCGTGTTGCGCTTGCGCCATGGATCAGGGCGCCTCGTCCAGCGTGCAGATCACCGTGCAGACCACGCCGCGCGGCAGGAAGTCGACGGTTGCCTCACCGTCGAGCTGGTCGCGCGCGCTACGCTCGATCAGGCGCGAGCCGAAGCCGCGCTGCACCGGCGCCGTCACCGGCGGCCCGCCGGTCTCGGTCCATATCAGCCGCAGTCGCGGCTTCGGCGTATCAGCGATGACTTCCCAGTCCAGCGTCACCCGGCCGGTCTCGTTGGACAGCGCGCCGTATTTCGCGGCGTTGGTGGCGATCTCGTGCACAATCATCGACAGCACCACGGCGAGCCGCGGCGACAGCGGCACGGCCGGGCCGGCCATGCGGATGCGGTCGTGATTGCTCATCCGGAACGGCTGGAGCGCGCGGGTGATCACGTCCCGGAGTTCCGAGCCCGCCCATTTCTCCTGGCTCAGGAGATTATGCGCTTCGGCCAGCGCGCCGAGCCGTCCCCCGAACTTGGTCCGCTCGTCCCGACTTGCGCTGCGGAAGGTCTGCACCGCGATCGCCTGCATCAGGGCCAGCGTGTTCTTGACGCGATGGTTGAGCTCCTCGATCAGGAGATCGTGCAGCATCTCGCCGCGTGCGATCGTGGTCGCCATCCTGACTGCAAAGGTGAGGCCGACCAACAGCAGGATGCCGCCGATCAGGCTCGTGATCGCGATGTCGCGCCAGAGCGGCGCGATCAGCGAGCTCTCGCTGACGCCGGCCACGACCGTCCAGCCGGTCAGCTGCGATCTGGTGAAGGCGGAGGATAGCGCGACGCCGTCGAGCGAAACGGTCGAAAGCGCGGCCTCGGGCGTGTGCGACATCGCATCGTAGAGTGCGCCGGAAGCCTGCTTGCCGAACGTCTCGGCAGGGTTGGGTGTACGCGCGAACACGCGAGCCTTGGTATCCAGCAGCGACACCGTCCATTGATCGTTTGGCCGCTGCTGCTCGACCAGTTTCTGGAATATCGCGATCGGCGGACTGAAGGAGAGCGCATAGGCCACTTCGCCATTGCGAAGCACGGGAACTTCCACGGTCACGATCGGCCGTTTCTCGGTCGAACCGACGAACAGGTCGGAATATTGCGGCGCCTTGCTTGCAAACACCCGCTCGACGATCTCTCGATTGTTGCGCGGCGGCAGGCTCGCTGTTTCCGTCGTCACGGTCGAAAACAGCTGCCGGCCGGATCCGTCGGCCAGCAGCAGGACGCTGTCGCCGCCATACTGGCTCGTGAATTCGACCGCCAGCCGGCGGAAGCCGTCGAAATCTCCGCTTTGCAGGGAATCGCTGAGCGCGAGCACCTGCAAGCCGCCCGTCATCCGCTGCACCTCGGAGTCGAGTACGAGGCGCATGCTTCGCACGGTCTCCAGCACCCGGCGCGTTGCCTCGCTGCGATCCTGGCGATAGTTGGAATAGGCGAGGCCGACGGCAAAGACGATCAGCGGCAACATCGTTCCCGCGACCAGGAGGGCGAGCCGGACCGGCAGGGTAAGCTTTGACAAGCGTGGGCGTCCCGGTTCCAGCGCAGCGGCGCCGGATCATGATTTTGGGAGGACCATAAGGGCAGTACTTGCCCGGTGCCACGATTTTCACGGCCGGAGCGATCCCGCGAAAGACGCTGCGACGCAGTCTGGAGTGGCGTCAGATCATCGCGATCGCGGCAGTGCAGCAGGCGGCACCGGCGGAGCTCTGCGACGAAGAGGACGTCCAGCCCAAGCGAAATGACTTCCGTCCCGCCGTAGTTTTTCATACGCTCCATGAATGCAAGCCGCATAGCGGCTGCGCTCACGCCCCGGCGACAGGGGCGGAGCCTCAAAGGGAGGGGAGACGGATGAAGCGAAGGTCATTTCTCGCTGGTATCGGTGCGACCACTGCAGCGGCTACGCTCGGCATGCCGTCGATCCTCAGGGCGCAAGCCCCGATCACGCTGAACGGCGCGGTCCAGTTCAATGACGACCATGCCTTCAACCGGGCGCTGATCCGGTTCGAGGAGCTGGTGAAGAAATACTACGGCAAGCCCGTCAATTTCACCCTGCACAAGAACTCCTCGCTCGGCCTCGAGAAGCAGTATTTCGAGTACATGTCGCAGGGCAAAGCTGTCGATTACGGCATCGTCTCCCCGGCTCACATGTCGACCTTCGCCAAGGCGGCCCCGTTCATCGATGCGCCCTTCGTGTTCAAGGGCATCGATCACATGAACAAGGTCGTCGAAGCCAACATCCTGGCGCCGATCGCCGACGAGGTCGCCGCCAAGGCCGAGGTCGTTCTGATCGGTTATGCCGGCGGCGGCATCCGCAACATCTTCGCCAACAAGCCGCTCAAGAATCTTGCCGACCTCAAGGGGCTCAAGGTCCGAGTGCAGGGCGCGCCGATCTGGTCGAAGACCTTTGCGGCCGTCGGCATGAGCCCGACCGTGATCGCCTACAACGAAATCTACAACGCGATCCAGAACGGGGTGATCTCGGCCGGCGAGAACGAGGCGGCCGGCGTCGAGGCGATGAAGTTCTACGAAGTGGCCCCGCATCTCAACCTGACCCAGCACGCCGTGTCGATCCGGCCGATCTGCTTCTCGGTGAAGACGCTGAAGACCTTGCCGAAGGATTTGCAGGACGCGATCATGAAGGCCGGCAAGGAGGCCGGCGACTACGGCCGCCAGCTGGAGTCGAGCGAAGAGGTCGTCAAGCTCGACACGCTCGAGAAGGCCGGCAAGCTCAAGCGCGTTCCGTTCGAAGAGCGCGACGCCATGAAGAAGCTCGCCGATCCCGTGATGGCCACCTACGCCAAGGAGATCGGCGCAGAAGCCATTTTCGAGAAGATCAACGTCGTCTGAGATCCTTGCGTCCGCCAGCGATCGGCCGGGCAGGCCCCCGCTTCCTGCCCGGACGTGGCGGATGAGCGCCGTACGGAGCCCCAATGTCCGACATGCACGTCCCGCCCACACCGTCGCTGTGGCGTCGCGCCACTGCGGCCTATGCGAAGTTGCTCGAATTCCTGCTGGCCGCCTGCGTCGGCATCATCGTTGTTCCGGTCACGCTGCAAATCATCTCGCGCTACACGCCGTTCATTCCGTCCTACATCTGGACCGAGGAAATGGCGCGCTTCCTGTTCATCTGGACGATCATGATCGGTGCCATGGTGGGAATCCGGGAGGCGCAGCATTTCGAGGTCGATGTGTGGCCCGACCTGTCGCGGCGGTCGGAGGCCGCGGTGCGGATCCTCGCGCGACTCGGCGTGCTGGCGCTGGCGCTGGTGTTCGTAACCGCCGGCATCGAGTTCACCCGTTTTGCCTGGAACAGAACGTCGGAATTGGCCGATCTGCCGCTCTGGCTGATCCATGTCGCCTGGCCGGTGGCCGGTCTGACGTGGATCGTCTTTGCGGGTGAACAGATCATCGATGAACTGCGCGTTCTGGCCGGGGCACAGAGATGAGCGGCACCGTCCTTTCTGCCGGACAGGCTGCGATGCTGCTGTTCGGGGTCTTCATCGGCCTGCTCATCGCGCGCGTGCCGGTCGCTTTCGCGCTCGGCCTTGCCTGCGTGCCGATCCTGCTGATCGAGCCGCACCTGTCGCTGATGACGCTCGCGCAGGAGACCTTCAATGCGTACAATTCATTCATACTGCTGGCGGTGCCGTTCTTCCTGTTGACGGCGAACCTGATGAGCATCGGCGGCATCACCGATCGCCTCGTGACGCTCTCGCGCTCGATGGTCGGGCACTGGCCGGGATCCCTGGCACAGATCAACGTCGTGCTGTCGGTGTTCTTTGCCGGCATCTCGGGCTCCTCCACCGCCGATGCGGCGAGCCAGTCCAAGATCTTCATCGATGCGCAGAACAAGGAGGGCTACGACCTTTCGTTCTCCATCGCCATCACCGCGGTGTCGGCGGTGCTTGCAGTGATCATTCCGCCGTCGATCCTGATGATCGTGTGGGGTGGGCTGATCTCGACCTCGATTGCGGCGATGTATCTGGCCGGCATCGTGCCGGGCCTGCTGATCGCGGGCGCGCAGATGGTGACGGTGCACATCTATGCCGTGCGCCGGGGCTACCCCACCTATCCGAAATCGACCTGGGTCGAGATGGGATCCGCCATCTGGCGGTCGATACCGGCGCTGATGACGCCGTTCATCGTCGTCGGCGGCATTCTGCTCGGCTGGTTCACAGCGACCGAGTCCGCCTGCGTCGCGGTGCTCTATTCCGCGGCGCTCTCGACGTTCTTCTACCGCGAGACGGGCCTGCGCGAATTGTACAAGGCCTTGCTCGACACCGGGCGCCTTGCCGGCGTGGCGCTGTTCTGTGTCGGCACCGCAAGTGCGTTCGGCTGGCTGCTCGCCTACTACAAGATCCCGCAAGAGCTGCTGGCCAACGTCTCGACCTGGGGCATGGGCGCTGTTGCGGCCGGTTTCTTCATCTCCTTCTGCTTTCTGGTCGTGGGCTGCTTCCTCGACGCCATCCCGGCGATCATCATCGTCGGCACCGTGCTGGAGCCGCTCGCCAAGTCGGTCGATCTCCATCCGGTCCAGTTCGCGATCATCTCCATCGTATCGCTCGCCTTCGGACTGGTGACGCCACCCTACGGCCTGTGTCTGATGATCGCCTGCTCGATCGCCGGCGTGCGGCTGCGCTATGCCCTGAAGGACACGGTGATCATGCTGATCCCGATGCTGCTCGTGCTGGCCGCTGTCATCGTCTGGCCCAGCGTATCGCTGTTCCTGCCGCGTCTGATCGTGCCGGAGATGCTGAAATGAGCGCCTGCAAATGAGCTTCTGAATGCGATCCCGCGGCGGGCGGCCGCGGGATCGGCCGCGATTGGTTACAGATTGCTCTCGGTGATGGCGGCGTAGACCATGCTGCGCAGCTCGCGGCGGATCGGATAGGCGCTCGACGGCAGCACCTGCGTCATGAAGATCGTGATCAGCTCCTCGGCCGGATCGATCCAGAACGAGGTCGTGGCCGCGCCGCCCCAATTGTACTCGCCCGGGCTGCCGGCAATCAGCGTCTCGGCCGGGCGCATGGTGACGGCGAAGCCGAGGCCGAAGCCGATGCCGTTATAGGTGGCTTCGGAGAACAGCGAGCGCGACACCTCCGGCAGCGCGCGTCCGCCCGGGATGTGGTTCGTCGTCATCAGCGCCAGCGTCTTCGGCCCGATCAGCCTGACGCCGCCAACCGCCCCACCGTTGAGCAGCGCGCGGCAGAAAGTGAGATAATCGGCGACCGTGGAGCAGAGGCCGCCGCCTCCGGATACGAAGGAGGGCGGTGACAGGAACGAGCTCGTCGTCGGATCGTCCTGAAGAGTGAGGCCCTCGCGGCGTTGTCCGGCATGGAAGGTCATGCCGCCGCCGGGGTCCGCGGAGTAGCAGGCGGCGAAGCGATGCGCCTTCGAGGCCGGCACTTGGAAATCGGTGTCGGTCATGCCGAGCGGATCGAGAATCCGCTGCTTGAGAAACTGCTCGAAAGGCATCCCCGAGATCTTGCCGACGAGGTAGCCGATCACGTCGGTTGAGACGGAGTAGTTCCAGGATTCGCCCGGCGAGAATTCGAGCGGGATCTTTGCCAATCCCTCGATCATGGTCTGGAGCGTGCCTGACTTCTCGACCTCACCGATCTTCTCGCTGCGATAGGCGGCATCGACATTGGAGCGCTGCTGGAAGCCGTAGGTGAGGCCGGAGGTGTGGCGCAGCAGGTCGACGATCAGCATCGGCCGGGAGGGCGGCCGGGTCAGGAAGGCCGGGTAGGTGCCGGCGACGAAGACGCCGAGATCCTTCCATTCCGGAATGTACTTGGCGACGGGCTCGTCGATCGCGACGAGGCCCTGCTCGACCAGCATCATGAAGGCGACGCTGGTGAGCGGCTTGGTCATGGAATAGATCCGGTAGATCGTGTCGTCCTTCACCGGCGCCTTGCGTTCGACGTCGGCAAAGCCCTGCACCGAGCTGTGAGCGATCTTGCCACGGCGGTAGACGAGAAGCTGGGTCCCCGGGAAGCGGCCGGCATCGATGTACCGGTTCTTCAGATGGGCATCGACGCGGTCGAGCGCGGCCTTGGACATGCCGACGGATTCGGGCGAGGCGGGGGTGGGGGCGAGCATCAGTTCCTCCGGGGCGTTTTGTCGGAAAGTTGATACCGAAATGGCGGCCCCATTCCAAGTCGGTTGCGCTTAACGCGGCCGGGCCGACTGGTGTAGGCTCGGCTTCGGAACGCCTCCAGGGAGCCCGCCCGGGCCAGCGAGAAAAACGCGAGGGCAACGCATCATGACGCAGTTCAACGAGACCGAACTCACCGAAGCCGTCGTTCGGAGCTTCGACCAGACGCCTGATACGCGCGCAAAATTCCTGCTGCAGGAATTGGTGAAGTCGCTGCACGATTACGTGAGCAAGTCCGGCCTGACCTTCGAGGAATGGGAATACGCCATCGATTTCCTGACCCGGACGGGGCAGAAATGCACCGACACGCGCCAGGAGTTCATCCTGTTGTCCGACGTGCTCGGCGTCTCCATGCTGGTCGACGCCGTCAACCACCGCGACCGCGAGGGCGCGACCCAAACGACAGTGCTCGGTCCGTTCTATGTCGGCGAGCACAAGGTGACCGCGCATGGCACCGACATCTCGCCGAACAACGAGACCGGCGAACGGATGTTCGTGCAAAGCCGCGTCACCGATCTCAAGGGCAAGCCGCTCGCGGGCGTTCCCGTCGATGTCTGGCATGCCGACGATGACGGCTTCTACGACTCCCAGAAACCGAACTATGACGAGGTCGGTGCCTCGGCACGGGCGCGCTTCATCACGGACAGCGACGGCCGCTTCTTCTTCCGCACTATCCTGCCGTGCAGCTACCCGATCCCGACCGACGGGCCGGTCGGCGAGATGATCGTGCAGACGGGTCGCCACCCGATGCGCCCGGCGCATGTGCACTTCCTGGTCAATGCGAAGGGCCATGAACCGCTGATCACCCACGTCTTTATCGGCGGCGACAAATATCTGGACTCGGACGTCGTGTTCGGCGTCAAGGACGACCTCGTCGCCAAGGTCGAGCCGCGCAACGATGCTGCGATGCCTGACGGCACCAAGACGAGCGGGCGTTGGCACCTGATGAGCTACGAATTCCACCTCAAGCCGGGCGGCGGCATGGCGCCGAAGCCGCTGGGGGTGAAGGCGACCGAGCCGGCGTGAGGCGGATCCGTTGTTCTAGCGCAGCTTTCTCCACGACCGCCGTCGCCGTCCCGTCGAGCCGGGCGTGCTCGTGGGTTGCGCTCATGATGAAACGTGCATCGATGAACTCGTAGTCATCGTCCGTCGTCAGCAGGAAGGTGTCGCCGGCCTGCTGCTGACGCTCTTGCAGATCCTGATTGAATTGCTGCACAAGCTTTGTGCGTCGCACAAGCAATGTGCAGGTCGCAAATTTCGCATGCGGAACCGCTCTGCGACAGTCTGTCGCTTACGATGTAATATATTGATTTGTTTACTATTTTCATGGCGTCGGGCTTGGCATGAAGCTTGAATAGTTCCAGCCGACGCCATTGAAGCCGTCCCGCGAGAATTCTCATCCGATTTGCTGACGCCACCAGACGGGGGTCATCCCCGTCGCGTTTGCATGCGCCAAATTCGGCGCCACCGGACGGACGGGCTGCTCGCGCACACAGCCGCAAATCATTCCGCAAAGACGCAAAGGACGACACAGCCTATGACCAAGCGCATTCGCCGGCCCTCCGAGACTGGCATCAACCGCCGTCAATTGTTGAAGGCCACCGGCGCGACCGCCGCACTTCTCGCTGCCGCAAAAATGAATTTCCCCGCCGGCGCCTTCGCGCAGGACGCAGGCCCTGAGGTCAAGGGTGCCAAGCTCGGCTTCATCGCACTCACCGACGCAACGCCGCTGTTCGTTGCCAAGGAGAAGGGCTTCTTCGCCAAATATGGCATGCCCGATGTCGAGGTGCAGAAGCAGGCCTCGTGGGGCACCACGCGCGACAACCTCGTGCTCGGCTCAGAAGGCAACGGCATCGACGGCGCGCACATTCTGACCCCGATGCCGTACCTGATCTCGGCCGGCAAGGTGACGCAGAACAACCAGCCGACGCCGATGTACATCCTGGCGCGCCTCAACCTGAACGGTCAGTGCATCTCGGTCGCCAAGGAATATGCCGATCTCAAGATCGGCGTGGATACCGCGCCCTTCAAGCCGGCACTCGAGAAGAAGAAGACGTCAGGCAAAGCGGTGAAGGCGGCGATGACCTTTCCCGGCGGCACACATGACCTCTGGATTCGCTATTGGCTCGCCGCTGGCGGCATCGATCCGGACAAGGATATCGAAACCATCGTGGTTCCGCCGGCACAGATGGTGGCCAATATGAAAGTTGGCACCATGGACTGCTTCTGCGTCTGCGAGCCGTGGAATCTGCAGCTCATCCACCAGAACATCGGCTACACCGCGATCACCACCGGTGAGCTCTGGGACAAGCATCCCGAAAAGTCGTTCGGCATGCGCGCGGCCTGGGTCGACAAATATCCGAAGGCAGCGAAGGCGCTGCTAATGGCAGTGATGGAAGCGCAGCAATGGGCCGAGAAGATGGAAAACCGCGAGGAAGCCGCGGTGATCTGCGCCAAGCGTCAATGGATCAATTGCCCGGTCGAGGACATCACCGACCGCATGAAGGGCAAGTTCGACTACGGCACAGGTCGCGTCGTCGACAACTCACCGCAGCAGATGCGCTTCTGGAAGGATCATGCCTCCTATCCGTTCCAGAGCCACGATCTCTGGTTCATGACCGAGGACATCCGCTGGGGCAAATACGAAGCCGGCTTCGACACCAAGGCGCTGATTGCCAAGGTCAACCGCGAGGACCTCTGGAAGGACGCGGCCAAGACCCTCGGAGTTTCGGCCTCGGACATCCCGACCTCCACCTCGCGCGGCAAGGAGACCTTCTTCGACGGCAAGGTGTTCGATCCGGAAAATCCGGCCGCCTATCTGAAGTCGCTCGCGATCAAGCGCGTCGAAGTCTGATGGAGCCAGCGGCCGCCTTCGGGCGGCCGCATCGTCCCTTGGAGCCGGAGAGATATTGCGATGAACATGACTGCCACCAAGATCGAGGTTGAGACCGCGACGCCCGCCGCAACGGTTGCGCCAGTCGTCGCGCTGACGCCGAAGCGTCCCCCGCGAACTGAGGTTTACGCTCGCATGGTCCGGGAGACGGCCGTGCGCGTGATTCCGCCGCTGGTCGTGATCACGCTGCTGACGCTGATATGGGAGCTGATCTGCCGCCGCGCCGGCTCGGCGCTGCCGCCGCCGTCGAAAGTTTTCAGTGATACCAAGGAGCTGATCTTCGATCCGTTCTTCGACAACGGAGGCATCGACAAGGGGCTGTTCTGGCATCTGTCCGCCAGCCTCCAGCGCGTAGCCTTCGGCTACTCGCTGTCGGCCATTGCCGGCATCGGGCTCGGCGTGCTGGTCGGGCAGTCGGTCTGGGCGATGCGCGGGCTCGATCCGCTCTTCCAGGTGCTGCGCACGATTCCGCCGCTGGCCTGGCTGCCGCTCTCGCTCGCGGCCTTCCGCGACGGCCAGCCTTCGGCGATCTTCGTCATCTTCATCACGTCGATCTGGCCGATCATCATCAACACCGCGGTCGGCATCCGCAACATCCCGCAGGACTATCGCAACGTCGCCGCGGTGGTGCAGCTCAATCCGCTCGAATTCTTCGCAAAGATCATGATCCCGGCGGCGGCGCCCTACATCTTCACCGGCCTTCGCATCGGCATCGGCCTGTCGTGGCTTGCGATCGTCGCGGCGGAAATGCTGATCGGCGGCGTCGGCATCGGCTTCTTCATCTGGGACGCCTGGAACTCCTCGCATATCAGCGAGATCATCCTGGCGCTGTTCTATGTCGGCATCATCGGCTTCGTGCTGGATCGCCTGATCGCGGGGCTCGGCAAGTTCGTCACCCACGGTACCGCGCAGAACTGAGGAGAGGGGACATGACCGCTTATCTGAAGCTCGACCACATCGACAAGGCCTTCACCCGCGGCGCCGCCACCACGGAGGTGCTGAAGGACATCAACCTCACGATCGAGAAGGGCGAGTACGTTTCGATCATCGGCCATTCCGGCTGCGGCAAGTCGACCCTGCTCAACATCATCGCAGGGCTGACCGGCGCCACCACGGGCGGCGTGCTGCTGGAAAACCGCGAGGTGAACTCGCCGGGGCCCGACCGCGCCGTGGTGTTCCAGAACCACAGCCTGCTGCCGTGGCTGACCGTCTACGAGAACGTCAGGCTCGGCGTCGACAAGGTCTTTGCCAGGACCAAGTCCCGTGCCGAGCGCGACGCCTGGGTGATGCACAATCTCAACCTGGTGCAGATGGCCCATGCCAGGGACAAGCGTCCTTCGGAGATCTCCGGCGGCATGAAGCAGCGCGTCGGCATCGCGCGGGCGCTCGCCATGGAACCGAAGGTGCTGCTGCTGGACGAGCCGTTCGGCGCGCTCGACGCGCTGACCCGCGCGCATTTGCAGGACTCGGTGATGGCGCTGCATCAAAAGCTCGGCAACACCATCCTGATGATCACCCACGACGTCGACGAAGCCGTGTTGCTGTCCGACCGCATCGTGATGATGACGAACGGTCCGAGCGCGCGCATCGGCGAGGTGCTGGAGGTGCCGCTGGCGCGGCCGCGCAAGCGGCTCGAACTCGCGACCAACACCACCTATCTGAAGTGCCGCCAGCGCGTGCTCGAATTCCTCTACGAGCGCCACCGCTTCGTCGAGGCCGCGTAAACGAAGAGTTCAGCGCGACGACACGTGCGCGCCCAAATAATCGTCACCTCGCTCAATCCTTGTGCGTCGCACAAGGATTGAGCGAATCGCAAACCAAGCGTGCGAATAAGCGCTGCGAACGTTTCGGGCGAGACGAACAACATCCTGAAATCCCTGCGTTTCCAGCATGCGCGCAACTGGCACGGAAATTGAAGCGCATTTGCGCGACGCCAACGACGACGTCCCTCAACATCATCAATCAGCATCGTGAACTCGCCACCGGGGTGAAGCCTCGGAGCGCGCCTCCCTGTCTGGAGGCTGAGCCTGCAACGACGCAGCGGTGAGACTGGAAGGGATATGCAATGACGAAGAGTCCCACTTGGATTTCTGACTGGCGCCCCGAGGATGAGGCGTTCTGGAACACGACCGGCAAGACGATCGCGCGGCGCAACCTGATCTGGTCGATCGTAGCCGAACATATCGGCTTCTCGGTCTGGCTGATCTGGAGCATCGTCACGACCAAGCTGCCGCAGGCCGGCTTCCACTACACCACCGACCAGCTGTTCCAACTGGTCGCCGTGCCGGGGCTGATCGGCGCCTTGATGCGCTTTCCCTATACCTTCGCGGTGACGACGTTCGGCGGCCGCAACTGGACCATCTTCAGCGCGGCGATCCTGTTCATTCCGACCTTGTCGCTCGCCTATTTCGTGAGCCAGCCCGACACGCCGTTCTGGCTGATGCTGCTGGTCGCCTCGACCGCGGGTCTCGGCGGCGGCAATTTCGCCTCCAGCATGACCAACATCTCCTTCTTCTTCCCCGACCGAATGAAGGGATGGGCGCTCGGCCTCAACGCGGCCGGCGGCAATATCGGTGTCTCCAGCGTGCAGCTCTTGACCCCGATCCTGATGACGTTCGCTATCTTCAACCTGTTCCAGGCAACGCCCGTCGACGGCATCTTCCTGCAGAATGCCGGACTCATGTGGGTGCTGCCGATCGCGATCGCGGTGTTCGGCGCGGTGTTCTTCATGAACAATCTCACCACGGCGAAATCGTCGGTGAAGAACCAGCTTGCGGTCGTCAAGCGCAAGCACACCTGGATCATGGCGTATCTCTACATCGGCACGTTCGGGTCCTTCATCGGCTATTCCGCGGCGTTTCCGCTTCTGATCAAGACGCAATTCCCCACCGTGACGATCTCGATCGCCTTCCTCGGCCCGCTGGTCGGCTCGCTGTCGCGTCCGCTCGGCGGCTGGCTCGCAGACCGGGTCGGCGGCTCCATCATCACCTTCTGGAACTTCATCGCGATGGCGGGCGCCACGGTCGGCGTGCTCTACTTCGTCGGGCAGAAGGATTTCATCGGCTTCTTGTCGATGTTCCTGATCCTGTTCGTGACGACGGGCATCGGCAACGGCTCGACCTACCGCATGATCCCCTCGATCTTCCGCGAGGAGAACCTGTTCAAGGTGCGCGGCAAGGGCGATGGCGCACGTGCGGCCGCGCTGAAGACCGCGAGCATCGAAAGCGGCGCTGCTGTCGGCTTCATCGGCGCGATCGGTGCCGTCGGCGGCTATCTGATCCCGAGCGGTTTCGGCAAGTCGATCGCCATGACCGGAGGGCCGCAGCTCGCGCTCGCGATCTACCTCGCCTTTTATGCCTCCTGCCTCGCTCTGACCTGGTGGTTCTACCTACGTCGCAGCCCGCAGGGTGAAGGCGCGCCAAGCCTCGCCGAAGCGCGGGTCTGAGCGTGATCACTTGGCACGAATGTCGCTTCTCCCCGTACGCGGGGAGGAGTCTCTCTGATGACGTTTGACCCATGAACTTTTTCCGCAATGGCGCGGACGAAGGCAGACCGAAACAGACAGGAGAACATCATGACGCCAGAGCAGATCGCCCTCATTCAGCAGAGTTTCGCCAAGGTCGCGCCGATATCGGAGCAGGCCGCGGTGTTGTTCTACGATCGCCTGTTCGAGGTGGCGCCGTCCGTGCGTGCGATGTTTCCCGGGGACATGACCGAGCAGCGCAAGAAGCTGATGGGCATGCTCGCCGCCGTGGTCGGCGGCCTGTCGAACCTGGAGTCGATTCTTCCCGCGGCCTCCGCCCTCGCCAAGCGTCACGTCGCCTACGGCGCCAAGGCCGAGCACTACCCTGTGGTCGGCGCGACCTTGCTGTGGACCCTGGAGAAGGGTCTTGGCGAAGCCTGGACGCCCGAGCTCGCCACGGCCTGGACCGACGCCTACGGCGTGCTGTCCGGCTACATGATATCCGAGGCCTATGGCGCACAAGCGCAGGCCGCCGAATAGGAGATGCCTCGTGAGTGAACCGCTGGTCATCGTCGGTAACGGTATGGCGGCCGCGCGTCTGGTCGACGAGCTCGCGAAGACCGCGCTCGGCCGCTACGCCGTGGCCGTGATCGGCGAAGAGCCGCGGCTCGCTTACAACCGCGTGTTGCTCTCCTCCGTGCTGGCCGGCGAGACCGGCTCGCACGAGATCGAGCTGCGGCCGGCCGACTGGTGGCGCCATCGCGGCGTCACGGTGCGCTACGGCTATCGCGTCACCGAGATCGACACCGGCCGCCGCGAGCTGAAGATCGAAGGCGAGGAGAGCATGGAATACTCCAAGCTCGTCCTCGCCACGGGATCGACGCCGCTGCGGCTCAACGTGCCGGGGGCCGATCTCGCCGGCGTGCACACCTTTCGCGACACCCGCGACGTCGACCTGCTGCTGACGCTGGCCGCGGCGAAGAAGCGCGTCGTGGTGGTCGGCGGCGGCCTGCTCGGGCTCGAGGCGGCCTACGGCCTTGCCAAGGCCGGTGCCCCCGTTACGCTGCTGCATCTGATGGACCGGCTGATGGAGCGCCAGCTCGATCCGCCCGCCGCCGACCTGCTCAAGACGCTGGTCGAGCGCAAGGGCATCCGCATCCTGCTCAACGCCAGCACGAAGTGCATTCATGGCGACGGTCAGGTCGAGGCCGTCGAGCTCGCCGACGGCAGCCGCATCGAGGCCGACGCCGTGATTTTCGCGGCCGGAATCAAGCCGAACGTCGTGCTGGCGAAAGAGGCGGGGATCACGGTCAATCGCGGCGTCGTCGTCAACGACGTGATGCAGACCTCCTCGTCCGACATCTTCGCGCTCGGCGAATGCGCCGAGCATCGCGGCACCTGCTATGGCCTTGTCGAACCCGCTTATGAGCAGGCGCGCGTGCTGGCGAGGCATCTTTCCGGCCGCCCCGCCGCCTATCAGGGCAGCGTGGTCTCGACCAATCTGAAGGTCTCCGGCGTCAGCGTGTTCTCCGCCGGCGACTTCATGGGCGGGGAGAGCAGCGAGAGCCTCGTGCTGTCGGACCGCAGCCGCGGCACCTACAAGAAGCTCGTGATCGCCGACGGCCGGCTCACCGGCGCCGTGCTGATCGGCGATACCGTCGATGCGCTCTGGTACCTCGAGCTGATCCGCAATCGCGACAAGGTTGCGGCGATCCGCACCGACATGATGTTCGGCCGCGCGCTGGCGCACCCCTCCAAGGCTGCTTGACAAGGCTGTTTGACGATGACGGCGATCGATCCCGCGCTCCGCACCACCAAGACGACGTGCCCCTATTGCGGCGTCGGCTGCGGCGTGCTCGCGACGCCCGACGGCAAGGGCGGTGCGGCGATCGCGGGCGATCCCGATCATCCCGCCAATTTCGGCCGGCTGTGCTCCAAGGGCTCGGCGCTCGGCGAGACCGTCGGCCCCGAAGGTCGGCTGCTGTATCCGATGATCCGCTGCAAGGGCGTGCTCGAGCGGGTCGCCTGGAGCGATGCGCTCGACCACGTCGCCCATCGCATGAAGCACATCGTGGCGCGCGACGGCGCGGACGCAGTCGCCTTCTATCTCTCCGGCCAGCTCCTCACCGAGGACTATTACGTTGCCAACAAGCTGATGAAGGGGTTTGTCGGAACGGCGAATGTCGACACCAATTCGCGGCTCTGCATGTCCTCCTCGGTCGCGGGCCATCGCCGCGCCTTCGGCGCCGACACCGTGCCCGGCTGCTACGAGGATCTCGACCAGGCCGACCTGCTCGTCTTCGTCGGCTCGAATGCGGCCTGGTGCCATCCCGTGCTGTTCCAGCGCATGTTGAAGAATCGGCAGGAGCGCGGCGCGCGCATGGTCGTGATCGACCCGCGCCGTACCGACACCGCCGGTGATGTCGATCTCTTCCTCGGTCTCAAGCCCGGCACCGACACGGCGCTGTTCTCCGGCCTCCTCGTGCATCTGGCCGACAATGGTGCGTTGGATCGGGACTACATCGCGCAGAACACCAGCGGATACGACGACGCGCTGGCGCGTGCGCGCAACATCGCCGGCAGTGTCACTGCGACGGCGCTTGCCACGGGCCTCTCCGAGCAGGACGTCGCCACCTTCTTCAGGATGTTCCGTGACACCGAGAAGGTCGTCACGCTCTATTCGCAAGGGGTCAACCAGTCGGCGCAGGGCACCGACAAGGTCAACGCCATCCTGAATTGCCATCTTGCGACGGGGCGCATCGGCAAGCCCGGTGCCTCGCCGTTCTCGCTCACCGGCCAGCCCAACGCGATGGGCGGTCGTGAGGTCGGCGGCCTCGCCAATATGCTTGCCGCCCATATGGGTTTCACGCCGCCCGACATCGATCGCGTCAGGCGGTTCTGGAAGGCGCCGCGCATCGCCACCCATGAGGGGCTGAAGGCGGTGCAATTGTTCGAGGCCATCAACCGCGGCGAGATCAAGGCGCTCTGGGTGATGGGTACCAACCCCGCGGTGTCGCTGCCCGATGCCGACATGGTCCGCGATGCCCTGAAGAAGCTCGAGCTGTTCGTGGTCTCCGAGAACGTGCTCTCCAACGACACCGTCGCGGCCGGCCCGCATGTGTTGCTGCCGGCGCTGGCCTGGGGCGAGAAGTCGGGCACCGTGACCAATTCCGAGCGGCGTATCTCGCGCCAGCGCGCCTTCCTGCCTGCGCCCGGCGAGGCGCGCCCCGATTGGTGGATTCTCAGCGAGATCGCAAAACGTTTCGGTTTCGGCGACAGCTTCAACTACAAATCCGCCGCCGACATCTTTCGCGAGCATGCCGCACTCTCGGCCTTCGAGAACAATGGCAGCCGCGATTTCGATATCGGCGCGCTGAGTTCGGTGTCCGACGAAGCGTTCGACGCCTTGGAGCCGGTGCAATGGCCCGCGCGCGAGGGGCAGACGCCCGGCGAGCGCTTCTTTGCGAGCGGCGGGTTCTTCACCAATGACGGCAAGGGCCGCTTCGTCGCGCCGGAAGTGCCGGCGCTGCGCGCCGAGACCGGACCGTCGCGCCCCCTGCGGCTCAACACCGGGCGCATCCGCGACCAGTGGCACACCATGACACGCACGGGGCTCAGCCAGCGGCTGGGCGCGCATTTGCCGGAGCCCTTCGTCGAGATTCATCCCGATGACGCCAGCAAATACGGCATCGCCCATGACAGCTATGCCCGCATCACCACCGATTATGGCAAGTGCATCCTGAAGGCCGTCGTCAGCGACCGGCAGCAGCGCGGCACCCTGTTCGTGCCGATCCACTGGAGCGCGATGAACACCTCGCACGGCCGCGTCGGCGCGCTGGTGCAGTCCTTCACCGATCCGTTCTCGGGCCAGCCGGAGGCCAAGGCGACGCCGGCGGCGATCGCTCCTAACGAATTCGTCTTCCGCGGCTTCGCGCTGTCGCGAAACCAGATCGACCTGCCGGAGAACCTGTTGTGGACCCGCGTCACGGTCGCCGGCGGCTTCGGCTATCTCTTCGCGGACAACGGCGATCTTTCGCGCTGGCCCGCCTGGCTCGAGAACGTCGCGGGCGAGGACGTTGCCGAGTACCGCGACTTCGGCGGCGGGGTCTATCGCGCCGCCTCGTTCGCGGGCGAGCGCATCGAGACCTGCCTGTTCGTCGGACCCGCTCACGACGCCGGCGATTGGGAGGTGGTGAAAAGCGCATTCGCCGCCGACCAGGTGACCGACGAGCAGCGCCGTATGCTGCTGTCCGGCAAGTCGATAGAGGGCGCCGCTTCGACCGGCCCGATCGTCTGCGCCTGCTTCGGCGTCGGCCGCGGCACCATCTGCGACACCATCGCTGGCGGTGCACGCACCGCCGCCGAGATCGGCGCCAGGCTCAAGGCCGGCACCAATTGCGGCTCCTGCATCCCCGAGCTGAAGCGGTTGATCGCGACGACGGAAGTGCCTGCACAGCAGGCGAAGGTCGCGAGCGCGGCGGGGTAGGGAGGACGTTCTCAGTCGCTGCAGACTCCGTTGTCATCGCCCGGCTTGACCGGGCGATCCAGTATTCCAGAGACAGCGAGAGATACGGAGAAGCCGCGGCGTACTGGATTCCCCGCTTTCGCGGGGAATGACAGTGAGGGCGGGGCGCCCATGCCCCCGCGCCAATCGACGCGCCCTCGATTGTGCCCTATGCTGCCGCGCTCCCCTCAACAAACACAACAACAATCATGTACCTGGAAACGCCGCCGCGCCTGATCGAGACCGCGATCTTCTCCGCCATGCCCGACAAGTTCCGCCGCAAGGGCGAGCGGACCGATTGGGCCGACGCCAACCGGCCGGGCATTGCCACCGACAGCTTCATCGAAGGTCCTTCATTCGACAAGGATGGCAACCTCTACATCGTCGACATTCCCTTCGGCCGCATCTTTCGTATCGCGCGTGACGGCGAGTGGTCGCAGGTCATCGAATACGAGGGCTGGCCGAACGGGCTGAAGATCGCATCCGACGGCTGCATCCTGGTCGCCGACTACATGCACGGCCTCATGGAACTCGATGCAAAGGCCGGGCGGATCAAGCCGGTGCTGACGGCGCGCAATTCGGAATCGTTCCGCGGCTGCAACGATCTCCACCTCGCCAGCAACGGCGACGTCTATTTCACCGATCAGGGCCAGACCGGCCTGCACGACCCCAGCGGTCGGGTCTATCGACTTGCGTCGAACGGCCGGCTCGATTGCCTGATCGACACCGGCATCAGTCCGAATGGCCTCGTGCTCGACCCGACCGAGACCGTGCTGTTCGTCGCGATGACGCGCGACAACGCGGTGTGGCGGTTGCCGTTCATGAAGGACGGCAGCGTGTCCAAGGTCGGCCGTTTCTGCTCGCTGTTCGGCACCAGCGGTCCTGACGGCATGACCATGGATGCCAAAGGCCGCCTGTTCGTCGGTCATGCCTCGCTCGGCCATGTCTTCGTGTTCGCGCCGAACGGGGAACTGATCGCGCGGATCAAGTCGTGCGCCGGGCCGAACTGCACCAATGTCGCGATCGGTGGTGAAAACAAGGATCGGCTCTATATCACGGAGTCTGCGACCGGCAGCGTGCTGGTAGCGGATATCGGCGGGCTCTAGTTTCTTCGCCTCTCCCCGCCTGCGGGGAGAGGCCGGAATTTGCGAGTGCAAATTCCGGGTGAGGGGGAGTCTCCGCGAGTCCAACTGCCAGCGAATCTGCGGAAGCAGCCCCTCACCCCGACCCTCTCCCCGTAAGAACGGGGAGAGGGAGGAAAGACAGCGGAGATCGGAGCGACCATGAACACACATCCCTTCGGCCGGACCGGCGCCAACGTCTCCGTGATCGGGCAGGGCACCTGGTATCTCGACCACGGCGATCGCAAGCGCGCGATCGCGGCGCTTCAGCGCGGGCTCGATCTCGGCATGACCCATATCGACACCGCCGAGATGTACGGCGATGCCGAGCTCGTCATTGCGGATGCGATTGCGGGCCGTCGCGATGAAGTGTTTCTCGTTTCAAAAGTGCTGCCGAGCAACGCCTCGCGCCGCGGCACCATCACCGCCTGCGAGCGTTCGCTGAAGCGACTGAAGACCGACCGGCTCGACTGCTATCTCTTGCACTGGCGCGGCTCCTATCCGCTCGAGGACACCGTCGCTGCGTTCGAGGAGCTGGTGAAATCAGGCAAGATCAAATCCTGGGGCGTCTCCAATTTCGATGCCGACGATCTCGACGAGATTCTCGAAGTCGCAGGCGAGGGCCGGATCGCCTGCAACCAGGTGCTCTATCACCTGAAAGAACGCGCGATCGAGCATGCGGTGATCCCGTGGTGCGAACGGCACAATGTCGCCGTCGTCGCCTACTCGCCGTTCGGCCATGACGATTTCCCGGCGAGCAGCAGCAAGGGCGGCGCGGTGCTCGCGCGCATCGCGGAGACGCGTCGCGCGACACCGCGTCAGGTCGCGCTGAGCTTTCTCACCCGTGCGACTACGGTGTTCGCGATACCGAAGGCCTCGTCTGCGGAACATGCCGCCGAGAATGCGGCGGCAGGCGACCTCGTGCTGACGAAGGACGAGATTGCCGCGCTGGACGCGGCGTTTCCCCGCGGGCCGAAGCCGCGTAGCCTTCCCATGCTGTAGTGCACAATTGGCAATATTAACGGAGCATTGACGCGCGCGGCGGCCCGCGCATATCGGCATCCTGTTTTCGGAAGTTGTGAACGGGGCGCATTTGTCGTTTTTTACGGCCGTTCTCGATTCGCATTTTGCCCGGGTTCCAGCCGTGACACCGCCGCCCGCCGCAGCCGCAAGGCTCGACAGTATTCCCATGCCCGCACCGGAGAAGAAGCAGCAGGCTCGCCGCGCGCCTGCGCGCGTCGATCATCCATTCAAGGGCATTGCGCTGATCCTGCTCTCGACGGTGTTTCTCGGCTGCTCCGACGTCACTGCGAAATATCTCTCGACCAGCCTGCCGTCGATCGAGATCACTTGGATCCGCTTCCTCACCTTCACGCTGCTGTTCACGCCGGTGATGCTGCCGGCCTCGCCGTTCTTTGCGATGCGGACCAAGCGTCCCGGCCTGCACGTGATGCGCGGGGCGGCGCTGCTCGGTTCCTCGCTGTTCTTCATCACGGGTCTCGGCTTCCTGCCGATCGCGGAGGCATCGGCCACCGGCTTCGTTGCGCCGCTGTTCGTCACTGCGCTCTCGATCGTCTTCCTCGGCGAGAAGGTCGGCATGCGCCGCTGGCTCGCGACCGCGCTCGGCCTCATTGGCGTGCTGATCATTCTGCGTCCGGGCACCAGCGCATTTCACCCCGCCGCAGTCTTTCCGTTGGTCTCAGCCGCGTGCTGGGCCGGCACGCTGATCCTGACGCGCATGATGAGCGGGCGGGAAGCCGTCGTCACCACCATGGCCTATTCCTCGCTGACGGGCCTTGCGATCCTGACCGCGCTGGTGCCGTTCGTCTGGGTTACGCCATCCTGGACCGCGATCGCGCTCGGCATCTTCATCGGCGTCGCCTCGACCGCGGGCCAGTGGATCGTCGTGCTCGCCTATCGCTACGGTGACGCCTCGGTGCTGGCGCCGTTCTCCTACACGCAGCTGCTCTGGGTCAGCATTCTGGGCTTCTTCATCTTCGGCGAAGTGCCCGATGTCTTCACCATCACCGGCGCGGCCTTCATCGTCGCCAGCGGCCTCTACATCGCCCATCGCGAGCGTGTCCGCCGCGCCCAGCTCCTGGTGCTGGAGGAGCGTTCCCCGAACGCCTGACGCAAGTTCGCTCCTCGTGCTTTGTGGTATCAGCGCTCCAAACAATATGGGAGGAGCCGGATGCGGGCCGCGATTTTCAGGAACGGAGAGATCGTCGTCGACCGGATCGCCGAGCCGAAGCCGGGGCCCGGCCAGGTGCTGGTCAGGACGCTCGCCTGCGGCATCTGCGGCTCCGACCTGCACGCGCGCCAGCACGCCCATCGCATGGTGGAGATGGCACGGAAGGTCGGGCGCAAGCCGATGGACCTCTCCCGTGACGTCGTGTTCGGCCACGAGTTCTGCTGCGAAATCGTCGACTACGGCACCGGCACCGAACGCAAGCTCAAGCCCGGCACCCGCGTCTGCTCGCTGCCGGCGCTGCTGACGCCTGAGGGCATCGAGGGCATCGGCTATTCCAACGACAATGTCGGCGGCTATGCCGAGGCGATGCTGCTCAGCGAAGCGCTGCTGCTTGAGGTGCCCAACGGGCTTGCGCCCGAGCATGCCGCGCTCACCGAGCCGCTGGCGGTCGGCGTCCACGCCGTGGCGAAAGCCAATATCAGCGGCGGCGAGGTGCCGCTCGTGATCGGCTGCGGCCCGGTCGGCCTCGCGGTGATCGCCGCGCTGAAACTTAGGGGCCTGCATCCGATCGTCGCCGCGGACTATTCGCCGGCCCGGCGCGCGCTCGCGGCGAAGCTGGGCGCGGACGTCGTCGTCGATCCCAAGGTATCGCAGCCCTATGCGACCTGGGCCGAGCACGCGCAGATGTCGGAGGCGGAGAAGGCGGCACGGCCGCCGTTTCGGGCCATGCTGCCGGCGCTGAAGCCCGCGGTCATCTTCGAATGTGTCGGCGTGCCCGGCCTGCTGCAACAGGTGTTCGAAGGCGCGCCGCGCGATGCACGCATCGTCGTGGTCGGCGTCTGCATGGAAGCCGACAGAAGCGAGCCCATGCTCGGCATCATGAAGGAGCTGAGCGTCCAGTACGTGCTCGGCTACACGCCGGACGAATTCGCAAGCTCATTGCGCCTGATCGCGGAAGGGCAGGTGGATGCGGCCGCGATGGTGACGGCCGAAGTCGGCATCGACGGAGTCGCCAAAGCATTTGCCGATCTCGCCAATCCCGAGATGCATACCAAGATCATCGTGCAGCCGTGGCGATAGCAACTTGGCAGGGTGCTGTAGGGTGGGTTAGCCCTGCGACTGCGCGAAGCGCAGTTCGCACGGCGTAACCCGCCACTTCTCTTGCGGCGGAGACAGAAGAGGTGGGTTACGCCGAGCAAATGCGCTGCGCGCATCAGCCCGTCTAACCCACCCTACGAGATCTCCCTCAATATTTCGCCGGCACGTACATCTCCGGCGGGACCGGCCCTCGCTGATAGTCGGGATTGCGCACGCGCGGCGGCAGCGTCACCGGAGCCCGCACGACCTCCTGGTACGGTATCTGAGTCAATAGATGTGCGATGCAGTTGAGCCGGGCGCGCTTCTTGTCCACGGCATCGACGATCCACCACGGGCTATCCGGCAGGTGCGTGTGCTCCAGCATCGTCTCCTTGGCCTTGGTGTAAGCCTCCCAGCGACTGCGTGACTCCACGTCCATCGGGCTCAGCTTCCACTGCTTCAGGGGATCCTTGATGCGCATCGTGAAGCGGAATTGCTGCTCGTCGTCGGTGATCGAGAACCAGTATTTGACCAGGATGATGCCGGAGCGGATCAGCATGCGCTCGAACTCCGGCACCGTCTTGAAGAACTCCTGATATTCGTCCTCCGAGCAGAAGCCCATCACGCGCTCGACGCCGGCGCGGTTGTACCAGCTACGGTCGAACAGCACGATCTCGCCGCCGGCCGGCAGGTGCGCGACGTAGCGTTGGAAGTACCATTGCGTGCGCTCGCGCTCGTTCGGCGCCGGAAGCGCCGCGACGCGGCAGATGCGCGGATTGAGGCGCTGGGTGATGCGCTTGATCACGCCGCCCTTGCCGGCGGCGTCGCGGCCCTCGAAGAGCACCACGACCTTCTTCCTCTCGCTCTGCACCCAGTCCTGGAACTTGACGAGTTCGCCCTGAAGGCGAAGCAGTTCCCGGAAATAGAGCCTGCGATCGACCGTCGGTTTCAGCGTTCCGGTCTCGTCGAGGAGCTCGTCGAGACGGGCATCATCCAGCTCCATCTCCAGTTCCTCGTCGAGATCGTCGGCCATTTCCTGGATGATGCGCTCGCGCTTGGAGATCTCGGATTTGCGATCGGCTGCGGTCATGGGTGCTTCTCTCGGCTCGAATACCAGTCACAACGACCATCGGCGGGGTTTGTTGCGACCATGTGACAACGTGGGATCCCGCTGACGCAGGTCACACCGGCAGCGCGATCGAATATTTCACCTGGCTGAGCGCGAAACTCGACTCGATCGAGGCGATGCCATCGAGTCGGGTCAGCTTGGTCTTGAGGAACGTCTCGTAGGAGGCGAGGTCGGCCGCCACCACGCGGAGCAGATAGTCGCGGTTGCCGGTCATCAGATAGCACTCCAGGACCTCGTCCCATTTCGAGATCGCGCGGGCGAAGCGGTTGAGATCCTCCTCCTTCTGCCGCGCCAGCTTGATCGAGATGAAGACGCTGACATGCAGCCCCAGCGCCTTCTGGTCCACTGTCGCGATATAGCGCGAGATCACGCCGCGCTCCTCCAGCAGCTTGACCCGGCGGTGGCAGGGCGAGACCGAGAGTCCGACCTTGTCGGCGAGCTCCTGCATGGTCATCCGGCTGTCGTTCTGGAGATGGCCGAGGATTTTCCGGTCGATGGCGTCGAGCTCTGGCATTGGGATGGAACCTGGGTCAGGAGGCGTCTGATTGGTAAAATATCCCAATATCGGCCGGTATGGCGCGAAAAATTGAGAAGTTTGGCGCGGCCCGCGGGCGTATGATCAGTGCTTATTTCCCGGAGCATCGCCATGCCCGTTGACCCCGCTCGCCTCGACACCCTGACAGCGCTCGCCCGCAAGGCACTGTGGCTGTCGTCCTGGACCATCCACCACGCCAACCACATCCGTTCCAATGCGGACGGCCTCAAGGTCGGCGGCCACCAGGCTTCCTCCGCCTCGCTCGCGACCATCATGTCCGCGCTGTACTTCCACGTGCTGCGGCCGGAGGATCGCGTGGCGGTGAAGCCGCATGCGAGCCCGGTGTTCCACGCCATCCAGTATCTGTTCGGCCGCCAGACCCGCGAGAAGCTGGAGAATTTTCGCGGCT
Source organism: Bradyrhizobium sp. R2.2-H (assembly GCF_004346455.1). Classification (NCBI taxonomy): domain Bacteria; kingdom Pseudomonadati; phylum Pseudomonadota; class Alphaproteobacteria; order Hyphomicrobiales; family Nitrobacteraceae; genus Bradyrhizobium; species Bradyrhizobium sp. R2.2-H. The sequence goes on from NZ_SMBR01000001.1 coordinate 568,557, forward strand.
TCAAGGGCGCGCAGTCCTATCCGTCGCGCACCAAGGACGTCGACGACGTCGATTTCTCCACCGGCTCGGTCGGCCTTGGCGTCGCGCAGACGCTGTTCTCTTCGCTGGTGCAGGACTACGTCAAGGCGCGCGGCTGGATGAAGGACCGCCGCGAAGGGCGGATGATCGCCCTCGTCGGCGACGCCGAGATGGACGAGGGCAACATCTTCGAGGCGCTCGCGGAGGGCTGGAAGCACGGCCTGCGCAACACCTGGTGGGTGGTCGACTATAACCGCCAGTCGCTCGATGCCGTCGTGCGCGAAGGTCTTTGGGAAAAGTTCGAGACCATGTTCCGCAATTTCGGCTGGGACGTGGTGATCGTGAAATATGGCCGCCTGATGCGCGAGGCGTTCGCGGAGCCAGGCGGCGAAGCCTTGAAGCGCTGGATCGACAACTGCCCGAACGCGCTTTACGCGGCACTGTGCTTTCAGGGCGGCGCGGCCTTCCGCAAGCATCTGCACGACGAGATCGGCGACCAGGGCCCCATCACCAAGTTAATCGACAGGCGCAGCGACGAGGAACTGCTCGCGCTGATGTCGAATCTCGGCGGCCATGACATGGCGAGCATGCTGGAGGCGTTCGACTCCATTGATCACGATCGCCCGGTCTGCTTCATCGCCTACACCATCAAGGGCGTCGGCCTGCCTTTCCAGGGCCACAAGGACAACCATGCCGGCCTGATGACCGTCGCGCAGATGGAGAAGTACCGCGACAGCCAGAACATCCGGCCCGGACACGAATGGGACAAGTTCGAAGGGCTGACGCAGGATGCGGCCGAACTCGAAGCGTTCCTTGCACGGGTGCCGTTCAACCAGGACGGCCGCCGGCTGACGGCTCCCGTCGTCGAGGTGCCCCAGCAGCTCGCCTTCAAGCCGTCGCCACAGATGTCGACCCAGCAGGGCTTTGGCCTCGTGCTCAACGAGATCGCGCGCAGCGACGGCGAACTGGCGAGGCGCATCGTTACGACCTCGCCCGACGTCACCGTCTCGACCAATCTCGGCCCATGGGTCAACCGCCGCGGCCTGTTCGCACGTGCCGAAAAGGCGGACTTATTCCGCAGCGAGAAAATTCCCTCGACCTACAACTGGGACGCCTCGCCCAGGGGTCAGCATCTCGAGCTCGGTATTGCCGAGATGAACCTGTTCATCATGCTCTCCGCGCTCGGCCTGTCGCACCAGATCAACGGCGAGCGGCTGCTGCCGGTCGGCACGCTCTACGATCCCTTCATCGAACGCGGCCTCGATGCGCTGAACTATGCCTGCTACCAGGATGCCCGCTTCATGGTGGCGGCGACGCCGTCCGGCATCACGCTCGCGCCGGAGGGCGGCGCGCACCAGTCGATCGCGACGCCCTTGATCGGCATGGCGCAGGACGGGCTCGCCTCGTTCGAGCCGGCCTTCGTCGACGAGCTCGCCGTGATCATGGCTTTCGGTTTTGAGCACATGCAGCGCGAGGCGGGCGAGGGCGGCTCGGTCTATTTGCGGCTTTCCACGCGCAGTATCGAGCAGGCGCAGCGGATCATGACGCCGGAGCTGAGGCAGGGCATCACCGACGGTGCTTATTGGTTGCGCAAGCCGGGCCCGAATGCCGAAGTCGTGATCGCCTATACCGGCGCAGTCGCGCCGGAAGCGATCGAGGCCACCGGCTTCATCGGCGAGAGCCGCCGCGACATCGGCCTGCTCGCGATCACCTCGGCGGACCGCCTGCATGCCGGTTGGACCGCAGCGCGGAAATTGCGGCGCGACCGCCGCGGCGTGCAGCATCTCAGCCACATCGAAAAGCTGCTGGCGCCGCTGCCGCGCGACTGCGGCATCGTGACCGTAATCGACGGCCATCCTGCCGCGCTCGGCTGGCTCGGCAGCGTCCGCGGCCATCGCGTCGAGGCGCTCGGCGTCGAGCAGTTCGGCCAGACCGGCAGCATCGCGGACCTTTATCGGCACTACGGCATCGATGCCAACGCCATCATCGATGCGGCCGAAAGCCTCACCACCGGTGCGCCGGTGCTGCACCGGAAGATGGCGGTGTAGTCGAGGTAACCACGTCGACATTCCGGGGAGACGCGTAGCGTCGAGCCCGGAATCCATCGGGCTTCAGCGCAGGTGGTGAGATGGATTCCGGGCTCGCGACTTTGTCGCGCCCCGGAATGACGGCGGGACTACCTTGCCACGTTCCCGCCATCGGCTCATATAGCCTCCGCTCGCCGCAACGCTGGCCCCGCATATGGCGGGTTCAATTGCCGGCGCTTTCGTGCAAGGATGCCTGCCGAAACGCCCCCTCCAAGCCCCAAGAAGAGGTTAATGATGGTCAATCGCATGCAATTCTACATCGACGGCGCCTGGGTCGATCCCGCCGTCAAGAAGTCCACCGCCGTGGTCAATCCGGCGACGGAAGAGGCGATGTACGAGGTTGCGCTGGGCTCCAAGGCCGACGTGGACAAGGCCGTCGCCGCCGCCAAGCGCGCCTTTGCCACCTTCTCCCAGACCAGCCGCGACGAGCGCGTCGCGCTGCTGTCGAAGGTTATCGAAGTCTACAAGGGCCGTCTCAAGGAGATCGGCGCTGCTGTCTCCGACGAGATGGGCGCGCCGCTGCCGATGGCGGAAAAGCTCCAGGCCGGCGCCGGCCTCGGCCATCTCATGACCACGCTCGACGTGCTCAAGAACTATCATTTCGAGGAGCCGGTCGGCACCGCCATGGTGCTGCGCGAGCCGATCGGCGTGGTCGGCATGATCACGCCCTGGAACTGGCCGCTGAACCAGATCGCCTGCAAGGTCGCGCCCGCGCTCGCCGCCGGCTGCACCATGATCCTGAAGCCCAGCGAGTTCACGCCGACCTCGGCGCTGATCTTCGCCGAGATCCTGCATGAAGCCGGCGTGCCCAAGGGCGTGTTCAACCTCGTCAACGGTCTTGGCCCCGAGGTCGGCGCCGCCATGAGCGAGCATCCTGATATCGACATGATCTCGTTCACCGGCTCGACCCGCGCCGGCATCGACGTGGCCAAGCGCGCCGCGCCCACCGTGAAGCGCGTCAGCCAGGAGCTGGGCGGCAAGTCGCCGAACGTCATCCTCGAAGGCGCCGACCTCACGAAGGCAGTGACCGGCGGCGTGATGCACATGTTCAACAACTCCGGCCAGTCCTGCAACGCGCCCTCGCGCATGATCGTGCCGCTGTCGAAGATGAAGGAAGTCGCCGCGATCGCGAAGGCCGCGGCCGACAAGACTAAGGCCGGCGATCCCCGCGCCGAAGGCACCACCATCGGCCCCGTCGTCAACCGCGGTCAGTGGGACAAGATCCAGGGCCTGATCAAGAAGGGCATCGACGAGGGCGCTACCCTCGTCGCCGGCGGCCCGGGCCTGCCCGAGGGTGTCAACAAGGGCTTCTATGTCCGTCCGACCATCTTCGCCGACGTCACGCCCGACATGACGATCGCGCGCGAAGAGATCTTCGGACCGGTGCTGACCATCATCGGTGCCAAGGACGAGGCCGACGCGGTGCAGATCGCCAACGACACGCCCTATGGCCTCGCGGGCTACGTCACGGGTCCGACGGTCGAGGACGCCAAGCGCGTCGGCCGCCAGATCCGCGCCGGCAACGTCAACCTGCAGGGCGTGCCCAACGACCGAACCGCGCCGTTCGGCGGCTACAAGCAGTCCGGCAACGGCCGCGAGTGGGGCAAGTTCGGCCTCGAGGACTTCCTCGAAGTGAAGGCCGTCGCGGGCTTCAACGCGGCGTAAGTTCGAGCGGTTGGAAAGAATGACGCCGGAGCGGGAGGCCGCTCCGGCGTTTTTGTTTTGCGGAGTTCGTAGGGTGGATTAGCGAAGCGTAATCCACCATGTCGCCGTGGAGACCAAAGAGGTGGGTTACGCCTTCGGCTAACCCACCCTACGATTTCGAACTATCCCCCCACCGCGCCTTGCGTGTTCACATACAGCGCATAGATCGACTGGCTCGCCGCCATGAACAGGCGGTTGCGCTTGAGGCCGCCAAAGCAGAGATTGGCGCAGCGCTCGGGCAGCGCGATGCGGCCGATCATGACGCCGTCGGGCGCGAACACCACGACGCCGTCGAGCTCGGGATCGCCCATGCCCCAGCCGCACCAGAGATTGCCGTCGATGTCGCAGCGCATGCCGTCGGGCGTGCCGGGACCTGCATCGATGTGGACGCGCTTGTTGGAAATCGTGGTGCCGTCGGCCGAAACGTCATAGGCGAGGATCTTGCGGTTCGGTACCCCGCGCGATTCCACGACGTAGAGGATCTTCTCGTCCGGCGAGAAGCACAGCCCGTTCGGCCCGAGCACGCCCTCGGCCAAGATGGTTGCCTTTCCGGTTGCGGGATCGAGCCGATAGACATTCGGCTCGATCTCGGGCTCCGCGGTGTAGCCCTCGTAATTGCCGAGCAGGCCGAAGGTGGGATCGGTGAACCAGATCGAGCCGTCCGACTTAACAACGACGTCGTTCGGCGAGTTCAGCCGCTTGCCGTCGAACGAGTCGATCAGCACGGTGATGCTGCCGTCATACTCGGTGCGGACAACGCGCCGCCCGCCATGCTCGCAGGTGATGAGCCGCCCCTGCCGGTCGCGGGTGTTGCCATTGGCGAAGTTCGAGGGCTTGCGGAACACGCTGACTGCGCCGGTCTCCTCCTCCCATTTGAGGATGCGCTGGTTCGGGATGTCGCTGCACAGCAGATAGCGCCCGTCGCCGAACCACACGGGACCCTCGGCCCAGCGCAGGCCGGTCGTCAGCCGCTCCACCGCCGACAATTTCAACCAGTATTTTTCGAAGCGGGGATCGAGTGCCTTGATCGCGGGATCAGGGTAATAGGTCGCCGGCCGCCAGCCTTGATTTTGGGACGATGCATCGTTCATGTGCGGGTCTCGTCGTTGCGTTCCCTCTGTCCAAGTCTGCTAGCATCAGATATCCATGGCCGCAAATCGGTTGCCACGGACGAGGTCAGACATGCCGCGCATCTTGATGACGGGAGCTTCGGGCGGAATCGGAACGCGACTGCGGAAACTCTTGCCGCCGATCTATCCGGACCTGCTGCTTTCCGACATCAGGCCGCCGGCGGATCTCGGCGCAGATGAAAAATTCAAGATGGCCGACCTCGCCGATCTCGCGCAATGCGAGGCCATGTGCGAGGGCGTCGACGGCATTCTCCACTTCGGCGGCTATTCGGTCGAAGGCACCTGGGATCAAATTCACCAGGCCAACATCATCGGCTGCTACAATCTGTTCGAGGCCGCGTATCGCAAGGGCGTCAAGCGCGTGGTGTTCGCCTCGTCGAACCACGCCGTCGGCTTCTATCCGCGCCACCACAAGATCGGCACGGACGTCACTGCGCGGCCCGACAGCCGCTACGGCGTCAGCAAGGTGTTCGGCGAGGCCGTCGGCGCGCTCTATGCCGACAAGCATGGCCTAAAGGTGACTTGCCTGCGCATCGGCAATTTCGGCGACATGCCGCTCGACCAGCGCCGGCTCGCAATCTGGCTCAAGCCCGACGACCTCGTGCAGCTCTGCCGCATCGGGCTCGAACATCCCGACATCCATTTCGAGGTCTTCTACGGCGCCTCTTTCAACGAGCGCGCCTGGTGGGACAATCACCGCGCCTACGAGCTCGGCTATCGCCCGACCGGCCGCGCCGAGGATTTCCGTGAGCACGCGATGGCGGAGCAGGCCAAGCTCAAGCCGGATCCCGTCGGCGATTATTTCCAGGGCGGCACGTTCTGCAGCATGGAGTTCGATGCCGACCCAGGCCGCGTGATCGACTGGACCAAGCGGTAGAAGCGGCTCACCTGCCGAGCGTCAACAGCGGCTTGCCTGTCTCGACAATATAGGTCGCAAGCTCCGCCGCGTTGCCGCTGCCGACGTTCGTCACCGCATGATGTACGCCGTGAGGAATGAGCAGCACGTCGCCGGCCTTCAGGATCACGGGCGGCCTGCCGTCGAGCCGATATTCCAGCTCGCCTTCGATCATATAGACGAGCTCTTCGCCAGGGTGACTGTGCCTGACGGCGACAACGCCCGGAGGAAAATCGACGCGGACCTGGACGACCTCGCGTCCGGGGACGCTCAGAGCTTCCTTCATGAGATGTGTGCGCTTGATGTCTCCCAGCCGTGGCTCTTCGGATCGGGCGGCGAGCGAAGTCAGGCTGGTTGTGGCGATCAGCGCCGCCGCAACGATGATTCCATATCTCTTCATGTGAATGACCTTTCGGTTGTGCGCGACGTTGCGCTTGTGTCGATCAGGCGGCGGCCGCTGCCGCGGGTGTTGCACGAAAGCTGATGGCCATGCGGTTGTAGGCGTTCATCAGGCTGATCGCGATCGTGAGGTCCACGAGCTCACGCTCCTCGAATACGGCGCGTGCGGCCCGGTATGCCTCGTCAGGGACGCCGGTTTCGGCAACCCGTGTCACCGTTTCCGCCCATGCCAGGGCGGCGCGCTCGCGTTCGTCGAAGAGATTGCCGGCCTCGCGCCAGGCCTGCAGCAACGCGATCTTCTCGACCTTCTCTCCCTTCTTGAGCAGGTCGCGCGTGTGCATGTCGAGACAGTAGGCGCAATTGTTGATCTGCGAGATCCGCAGATAGACCAGCTCGATCAGCGTGGCGGACAGGCGGCTCTGCAGGATGTAGCCGTAGACGCCGCCGAGCGCCTTGATGCCTGCCGGCGCGATCTGGTTGTAGTCGAGACGCTTACTCATGGTCTTCTCCTTGATGAGTGGCCGGTTTCTTGGCCGGCATTGACGACGAACACCGCTTGTGTGCGCCTGTTCACCTGCGGATGACGGCCTTCAGCGAGTCCGTGAACACCCAGAAGGAAGCAGCCAACAGGCCGACGTCCTTCAGCAGGAACTGTCCCGGAGCGACGGTGATCGCGGGCGCCCCGAGCTCCGGCACGATGACGCCAGGCGTCGAGATCATGAAGCTCAGCGTCGTGACGAACAGCCCGGCCGAGAGAAGTCCGCCGGCTGTGGAATAGATCGGGCTTGCCAACCGAAGCGCGATCAAAGACCCGATGCTCAGTTCGACGAAGCCGAGAAAGGTGGAGAAGCCGCGGACCGAAAACAGCGCGTAGAACCAGCGCAACAACGGGCTGTTCTCCACCAGCGGAACCAGCCCCTGCGCTTCGTAATCGGTGAACTTCATCCCGCCGAACCAGGCGTAGATGAGTGCAAGCGACGCATAGAGGCCGATCCGGCTGACCGGTTCGGCGTAGGCGAGCAGGCGTTCAGACTGTTCGCGCCAACTGATGGTGCGGCGCAGGGCGATGGATGAGGTGGACGAGTGGCTGATGATGCGTGACATGGTTGTCTCCGTTTTGATGCTGGGTATCGCTCACGCATTCACGTGCGTGTGCAGGTTGTAGCGAGGGGCGGGAATGGCGCTCGAGAGCTTGTTCGTCATGGCGAGCCGCGTGCTCTCGTGTCGATCCCATGCGGACTGGTCGGCCAGCGCCGGGATCGTCACGACCTCGCCGAGGTCGAGACCGGCGAGGGCCGCGTCGACCATGTCGCCGGCCGACATGACGATCTCTGGCGGCAGCTGGTGAACCGGCGTGCCCGCGACATCCCAAAACTCCGTCGCAGTGGCACCCGGCAGCACGGCCTGAATGCGGATGCTCTTGCCGGCGAGTTCGTGAACGAGTGACTGGGTGAAGGCGAGCACGAACGCTTTCGAGCCGCCGTAGACGCCGTTCAGCAGTTCCGGCGCGATCGCGGCGATGGAGGCGATGTTGATGATTGTGCCGTGGCCGCGGTCGATGAATCCGGGGACAGTCGCGTAGGTCAGGCGCGTCAGCGCGCCGACGTTGAGGCGGATCATGTCCTCCATCTTGTCGATGTCGGAGGCGATCAGCGGGGCTGAGGCGCCGACGCCGGCGTTGTTGACCAGCACCGAGATGCCGGGCTCGGTTCTGAGGAGTTGCTCGACATGGCGCAGATCGGACGGGGAGGTGAGATCGGCTTGCAACGTCTCTACCTTGCCGCCGCTTTCGTTGGCGAGCCTGCGCGCCAGCGATGCGAGCCGCTGCCTGTTGCGCGCAACGAGGATGAGGTCGTGACCGCGCTTCGCCAGGCGGTCGGCGTAGATCGCGCCGATTCCGGTCGAAGCGCCGGTGATGAGGGCAGTGCCTTTTCTGGTCTGGGTCATTTTCGTCTCTCCGTTTCGGTGCGGAGAGGAATAGGCACTTCCGGAAATGACGGGTATCTGGCAAATTCGGGATCTATCCTTCCAGAATATGGAAGTCACAGATGGATCGTCTCGAAAGCATGTCGGTGGTTTTAGCGGTGGCGGAGGCCGGCAGCCTGTCCGCCGCCGCACGCCGCCAGAAGGTGCCGCTGGCAACGGTGAGCCGGAAGGTGTCGGAGCTCGAGGAGCACCTGCGCACCAAGCTGTTTCACCGATCGAGCCGCGTCCTCGTTCCCACCGATGCCGGGCGCTCCTACATCGCCGCGGCCAAGCGAATTCTTGCCGATCTCGCCGAAACCGAGCGCGTTGCCTCCGGCGAATACACCACGCCGCGTGGAGATCTGAGCATCACGACGCTGGTCGCGCTCGGTCGCCTCTGCTTACAGCCGATCCTTGCCGAGTTCCTTGCGGCGTTTCCGGAAGTGGACGTTCAGCTCATCTTGCAGGACCGGACGCTCAATCTTCTGGACGAGCACATTGACGTCGCGCTTCGCGTCGGCGATCTCGCCGACAGCGGCCTGATCGCCGTACGGGTGGGGGACATTCAACGCGTCGCCTGCGCAAGCCCGTCCTATCTGAAGCTGCGGGGAACGCCGAAGGCTCCCGATGATCTCTCCGCCCACGACTGCATCAGCTATCCTGCGCTACAATCACCGGGCACATGGCGATTCAAACGAGGGCAGACCGAATATGCTGTCCCGGTGCGGTCGCGCTTCATCGCAAGCAACCTGGAATCGGCCATCGATGCCGCACGCGCAGGCATCGGGATCACCGTCGTGTTCTCCTATCTGGCGTCGGATGCGCTGAGGTCTGGAGAGCTCGTTGCGCTCCTGCAGGACTTTCAGCCGCCGCCGCAGCCGGTCAACTTCGTCTATTCGCCCAACCGCTTCATGCCGGCCAAACTGCGAGCCTTTCTCGATTTTGCAGTACCGCGCCTGAGGGCGCGCTTGGCCGACATGCCCCGGGATGTGGCGTCGCGGAAGCAACGGGCGTGACTGTGTCGGGCGCGGACATCAGAAATGCAGGTTGATCCTCAGCAGCGCCTGGTGCCGTTCGAATTGCTCGAGGTTGAGGCTGCGGTTGTCGCCGAGTGCTTTGCCCGCGACCTGCATCTGCCAGGTGCCGGAGATGCCGACTTCCTTCGAGATGCTGTAGGAGAAGGTCGGGCCGGCGAAGATGGCATCGCCCAGGAAGCGGTCGAGTGCGCCGCCGTCATAGGCCCGCGCGTAGCGGACGCCGAGGCCGAACAAGAGTTCGGGCTGCACTGCGTACGAGATCGCCGCCTGGAGCTGCATCTCGGAATCGTTTCGCCAGAGATTGGTCAGGGTCTCGCGGGTTCCGCCGGTCCCGTACCAGACGTTGAAGGCCGCAAACAGCCTGTCCTTGATCAGCTCGCGGTCGAACAGCGCGGCAAACTCCGCGCCATATTGCGCGATATGCATGCCGGTGGCGTCGTCGATCCGGCTCCAGCCGGGCTGTGCATGGAGAGTGAGCCCGAACGGCGCGACGGCACGATCGACCAGCTTGTAGCGCAGTTCGAGCGCGGCGCCGCTGAAAGCGACATCGCGATGATCGGCAAGTCCCGGAACGCCGCTGATGTGCTGTCCGCTCAGCGCAAATCCGGGCGCGATCCGGAAATTGTCCGAGACCGTGTACTTGATCTGATTGAGATTGGCCCAGGCCGCGTAGCTGCCGGAGCGCTTGCCGAACGCGCCGACATTCTCGAACTCGATCTCGATTTCGCCGGGCTTGCCGATGTCGGAGCCCATGCTGAAGCCGAAAATGTGCTCGGTGTCGATCTCCGCGTGGGCTGACGGCAGGTTCTGCGCAGGCTTCGAGGCGGCGTGGCTGAGCGGGTCGCGAGCCGCGCCATTTGCGCGCTTGTCGTCGGCGAAGGCCGAGCCACAGCTTGCCAGCTGACTCCCCAGGATCGCTGCCGCCGCTGCGGCGCGCGGAAAACTCGATATTCCAGACACGAACAACTCACCCCTAAGCCGAGACTCGCCGGTGGACGCAAGGTCTCTCGGGGCATGCACCCGATCCATGCAAATGCAAGTCATTCGCAATAATTCCACGAAGGTGCCGCCGACGCAATTATTGCGACTCGTTCTTAGTTGCGTTCAAATGTCGCGGCTAGGGCGGATCTCCGGCGCAATCGCCGGGGTGGGAGCGGGGCGTGCTGGCCGGAGGCATTTGACCGGGCCGCCGGCAAGAGGCTGCGACCGTACCTCCGCCGGGCCAGTCAATGTTATCGAAATCAACCTCTGGCGATGTCCCGGCTTATCTTCTGCAATCGTGCAAAGGCGGCCCACGCGTTTGGATACTGGGCGTCTCTCGAATCGATCGTGAGCAGCGCGCGGCAGGCCTCGTTGATGTCGTCCGCTGAAGGGCGCATGGAGATGTCGCCCGATGACTCCGCCCGCTTCCAGCGGTCCTCGACCTCTTTCGCCAGGGCCAGTGCTTCCGACGGGGTTCGCTTCCGGGTTGGCTTCGCCAATGCGTGGTCCGGAGGGAATGTGGGCCAGGCGGTGGGAGGCCGATCGGCTCGCCAGTCGCCTTCCTTGGCGGCCTCGCGCTTCGCGGGCGGACTTGCCTGTCCACCTGCAACATCAGGCGGAACGGTCCGGCCGGCCAACTCGCGGATCTGCTGCTCCATTGTCCCGCCAGACGACGATCCTCCCGCCGAGGGCGCAGGCGCTGTCAGGACGGGCGCAATCGACGTCTGCACGTCGGGGGCAATCTTCTGAACGGTCTTGACGACCGCCGACGCGCCGGGTGACAGAGCCGGCCGCTGTTGCGCGACCTTGTCGTCCTCGGTGGGGCAGGGCCGGTATCCCGAACGCTGACGTGTAATGCGTCCGTCATCATCGATGCGGGCAAAATCAATGGCCACAGTGTAGACGAAAGCGGCGTCGATGACCTGGCCGGACTTGTCCCTTGCCTTGACACCGCCGCAAACATACCTCGCCGCGCCGGCTTCGACTGAACGCAACGCGCCGAATGTGGCCGTCCCTGGATCGATCAGCGCATGTCGAACGGCTGCGCGAGCTTTCATGTGTTCGGTCGAGAGCGCGCTGATCAGGACGTCAGGGTTGATCAAATCGGGCTGGTAGTACCACACATACTCGACGGCAAAAAAAGCTGCGCCGAAAGCGGCCGCGATCAGGACACCGGGTACATTCATGGGATTTCTCCGGGCACTGGAACCCGGCATGGTTGTTATTCATTTCGAAAACCATTTGCGCTAGAGTCTTCTAACAAGTCGTTAATCGGTTGTGCGCTCGAGGAGCATCTACCAAACGATAGTACTCGGGGCGGGATGAGGTCCGCAGGATCCTTTTGCGCGCCTTGTTGACAATGCGGGGCGAGGCGGTACCACCATGGCAAAATGGACGGAGCGACCTGATGACGAGTGGCTTGCGCAAGGGTTTGACGAGCTATGGCGATGCCGGCTTCTCGCTGTTCCTGCGCAAGGCGTTCATCAAGGCCATGGGCTATTCCGACGACGCGCTGGAGCGCCCGATCGTCGGCATCACCAACACCTATAGCGACTACAATCCCTGCCACGGCAACGTCCCTGACATCATCGAAGCCGCCAAGCGCGGCGTGATGTTGTCCGGCGCGATGCCGTTCGTGTTCCCGACCATCTCGATCGCCGAGAGCTTTGCGCATCCGACCTCGATGTACCTGCGCAATCTGATGGCGATGGACACCGAGGAGATGATCCGCGCCCAGCCGATGGATTCGGTGATCGTGATCGGCGGCTGCGACAAGACGCTGCCGGCGCAGGTGATGGCGGCGATCAGCGCCGATTTGCCCACGGTGGTCATTCCGGTAGGTCCCATGGTGGTCGGTCATCACAAGGGCGAGGTGCTGGGCGCCTGCACCGATTGCCGCCGTCTCTGGGCCAAATATCGCGCCGGCGACATGGACGACGTCGAGATCGAGGCCGTGAACGGGCGCCTCGCGCCGTCGGTCGGCACCTGCATGGTGATGGGCACGGCCTCGACCATGGCCTGCATGATCGAAGCCATGGGCCTGTCGCTACCGATGAGCGCAACGATCCCGGCGCCGCACGCCGAGCGTTTCCGTCTCGCCGAGGCGAGCGGCAAGGTGGCCGCCGAGATGGCGAAGACGAAGGGGCCCAAGCCCAGCGAGTTGCTGACGCCTGCGTCTTTCAGGAATGCGCAGGTCGTGCTCCAGGCGATCGGCGGCTCGACCAACGGCCTGATCCATCTGACCGCGATGGCGCATCGCTCGCCGCACCGGCTCGATCTCGCAGCGTTCGACCGGATCGGCCGCGAAGTGCCGGTGCTGGTCGACCTCAAGCCGTCCGGCGAGCATTACATGGAGCACTTCCACCACGCCGGCGGCGTGCCGAAGTTGCTGGCGCAGCTCGGCGATCTCATCGATCTCGATGCCAGGACCATCTCGGGCCAGACGTTGCGCGAGATCGCGGCGAATGCCGAGGACGTGCCGGGCCAGGATGCCATCCGCGCGCGCAATAATCCGATCAAGAAGGAAGGCGGCCTCGCCATCCTGCACGGCAATCTCGCCCCGCGCGGCGCCGTCATCAAGCAATCGGCCGCGAGTCCAAAGCTGCTGCAGCACACCGGGCGCGCGGTGGTGTTCGAATCCGTCGAGGACATGACCTTGCGGGTCGACGATCCCGATCTCGATGTGAACTCCGACGACGTGCTGGTGCTGCGCAATGCCGGCCCGAAGGGCGCGCCGGGCATGCCGGAAGCCGGCTATCTGCCGATCCCGAAGAAGCTCGCGCGCGGCGGCACCAAGGACATGGTGCGCATCTCGGATGCGCGCATGAGCGGCACCGCGTTCGGCACCATCGTGCTGCATATCACGCCGGAATCCGCCGTCGGCGGGCCGCTGGCGCTGGTGCAGAACGGCGACATGATCCGCCTCGACGTCGAAAAGCGCAGCATCGAGCTGCTGGTCGATGCCGCCGAGCTGGAGCGGCGCCGCGCCGCGCTGAAGCCGGCCGCCGTCCCCGGGGAAATGCGGCGCGGCTACGCCTGGCTGTTCAACGAGACCATCATGCAGGCCGACGAGGGCTGCGACTTCGACTTCATGCAGAGGACCGGGAAACAGACGGAGAAGCATTGATCGGCCGCGCGAACGAACGCTCGGATCGGCTGCTTCAAATTGCCGGCGGAGACAGGCTGCATCTGTCCTAGGTAACGACCTGCTCGATCCGCCACTGCGCGTCTTCGTGCAGGTAGCGGAACGGCGTGCCGTGGCTGTTCTTGAAATAGCTGCCACATAGTGCGTTTGCCATGGCTTGCATCACGGCGTCGTGGCAGACGAATAGGAGATTGTCGTCGGGATGGCGCGCGAGCCACCCCGAGACGCAGGCCAGCGACCGTCCGGCCATGGCGTCCCAGCTTTCGCCGTCGGCCGGCAGGATCGACACGAGACCCGTCGCGGATTTGACGCCGTGCTTGATCATGAGGTCGCGGACGGGGAGGCCTTCAAAGCTGCCGAAATCGAACTCGATGATGCCGTCGTCTATCGCGAGCGGCACCGCGATCACGTCCGCGATGATCTCGGCCGTCCGCGCCGCGCGTACCAGGGGGCTTGCGACGATGCGGCTGATGCCGAGGCCGCGCAGCGCGTGCGCGGCCTCGCGCGCTTGTCGCAGGCCATCGTCGTTCAGCGGATTGTCGGTGCGGCCCTGGAATCGCCCCTCGCGATTCCAGTCGGTCGCACCGTGACGGAGGCCGTAGAACGTGCGCGCGGGCTTCGTCACTTCGACTTGCTCGTGAACTTCTTCACGGCGGAGCGGAACGCCTCCGTGTTCATCGCCATGATGATCTTGTGCTCCTCGGCATCCAGCTGCTGCTTCACCGGCGTGGTTGCGGCCTGATAGACCAGCTGCTTGGTGCCGGCGATCGCGGCCGGCGGGTTCTGCGCCAGCCGTTCGGCAAGCTGCCGCGTCGCCGCCTTCAGCTCGGTTGCGGGAACGGTCTTGGCGACCAGGCCCCATTCATAGGCCTGCTGCGCGGTAAAATTGTCCTCGGCGAGAAAAATCTGCAGCGCGCGGCGGGAGCCCACCGTGCCGACGATGCCGACCGTCGAGCCGCCGTCCGGCGACACTCCGATCTTGGCATAGGCGGGCGTGAACCTGGCGTCATCAGCGGCGATGCAGAGATCCGTGACGAAGGCGAGGCCCATGCCGGCGCCGGCGGCCGAGCCGTGCACGCTGGACAGCGAGATCTTCGGCATGCGCCTGACGATCTCGATGAAGGTATGGTAGTGCTTGAGCAGCTCGCCGACGACGGGCGTCACCGTGCCGGCTTCGGCGGCGGCTCCGATCGTCTGCAGATCGCCGCCGGCGCAGAACGCGCGGCCTTCGCCCTCGAGGACAACGACGCGGATGTCGTCCGCGCCTTCGATATAGGCCGCGAGCTGTTCGAGCTTCTGGGCAATCGCAAGGTTGATCGCGTTGAACGCAGCAGGGCGGTTCAGCGTGATGGTCGCGATCGGGCCGTCGATCCGCAGCAGGGCGGGATCATCGGGTTTTGAGACGGGAGCGGTCATTTGGGAAATCCCCGGCAGGAGGTCGAGGCTCGAACTAAATCGCAGAAGGCGAGGGGTGACAATCCCCGGCCGCCGCTCTTGCGCCGGGCGGAACGATCGGCTCAAATGGCGCTGCCTTCGTCAAGGGACGGACATGAGCGCCGGCTCCTCCTAAGGCCAGCAACCAGAATCAGCGAGAGAGGAGACGGCATGGGTTACGCTCGTGTCTTCCGGAAATGGGCTGTCCAATGACGGGCGGTCCGGTGATCATCGTCGGCGCCGGCCATGGCGGCTACCAGGTCGCGGCATCGCTGCGCCAGGCCGGCTTTTCGGAGCGCATCTGCCTGATCAACGACGAGGCGCATCTGCCCTATCAGCGGCCGCCGCTGTCGAAGGCCTACATCAAGGGCTCGGCGGGGCCGGAGAGCCTGATGTTCCGGCCGGAGAAGTTTTATCAGGACCAGAAGATCGACCTGATCGGGGGCCGCGCCGCCTCGATCGACCGCGCGGGGCACAAGGTGCATCTCGAATCCGGCGAGACGCTGGCTTACGGCCACCTCGTGCTGGCGACCGGCGCGCGCAATCGCCTGCTCGACCTGCCCAATGCCAACCTTCCGGACGTGAAATATTTGCGAATCCTCGACGACAGCGAGGCACTGCGCAAGATCATGCCGTCGAAGACACGCGCCGTGATCATCGGCGCCGGCTTCATCGGCCTCGAATTCGCCGCGACCGCCCGCATCAAGGGCCTCGAGGTCGACGTGCTCGAGCTCGCCCCGCGCGTGATGGCGCGCGCGGTGACATCAGAGGTTTCGGAGTATTTTCAGGAACGCCACCGCGAAGCCGGCATCCGCATCCATCTCGGCGTGCAGGCCACCTCGATCGAGGCGGAGGGCGGCAAGGTCACCGGCGTCTCCTTGAGCGACGGACGGCATCTGCCCGCCGACCTCGTCGTGGTCGGCGTCGGCGTGCTGCCGAACATCGAGCTTGCGGCGGAGGCGGGGCTGCCGGTCGCCGCCGGCATCATCGTCGACGAATATCTTGCGACCGCCGATCCCGACATTTCAGCCATCGGCGATTGCGCACTGTTCGCAAGCCCGCGCTTCGGCGGATCGCTGCGGCTGGAATCGGTGCAGAACGCCACCGACCAGGCCCGCTGCCTTGCGGCGCGCCTGACCGGTGACAACAAGCCGTACGACAGCCATCCCTGGTTCTGGAGCGACCAGGGCGACGACAAGCTCCAGATCTCGGGTCTTACCACCGGCTACGACCGCGTCGTGCTGCGCGGCAGTCCCGCCAGCAAGGCGTTCTCGGCGTTCTGCTATCAAGGCGACAAATTACTCGGTATCGAATCCATAAACCGCGCCGGCGACCACATGTTCGGACGCCGGTTGCAGAGCATGGATCGTTCGATCACGCCGGAGCAGGCCGCGGACGAGAGCTTCGACCTCAAGAGCGCGCTGGCGTAAGCGCTACAACACCGCGGCCACGTCCGCTGCCGTTGGCATCGACGGCCCCGCGCCCATGCGCTGCACGCTGATCGAGGCGGCGTCGTTGGCGAAGGCGAGGGCGATGCGCAAGGATGCGCCCTCGGCCAGTTGCGCCGCCAGCGCGCCGACGAAGCAATCGCCGGCGCCGGTGGTGTCGACCGCCTTCACCGCACGGCCGGCCACGGCAATCTCCTCGCGGCCCGCCAGTGCGAGCACGCCGCGCCTGCCGAGCGTGACGCAGATGCTCTGGTTCTCGCGGGCCTGAAGTTCTCGCGCGACGTCGATGATGTGCGCGGCCGCGTCGCTCTCGGACAGTTCCACGCCGGCGAGGAAGCCAAGCTCGGTCTCGTTCAATACGAGGATGTCGACCAGCGAGAGCAACTCGCTGGGAATCTTCTGCGCCGGCGCCGGGTTGAGCAGCGTCGTCGCTCCAGCCGCACGCGCGCGTCGAAAAAAGGCAGCAATCGCCGGCAGCGGAATCTCGAACTGGCTGACCGCGACGTCGCCTTTCAGCAGCGGCACCACCTCGACGTCCTCAGGCCCGACCAGCCCGTTCGCCCCGGGAACGACGACGATGGTGTTGTCGGCCTCCGCCACCGTGATGATCGCGGTGCCGGTGTGCGCCTCCGCCGTCTCCACGAGATAGCCGAGATCGATGCCCTGATCGCCGAGAAAGGCCTTCAGCTCGGCCCCGAACGAATCCTTCCCCAGCCGCCCGATCAGCGTGGTTCCCACGCCGAGCCGCGCCGCCGCGACCGCCTGGTTGGCACCCTTGCCGCCCGGAAAATACAGCACCTGGCGGCCGGCGACGGTCTCGCCGACCTTCGGATGGCGATCGGCGGTCGCCACCACATCCATGTTGATGCTGCCGGCGACGAAGACGCGCCCCATCCTGATCCCTGCGACTGTTAGACCCTGACCTCGAACTCGTGCCTGACCTTGGCGATGTCGACGAGTGTCGGCAGGCCGGCCTCGTTTCCGAGGCGCTGGATCTTGAAGGTCGAGGCGGCGCGCGCGAAATCGAAATGCTCGCGCCAGCTCTTTCCGGGATGGGCGAGGTAGGAATAGACATAGGCACCGTGGAAGACGTCGCCGGCGCCGTTGGTGTCGATGACGCGCTCGCGCGGGATCGGCATCGCCGGCATCACCTGCACCGTTCCTGTCTCGTCGTACCAGAAGAGGCCCTTCTCGCCCATGGTGACGCCGCCGATCCTGCAGCCGCGGCCCTTGAGGTAGTCGAGCATCTTCTCCGGCGTGAGGTCCATCTGCTCGCACAGCCGCTCGGCGACGATCGCGACGTCGATATATTCGAGCAGCTCATGCGTGTTGGTGCGCAGGCCGCCGCCATCGAGCGAGGTCAGGATGCCAGCCTCGCGGCACACCTTGGCGTAGTGGATCGCGGCGTCCGGCTGGTGGCCGTCGACATGCAGCGCGCGGCAGCCGCCGAGGTTGAGCATCGGGAAGGGGTGGATGTGCTCGTCGTCGCGGCAGCGGACGATGGCGCGCTTGCCGTCCTTGGGCATGATGAAGGAGAGCGAGGACTGGTTGACCTTGCGCCCGTGCAGCGAGATGCCGTACTTGGCGCACATGTCCTGGAACATGCGCCCCAGCCAGTCATTGGCCGCCGTGGCGATGAGATCGGGCACGATGCCGAGCTTGGCGCAGCAGAAGGCCGCCGTCACCGCATTGCCGCCGAAGGAGACCGCGTAGTCCGAGGCCACGTGCTTCTCGTCGCCGGTGGGCATGTGGTCGGTGATGAAGACGACGTCGATATAGGTCTGTCCGATGAAGAGAGCCTGCATTGCTTGTCCGTGATGCGCTTGTGGTCCCGGCCGGCGGGATTACTCTAGCACCGGTTCCGCTCCGGAGGGACGCTGAAATTATTCGCAAAACTGCCGCCCGAAGCGCTTGAGGTCAGCATGGTGCCGGAATACGACCATGTCGGCCCAATGCCAAGCCCGGACAAACGCCGTCTGTCGGTCCGTGGGTTCCAAGTCGATCAAAAGGGTGCAGGATGATCACCGGCCTCGATCACATCGTCGTTCTCGTGAGCGATATCGGTGCGGCCAAGGCGGCCTATCAGACGCTGCTCGCCCGCGCGCCGGCCTGGCAGAACTCCGGCGAGGGCGCTGACCGGGTGCTGTTCACCCTCGACAACATGACGATCGAACTGATGGCGCCGAGCGGCTTCAGCGTCACCGCCGACCGCATGCGCGCACTGCTCGAGGACCAGGAGGGCATGCTCGCCAGCCTGTGCTTTCGTGTCGCGGACATCGGCAAGATGCACCGGCGGCTGGACCGCGTGGCCCTGAGGCCGGACCCGGTCGCGGAGGTCGAAAGCGGCGATACGGTCACCGGCGCGGTGCTGCACTGGAAACGCACGCGGGCTGCCACCGAGCTCACGCGCGGCGTGCGCATGTTCTTCCTTGAGCTTGCCGACGAGCGTCCCAAATCGGTCGCGACCGACATTGCCCCGATCGACGCGCTCGACCACGTCGTCGTCACGACCGAGGATTCCGATCGTGCCGCCGCGCTCTACGGTGCGCGGCTCGGACTTGACCTGGCGCTCGACCGCTCCCACCAGGATTGGGGCCAGCTGATGTTCTTCCGCTGCGGCGATCTCATCGTCGAGGTGGTGCGCCGGCCGGTTGCGGGCAGCGATGCCGCGCACGACCGCCTCTGGGGCCTCAGCTGGCGCGTCGCCGACATCGACGCCACCCGCGCCCGCCTGATCGCTGCCGGTCTCGACGTCAGCGAAGTCCGCAACGGCCGCAAGCCGGGGACCAGGATCATGACGGTGCGGAATGGCACCTGCGGGATTCAGACCGTGCTCTTGGAGCGCTCGCCGAAGCCGGTGGAGTAACCGCCGTCATTCCGGGGCGTCGCGAAGCGACGAGCCCGGAATCCATTCCGCCACCGACTCTGCCGCTCAATGGATTCCGGGCTCGCGCCAAGAGGCGCGCCCCGGAATGACGATCGTTCTCAAACGTCCGTTCGCGTGTTACACGCCATATCCAGACCACCCAGCGAGCACCCCTTTTGGCGAAGGCAAAGCGAACTCTGAAATGGCAGCGCGATCCCGAGGGGATGCGGCTGCGCATTCTCGAAGCCGCCAAGCAGGAGTTTTCCGCCCATGGGCTCGCCGGCGCGCGCGTCGACCGCATTGCGGCGAAGGCCGGCGCGAACAAGCGCATGCTGTACTATCACGTCGGCAACAAGGACGAGCTCTATCTCGCCGTGCTCGAAGGCGCCTATGACAAGATCCGCAGCGAGGAGCGCGGGCTCGATCTCGAGCATCTCGATCCGCCCGAGGCCATCCGCCGCCTGATCGAGTTCACCTGGAATTACTTCCTGCGCAATCCGGAGTTCCTGTCGCTGCTCCAGACCGAGAACCTTGCGCGCGCAAAGCACCTGAAGAAATCGACCAAGGTCAAGTCGATGCACTCGCCCTTCGTCGAGATGATCCGCACCGTGGTGCGCCGCGGCGTCGACAGCGGGGATTTCCAGGTCGCGGTCGATCCGGTGCAGCTCTACATCTCGATCGCGGCGCTGAGCTTCTTCTATCTCTCCAACTCGGCAACGCTTAGCGTGATCTTCGGCCGCGACCTGCTGGACAAGAAGGCCAAGGACGAGCGGCTGGCGCACATGGTCGGCCTGGTCCTGGCCGCGCTGACGGGGCAATCCGCGGCGCTGTTCGCGCTTGCGAAGCCGGCGAAGTCGCGCAGCGCGGTGGTGCAGACGGTTTAGCGCTCCATTCTCCCTGCTGTCATTCCGGGGCGGTCCGTAGGGCCGAACCCGGAATCTCGAGATTCCGGGTCGATGCTTCGCATCGCCCGGAATGACGACGATTTTTGGGGGGCGGAACCGCCGCAAAACGCCACAGGGAAAGCTCTGGACAGTATTTATCCAACGGGTTAATTTCTCCCCACAACCAAGAAGACTGCCGGGAGTGAAAATTGGCCGAGCCCAAGCCGCAAAACGCCGTTTCCAAGCTGCTGAATGCGGCCTGGGTTCGGCCGTTCCTGTTCCTGGTCTTCATCGTCGTCGCCTGGGATCTCGCGATCCGAATCTTCAGGATTCCCGCCTACCAGATCCCGGCGCCGCTCGATGTCGTCGCCGTGCTGCGCACCGAATGGCCGGAGCTGCTGCGCCAGTCCTGGCCGACCACCTACGCGACCGTCTGCGGCTTCCTGCTGTCGGCACTGTTCGGCATTCCCGTCGCGATGCTGATCGCAGGCTCGAAGACGGTGGAGAGCTACGTCTATCCGCTGCTGGTGTTTTCGCAATCCGTGCCGAAGATCGCGATCGCGCCGCTGTTCGTGGTCTGGTTCGGTTTCGGCATCATTCCCAAGGTGATCTCGGCGTTCCTGCTCGGCTTCTTTCCGGTCGTCGTCTCCGCGGTCCAGGGCTTCAAGTCGGTCGACCCCGACATGGTCGATCTCGCCCGTGCCATGCAGGGCAGCCGTTTCCAGGTGTTTCGCGCGGTGAACCTGCCGCATGCGCTGCCGGCGATCTTCTCCGGCCTCAAAGTGTCGGTGACGCTCGCCGTGGTCGGCGCCGTCGTCGGCGAGTTCGTCGGCTCCAATTCCGGCATCGGCTACGTCATGCAGCGCTCGATCGGCACCTTCGACCTGCCGACGATGTTCGCGGCGCTGGTGATCCTGGCGCTGCTCGGCGTGGTCCTGTTCTGGATCGTGGACCGCATCGAGAAGCTGGTCATTCCCTGGCATGTCAGCCAGCGTGAGGACGTGATCTTTGCATCCTGACTAAAAAACGAACGGCCACCAACGGCCGACGCAACCAACGGGAAGGGAGAGAAACGATGAAGCGGTGGATTGGAGCTGCATCCGTGGCACTGATGGCGTTCGCGGCCATGCCGGCGCAGGCAGCCGACAAGGTCGTGCTGATGCTGAACTGGTACGTCTATGGCGAGCATGCGCCGTTCTATTACGGCAAGGCCAAGGGCATTTATGCCGCTGAAGGCATCGACCTCGAGATCCAGGAAGGCCGCGGCTCGGCTGCGACCACGCAGGCCGTTGCCGCCAAGACCGCGGACTTCGGCTATGTCGACGTCCCCACCATGATGCGCGCCGCGATCAAGGGCGCGCCCGTGGTTGCGACCGGCGTGCTGCTCCAGACCAGCCCGATGTCTGCGATGGGCTTCGCCGACAAGAACATCAGGAAGCCCGAGGACATCAAGGGCAAGACGGTGGCGATCACGCCGGCGGACTCGATGACGCAGATCTGGCCGCTGTTCCTGAAGAAGACCGGCCTGAAGGAGAGCGACTTCAAGACCGTGGCCGGCGACGGCCAGACCAAGCTCAATGCCGTCATCAACGGCCAGGCCGACCTTTTGCTCGGCTACGTCATGGACCAGTCGATGAAGATCAAGGACGCCACCGGCAAGGACGTCTATCCGATCAAGTTCGCCGACTACGGCATCAACATGGTGTCGTCCGGCATCATCGCCAACACCGACTATGTGAAGGCCAACGCCGATCTCGTCCGCCGCTTCATGTCGGCGACGACGAAAGCGGTCGAAGCCGCCGAGAAGGAGCCGAAGGCCGCGGCACAGGCGATCCTCGATGCCAACCCCAAGGGCGGCAAGATCGACACGCTGACGCAGGGCTTTGAGCTGACCATCCCGCTCTACCGGACCGCGGAGACCAAGGGCAAGCGGCCGTTCCAGGTCACCGACCAGAACATGACTGATACGGTCAATCTGATGGTCGAATATGGCGGTCTCGACGCCAAGGCCAAGGAGAACCCGAAGGCCTTCTACACCAACGACTACCTGCCGAAGAGCGGCTCGTGAGCAATCAATCTTCACTGTCGTCCCTGCGAACGCAGGGACCCATAACCACCGGCCTTGATGGTTACGGAAGGTCTCAACCCGCGTGGCCGAACGCTCCGGCGCGGCGTATGGGTCCCTGCGTTCGCAGGGACGACGCGTGGAGAGGGTTATGATGAACCCTGCGACCAAGCCAGTCGATATCAACCAGCCGGCCGCGCATCTGAGACTGGTGAACGACCGGGCCGGCGATGCGTCGGGCATCAAGCTGTCGGGCGTATCCAAGACCTACCGGACCCGCGACGGCGACGTGCCGTCGCTGCGGCCGCTCGACTTCCACATCAATGACGGCGAGTTCTTCGTCGTGGTCGGTCCCTCCGGCTGCGGCAAGTCCACGCTGCTGAAGCTGATCTCGGGCCTGCTGCCGCCGACGACGGGCGAGATCCTGGTCGAGGGCCAAAGGGTGACGGCGCCGCACGGCAATGTCGGCATCGTCTTCCAGAACGCGCTGCTTCTGCCATGGCGCAACATCCTGTCCAACGTGATGCTGCCGATCGACATGAAGCGGCTGCCTCGGCAAAAATATCTCGAACGCGCCAAGGCGCTCCTGAAGCTGGTCGGGCTCGAAGGTTTCGAGAAGAAGCTGCCCTGGCAGCTCTCCGGCGGCATGCAGCAGCGGGCCTCGATCTGCCGCGCGCTGGTGCACGATCCCAGGATCATGCTGATGGACGAGCCGTTCGGCGCGCTCGACGCGCTGACGCGCGAGCGCATGAATGTCGAATTGATGCGGATCCAGCGCGAGACGAAGAAGACGGTGCTGCTGATCACGCATTCGATTCCGGAGGCCGTGTTTCTCGCCGACCGCGTCCTGGTCATGACCGAGCGCCCCGGCGCGGTCGCCGCGATCTACGACGTGCCGCTGCCGCGTCCACGCTCGCTCGACGTGATGGCCGATCCTGTCTTCACCGAACTCGTGCAGCGCATCCGCAAGCACTTCTTCTCGCAGGGTGCGTTGGATTAGCTATCATGGCGTTTTTCGAGGGAGCCACGTGCACGCTGCGCTCCCTCCCCCGCCTGCGGGGGAGGGTTGGGGAGAGGGTGTCTCCGCATTGGGACAGTCTCCAAGAGGAAAGAACCCTTACCCGGCACTTCGTGCCGACCTCTCCCGCAAGCGGGAGAGGCAAGTCGCCCGCGGCCCCGGCGCTCACACCAAATTCATCGCGTTTCGTTGTAGCACCATGTCCCCCCGCCTGAAGCTGCGAGACATTGCCTTCTTCGAACGTCCCGTGCAATTCGCGCGGCCGTTCCGCTTCGGCGCGATCACGATCAACGCGACGCCGCAGCTGTTCGTGCGGGCCGAGATCGAGGTCGAGGGCAGGGGGAGCGCGGTCGGCGCCAGCGCCGAGCTGCTGGTGCCGAAATGGTTCGACAAGCGACCGGAATTGTCGCCGGCGCAGACGGTGGACGAGTTGCGTCGCTCGCTGGAGATCGCACGTGGGCTCTATCTGGCGCACACCGGCTACCTGAGCGCTTTCGATCTGCATGCCCAGTGCATCGGGGCCCAGGTCGCGACCTGTGCGAAGAAGAACATTCCACCGCTCGCAGCAAGCTATGGCCCGGCCGAGATCGACAAGGCGATCGTCGATGCGCTGCTGCGCGCCGCCGAGACCAATTTCTTCGACGGGATGGCCGGCAACATCGCGGGTATCGATGCGCGGCTTTCTCCTGATTTGAGCGAGAGGGACATCAGGATGTTCCTCACCGGCCGGGTGCCGCTCGAGCGTGTTGCGATCAGGCATACCGTCGGCCTTGATGATGTCGTGGAAGGCGAGGGCGGCGTTGCCGATCCGCGCGAGAATACCGGCGCGCGCTACTTCAAGCTCAAGCTGTCCGGCGATCCGGATGCCGACGCGGCGCGGCTTGCCCGGATCGGCAAGGAACTCGATACGTTGGGGCATGACTACAAGGTGACGCTCGACGCCAACGAGCAGTACTCCGACCTTGCGGCGTTGCGGGCTCTGATCGACCGGCTCGATCATGACGCCGCGCTGCGCCGGATCGCGGCGCGATTGCTTTATGTCGAACAGCCAATGCCGCGCGACATCACCCGGCAATCGCCGCTGGGCGCACTGGCAGATCGCGGTTTCATCATCGACGAAGCCGACGATTCCTACGATGCATTCCCGGCCGCCCGGGCTCTCGGCTATCGCGGCATCTCCTCGAAATCCTGCAAGGGCCTCTACAAATCCATCGTCAACGCGACGCGCGCGGCGAAATGGAGCGCGGAGGGCGAGGCCTTCTTCGTGACCGGCGAGGATCTCACCTGCCAGGCCGGTCTCGCCGTGCAGCAGGACCTCGCGCTCGGCGCCTTCATCGGCGTCACCCACGCCGAGCGCAACGGCCATCACTATGTCGACGGCTTTGGCGACACGCCAACTCTTGAGGCGCAAACCTTCGCCGCCGCGCACCCCGATCTCTATGCCGATGCCGGGCAGGGCATCCGCCTCTCCGTTCACGACGGCGATCTCCTGACGGGATCGCTTCACACAGCAGGCTTTGCCACCGCGGTCCATCCGGACTGGTCGGCGCTGCGCCCGCTCGAACAGCCAAATTCACTTCAGGAGCAGTTAGCATGACCACCCAACGCCTCGGCCTCATCATGAACGGCGTCACCGGCCGCATGGGGCTCAACCAGCATCTGATCCGCTCGATCGTCGCCATCCGCGACCAGGGCGGCGTCCGCCTGAAGAACGGCGATCGCGTGATGCCCGATCCGATCCTGGTCGGCCGCAGCGCCGAGAAGGTCGAGGCGCTGGCCAAGCGCTACAACATCACGCGCTGGACCACCGACCTCGACGCCGCGCTCGCCGACAAGAACGACACCATGTTCTTCGACGCCGCGACGACGCAGGCGCGCCCCGGTCTGCTGACGCAGGCCATCAACGCCGGCAAGCATGTCTATTGCGAGAAGCCGATCGCGACGAACTTCGAGGAGGCGCTGGAGGTCGTCAAGCTTGCGAACGCCAAGGGCGTCAAGCACGGCACGGTGCAGGACAAGCTGTTCCTGCCGGGTCTGAAGAAGATCGCCTTCCTGCGCGACTCCGGTTTCTTCGGCCGCATCCTCTCGGTGCGCGGCGAGTTCGGCTATTGGGTGTTCGAAGGCGGCTGGCAGGAGGCGCAGCGGCCATCCTGGAACTACCGCGACGAGGACGGTGGCGGCATCATCCTGGACATGGTCTGCCACTGGCGCTACGTGCTCGACAACCTCTTCGGCAACGTCCAGAGCGTGAGCTGCATCGGCAACACCGACATTCCCGAGCGTTTCGACGAGCAGGGCAAGAAGTACAAGGCGACGGCGGACGATTCCGCCTACGCGACGTTCCAGCTCGAAGGCGGCATCATCGCCCACATCAACATGTCCTGGGTTACGCGCGTCTATCGCGACGACCTCGTCACCTTCCAGGTTGACGGCACCCACGGCTCGGCGGTCGCAGGCCTCACCGACTGCATGATCCAGGCGCGGCAGGCGACGCCTCGTCCGGTGTGGAATCCCGACGAGAAGCGGCTGCACGATTTCTACGGCGACTGGCAGAAGCTGCCCGACAACGTCACCTACGACAACGGCTTCAAGGAACAGTGGGAGATGTTCATCCGCCACGTCTACGAGGACGCGCCCTACAAGTTCACGCTGCTCGAAGGCGCCAAGGGCGTGCAGCTCGCCGAATGCGCGCTGAAGAGCTGGAAGGAGCGCCGCTGGATCGACGTCTCCCCGATCAAGGTGTGAGGAGGGACACATGAACAAGCCCGTCCAGCCGATATCGTCATTGTCGCTCAAGCTGCCGAAGGCCGATCGCTCGATCGAGACCTACCGGTTAGCTGCCTCGCGCACGTTTCCCGCAAAGCTCGAGGGGCCGCTGAACCGCATCGCCTTCTCGGCCGTGCATACGGTGGCCGATCCCTTCGCCGACAACGATCCCTGGCTGTCCGCCGCCGTCGACTGGGACAAGACCATCGCCTTCCGCGAGCACGTCTGGGACCTCGGCCTCGGCGTTGCCGAAGCCATGGACACCGCGCAGCGCGGCATGGGGCTGGACTGGCCGACCTCGCTGGAGCTGATCACGCGTTCGGTTGCTGCCGCCAAGCGCCGCAACGCGCTGGTGTTCTCCGGCGCCGGCACCGACCATCTCGCCGTCGAGGATGCCAGGAGCCTCGATGACGTGATCCGCGCCTATGAGGAGCAGATCTCCGCAGTCGAGAAGGTGGGGGGGCGCATCATCCTGATGGCGTCGCGCGCGCTCGCCAAGCTCGGCCGCAACGCCGACGACTATGCCAAGGTCTATGACCGCGTGCTCTCGCAAGTCCGCGAGCCCGTCATCATCCACTGGCTCGGCGACATGTTCGATCCGGCTCTCACGGGCTATTGGGGCACCCAGGATCTCGACAAGGCAATGGATACGGCGGTCGCCATCATCAATGGCAACGCCGCCAAGGTGGACGGCGTCAAGGTTTCGCTGCTCGACAAGCAGCGTGAGATCGACATGCGCCGGCGTCTCGACAAGCGGATCAGGATGTACACCGGGGACGATTTCAACTACGCGGAGCTGGTCGCCGGCGACGAACAGGGCTTTTCGCATGCGCTGCTCGGCATTTTCGATGCCATTGCGCCTGCGGCGTCCTACGCGCTGTCGCGGCTGGCGGCCGGCGACGAAGCCGGCTTCCACGACGTGCTGGGTCCGACCGTGCCGCTCTCGCGTCACATCTTCAAGGCGCCGACGCGGTTCTACAAGACTGGCGTCGTGTTCATGGCCTATCTCAACGGCCACCAGGATCATTTCACCATGGTCGGCGGACAGGAAAGCGCGCGCTCGATGCTGCATCTGGCCGAGCTGTTCCGCCTCGCTGATCAAGCCGGCCTGCTCGCCAACCCTGAACTCGCGACGCGGCAGATGAAAACCGTGCTCGCCACCCACGGTATCGAACCCTGATGCGCGACTTTTCGTCCGATCATCGCTGGCTGTCGCTGAACACGGCGACCGTCCGCAAGCAGGGCGACCTCGTCGCGATCGTCGAGGCCTGTGCCAGGCACGGCATCCGCGCCATCGATCCCTGGCGCGACCAGGTCGCATCCGTCGGTCTCGACCGCGCCGCGCGGGTGGTGCGCGATGCCGGGCTCGAACTGTCAGGCTATTGCCGCGGCGGCATGTTCACCTCCGATAGCTCGCGCCGGGGTGAGGTGCGTGACGACAACCGCCGCTGCGTTGATGAGGCCAAGGCCCTGGGCGCGCCCTGCATCGTCCTCGTCGTCGGCGGCCTGCCGCAATATTCGAGGCCGGGCAGCGAGGCCTCGAAGGACATCGCGGCGGCGCGCGGGCGGGTCGAGGAAGCGCTCGCCGAGATGCTCGACTACGCGAGGCAGGCAAAGCTGCCGCTGGCGATCGAGCCGTTGCATCCGGCCTACGCCGCCGACCGAGCCTGCGTGAACACCACGAAACAGGCGCTCGACATCTGCGACCGGCTCGACCCCGGCCGCAGCGGCATGCTCGGCGTCGCGCTCGACGTCTATCACATCTGGTGGGACCCGGAGCTGATGGGCCAGATCGCGCGCGCCGGCCAAGATCGCCTGCTCGCCTTCCATGTCTGCGACTGGCTGGTGCCCACCAAGGACATCCTCAACGACCGCGGCATGATGGGCGACGGCGTCATCGACATCAGATCGGTGCGTCAAGCAGTCGAGGCGCAGGGCTTTGCCGGCTATTCGGAGATCGAGATTTTCTCGAACGACTGGTGGGCTAAGCCGATGGACGAGGTGCTACGCACCTGTATCGCGCGGCATAAGGCGGTGGTCTAGGTCGCCGGCGTCCGCCCTCAGGGGCTTGCGAGTTATTGCAGGGTATCGAAGCCCTGATGCTCCGAATTTACGCCTGATTTCGGCGGCAGAACAGGTATGGTCGGACTGCTGCCTCGCTCGACCCGGTCCCGAATGATCCGAGGCGGACGTTGGCATTTCTATGGGGTAACGCCGGTTTTTGGGAGGGGAGACGGACGTCAAGGCTGGTCTAAGGACCACCTCGTGGTTCGGCGCTCCAGGTTGCAAAACATTGGCCGGACAACGAGATGCTAGCCATCTGCTCGATGATGGTCGCGCGGGTCAGCCAAATGTTGTAGGGTTCCGCGATCGCGCGCGTCACTGCTCGGAAGGTGTCCGGGTACTTGGTCCTTTGGAATGACAAGGTGCGCATGAATCAGGCAGAGCAAGCGACAGAGGTGCCGTCCATCGCATCGTCGATGATTACGAGGCGGCTTGCTGCCATAGCCTTTGCCGATGTCGCCGGCTTTTCCCGGCTGCTGGGTCTGAGGGACGTCGATACCGTCATGCGCTGGAAAGCGTTGCGGACCGATATCATGGAACCTCACATGGCTCGCCACGGCGGACGGGTCGCCGAGATCGCAGGCGACGCCGTGCTGGTCGAATTTCCGAGCGTCGTGAACGCGGTGCGTTGGGCTGCCGACGTTCAGCGGATTCAGGAGCGCACCGTCGGCGACAAGGATCCATTCGCGCTGCATCTTCGCATCGCCATCAACGTCGACGATATCATTGACGAAGATGGAATATTGCAGGGGGACGGCGTCAACATTGCGTCTCGTATCCACCAGGCCGCGGAGCCCGGCCAAATAGTCGTCACGGCGGCGGTCCGCGACTATGTCATGAATCGACTACCACTTAAATTTCATCACCTCGGCGCGCCTGTGATGAAAAATATCATGCGAACCGTTCATGTCTATTCCGTTCAATGGACGGAGGGAGACGGGGATCGCCAGATCGCGCAACCATACCTGCAATGGGCGTCCAAGCCGACGCTCGCCGTGCTGCCGTTCCGGACGATCAGCGGTACCGACGATGACAGCTACTACGGTGAGGGGATCACGGACGCGATTATTACCGGCCTCTCCAGAAACCGATCGCTTTACGTCATTGCGCGCAATTCCACACTGCGCTATCGCGCCGGTGGAAAAGACCTGCGACAGATCGCCAGTGAGCTCGATGTTCGTTACCTGCTCGACGGCAGCGTGCAACGCCAGGGCACACGATTGAGAATCAATACGGAGTTGACCGACATTTTGGGGAATGTCGCGATCTGGGCCCAAAAGTACGAGGGATCTACCGACGACCTGTTTGAATTTCAGGATCGTATTGCCTCAAGCATACTGTCCTCCATTGAGCCGCGTGTGCGTGCGGTTGAGACGGCTCGCGTCGGTGACCGTCCGACCGAGAGTTTGGATGCATTCCACTGCGTTCTTCGCGCGATGTCGCTTCTGTATCTCCTCACTGCGGAGAGCCACCGGGAAGCGGGTCAACTCCTGGAACGGGCGATCGTGCTCGATCCGTCCTACGCTCAGGCCCATGCCTACCTTGCGTGGTGGCTGAATTTCCAGTTTGGCGAAGGTTGGTCGCTGGATCCCGACCGCGACCGGGCGCGCGCTCTCATCGTGTCACAGCGCGCCATCGAACTCGACCCCGACGATCCCTTTGCGTTGGCCGTGGCCGGGCACGTCCTCTCTTTCATGGGAAAATCACCGGAAGAAGCGATGGAGCTTTTTGGGCGGGCGCTGGCCGTCAACGAGAACTCGGCGTTCGCATGGGGTTTGAGCGCCTTGACGCTCGCCTATTTGGGGCGGCCCGACGAAGCGCTGGAGCGATTGCAGAACGTATGGCGTCTTAATCCCTTTGATCCCTTGAACTTCTATTTTTGGATCGTGGCAGGAATTGCCGAATTCGTCGCTGGGCGATACGATGAAGCGATCGTCTACCTGAACAGGTCACGGCGGGCCAATCTACTTTTTCGTCCCTGCATACGAACGCTGGCTGCCGCGCTTGCGCTTTCGGGTGACGAAGCTGGGGCTGAATCAGCGGCTCGACAGCTTCTCGAAATTGAACCGTCGTTTAGAGTTTCAACTTTCATTTCCTGGTATCCGCTGCGGCGGAAGGATGATCTGGATCGTTTCGCGAAAGGATTGCGTGCCGCGGGGTTGCCTGAATAGCAACACATAAAATTCAAGTATCAGGGAGGCTTAACATGGGAGCTGGAGCTGGTGCTGGAGCGGGGGCAGGTGCTGGAGCAGGTGCCGGGGCGGGCGCTGGTGCCGGAGCAGGTGCAGGTGCAGGTGCAGGTGCAGGTGCAGGTGCAGGTGCAGGTGCAGGTGCAGGAGCGGGCGCAGGTGCAGGTGCAGGTGCCGGAGCGGGTGCTGGAGCGGGCGCAGGTGCTGGAGCGGGCGCAGGTGCCGGGGCGGGTGCGGGGCCCGGCACGGGACGCAGTTTTTACGCAACCCCCTCGGACCTGGGCTTTCGACCTTGGACACTCGACTTTACCCCTGATGACGCCGGGAATCCGCCGTATCCGTGGCCAGAAATCGTAAGTCCCTATCAGGTTGACGCCAACGGACAGGACGCGTTCCTCGAATGGACAACCGATGAGTGGGACCCGGCGTTACGGTTCTGGACGCTTCCATACGACCGCCATCTCACTCAATGGCTGCAGGCGGTCGATCCCTCTCGACCGTCAATCATGGCGGCGCGGGAATTCGGCGGCCTGCCCCATCAATGGCAATTCGGTCGGACTGACCTGCTGGCGAAGAACTGGCTGGAGAGCCTCGATTTGGCGTGGCAGCCCGATCCCCTTTTGGATCCTGAAAATCCTAACGCGGGCCCCGGCGCCTCGCCTGTTGCATGGACCGCGGCGAAGCGCGCGGCCTTCAACGCGATCGTCGGCGAAATCGAAGAGCTGCAAATGCTGATGCAGGACGATCGCGATCGCTATTTGGCCGAAATCATCGAGCAGGCGGATGGCAGTGCCGGCTACATTACCGCCTTCATCGATACGAGTGAATCACAGCGTCCGTGGACAATGGAGCTCATCAACTGCGGGTACGCCATCGGTAACGTCGCATATTTCTATTACAAGCAGCAATTCAGGCGCGTTCGCCCATCGACATTATGCCCGGGGCTGGCGCCTCCGTTCGGTCCTCCCGCGCATCCGTCGTTTATCAGCGGGCATTCCTTCATCGGTCATCTCATCGCGCTTCTGCTCCTGGAAATACCGGCGCTTCGACAGCGCTACGGCATGTTCGCCGCGCCGTACGACGGAACACCGGGCAAGGTGGTCTCCCCCTATCCGGCCGTGACGATCTCCCTCGCCAATCCAACCGTCGTCACCTTGAGCGCGTTGACTGCACACGGTCTGAGCGCCGGAGATCAGATCACTTTTCGGCCACTCTCCGGCGGCCAGCCGCTTCCAGCGCCGCTCGTCGCCGGAACAACCTATTACGTACTCGTCGCCGGCTTGACCGCCAACAGCTTCGAAATCAGCGCCGCCGCCAACGGCGCCCCGATTGACACCACCCCCGCGGGTGGGGGGGCGCCTGTGCCGGCCTTACTTCTGGCGAACCCGTTGATGGGGCGGGGCGAACTCACATCGCCGCTACTTTGGCTTGCCGAACGTATCGCCAAGAACCGCGAACGTCTCGGCGTTCACTATGCTTCCGACTCGGCCGGAAGTCGTCACATTGCAGCCGGTATTTGGCGAGCGCTGCTGCACGACGATACGACTAGCGGCATCAATTGTCCGACGCTCTCTTCGGTGCTCGCGCACGCAACCGCCGAGTGGCCGACCAAGTGGCCCTGAACCGCATTGTCCGTTTTGCTCGGCCGACCTGAGCAACGAAGCACACGCCATACCATCGGGCTGCCGCTAGGGGCCAACGACGACGAGACCGAGGTTGTTGTCATTGGGGACGAGGTCAATGAGCTTCGAGGGCATTTGGCTGCACGGAAGCAACGTCATGGGGTCAGTGTTGGCTGCATCGTCCGCGCAGGTTGCGATAGCCAGCACCAGATAGCGGGTGCCGGATGACGGTGGGTTGAACGTGAAAGCAAATTCAACAGGCGGCGCACCTGGGTCAATGGTTAGGCCGGAGCCCGATGACGGGTGGCACGGTTCCCAGGTCGTTGACACTGGTGAAGTCCATTTCGGCGGAGGACTGCCACTGGGCCATGCGTGCCACCAAGCGGTGACTACGACATTCGTTGCCTGTTGACTGCCGCGGTTTCCGACCTTCACGGAAATATTGCCGCCCGACACGACGATCGCGCTTTGGTCGGCCTGCCACAAGGGCGGAGCATCTGAACCGGACTGGTGGCGCTCCCAATCGAGCGAGACCGGATTGTAGCTGCCAGGCCCATACACGATATCGCCGTAGGGTGAGGCTTCCGAAAGCGGCCGCCGGTCCAGAATATAGACGTCGACCGGCGGTGGAAGGCCCGGCGCGTTTGTGATCGTTCCGGGAACGGCATACAGTCCCTGAACTTCGAACGCCCAGCGAATGACCTTGTGCACACAGCCGCCGATCCTGTGGAACGAGAACGATTTGGTGCTGTACGGTGGCGGGGGAAAGGTCACGTCCCAGTTGACGTCCCAGCGAATGGTGCCGATGTCGGCGTCGATCAGCGCGGAGACGAGCTGATCCGGCTCGTTGGTCAACACGGTGGTCGATGTCGGCAGAATCTGAATCCCCCTCATGATGAGGTAGACGGAATAGTGCGAAGCCGACTCGCGGGCGAATTGGTCAGGCTGGTTTTTCGTTCCCACCAGCTTCGTATCGCC
Organism: Bradyrhizobium sp. R2.2-H; assembly: GCF_004346455.1. Taxonomy (NCBI): domain Bacteria; kingdom Pseudomonadati; phylum Pseudomonadota; class Alphaproteobacteria; order Hyphomicrobiales; family Nitrobacteraceae; genus Bradyrhizobium; species Bradyrhizobium sp. R2.2-H. The sequence continues at coordinate 601,252 of NZ_SMBR01000001.1, forward strand.
ACCAATAGCGCGGTACAGCCGGAACAGTGACGACGAGAGGATCTGTTCGGTCCAATAACCCTTGCGTCGGGGCGGCGTTGAATCGGGCACCTGGGACATCGCATAGTGCAACGTGCCGCCCCAGCTCCATCCATGCGACACGCATCGGTCGTGGCGACGCGGCGTAAACACCCACGGGAATGTCGCGCCGCGCCAATTGGCATCTCCGGCCAGTTGCGATTGCGGGTCCGAGACGATCGCCGCGAGCGCGTCGCCGGCGCTGTGGGCGAAGCGGAATTCCAGCTCCCCGACCGAGCACATCAGGAGCACGTGCCCGATCTCGTGCCAGATCCAGCGCGCGTCGGCCGCAATGCCAAGTGGCTCGATCGGCGAGCGCGCTTTTCCGTCCCATGGCTTGCGCGCCCGGGTCGAAAGGTCGGCCAGCGCCAAATGCAGTTGCAGGATCGGACGATCGCCGAACTTGGTCGGTCCGACGTAGTCGACCAGCCAGCCCTCTGGAAGAACACGCGCATTGACGGTCTGGCCGTCCTTGCCGGGTCCCGGCCTCACCCCCGAGCGATAAAAGACCTTGAGCGGCAGGCTGGCGATCCGAAAGTAGGAAACCGCATCAATCCCATACGCGTCGAGCCGCTCGAAGAATTGCCGGACATTGTTGTAGGCGCTGATTGCCGCGAAGTCGTTCGATCGAACGAGCGGTGCGGACGTGCCAGGCAGATCGACTGTCTTCGGATAAGGCTGCGGGGGATAGGGATAGGCAGGGGGCAGGCGATCGGCAAGAACGAATCCGGGGCAAACGACGACCCTTGCATCTTCGATGAAGCCGGGTGGTTCCGGATTGGGCGGTGGCGGGTAAATCAGCGGATCGGCCTCATACGCAGTGATTTCCTCATTGTGGCGATAGTGCTCGAGAGCTTCTTCGCTGCGTGTCGGGCGCCGCTTGCGAAGATCGGTTGGCGGCTCCTGCGACGCAGGATCAAGCGGAAAGACCCAGGCGTGTCCAGGTGTCAACGCATCGGCGACGAGCTCAACCTTGCTGACGAGAGCCCCTGCCTCTGTCGGCGTCCCCGAGAACACGAACGAATACGGCGTGGCCCTGGTTCGGCCGGCCACCGTTTCGGGCTTGCTCGTGGCTTGCCACCGGACAAGCGGTGTCTTTCCGTCGGATGTGGTCGCGATCCGGACGCCGCGAATGGAGACGGATTGATTTTTCAAACCAAGCTGCTCGGACATCTCCGCCTTGACCAGAGAAAGCGAGGCCGTTCTGAATATCTCCGCGAACTCGTTATTCTTTATCAGATCGAATACTCGGAACGTGCTGTAAGGGCTGAATGGAAGTGATGCGGTCAACCCGGTGATGCGTATTTCGTATTCTCCGTTTGCCGGCCGCACATGCGCAACCACGCGGATGCCGAACCCGGAGCCCAGGAAATGGCCCCGCGGGGGACCGTCGGAGTCGGCATTGGGGGCGGGGTCGGGAATCCACTCGGAAGCCACCAGAATCACGGTCCGATCGACAAGAGTGCCCGCGCGCGACTTACGCTCAACTCGGAACGACACGAACGGGTTGCCGGCATCGTCGTCGTCCGGATTTGCAGGAGGCCAGGCAAGGGGCAGCCACCGGAAGAAGCCCGAATCGCGATTGAAGAAGTTCCTCGAGTCGGTTGTGAATACTGGCAGCGGAGGGATTGGTGGATCGATATCGGGATTCTCCGTCACCGCCTTGAGGTACTCATTTCCCACGCGTTGCATATTGGGATCATCGATTGCGGGGACGGTAACCAGAAACGGAGCCGTTGGATGTCGCAGCAAAATAGAGGTCGGTGCGTTGTCCGCATCGCCCCAGCGCTCGCTCCAGAGCGCATATTTGCTGGGATGCCATTCCGCCGAATCGCGTGGTCCGCCAACAACTTCATCTGCCATCTGCCACCTCTCCTCGTTGAGGCGCCCGTCACGCTGTGACGGAGCTCAATGGTGTGCGCATTTGCGCGTGGCGTCGTTGTCGATGAATTCTACTCCATGCCGGCATCTCGCGATAGCCGTCCCGGCTGGTATGGCCTCGTAACGAGAGGGCGTGTTTGCAACGTGCAAGCTGAACGGCCGGCCGAAAGGAGCCCGATTACGCAGCCTCAAGGAAAATCCTGCGTCAGGATGGTAGCGAATTGCTCCAGCGCCCAGTCGACCTGGTCGTTTGTGATCACCAGCGGCGGGGCGATGCGGATCGTATGCTCATGGGTATCCTTGGCGAGAATGCCCTTGGCCTGGAGCGCCTCGCAGTAGCGGCGGGCGCGGCCGGCCTCGGGATGCAGCTCGACCGCCAGCATCAAGCCGCGCCCGCGCACCTCGCGGATCGTATTCGCACGAATGTCTTGCAAGCCTTTCAGAAAGCGCTCGCCCTGCCTGGCCGCATTCTCGATCATGCCTTCCTCGACCAGCACGCGCATCGCCGCGCGGGCCACGGCGCAGGCAAGCGGGTTGCCGCCGAAGGTCGAGCCATGCTGCCCGGGTCGCAAAGTCCCGAGCACGTCGTTGTTCGAGAGCACGGCCGACACCGGATAGAAGCCGCCGGACAGGGCCTTGCCGAGCAGCGTCACGTCGGCCTCGATTCCCTCATGCTGTTCGGCGAGCAGTTTACCGGTGCGACCGAGCCCGGTCTGGATCTCGTCGAGCACCAGCATCACGTTGTTGGCGGTGCAGAGCTGGCGCACCTCAGTGAAGTAGCCGGCCGGAGGAATGATGACGCCAGCTTCGCCCTGGATCGGCTCGACCAGAAAGGCGACGGTGTTTGGGGTGATGGCGTCTTGCAACGCCGCGGCGTCGCCGAACGGGATGATCCTGAAACCCGGCGCGAACGGCCCGAAATGTGTGCGTGTCTCGGGATCGGTTGAAAAGCCGACGATGCCAAGCGTGCGCCCGTGAAAATTGTTGGCGCAGACGATGATCTCGGCCGCACCGTCCGGCACGCCCTTCACCTCGTAGCCCCACTTGCGCACCGACTTGATCGCGCTTTCGACCGCCTCGGCGCCGCTGTTCATCGGCAGCACCTTGTGGGAACCGGTGAGCGCGGCGATCTCCTCGTAGAACAGGGCGAGTTGGTCGTTGTGGAAGGCCCTCGAGGTGAGCGTCAGCCTGTGCGCCTGTTCGACCATCGCCGCCAGGATCTTCGGGTGGCAGTGGCCCTGGCTGACCGCCGAATAGGCCGAGAGGCAATCGAGATAGCGGTTGCCTTCGGTATCCCAGACCCAGACACCTTCGCCGCGCGACAGGACGACCCCGATCGGCTCGTAATTATGGGCGCCAAAGCGTGCTTCCGTTGCGATGAGATCAATGACCGACGCGCTCATCTGTCGTCTCTCCATTGCTGCGCGCCGGCGTCAACCGACCGCTCCGGCGGCCCTCAACTTGATCTGGGTATCGCTCTGCCGTCTTGGAAGCCTTCATGCCCCGATCGCGTGGTGGGGCCCGATCTGCTCGAAATGTCAGATGGTTCTGCGGAACCACAGGGCCTCGTTCGCCGACACGCCCTCTACTGTGCATGGGGTTGTTTTCGACATTTTGTTCTGGACCCCTCAGTCGATCGCGCAGGGCACGCTCAAGAACCCGCGGAACCGGACCCGTCCGCCCCGGACCGGCTGCCCGCTCACGGCATAGTTCGGAAAGCGCGCCAGGAAGCGCGAGATCGCGATCGCGCCTTCCAGTCGCGCCAGCGCCATGCCGGCGCATTGATGTGCGCCGGTGGCGAAGGCGAGGTGCCGGTTCGGCGTGCGCGCAATATCGAAGCGCTCCGGGTCTGGAAACTGCGCGGGATCGCGGTTGGCCGCGCCAATGCACAGCGTCACCGATGTGCCGGCATCGAGCACGCCGCCGCCGAGCTCGACACGCTCCGTGGTCATGCGATTGCCGAGCTGGTTCGAGCTCTCATAGCGCAGCATCTCCTCGACCGCCGTCTTGATCATGTCGGGGTTGTCGATCAGCCGCTGCTTCTGGTCGGGATGGCGGTCGAGCGCCACGAGGCCGTTGCCGATCAGGTTGGTGGTGGTCTCGTGGCCGGCATTGAGCAGGAAGATGCAATTGTGCAGCAGCTCCTTCTCGGTCAGCCGCTCGCCGTCACTTTCGCCCTGGATCAGGCGCGTCAGCACGTCACGCTCGGGGTTGCCCGGCTTGGCGCGCCGCCGCGCCACCAGCGTATCGAGATAGGCGAGGAAATCCGTCACCGCCTTGTTGCCGCGCGCGGCCGCCTCGGGCGACACCACGGGTTCGAGGGCGCCCAGGATCGCCAGCGACCAGTCACGCAAGGGTGTGCGCTCGTCATGGGGAACGTCGAGCAGATTGCCGATCACCTCGATGGGAATGGAGGCCGCGAAATCCTCGATCAGCTCGCAAGCGCCCTTGGCTTCGATGGCGTCGAGCAGGCCGTCGACCAGCTTGATGAGGTCGCCTTCCATGCTCGCGATCGCGCGCGGCGACAGCGCCCCCATGATCAGGCGGCGCACGCGGGTATGGGACGGCGGGTCGTTGAAGACGAGGCTGGTGGTGTGGTGCTCGTAGAGCGGGGTATCGCCGTATTTCGGCGCGAACTCGCGCTTCTTGTCCGAGCTGAACGATTTGGTGTTCTTGTAGGTGGCGACGAGATCGTCGTAGCGGGTCAGGAACACGGTGCCGTTCGGCAGGCGCTTGACCGGCTCGTTCTCCCGCAGTGCACGATAGGTCGGGTAGGGATTGTCGTAGAACTCCGGCGTCAGCTTCTCGAGGTCGAAGCTGGCCGCCAGCGCCTTCGCATCTGCGTTCATCCCGTTATACTCGCCGGTTAAAGCCGATATGCCGTTTTTGTTGTTCTGGTCGGCGCATGCATGCGTCTACAGTCTTTCTACATTGCTAGCCGACCGGACAGGAAAATGCACGCACGCGCTGACGCTGCCGACACGGCCCCGAACTGGCCCGACGATATCTTCGCAACATTGCAGCGCTTCGACGTCCGGCAGGTGCCGTATGTGCCGGACGCCGGCCATTCCAGGCTGATCCAGCGCGTGCTGGACTCCTCCACAATGCGCGGCATTCCGCTGACGACCGAGGAGGAGGGCGTGGCACTGCTCGCCGGCGCCTGGGCCGGTGGCCAGCGCGGCGTCTTGCTGATGCAGTCGAGCGGCGTCGGCAATTGCATCAACATGCTGTCGCTGATCCCGATCCTGCGCTTTCCGTTCCTCACGCTCGTGACCATGCGCGGCGAGTGGGGCGAGTTCAATCCGTGGCAGGTGCCGATGGGCTCGACCACGCAGGGCGTGTTCGAACTGTCGGGTGTCCAGGTGCTGCGCGCCTCCAACGCGGCCGAGGTGCCCGCCGTGCTCGAAGCGGCAGCGGCGCAGGCCTACAACGCGCTCACCCCCACCGCCGTCCTTTTGTCGCAGCGCCTGATCGGCGCCAAGGTTTTCACCAAATGAGCAAGGCCAATCTCCTCGACCGCCGCCAGGTGGTGTCCACATTGCTGGCGGACCGCAAGGACGTCGTCGCGATCGGGGGGCTGGGTGCCTCCACCAACGACATGTGCGCCGCCGGCGATCATGCACGCAATTTCTACCTGTGGGGTGGCATGGGCGGCGCCGCGATGATCGGGCTCGGCCTCGCTCTGGCGCAGCCGAAGCTGCCGGTGCTGGTCATCACCGGGGACGGTGAAATGCTGATGGGGATGGGTAGCCTTGCCACCATTGGCCTGCAAAGGCCGCCCAATCTGTCGATCGCAGTGCTCGACAACGAGGCCTATGGCGAGACCGGCGGGCAGACCAGCCATACCTCGGCCGCCGCCGACCTCGTCGGCGTCGCCAAGGCATGCGGCATCGCGGACAGCCGTGCCGTCACGACCATCGCCGAGGTCGAGGCCTTTGCCAAAGCCGTCCACGACGTCTCCGCCGGGCCGCGCTTTGCCAATGTGAAGATCGACAGCGCCAGCCTGGAGCGGATCCTGCCAAGTCGGGATGGAACCTACATCCTGAACCGGATCCGCGGCGACCTCGGCTTCCAGCCGATCTAGCCGGGCGCGGCTCTCGGAGGGAGCGCCCTGCAAGCAGCCCGAGTGGTGGGGCGAATTTCCCCTGAATTTGCAACGCATTCAGGTTGCGATGCAACATAGTGCTTGACTTCTGGGTGGGTGAGTGTTTACTCACCCACCATGAGCTCATTGCGTATGACGAGCGACCTGAGGCGTCAATTGATCCTCGGTGCCGCAAAGCGCTGCTTTGCCCGACATGGCTACACCGGCACCACGACGAAGAGCGTGGCGGCCGCCGCTGCCATTTCCGAGGCGCTGCTGTTCAAGCATTTCCCGTCCAAGGCGGCGCTCTACGCCGAAATTCTCAGCGACGAATGCGAAGCGGATCCGGCGTTCATCGAGCTTCTCGAGCGGGAGCCCTCGACCGCCACGCTGGTCGAGGTGATCCGCAGGATGGTCGGGCATTTCCTGCACATTGCTGACGGTCCCGATCAAGAAGAGGCGCAGCGCCTGCGGCTGATGGCCACGAGCCATCTGGATGACGGCGAATTCGCGCGTTTGCTGTATGCCAAGATCGAGACACTGATTGGGGCGGCTTTTGTCGGCTCGCTCGAGCGCGCCGTGGCCGCCGGGGATGCGCGGCCCCACGCTGGCGATCCGCTCAACCTGTTCTGGTTTGCGCATCATGCGGTGATGACCGCGGCGCTGACCAGGCTGCCGGCCACGCCTTGTCTTGCCTACGGCAAGGCGAACGACTTGGAGCGACAGCTCTGTGAGTTTCTCCTGAGGGGTATCGGACTTAACGACGCCTCAATTGCTTCGCATCTGGGCCGCGATCAGGCCGCGGATGCCGGCAAGGCGGCGATTGCAGAAAGTGCATGACATGAACATCGTAACCGAACACAAGATTTCGGGCGAACCGATCGACAAGGCTCCCAAGCGTCCGGTCCGGCCGGTGCTCTGGTTCATCATCGTCGGCACGCTTCTCGCCGCGCTGGTCGGTGGACTCGTCTGGTTCAACTATTTCCGCGGCCAGATGATCCAGCAGTTCTTCGCCAACAACAAGCCGCCGCCGACGGCCGTCAGCGCGGCCGAGGCGAAGTCCGAGGTGGTGCCGAACCTGCTCACCGCGGTCGGCAGCCTTGTCGCCGTGCATCAGGTCGACGTCAGCGCCGACGTCAACGGCCGCGTCACGGAGATCAAGTTCGAGCCGGGTACGCGCGTCGAAGCCGGCACGCCGCTGGTGCAGCTGTTCGACGCGCCGGACCAGGGCGACCTCGCTAATTACAAGGCGCAGGCGACCGTCGCGCAGCTGTCGCTTGACCGCGCCAAGCAACTGGCCGCGCGCCAGTTCGGTCCGCAGGCGACCGTCGATGCCGCGCAGGCCGCCTACGACCAGGCGCAGGCCGGCATCGCCAAGACCGAAGCGTTGATCTCGCAGAAGCTGGTGCGCGCGCCGTTCTCCGGTGACCTCGGCATGCGCAAGGTCGAGGTTGGCCAATATCTGACGGCAGGTACGGCGATCGTGTCGTTGACCGATCTGTCGGAGCTGTGGGCCAACTTCACGGTGACGGAAAAGGATTCCGGCAATCTCAAGGTCGGCCAGACCGTCCGGCTGAAGGTCGATGCCTATCCGGGCCGCACCTTCGAGGGCAAGATCACCACGATCGAGCCGCAGATCGCGGCCGACACCCGCAACATCCGCGTGCAGGCGACGATCGCCAATCCGGAGAAGATCCTCAAGCCCGGCATGTTCGTGACCACCACGGTGGTGCTGCCGGACAAGCCGGCCGTGATCACCGTGCCCGAGACGGCGGTCGACTACACCCTGTACGGCGACTCGGTGTTCGTGATCGCCGAGAAAAAGGAAGCGGACGGCAAGACCAGCCTCTCGGCGGTGCGCACCTTCGTGCAGACCGGCAACCGGGTCGATGGTCGCGTCGAGATCCTCAAGGGCCTGAAAGCGGGCGACAAGGTCGTCGCCCTCGGTCAGCTCAAGCTGCAATCGGGTGCACCGGTATCGATTTCGACCGACCCGACTCCGCCGATCCCGGCGCAGCCGCCGCGCTACTGACAACATCCTCACGTGATCCGGCCCGGCCGGATCACGTCTCTTGAGACATAGAAATCCAGATCGGAAATCGAGATCGCCGCGATGGCCCTTACCGATATTTTCATCAAGCGCCCGGTTCTTTCGGTCGTCGTCAGCCTGCTGATCCTGCTGATCGGCCTGCGCGCGGCGATGGTGCTGCCGATCCGGCAATACCCGAAGCTGTCGAACACGGTCATCAACATCACGACCGTCTATCCCGGCGCGTCCGCGGACCTGATCCAGGGCTTCATTACCACGCCGATCGAGCAGGCAGTCGCCTCCGCCGAGGGCGTCGACTACATCACCTCGTCCTCCGTGCTCGGCACTTCGACGATTCAGGTCTACATCAAGCTGAATTTCGATCCGAACCAGGCGCTCACCGAGGTGCTGGCGAAGACGAACTCGGTGAAGTACCTGATCCCGAAGGAATCCAACGACCCGATCGTCACCAAGACCACCGGCCAGACCACGGCCGTGATGTACCTCGGCTTCTCGTCCGAGGAGCTGTCCGGTTCGGCGATCTCAGACTATCTGACGCGTGTGGTGCAGCCGGTGCTGTCGACCGTCGACGGTGTGGCCTCGGCCGACATTCTCGGCGGCCAGACCTTCGCGATGCGTCTTTGGCTCGATCCCGTGAAGATGGCCGGCCGCAACGTGTCGCCGGCCGACGTCGCCGCGGCAATCACCGCCAACAACTTCCAGTCAGCGGCGGGCCAGACCAAGGGCTATCTCATCGTCTCGAACGTCTCGACGAATACCGGCCTCACCGACGTCAACCAGTTCAAGAAGATGATCGTCAAGGCCAAGGACGGCGGCTTCGTGCGGATGGAGGACATCGCCACCGTCGAGCTTGCCGCCCAGAGCACGGACGCCAGCGTCGCCTTCAATGGCGAGCACGCGATCTTCATCGGCGTGCAGGCAACGCCGCAGGGCAACCCGCTGACGCTGGTCAAGGGTGTGCGCGCGCTGTTCCCTGAACTCGAGCGGAATTTGCCGCCGTCGATGAAGATGAAGGTCGCCTACGACTCCACCAAGTTCATCCAGTCCTCGATCGATGAGGTGGAGAAGACGCTGGGCGAAGCCGTGATCATCGTGATCGTGGTCATCTTCCTGTTCCTGGCTTCGCTGCGGTCGGTCATCATTCCCGTCGTCACCATTCCGCTGTCGATGATCGGTGTCTGCACCCTGATGCTGGCGCTGGGCTTCAGCTTCAATCTCCTGACCCTGCTTGCGATGGTGCTGGCGATCGGCCTCGTCGTCGACGACGCCATCGTCGTGGTGGAGAATATCCATCGCCACCTTGAGGAGGGCAAAACGCCGGTTCAGGCCTCGCTGCAAGGTGCGCGCGAGATCGTGGGTCCCGTCATCTCGATGACGATCACGCTCGCTGCGGTGTACGCGCCGATCGGCTTCCTCGGCGGCCTCACCGGCTCGCTGTTCCGCGAATTCGCCTTCACCCTCGCGGGCTCGGTGATCGTGTCGGGCGTGATCGCGCTGACGCTGTCGCCGATGATGTGCTCGATGCTGCTGAAGAACACCGAGGAAGGCCGCTTCGCAAAGCTCGTGAACCGGGTGTTCGGCGCGATGACGCGCTGGTACGGCCGCAGGCTCGACCGCTCGCTCGACTACAAGGCCATCACCGGTCTGTTTGCGATCACGATCCTCGGCCTCGTCGGGTTCCTTTACATGCACACCTCCAAGGAGCTGGCGCCCGAGGAAGACCAGGGCATCGTGTTCGCAGTGACCAAGGCCCCGAAATACGCCAACATCGATTATCTCGATTTCTACGGCGAAAAGCTCGACAAGGAATTCGCGAAATTCCCCGAGACCGATCTGCGATTCGTGCTGAACGGCATCAACGGTCCGCAGGGCGGCATCGCCGGCATGCTGCTCAAGCCCTGGGACGAGCGCAAGCGCTCGTCGATCCAGCTGAAGCCGCTGGTGCAGGCCGAACTCTCCAAGATCGAGGGCGTGCAGGCGTTCGCGTTCAACCTGCCGCCGCTGCCGGGCGGTCCGGGCGGCCTGCCGATCCAGATGGTGATCAACTCCACCGCCGGGTTCCAAACGGTCTATGAGCAGATGGAGAAGTTGAAGGAGGCTGCGCGCAAGAGCGGCATGTTCATCGTCTCCGACAGCGACCTCGCCTATAACCAGCCGAACGTGACGGTGACGATCGACCGCACCAAGGCACAGGACCTCGGCGTCAACATGCAGAACCTCGGCGCTACGCTCGCGGTGCTGCTCGGCGGCAACTACATCAACCGGTTCAATCTCGAGGGCCGGTCCTACCAGGTGATCCCGCAGGTGCCGCGCGCCAAGCGGCTGTCGCCGGAATCGCTCGGCGGCTACTACGTGACGACCAATACCGGCCAGCAGCTGCCGCTGTCGACGGTGGTGTCCATTGAAACCAAGACCGACCCGAATTCACTGACTCACTTCAACCAGCTCAATTCGGCGACGTTCTCGGCGGTGCCGATGCCGGGTGTGACCGTCGGCGCGGCGGTGGACTTCCTCGAAGGCGAGGCCAAGAAGCTGCCGCAGGGCTTCAGCCACGACTATCTGGCCGACTCCCGGCAATATGTGCAGGAAGGCAATCAGCTCGCGATCACCTTCGGCTTCGCGCTGATCATCATCTTCCTGGTGCTGGCCGCGCAGTTCGAGAGCCTCCGCGACCCGCTGGTGATCATGATCTCGGTGCCGATGGCGATCGTCGGCGCGCTGATCCCGCTGTTCTTCGGCGCGGCGACGATGAACATCTATACCCAGGTCGGTCTGCTCACCCTGGTCGGCCTGATCACCAAGCACGGCATCCTGATGGTGGAGTTCGCCAACGAACTCCAGGTCAAAGAGCGGCTCGACCGCCGCTCCGCGATCGAAATGTCGGCCCGCATCCGCTTGCGGCCGATCCTGATGACGACGGCCGCCATGGTCACCGGCCTGATCCCGCTCCTGACCGCGACCGGCGCAGGTGCGGCCAGCCGTTTCTCGATCGGTCTGGTCGTCGTGGCCGGCATGTCGATCGGCACGCTGTTCACGCTGTTCGTGCTGCCGGCGGTCTATGTGGTGCTGGCGACCGACCATCGCGCGGCGGCCGATTCGGAGCGGAACAAGCAGGTCAACGAGCTCGACCTCGGCTCCAAGGCGCTGCGGCCGACCTGAGGCCGCAAGGCAAGCCAGTCCAGGGGCGGCAGCGGTCATCCGCTGCCGTCCTTTTTCGTTGTGTCCTGGGGAAGCCCGTTCCTGCGCTTGCGAGAGACAAGGTCCGGTCTTCTTGCTAGGTTCCGCGGGATGAGCCTTTCCGTCCACTCCGACACACCTCGAGCCGGGCCGCTGCCGAGCGCGGCCCCAGGCAAGGCAGCGTCCGGCGAAACGGCGGGCCGCGGAATCAGGATGCGGCTGTTCACCAAATATGTCGCGCTGTTCGTGGCCGTCGTCGCCATCGCTCTGCTCGCCAATGGCTTGTTCGAGGTCTTCTTCTATTATCGCGAGCACAAGGCTTCGCTGATCAGAGTCCAGCACGAGCAGGCCGAGGCGGCCGCGGCCAAGATCGGCCAGTTCGTCAAGGAGATCGAGAGCCAGCTCGGCTGGACCACGCAACTGCCTTGGTCGGGAAGTTCGATCGAGCAGCGCCGGTTCGATGCGCTGCGCCTCCTGCGTCAGGTGCCTGCCATCACCGAACTTGCCCAGGTGGATTCGACCGGCAAGGAGCGGTTGCGGGTCTCGCGGCTGGCGATGGACGCGCTCGACAGCGGAATCGACCTGTCGGCCGACCCGAAGTTCACCGAGGCGGTCGCGCACAAGGTTTATTACGGCCCGGTCTATTTCCGCCGGGAGTCCGAACCCTACATGACGCTGGCGCTGGCCGGCGCCCGCAAGGATGCCGGCGTCAGCATCGCGGAGGTCAATCTCAAGCTGATCTGGGACGTTGTGTCCCAGATCAAGGTCGGCGAGCACGGACACGCCTACGTGGTCGGTCCGGAGGGACGACTGATCGCGCATCCCGACATCAGCCTCGTCCTGCGCAATACCGACATGTCCGGACTCCCCCAGGTACGTGCCGCGCTGGCCGGGAGCGGTACCGTCGCCGGCGCGCTTTCCGAAGCGCGCAACATCCAGGGCCGGCAGGTGCTGACCGCATCGGCCCCGATCGAGCCGCTGCATTGGACAATGTTCGTTGAGCTGCCGGTCGAGGAGGCCTATGCCGCGCTCTATGCTTCATTGCAGCGGCTTGCGATCGTGCTGCTCGCAGCATCGATTTTTGCGGTGCTCGCCGGGATCTTCCTGGCGCGCCGCATGGTCGTGCCGATCCAGGCGTTGCGCAGCGGTGCCGAGCGGATCGGGGGCGGCGATTTCTCCCAGCGCATCTCGATCAGAACCGGCGACGAGCTTGAAGGGCTCGCCGACCAGTTCAACGACATGGGTGCACGCTTGCAGGAATCCTATACCGACCTCGAGAACAAGGTCGAGCAGCGCACCGCGGAACTCCGCCAATCCCTCAACGATCTGCGCACCGCGCAGAACCGCCTGATCCAGACCGAGAAGCTTGCGTCTCTCGGCCAGCTCACCGCCGGCATCGCTCACGAGATCAAGAACCCGCTCAACTTCGTCAACAATTTCTCCGCAGTGTCGACGGAGCTGATCGACGAGCTCAACGAAGCGCTGCAATCCGCCGCTCTCGACGGCAAGACGAAGCAGGAGGTCGAGGAACTGACCGGCATGCTCAGGGGCAACCTCGAGAAGGTGGTGCAGCACGGCAGGCGCGCCGATTCCATCGTGCGGAACATGCTGCTGCATTCGCGCGAAGGCTCCGGCGAGCATCGCGCCGTCGACATCAATGCGGTCGTGGAGGAAAGCCTCAATCTGGCCTATCACGGCGCCCGGGCCGAAAGGCCGGCATTCAACGTCACGCTCGAGCGCGCGTTCGATCCCGCTGCCGGCATGGTCGACATTTATCCGCAGGAGATCACGCGCGTCTTCCTCAACCTGATCTCGAACGGCTTCTACGCGGCGGCCAAGCGCAAGGAGAGCGAGGGGGACGGCTTCGCGCCCACCTTGAGCGCGACAACGAAGGATCTCGGCGGCAGCGTCGAAATCCGGATCCGCGACAACGGCACCGGGATTCCGCCCGAGGTGAAGGAGAGGATGTTCAACCCCTTCTTCACCACCAAGCCGGCTGGCGAGGGGACGGGGCTCGGTCTGTCCATGAGCCATGATATCATCGTGAAACAGCACGGCGGCACGATCGACGTGAACACCGAGCCCGGCGTATTCACCGAATTCATCGTCACCCTGCCGCGGGCGATGGCAACAGGCGGCACGACTGACAGCGCACTTGGCAGTACACTTGGAGGCAAGTCTTGAACGTTTACATCCTGGTCGTCGATGACGAGCCCGACGTCGAGGCGCTGTTTCGGCAACAGTTCCGGCGCGACCTGCGCGCAGGCCGCTTCCAGATGGAGTTCGCGCTCTCGGGCCCCGAGGCGCTGAAGCGCGCGGCCGAGGTTCGCGATCCCTCGCTGATCCTGATCCTGTCTGATATCAACATGCCCGGCATGAGCGGGCTCGACATGCTGCCGAAGGTGCGTGCCGCGCATCCGGATGTGCCCGTCATCATGATCACGGCCTATGGCGACGCCGAGACGCGCCGAAAGGCGATCGAGCGCGGTGCCGTCGGGCTTCTCACCAAGCCGATCGACTTCGCGCTGCTGCGGCAGGAGATCGACACGAGGCTCGAGCAAGCCGCATGACTGCGACCATCCTCTTCGTCGACGACGAGCCTGACCTCGAGGCGCTGATCCTGCAGAAATTCCGCAGGCAGATTCGCGATGGGAAGCTCGCTCTCATATTCGCGCGCGACGGCCTGGAGGCGCTGGAGTCGCTCGAGCTGAACCCGCAAGTCGACATGGTGGTTTCCGACATCAACATGCCGCGGATGGACGGGCTGTCGCTGCTGGCGAGGCTCCAGGAGGCCGAGGACAAGAAGTCGACCATCATCGTCTCGGCTTATGGCGACATGAGCAATATCCGCATCGCCATGAACCGCGGCGCTTTCGACTTCCTGACCAAGCCGATCGACTTCGCCGATCTGGAGGCCACGATCGAGAAGACAATTCGTCATGTCGAGATGCTGCGCGAAGTGCGGCGGCGCCAGATGGAAGCCGAGCGCGCTTATGCCTCGCTGTCGCGCTTCTTCTCGCCGGAGATCGCAAGGCGCTTGGCGGCGGATGTCCAGGGTGACGGCATAGAGGTGCATTGGCGCGATGTCGCCACCCTCTTCACCGACATCACCGGCTTCACCTCACTGGTCGAGTCCGCGGCCCCGCAGACACTGGGCGAGCTTCTCAACGAATATTTCGGCGGCATGACCGAGATCGTCTTCGCTCATGAGGGGACGGTAGCCAAGATCATCGGCGATGCGATCCAGGTGCTGTTCAATGCACCCGGCGACCAGCCGGACTACGCGACGCGTGCTGTCGCCTGTGCCCATGACCTCGACGCCTGGGCGGAGGACTTCTCGGCGCGATGGAAGGCGAGAGGCGTGAATTTCGGGACCACCCGCATCGGTGTCCATGCTGGCCCCGCGCTGGTCGGCAATTTCGGCGGCAACCGCTTCTTCGACTACACGGCCTATGGCGACACCGTCAATACGGCAGCGCGGCTTGAGGCGGCCAACAAGTATCTTGGAACGCGCATCTGCGTCAGTGCCAGCGTGGCCAAGGGGGCTGCGAACTTCCGTGGTCGGCCCGTGGGCGACCTGATGCTGCGCGGACGCAGCGAGCCGCTGCGTGCGTTCGAACCGCTGCCCCAGGCGAAATTCGAAGCCCCGGCGACGGCGCAATATTCCGAAGCCTTTGCCAAGATGGAGGCCGGCGATGCCGCCGCCATGCCGGCCTTTGCCGCGCTGGTCGGGATGCATGCCGACGATCCGCTGGCCGGTTTTCACCTGAGGCGTCTGCTCAACGGCGCCAAGGGCACTCGCATGCAATTGGAATAGGAGTCCGTCATGACGCGCGAATTCTCCGCCGGAAACTATCGTTTCATTCCATCCGTGTTCCAGTATTCCGCCGGCGCCGCCGCGGACGAGGGGTATGAGATCGAACGC
This sequence comes from Bradyrhizobium sp. R2.2-H, assembly GCF_004346455.1. NCBI lineage: Bacteria > Pseudomonadati > Pseudomonadota > Alphaproteobacteria > Hyphomicrobiales > Nitrobacteraceae > Bradyrhizobium > Bradyrhizobium sp. R2.2-H. Next base: position 616,426 of record NZ_SMBR01000001.1, read on the forward strand.
GTCCGGTTCGACCGCCTGGTGCCGCTCGCTGAAGGATTTGTGCTGGCCGCAAAATTCATCCAGGAGGCGGGGCGTCCGTTGACGGCATTCTGTGCCTGCGAGCTGCGCTCGCCGGCGGCCTTCAGCGAGGAGGGCTTTCGTGCGTTCAACCTGCACTATGTGAAGACGTTGTCCGAGTGGGGCATCTTCGACGGCACGACCAATCCGGTGGCGCGCAGCAATGTCTGCCCGGAGATCGATCCGCCGTCAGAGCCGTCCTTCTACGCATTCTCCTTCACGCGGCCGACGCGATCAAACACGCCCAGCTTCGTCATCGCCGGCGGCGCCGAGGCACGCGAGGGCAGCGGTACCTATGTCGAGCGCACCGTGCGCTACCGCGACCTCAGTCCGGAAGGCTTGCGGGAGAAGGTTCGCTTCACCACGACCTCGCAAATGGAGAGCCGGATGGCGGCCTTCGGCTTCGGCTGGAAGGACACGACCGGCGTGCAGGCCTATTCCGTGCACGACTTCCACCACGCGCTGGTCGACGAACTGGTCCGCCGCGGCGCCTTGCGCTCCGGCCTGACCTGGCATTTTGCGCGGCCGCCGGTGGTCGATCTCGAATACGAGATGGATTGCCGACGGGTGTTGCGGGAAGTGGTGATTTAGGTCCTCATCCTGAGGAGCGGCCGTGAGGCCGCGTCTCGAAGGATGGCCGCGGGTTGCAGCTGGGCCTTCATGGTTCGAGACGCGCGCAAGAACGCGCTCCTCACCATGAGGAATGACTAGCGCTGCCGCGGATCGAGGGCGTCGCGCAGGCCGTCGCCGAGCAGGTTCAGAGACAGCACCACGAGAAAGATCGCAAGCCCGGGCCAGATCGCCATCCAGGGCGCCTGGGTCAGGAAGCGTTGCGCGGCGTTGAGCATGCTGCCCCAGGATGGCGCGGGCGGCTGCTGGCCGAGGCCGAGGAAGGACAGGGCGGCTTCCGCGATGATGGCGGCGGCGATCGAGAGCGTCGCCTGCACCAGCAGCGCCGGCAGGATGTTCGGCAGGATATGGGAGAACGCGATCCGCCACGGCGGATTGCCAAGCGCCCGCGCGGCCTCGACATAGTCCTCGGCCTTGACGACGAGCACCTGGCCACGGGTCAGGCGGATGAAGATCGGGGTCGCCGAGATGCCGATCGCGATCATGGCATTGCCGAGGCTCGGCCCGAGGAATGCGGCGAGCGCGATCGCCAGGATCAGGAACGGGCAGGCCAGCATCGCATCGGTGATCCGGCTGATCAGCGCGTCGGTGAAGCCGCCGCGATAGCCGGCGAGAAGGCCGAGCGGCACGCCGATGCCGAGCGCGATCGCGACCGAGATGAGACCCGCGAGGAGGGAGGCGCGCGCGCCGTAGACGACGCGGCTCAGGATATCGCGGCCGAGCTCGTCGGTGCCGAACCAGTGCGCCGCCGTCGGCGGCTTGCGCACCAGGCTCCAGCTCGTCGCGATCGGATCGTAGGGAACGACGAGTGGCGCGAGCGCCGCAAGGAGGATGAATACCGTGATCACGACGAGCCCGAACACGGCCGCCTTGCGCTTGAACAGCCGCCGCCGGGCGCGCCGGGCCGGGCTGTCCAGCTCGTAGGCTTGGGCGGCGGAGCTGGCGGGCAGCGCAGTGTCGGTCATCGCCTAGCCCCTCAGCCGCGGATTGACGAGGACATAGGCGACGTCGGCGACGAGGTTCAGGGTGATGTAAACCGTGGCCGTCACCAGCACCACGCCCTGCACCACTGCGTAGTCGCGATTGAACACGGCGTCCACGATCAGCTTGCCGAAGCCGGGAATGGAGAAGATCTGCTCGGTCAGCACCGCGCCCGACAGCAGCGTCCCGAGCTCGAGCGCGCCGAGCGTGATGATCGGCGTCAGCGCATTGCGCATGGCGTGCTTGAGGATGACCGAGCGCTCGGAAAGACCCTTCGCGCGAGCGGTGCGGACATAGTCGCTCTCCAGCACCTGGAGCATGGCACTGCGGGTATGCCGCATCAGGATTGCGGAAATGGCGTTGCCGAGCACGAAGGCCGGCATGATGGTGGCGGCGAGACTCGCGCGCCAGTCCTCTGTCAGCGGCACGTAGCCGGAGGCTGGCAGCCAGCCGAGCTTGATCGAGAACAGGAAGATCAGGAGGATTCCGAGCCAGAAATTCGGCGTCGAGATGCCCCAAAGCGCGAACAGATTGGCGCCATAGTCCCAGGCCGTGCCCTTCTTCACCGCGGAGACGATGCCGGCGGGAATGCCGATGCAGAACGCGATCAGGATCGCCATCGAGCCGAGCTGCAGCGTCACCGGCAGTTTCTGTGCGATCAGCTCGCGCACCGGCATCTTGTTGCGCAGCGACTCGCCGAAATTACCCGTCAGCACGCCCCTGAGCCAGTAGACGTACTGCACCGGGACCGGCTGATCGAGCTTGTACTGCTGGCGGATCTGCTCGATCACGGCGGGATCGCGCTCCTCGCCGGCCATCACCAGCGCGGGGTCACCCGGCAGCAATTGTTGCAGCGAGAAGATCAGAACCGACACGAAGAACAGCGTCGGTACGATCTGCGCGATCCGGCGGGCGAGGAAGTTCAGCATGGTGCGGCTTGTGTCCCGGGCGCTACGCAACATGCTGGCTGTGCGGAGCAGCGCTTATGCGCTGCGCCGCGTCCGCGACACGCCATCGTCGTCACCAGATCTATCACTTGAACTTCAGACCAACCACGCGCACGAGGCCATCGGGCATCTGCCGGTAACCCTCGAGCCTCTTGGTGTGCGCGATCAGAAGCGTGCGGTGATAGATGTAGATGATCGGCAGGTCGTCGAGCAGGATCTTGGTCAGCTTGGCATAGATCGCCTTGCGCTCGTCGACGTTCGCTGTCGCTCGCCCCTCTTCCATCAGCTTGTCGGCCTCGGGGTTGGAATAGCCTCCGTCATTCTGCGGCGCCTTGCTGCGCATGAAGATGTAGGAATTGCCGTCGGGATCGATCCGGCCGCTCCAGTTGATCTGGAAGACTTGGAACTCGCCGGCCTGGGCCTGCTTGAACGTGGTCGCGAACTCGACGGCACGGATCTTGATGTCGAAGCCGGCTTCCGCCGCCATCGACTGAACGACCTGGGCGACGGCCTCGTTCTCCGCGCCCTTCGGGATCATGTAGTCCACCGTCACCGGCAGGGTGACGCCCGCTTCCTTCAGCAGCGCCTTGGCCTTGGCAACGTCGCGGCCGCGAACCGGGAATGCCTTCTGGTAATAGGGATGCGTCGGGCTGACCCATTGATTGCCCGGAGTGAACTCTCCGTTGAACACGACCTGGTTGAGAGCCTCGCGATCGATGGACAGGTCGAGCGCCTGCCGGACTTTGGCCGACTGGCTCAGCGGGCCCTTGTTCTTGTCGTTACCGATGTTGATGGTCAGGCCGAGATAGCCAAGTTCCGGCGCGGTCGACAATACGAGCCGGGAATCGGCGCGGACGTCCTTGATGTCGGTGGCGAGCACGCGTTCGATCAGGTCGAGCGCGCCGGACTTCAGGTTGGCGAGGCGCACGGTGGCGTCGACGATCGGTTGGAACACGACGCGGTCGATATGGATGTTGTCCTTGTTCCAGTAGTCGGCGAATTTCTCGAACACCATGCGGTCCTGCTGGACGCGCTCGACGAATTTGTAGGGACCGGCGCAGACTGGATGCAGGCCGAACTTGTCGCCGGCCTCCTTCGCAGCCTTGGGCGAGACCATCATGCCGGAGCGGTCGGTGAGCTGGGCGATCAGCGGCGAGTAGGGCGTCTTCAGCACCAGCTTGATGGTGAGAGGATCGACCACCTCGACGTGGTCGACGCTGGCGAGCTCGGACTTGCGGAACGAGGTCGGCAGCGTCATGTGACGCTCGATCGAGAATTTCGCGGCTTCAGCGTCCAGCGGTTCGCCGTCGTGGAATTTGACGCCGGGCCGAAGCTTGATCGTCATGGCCTTGCCGTCGGCCGATGTCTCGTAGGACAACGCCAGCTGTGGCACGATGTTGAGCTTCTCGTCGATGTCGAACAGCTTGTCACAGAACGCGGAGAAGACGATGCGGCCGACATAAGTGCGGCCGATGCTGGGATCGAGGATGTCGGGGTCTTCGGCGATGCCGATGCGAAGCGTCGTCTGCGCCTGGGCTGCGCCCGCGAGCGACGTCAGCAATGCCGACGCCAGGATTGTCAAACGCATAAAGCTCATCGTTCTCAACCTCTGTTTCACGGCGATGTTGGGGCCGCCCCCAATGAACGAACCCCGCCGCCGCGTGCTGCTTCCGGCCCGCCGCTGAAGGCTGCGACCAGTTTTTCCAGGACCGGCGAGAAGCCGCCGTCCATGGGGACGATCGCCTCCGAGGAGGGCAATTCCGATGTTCGGTGGCAGGCCGTTGCATGTCCGATGCCATCCGGCATGAGCTGGGGCATTTCGCTGCGGCAGCGGTCGATGACATAGGGACAGCGGGTGTGGAAGCGGCATCCCGGCGGCGGATTGAGCGCGCTGGGGATCTCTCCCTGCAGCACAATCCGGCTGCTCTTTGCCCGCGGTTTAGGCACGGGGATCGCGGACAGCAGCGCCCGGCTGTAGGGATGGCGCGGCGCGGCGAACAGCGCGTTCGCCTCCGCGGTCTCGACGATCTGGCCGAGATTCATCACCGCGACGTGGTCGGCGATGTGCTTGACCACGGCGAGGTCGTGCGAAACGAAAATGTATGCGAGACCGAGCCGGTCCTGCAGCTCGCTCAGCAGGTTCAGGATCTGCGAGCGGATCGAGACGTCGAGCGCCGAGACCGGCTCGTCGCAGATGATCAGCTTCGGCTCGACCGCGAGTGCGCGCGCGATGGCGATGCGCTGGCGCTGACCGCCGGAGAATTCATGCGGATAGCGCCGCGCCAGCCGCGGCTCGAGCCCGACCAGCCGCAGCAGCTCGGAAACGCGCTCGGATCGGCGCGGCGCCGGAACGAGATCGTGCAGCGCCAGCGGCTCGGTCAGGATCTGGCCGACCGTCATGCGCGGATTGAGGGAGGCGTAAGGATCCTGAAAGATGATCTGCGCCTCGCGGCGGAAGGCGCGCAAGCCGTTGGCGTCGAGCGAGAGCAGGTCGCGGCCGTCGAAGCGGATCGCGCCCGCATCCGGCTCGATCAGCCGCAGCACCAGACGGCTGACGGTGGACTTGCCGCATCCGGATTCGCCGACGAGGGCCAGCGTCTTGCCGGCGTCGAGCGAGAACGAAACGCCATCGACGGCCTTGACGTGTGCCAATGCGCGGCCGAACAGCGAGCGCTCGGCGACGAAATGCTTGACCAGGCCCTCGACCTCGAGCAGGGCCATCACGACACCAGCAGTTCGAGCGGCGCGCGGATGCAGCGCGAGAGGTGACCGGGGCCGACTTCCAGCAGCGGCGGCGGCGCGTTCGTACAGGCATCCAGCATGAAGGGACAGCGCGCGGCGAAGCGGCAACCGGCGGGCGCCTGCGCCATGTTCGGAACCATGCCTTCGATCGTCGCAAGCTGCTCGGCCCGATGGTCGAGCCGCGGGATCGAGCCGAGAAGACCGACCGTATAAGGATGCTGCGGAGCCGAGAACAGCTCGTCCACCGGCGCGCGCTCGACGATCTCGCCGGCATACATCACGGCCACCTCGTCGCAGACCTCGGCGACGACGCCGAGATCGTGGGTGATCAGGATGATCGCGGCGCCGCTCGCCGCTTTCAACTCGCGCATCAGCTCCAGGATCTGGGCCTGCAGGGTGACGTCGAGCGCCGTCGTCGGCTCGTCCGCGATGAGGAGGCGCGGGTCGCAGGCCAGCGCCATCGCGATCATGACGCGCTGGCGCATGCCGCCCGAGAGCTTGTGCGGATACTCGTCGATGCGCCGCTCGGGCGATGGGATGTGGACGCGGCGCAGCAGCTCGATTGCACGGTTCCGCGCACTCTTCCGCGAGCCGCCGCGATGGCGCAGGATCGTTTCGATGATCTGGTCTCCGATCGTGAAGCTCGGGTTGAGCGAGGTCATCGGTTCCTGGAAGATCATCGCGAGCCGGTTGCCGCGGAGGTCGCGCAGGATCTGGTCCGGGGTCTTCAACAGGTCGAAACCGTCGAAGCGGATCGCGCCTGATATCTCCGCGCTTCTCTTCGGCAAGAGGCCCATGATGGCCAGCGACGTCACGCTCTTGCCGCAGCCGGATTCGCCGACGAGGCCGAGCGTGGCGCCATGGGCGACACTGAGGTCGACGCTGTCGACGGCGTGCGTGACGCGGCCGTCGTCGCCGTGAAAGCGGATGCGCAGATCCCTGATCTCAATGAGGGGGTTCGGGTTCATGACCGCCTCGCCCGCGCTGCTGCGATGCTGGCGTCGATGACGCTGCGATCGGTGTTGCCGGCCGGGTTCTGCCGCGTCGGCATGGACGCGCGGAAATGCACCCAGAGCTCGTGGCTGACCTGCTCGAGCCGTTCGAGTTCGCCCAGCGGATCGGGATGATCGTCGGCGCGAATGTCGAGCGCCGGCCATTCCTCCTCGCCGTGGATCAGCAGCGCGGCGGACTGCTTGCCGCGCTTGTCCCCGCCGGCGGCTTCGCCCGCGCGCATCGCCGCGAGCAGGCGGCGCGGGAAGGGCAAGCTGTCATTGGCGATGTAGGTCTTTGCCGTCTCGTCGAGCACGTCGGCGCGGGCGAGCATGTTGCCGGCGATCGAGAAGCCGCTGCCCGCGATGTGACCGCACCAGTCGACACAATCGCGCCCTGTGTGCGCGGCGATCTCGCCGCTGGCATCCATGATGTGGATCTGGCGGCTCTCGCGGCCGTCGTCGGTCGCGAGCAGGGTGGCGAGCACGTCATGCGCGTCCAAACCTTCGCGCAGCAGCTTGACGCCGTCGATGCCGTAATAGGGGTTGACGAAGGCCTGCGTTGCGATGGCGCCGACACCGGCGGCGATGTAGGGGACCCTCGCGCCGACGGCGAAGAAGCGGGTCGCTACCGCAATGCCAAACTGGCCGGTGGCAGGGTCTCGCGCGATGATCGACCAGGTCATGTGCTACCTTCAGCGTCCTGCGGCGTAGCCCTGCATGCCGCGGGGATTGGCGGCGGCGCGGCGGCGCACGCCGACGCGCGAGGCCGCGGTAAGGCGGCCTTCCGACCAGTCGGGACCGACCTCGACGATATGCCCGCGCTCGCGCAGGTTCTCGATCGTTGCCTTCGGCACGCGGTTCTCGACCACGAGCACGCCGGGGCGCGCGGTGCGCGGCCAGAACGAGATCGGGAAGTGCTCGGAGTGCCAGGCCGGTGCGTCGATTGCCTCCTGGAGATTCAGATTGCAATGAACGTGGCGCAGGAAGAACTGCGTGATCCACTGGTCCTGCTGGTCGCCGCCGGGCGAGCCCCAGGCGAGATACGGCTCGCCATCGCGCAATGCCATGGTCGGCGACAGGGTCGTGCGTGGCCGCTTGCCCGGCGCGAGCGCGGCGGGATGACCTTCCTCCAGCCAGAACATCTGGGCGCGGCTGCCGAGGCAGAAGCCGAGCTCGGGAATGATTGGCGAGGATTGCAGCCATCCGCCCGATGGCGTCGAGGACACCATGTTGCCGGCCTTGTCGATGATGTCGAAATGCACGGTGTCGCCGCGCACCTCGCCGAAGCGCCCCACCGTCGGCTCGCCGGCACCGAGCGCGCCGACGGCCTCGCGCTGGCCCTCGGCGCGGCGCAGCTTGACCTCGCCGCCGAAGCCTTCGACCGAGCCGGGGAGGAGATCGAGCGAAGCCTTGTCGGTGATGAGCTTGCGACGCTCGTCATTGTAGGCATCCGACAACAGCGTCCCGATCGGAATCTCGTTGAACTTGGGATCGCCATAGAACTTCTCGCGGTCGGCGAAGGCAAGCTTGGCACATTCGATCTGGAGATGGATGAACTCCGGCCCGGTCGGATCGAGCCCGTCGAGCGCAAAGCCCTTGAGCAGCGCGAGCTGCTGGAGCGTGACGGGGCCCTGGCTCCAGACGCCGGCCTTGCAGACGGTGTAGCGGCCATAGTCGTAGGTGAGCGGCGCCTCGACCGTCGGCTGCCAGCGCGCCATGTCGTCGGCCGAGAGCACGCCGCGATGCGGGGAGCCGCTGACGTCCATCACCTCCTGCGTCCGGCTGAACTTGTCGATGGCCTCCGCAACGAAGCCTTGCGACCAGGCTATTCGCGCGCGCTCGATCTCGGCGTCGCGGCCCCCACCGCCGCTCTCGGCTTCGTTGAGGATCCGGGCGTAGGTCGCTGCCAGCGTCTTGTTGGTGAAGAGCGTGCCCGGTTTCGGCACCTCACCGTTCGGAAGATATACCGCGGCCGAGGTCGGCCAATACTTGCGGAACAGCTGCTCGACGGTCTGGATCGTGGCGCAGGCGCGTTCGACCAGCGGATAGCCGTCGCGGGCGTAGAAGATCGCCGGCTCCAGCACGTCGCGCACGCGCATCGTGCCGTAGTCTCGCAGCAGCATCATCCAGGATTCGAAAGTGCCGGGAACGCAGGCGGCGAGCAGGCCGGTGCCGGGCACCATGTCGAGGCCTTCGCTTCTGTAGTGTGCGATGGTGGCGCGCGCGGGTGCCGGGCCCTGACCGCAGATCACCTCGGTGCGGCCGCGCTTCACGTCGTGGACGATGATGGGTACGTCGCCGCCGGGACCGTTCAGATGCGGCTCGACCACCTGAAGCGTGAAGGCGGTGGCAACGCCGGCATCGAAGGCATTCCCGCCCTTTTCAAGGATGGCCATGCCGACGGCGGTCGCAATCCAGTGCGTGGTGGCGACGACCCCGAACGTGCCTTCGATCTCGGGCCTCGTCGTGAACGGATCGGGATTGATATTGTTGCCCATGAACTTCACCACCTTATTTCCGGCGCGCGCAATTGATCACAGGGCCACGCCGCCGCCAAATGCGCAGGCTGCATGGCACGCGCGCGTCACGCCGGGACCGGCGCGGTGTTGACGGCGTGGCAGGCGACGCCGTCGATCAGTTCCGGGATCTCCTTGCGGCAGAGATCGAACGCCAGCGGACAGCGCGGATTGAAGGCGCAGCCCGGTGGCGGATTGATCGGGTTCGGGATCTCACCCTTGACCGGAATGCGCTGGCGGCCGCTCATGGCGAGATCGGGCACCGCGCCCAGCAGCATCTTGGTGTAGGGCATGCGCGGGCGGGCAAACAGCTCGCGTCCTTCCGCGATCTCGACGATGCGACCGAGATACATCACGCCGACGCGGCTCGCCATGTGGCGGACCACGGCGAGGTTGTGGCTGATGAACATGTAGGTCAGGCCGAACTTGTCCTGGAGGTCGCGCATCAGGTTCAGGATCTGCGCCTGCACCGAGACGTCGAGCGCCGAGGTCGGCTCGTCGCAGACGATGAACTCGGCGTCGGAGGCGAGCGCGCGCGCGATCGCAATACGCTGGCGCTGGCCACCGGAAAACTCATGCGGAAATTTCAGCCGGTCGTCGGGATGCAGGCCGACGAGGCTGAGCAGCTCGCCGACGCGGGCCTGGATGTCACGTTCGCCCTGGATCAGGTCGAAGGCGCGGATCGGCTCGGAGATGATGGCATCCACGCGGAAGCGCGGGTTCAGGCTTGCATAGGGATCCTGAAAGATCATCTGAATCCGGCGACGCAGCTTTCGCCGCGCCGGCGCCTGCCGCGGATCGGTCATCGAGACGCCGTCGATCAGGACTTCGCCGGAACTTGGCGGCAGGAGACCGACGACCATCCGCGCCACCGTAGTCTTGCCGGAGCCGGATTCTCCGACCAGAGCAAACGTCTCGCCCTTTCTGATGTCGAAAGTGACGCCATCCACCGCCTTGAGGTATTCGAGGTGACCACCTTCGAGCACGCGGTTGAGCCAGGGTTTCGAGACGTCGAAAACGCGCCGCAGATTGGTGGCCTGGACGAAGGGAATGCTCATGCCGCGCTCTCCGCCGGCATAGTGTCGTAGAGATGGCACGCGACCGATTGCGCGCCGCGCGGCAGCGGCTCCGGCCGCTCCACGCGGCAGCGATCGAAGGCGAAGGCGCACCGCGGATTGAACGAGCAACCATGCGGGATCGCCGACAGCCGCGGCATAGAGCCGGGAATCTGCACGAGGCGCTTGTCCTCGCCCGCAAGCGTCGGGATCGCCCCCATCAGGCCCTTGGCGTAGGGATGCAGCGGGTTCCGCACGACATCCTGCACCGGGCCGATCTCCGCGATGCGGCCGGCATACATCACCGCGACGCGGTCCGAGGTTTCCGCGATCACGCCCATGTCGTGGGTCACCAGCATGACCGCTGTGCCATGGTCGCGCCCGAGCCGCTTGATCAGCGAGATGATCTGGGCCTGCACGGAAACGTCGAGCGCGGTGGTCGGCTCGTCCGCGATGATCAGCTCGGGCTCGGCGCAGATCGCGAGCGCGATGACCACGCGCTGGCGCATGCCGCCGGAGAATTCGTGCGGATAGCCGTCGATGCGCTTTTCGGGCGCGGGAATGCCGACTTCGGCGAGCAGGTCGATGGCGCGGCGGCGCGCCGCCTGCTCCGACAGATTGAGGTGCGTCCGGATCGTCTCCACGATCTGGTCGCCGACCCTGTACAGCGGATTGAGCGAGGTGAGGGGATCCTGGAAGATCATCCCGATGCGCTTGCCCCTGATCCGGCGCATCTGCTCCGGCGGCAGATTGTCGATGCGCAGGCCCGCGAGACGAATCTCGCCGCCGGCGATGCGGCCGGGCGGATCGATCAGCCCGATTACCGAGAGGCCGGTGACGGACTTGCCGGCGCCCGATTCGCCGACGACGCCGAGCACCTCGCCCTTGGCGATGTCGAAGGAGACGTCGTCGATGGCGCGCAAGGTGCCTCGGCGGGAGGCGAACTCCACCTGGAGGTTGCGCACGGAGAGAACGGGTTCGGTCATGGGCGAGGCGCTCTTATCGAAGTTTTGCTCATCGAAGCTTCGGGTTGAGCGCGTCGCGCAGCCAGTCGCCAAGCAGGTTGATGGAGAGGATCAGGGCGGCGAGCGCAAAGCCGGGGAAGGCGACGATCCACCATTCGCCGGCGAACAGATAATTGTTGCCGATGCGGATCAGCGTGCCGAGCGATGGCATCGTGTCGGGCAGACCGACGCCGAGGAAGGAGAGCGTCGCCTCGGTGATGATGGCGAGCGCAAGGTTGATCGTGGCGATGACCAGGATCGGGCCCATCGTGTTCGGCAGCACATGCCGCAGCATGATCTTCGGCGCAGGCAGGCCGATCAGCTGCGCGGCAGCCACGTAGTCCTTGTTCTTCTCGACCATCACGGAGCCACGCACCGTCCGCGCGTATCCCACCCAGAAGCTCAGGCCGATCGAGATCACCAGCACCACCAGCATGCTGGTGGCGTCGAGCCGGTTGCCGAGGATCGATTTCGCGATGCCGTTGACCAGCAGCGCGATCAGGATGGCGGGGAAGGTGAGTTGCACGTCGGCGATCCGCATGATCACGCCGTCGACTGCGCCGCCGAAATAGCCGGCGATCAGGCCGAGCGCGATGCCGAGCGCGCCGGCGAAGATCACGCCGGCGACGCCGACGGCGAGCGAGATGCGCATGCCATAGAGAATGGCGGAGAACACGTCGCGGCCCTGCTCGTCGGTGCCGAGCAGGAACGGGCTCTGGCCGTCGGCGGTCCACAGCGGCGAGATCCGCGAATTCATCAATTGCAGCTGCGCCGGATCGAATGGGTTCTGCACCGCAAGCACGGATGCAAAGATCGCGAGCAGGAAGAACAAGACCGTGATGGCCGCCGCCACCATGGTGAGCTTGGAACGGCGGAACGAATAGAAGATGTCGCTGTCGAGCGCGCGGCTGAACCAGCGGCGGGCCGCATGCGCCGGCTGCGCGTTCTGCTTGTCGGAACTGGAGACGACGGCGTCGGACATGCAGGCTGCCTTATGAGGCGCGACCGACGGTCGAGCGCAGGCGCGGATCGACCACGGTATAGAGAATGTCGACCACCAGATTGATGGTGACGAAGATCAGCGAGACCATCAGCAGATAGGCGGCCATGATCGGGATATCGACATTTTGCACGGCCTGGACGAACAGAAGTCCCATGCCCGGCCACTGGAACACGGTTTCGGTGATGATGGAAAATGCAATAACCGAGCCAAACTGAAGACCGGCCACCGTGATCACCGGAATCAACGTGTTCTTCAGCGCGTGGCCGAAATGGATGGCACGGGTGGTCAATCCCCTCGCGCGGGCGAAGCGGATATAGTCGGTCCGCAGCACTTCCAGCATCTCCGCGCGTACCAGCCGCATGATCAGGGTCATCTGGAACAGGCCGAGTGTGACCGAGGGCATGATCAGTGCCTTCAGTCCGGACAGCGTGAGCAGGCCCGTCGTCCACCAGCCGAGCTTGACCACCTCGCCGCGGCCGAACGAAGGCAACCAGCCCAATGTCACCGCGAACAGATAGATCAGGAGAATGCCGATCAGGAAAGTCGGCAGCGAGATGCCTACAAGCGAAACGGCCTGGAACAGTTTGGCCAGCACCGTGTCGCGCTTGAGCGCCGAATAGACGCCCATCAGGATGCCGAACACCATCGCGAAGACGGTCGCGCAGATCGCAAGCTCCAGTGTCGCGGGCATACGCTCCATCAACAGCGCCGAGACCGGCTGGCGGAACTGGTAGGACACGCCGAACTTGAATTGCGCCGCATCGGCGAAATAGCGCACGAACTGTACCGGCACGGGATCGTCGAGGCCGAGCGATTTGCGCACGATCGCGCGCTCGGCCGCCGAAGTATCGATCGAGACGATCTGGTTGACGGGGTCGCCGGCGAAGCGGAACATCGAGAACGCGATGATGCCGACGGCGAACATGACGCCGATGGCCTGAACGGCGCGGCGAAGAGTGAAAGCGAGCATGCCTTCCACCGTCCTTGGGTGTGCGTGCGGCTGACGTCTTTGCCGGCCGGAAAAGGAATGGTCCCGGACGCCTCACGCGACCGGGACCCTGTGTTCAACTGACGCTATTCCTTCTTGGTCGCCCAGTGGAATATGACCAGATTGTCGGCGCGCTGCGGCAGGTTGACCTTTTTCGATACGCCCCATGCCAGCGCCTGCTGGTGCAGCGGAATGTAGGCCCAGTCCTTCATGCCGATTTCATAGGCCTGCTTGATCAGCTGGTTGCGCTTGGCGGTGTCGGTCTCGACCAGCACCTTGTCGGTGATGGCATCGAACTCCTTGTTGCAGTAGCCGCCGAGATTGGCCTCGCCGCGCGAGGATTTCGCATCGTCGCGGCAGCCCATGATGTCGTAGAGCACGTTATGGGAATCCATGGTGCTCGGCGTCCAGCCCAGCAGGTAGAACGAGGTCTGGTAGCCGCCCTGCTTCAGCACCTTGGCGAAGTACTGCGCCTTCGGCTGCGCCAGCAGATTGATCTTGACGCCGATGCGCGCGAGCATGCCGACGACGGCCTGGCAGATCGCGGCGTCGTTGACGTAACGATCGTTCGGGCAGTCCATGGTGACCTCGAAGCCGTCGGGGTAACCGGCCTCGGCGAGGAGCTTCTTGGCACCGTCAGGATCGAATTTCGGCCGCGTGAAATCCTTGGAGAGCGCGAACAATTCAGGCGCGATCATCAGAGCCGACGGCGTCGACAGGCCGCGCATCACGCGCGTCTTGATCAGCTCGATGTCGATGGCCTTGTAGAAGGCTTCGCGGACGCGGACGTCCTTGAAGGGGTTCTTGCCCTTGATGTTGGAGTAGAGCAGCTCGTCGCGGGTCTGGTCGAAGCCGATGAAGATGGTGCGCAGCTCCGGCCCCTTCAGCACCTGGGCATTCGGGCTGGAATCGACGCGGGAGATGTCCTGGATCGGCACCGGCTCGATGACGTCGACTTCGCCCGAGAGCAGCGCGGCGACGCGGGTGGCGTCGGAGGCGATCGGGGTGAAGATGATCTCCTTTAAATTGCCTTCGACCTTGCCCCAATAGTTGGGGTTGGCCTTGAACACCGTCTTCACGCCGGGTTGATGGCTTTCGATGATGAAGGGACCGGTGCCGTTCTCGTGCAGCGAGGCGTAGCTCGGTGTGGTCGCCGCCACCGGCGTCGGGTCGACGACGTTGTTCGCCTCGGCCCACTTCTTGTCCATGATGTACCAGACATCCCACGACGAATGCAGGATGGGATTGGGCGAGGGCAGGATAAAATCGACGGTGTAGTCGTCAACCTTGACCACCTTGACGTCGGGCGCAAGGCGGGTCTGCATGTTGGACCCCTTCTTGCGGACGCGGTCGGCGGAGAACAGCACGTCATCGGCGGTGAAGGGATCGCCGTTGTGGAATTTCACGCCCTTGCGCAAATGGAAGCGCCAGCGGGTCGGCTCCGGCGTTTCCCAGCTCTCGGCCAGTGCCGGAATGATCTTGAGGTCCTTGTCGCGCGCGGTGAGGCCCTGATAGACGTGGCCAAGATGGGCGTGGGTGGTGCTCTCGTTCAGGGTGTAGGGATCGAGCGACTTCAGGTCACCCTGATTGGCATAACGTAGCGTCTGGCTTGACGCCGGCGAGACCGCCAACGCAAGCGCACCGGCGAGCGCCGCCGCAAACAGACTTTGACCGATTGACATTCTTGACCCTCTCCGCACTGCCACGCCGGTGATTTTTGATTGTTCGGCGAGGCTGACTGATCCATGTTGCCCAGAGTTATCGACCCGTGCAAGCGCCATTCCAGCAAGGAACGCGCCAAGTTGCGCCGCTGTGCAGCAATGCTGACCGTGTCGCTCGGCATGGAAGACCATGTCTTTCGACTTTGGTTGACCATGCCGGCTGATTGCCAGACGGAGCACGTCGCGCCGGCATCAGGTCGCTTGCGTTGCACCACAACTCGCGGCGATACTCCGACAGGCCGCTCGAATCTCATCTGGAGGGGACATGAAGGTTAACATCGAAATCGACTGCACCCCCCTCGAGGCTCGCCAGTTCTTCGGTCTGCCGGATGTGGGGCCGATGCAGACGGCGGTGATGGACAAGTTGCAGCAGCAGGTTCTCAGCAACATCGAGAAGGTCTCGCCGGAATCCCTGATCCAGAGCTGGTTCACCTTCGATCCCAAGATCGCCGAGCGGTTTCAGGACATGTTCGTCGCGATGGCCGGCCTCGGCGGCACCCGCAGCGGCGACAAGAAGAAATAGTGCCGCCCGGACCGGATGGGGCGCTGGAAGCAGGCCGGCTTCGTCCGCCGGGTCTCGGCATGTTGCTCGCCGAGGCCAGGGGGCTCTTCGAATTGAATGCGAGCCTGCTGCTGTCGCCGCTGCTGATGCGCGCGCCGAGGGGCGACGGCCATCCGGTGCTGGCGCTGCCGGGCTTTCTCGCCAGCGACCTGTCGATGGTGCCGATGCGGCGCTATCTCAGCGAGCTCGGTTATGAGGCACATGCCTGGCGGATGGGCCGCAATCTCGGCGGGCTCGGGCGGATGCGGGACTCGCTGCGAACCCGCCTGGCCGAAATTCATGCCGTCACGGGGCGCAAGGTCAGCCTGGTCGGATGGAGCCTCGGCGGCGTCTATGCCCGCGATCTCGCGCTTTGGGCACCCGACAAGGTCCGATACGTCATCACGCTCGGCAGCCCTTTCGCCAACGACGTGCGGGCGACCAACGCCACGCGGCTTTACGAGGCGCTGTCAGGCGAGCGGGTCGAGGATTTTGCGGAAGAACGCGAGGCCATCGCCGGCGATCTGCCGGTACCGACGACCTCGATCTATTCGCGTGCCGACGGTGTCGTGAACTGGCGGACTTGCCTGCTCCGTCCGTCCGGGCAAGCCGAGAACATCGAGGTACACCTGGCAAGCCATCTCGGGCTCGGGGTGAACCCCGCCGCGCTGTGGGCGGTGGCGGACCGCTTGGCGCAGCCGGAGGGGCAATTCCGGCCCTTCGACCGGTCCGGGCCCTTTGCCATTGCATATGCCCCGCCGGAACAGGCAGTATCGGCCTGACGAGAAGCGCCGGCCAAGGCGCCCGTCAAAGCTTTGCCGGGAGGGAACCATGGCAGACGGAAAAAAGCTGTCGTCGCTGGACGCATCGTTTCTCTATCTGGAAACGCCTGAAATGCCGATGCATGTCGGGAGCATGGCGATCTTCCGCCTGCCCGACGATTACAAGGGCGACTTCTTCGAAGACTTCAAGGCGATGATCGTCTCGCGCCTGCACATCGCGCCGATCCTGAAGGCGCGGCTGGAGAAGGCGCCGCTCGACATCGATCATCCCTCCTGGGTCGAGGATGACCAGTTCGACATCGACCGTCACATCTTTCGCGCCAGTCTGCCGCAACCGCGCGACCGCGCCACGCTCGAACGTATCGTCGGCTGGATGCACGCCAAGCTCCTGAACCGCGCCCGCCCGCTCTGGGAGTTCTACGTCTTCGAGGGCATGAAGGACAATGAGGTCGGGCTCTATTCCAAGATGCATCATGCCGCGATCGATGGCGGCGCGGGCGCTGCGCTGACCAACATGATCTACGATATCTCGCCAATTCCGCGGAAGGTCGATCCGCCGACGGCTGGAAGCAAGCCCGGACAGGAGCCGCGCGACATCGCCGCCAACCTGCTCGATTCCTATCAGCAGCTCTTCTCTCAGCCGCTCGACACTTCGCAGGCCGCGAAGAACCTGCAATTGCCGCGCACCGGCAAGAGCGACATCGGCTCGATCCTGTTCGACAACGCGATGTACCAGATCGAGAGCGCGGTGCGCTTCGCCGGCAACATCCCGACCGTGCTGAAGAGCGTCTCCGACGTGCTCGGCAAGGTCGCCGATCCCAAGTCGCGCGAGAGCCTCGCCAGCATGGTGTCGCCGCCGACCATGCTCAACAAGACGATCTCGTCGGAGCGAAGCTTTGCCGGCGTGTCGATCCCGCTGTCGCGGGCCAAGGCCCTGGCCAAGCGGGCCGGCGGCAAGCTCAACGACGTGGTGCTGGCGCTGGCCTCCGGCGTGGTCCGGCGCTACCTCCTGCAATATGGCACCCTGCCGGCGAAATCATTGACCGCGGCCGTGCCGATCTCGCTGCGCGAGGAAGGCAACACCGAGGCCAACAACCAGGTGTTCGGAATGATCTGCGCGATCGCGACCAACATCGAGGATCCCAAGGCGCGGCTGGAGGCGATCGTCGCGCAATCGACCAGGTCCAAGGAGATGTCGCATCCCTTGCGCGCCCTGATGCCGCAGGTCTCCAACATCTCCATGCTGGGCGCGCCGATCATGGTACAGATCCTGGCGCTGCTCTACAGCCGCTCCAACCTGTCGGACGTGCTGCCGCCGGCCGCCAACATCACGGTGTCCAACGTGCCGGGACCGCGGCAGACGCTCTATGCCGCCGGCGCCGAGCTGCTGCACATCTTCCCGGTGTCGATCTCGACGCACGGGCAGGCGCTCAACATCACCGTGCAGAGCTATCGCGACCAGCTCGATTTCGGCTTCATCGTCGGCGCCAACATCATTCCGCACGTGCAGGTGATGTGCGACATGTTGCCGGAGGAGTTCGCCGCGCTGGAGGCGGCCTACGCGCCACCGGCGGCGGACATCAAAGGTGCCGCTGAATAGGAATGCTGCAATGATTGAAATGCCGCCGCTCAAGTTCGCGTCGACGAACGGAATCCGCATGGGCTATTACGAGGCGGGCCCGGTCGACGACAAGCCGCCGATCGCGCTGTGCCACGGCTGGCCCGAGCTCGCCTTCTCCTGGCGCCACCAGATCAAGGCGCTGAGCGAGGCCGGCATCCGGGTGATCGCGCCCGACCAGCGCGGCTATGGCGCGACCGAGCGGCCCGAACCGGTCGAAGCCTATGACATGGAGCATTTGACCGGCGATCTCGTCGGTCTGCTCGATCACCTGAATATCGACAAGGCGATCTTCGTCGGCCATGACTGGGGCGGCTTCGTCGTCTGGCAGATGCCGCTGCGTCACCCTTCGCGCGTCGCCGGCGTCGTCGGCGTCAACACGCCGCATTGGGACCGCGCACCGATCGACCCGATCGCGCTGTTCCGTCAGCGCTTCGGCGACCAGATGTACATCGTCCAATTCCAGGACCCCGCACGCGAGCCGGACAGGATCTTCGGCAGCCGCGTCGAGCAGACCTTCGACGCCTTCATGCGCAAGCCGCTGCCGCGGCCGGCGGCCAAACTGGAGGAGCCGCCGATCGCGGGCGTCGGCGCCTCGTCGAAGACCAATCTGGCGTTTCCGCAGATGATCGCGGCCTATGATGCCAAGGTCGATCCGCGCACGCCGATCCTGTCGGCGGAGGAGAAGAAAGTGTTCGTCGACACGTTCACGAAAACCGGCTTCACGGGCGGCATCAACTGGTATCGCAATTTTACGCGCAATTGGGAGCGCGCGGAGGGATTGGATCATCACATTCATGTCCCGTCGTTGATGATCATGGCCGAGAACGACGCCGTGCTGCCGCCATCGGCGGCCGACGGGATGGAAAGGCTGATCTCCGACCTCGAAAAGTATCTGGTGAAGGACAGCGGCCATTGGACACAGCAGGAGAAGCCGGAAGAGGTCAGCGCCAAGCTGATCGAATGGCGTAGAAGGCGGTTTGGGTGAGGATCCGGTCGTCCGCGTAAGTCAGACGTCATTCCGGGACGGGCCGAAGGACCGGACTATGGTGCGCAATTGCGCACCTGAGAATCTCGAGATTCCGGGCTCGATGCTGCGCATCGCCCCGGAATGACGGCAAGAGGGGGGAAGCGCTTCAAATGTCATCCAAGAACCGTCTGGACCCGATTCCGCATCCGCCGACCCAGCCGGTGGTCGGCAACATGCTGTCGCTGGATTCGTCCGCCCCCGTGCAGCACCTGACGCGACTCGCCAAGGAGCTGGGTCCGATCTTCTGGCTCGACATGATGGGCTCGCCGATCGTCGTCGTCTCCGGCCACGATCTCGTCGACGAGCTCTCCGACGAGAAGCGGTTCGACAAGACGGTGCGCGGTGCGCTGCGGCGCGTGCGCGCAGTCGGCGGCGACGGCCTGTTCACGGCTGACACCAACGAGCCGAACTGGAGCAAGGCGCACAACATCCTGCTCCAGCCCTTCGGCAATCGCGCCATGCAGTCCTACCACGGAAGCATGGTCGACATCGCCGAGCAGCTCGTCCAGAAATGGGGGCGGCTCAACGCCGACGACGAGATCGACGTCGTCCACGACATGACCGCGCTGACGCTTGATACGATCGGCCTGTGCGGCTTCGACTATCGTTTCAATTCGTTCTACCGGCGCGACTACCATCCCTTCGTCGAATCGCTGGTGCGCTCGCTCGAAACCATCATGATGACGCGCGGCCTGCCGTTCGAGCAGCTCTGGATGCAGAAGCGCCGCAGGACGCTCGCCCAAGACGTCGCCTTCATGAACAAGATGGTCGACGAGATCATCGCCGAGCGTCGCAAGATCGCGGAGGGCATCGACGACAAGAAGGACATGCTCGCCGCGATGATGACCGGTGTCGACCGCGCGACCGGCGAGCAGCTCGACGACGTCAATATCCGCTACCAGATCAACACGTTCCTGATCGCAGGCCACGAGACCACCAGCGGCCTGTTGTCCTACACGCTTTATGCGCTGCTCAAGCACCCCGACATTCTCAAGAAGGCCTATGACGAGGTCGATCGCGTCTTCGGCCCCGATGTTAACGCGAAGCCAACCTATCAGCAGGTGACGCAGCTCACCTACATCACGCAGATCCTGAAGGAGGCGCTGCGGCTGTGGCCGCCGGCGCCGGCCTACGGCATCTCGCCGCTCAAGGACGAGACCATCGGCGGCGGCAGGTACAACCTCAGAAAGGGCACTTTCACCACTATCCTGGTGACCGCGCTGCATCGCGATCCCTCTGTCTGGGGACCGAACCCGGACGTGTTCGATCCCGAGAATTTCAGCCGCGAGGCGGAAGCGAAACGGCCGATCAATGCCTGGAAGCCGTTCGGCAACGGCCAGCGCGCCTGCATCGGCCGTGGCTTCGCCATGCACGAGGCTGCGCTCGCACTCGGCATGATCCTGCAGCGCTTCAAGCTGATCGACCATCAGCGCTACCAGATGCACCTGAAGGAAACGCTGACGATCAAGCCGGAAGGCTTCAAGATCAAGGTGCGTCCGCGTGCCGATCGCGAGCGCGGCGCCTATGGCGGCCCTGTCGCCGCCACGGTTTCGATTCCGAAGGCGCCGCGTCAGCCGACCGCGCGCCCGGGCCACAACACGCCGATGCTGGTGCTTTACGGCTCCAATCTCGGTACGGCCGAAGAGCTGGCGACGCGCATGGCGGACCTCGCCGAGATCAACGGCTTTGCCGTGCATCTCGGGCCGCTCGACGACTATGTCGGCAAGCTGCCGCAGGAGGGCGGTGTGCTGATCATCTGCGCCTCCTATAACGGCGCACCGCCCGACAATGCGACGCAGTTCGTCAAATGGCTCGGCGGCAACCTGCCGAAGGACGTCTTTGCCGGCGTACGATATGCGGTGTTCGGCTGCGGCAACAGCGACTGGGCCGCGACCTATCAATCGGTGCCGCGCTTCATAGACGAGCAATTGTCGAAACACGGTGCGCGCGCGGTCTATCCGCGCGGCGAGGGCGATGCGCGCAGCGATCTCGACGGCCAGTTCCAGAAATGGTTCCCGGCGGCAGCCCAAGTCGCGACCAAGGAGTTTGGCATCGACTGGAATTTCACCCGCACCGCCGAGGACGATCCGCTCTACGCGATCGAGCCGGTGGCGGTGACCGCCGTCAACACCATCGTCGCCCAGGGCGGCGCGGTGGCGATGAAGGTGCTGGCCAACGACGAGCTGCAGAACAAGAGTGGACCGCATCCGTCGGAGCGCTCGACGCGCCACATCGAGGTGCAGTTGCCGTCCGAGATGACCTACCGCGTCGGCGATCATTTGAGCGTGGTTCCGCGCAACGACCCGACGCTGGTGGATTCGGTGGCCCGCCGCTTCGGTTTCCTGCCCGCCGACCAGATCAGATTGCAGGTCGCCGAAGGCCGTCGTGCGCAATTGCCGGTCGGCGAGGCCGTGTCGGTCGGCCGTCTGCTCAGCGAGTTCGTCGAACTCCAGCAGGTCGCGACACGCAAGCAGATCCAGATCATGGCGGAGCACACCCGGTGCCCTGTGACCAAGCCGAAGCTGCTGGGCCTCGTCGGCGAGGAGCCTGAAACGCTGGAGCGCTATCACGGCGATATATTGGCCAGGCGCAAATCGGTGTTCGATCTGCTGCTCGAATATCCCGCCTGCGAATTGCCGTTCCACGTCTATCTGGAGATGCTCTCGCTGCTGGCCCCGCGCTATTACTCGATCTCGTCATCGCCATCGGTCGATCCGGCGCGTTGCAGCATCACCGTCGGCGTGGTCGAAGGTCCGGCAGCCTCCGGCCGGGGCACTTACAAGGGCATCTGCTCAAACTATCTCGCCAACCGGCGTGTGGGTGACGTGATCTACGCCACCGTGCGTGAGACCAAGGCCGGTTTCCGGCTTCCCGATGATCCCTCCGTGCCGATCATCATGATCGGACCGGGCACGGGGCTTGCGCCGTTCCGTGGCTTCCTCCAGGAGCGCGCTGCGCGCAGGGCCAGTGGCGACGCGCTCGGCCCGGCCATGCTGTTCTTCGGCTGCCGTCATCCCGATCAGGATTTTCTTTACGCGGAGGAACTGAAGGCACTGGCGGCCGGCGGCATCGCCGAGCTCTTCACGGCATTCTCGCGCGCGGATGGACCGAAGACCTATGTGCAGCATGTGCTCGCCGCCCAGAAGGACAAGGTCTGGCCGCTGATAGAGCAAGGCGCGATCATCTATGTCTGTGGCGACGGCGGCAGGATGGAGCCCGATGTGAAGGCGGCGCTGGTTGCGATCCAGCGCGAGAAGGCCGGCAGCGACAGCACCACGGCTGCGCGCTGGATCGAGGAGATGGGCGCGAAGAACCGGTATGTGCTGGATGTCTGGGCGGGTGGGTGACGGCCCGCCCGATCGTGCTAAACGTCTGGCATGATTCCCTGGGAAAAGATCGACACCGCCAAAATCCCCGGCTCCGACGAAGAGCTCCGCCTGATGCGGCGGGGCAAGGAGTTTTCGATCAAGCTCGGCACCAACGAGCTGATGAACAATCGCCTGTCGGGCTCCGAGGCCGCGCTCGCGACGCTCGCGGCAAAGCAGATCGAGCAGGTCGCCAAGCCCGTCGTCCTGATCGGCGGATTGGGCATGGGGTTTACGCTGCGTGCAGCGCTCGCCGTGCTTGGAGCCAAGGCGAAGGTTGTGGTCTCCGAGCTCGTGCCCGCGGTGGTGACTTGGGCGAGAGGTCCGATGGCCGAGGTCTTCGGCGACAGCCTCGATGATGCCAGGGTGAACATCCGGGAGATCGACGTCGGCGAAATCATCCGCGCAAAGCGGTCGGCCTTCGACGCCATTCTCCTCGACGTCGATAACGGGCCGGAGGGACTGACCCGCAAGGGCAACGATGCTCTCTATAGTGCGAGTGGACTCTCGGCGGCGAAGACGGCGCTGCGGCCGGGCGGTGTGCTCGCGGTGTGGTCGTCGGGCCCCAACCCGGCCTTCACCAAGCGGCTCGGCAAGGCCGGCTTCGACGTCAACGAAATCAACGTCCGTGCCACCGGCAGAGGCGGCGGCGCGCGCCACGTGATCTGGATCGCGCGGAAGGCCTAAGCCGCCTGCGCCGCTGCCCCGTGCGCATGCTTGTCGATGGCGTCGATGATCTCGGGCCAGAACCGCATCGGCAGGGCATGACCCATGCCTTCGATCATCAGCAGCTTCGCATTCGGGATTGACGCCGCCGTGTCCTTGCCACCTTCGGGATGGACCAGCGGATCGACCGTGCCGTGGATTACCAGCGTCGGCGTCTTCACGCTATGCAGGCGTTCCTTGCGGCTGCCGGAGGCAAGCACGGCGCGGAGCTGGCGGCCGACGCCGGCCGGATTGAGCCCGCGCGCGAAGACGCGCTCGGCGCGGCCAGGATCGAGCGCTTCCTCTTCCGGGAAATGCCCGGCGCGCAAAATCTTCCAGGTCTGGCCGAAGCGGACGATGAACTCCTCCTTGCTGCGTGGCGGCGGCGCCATCAGCATCGCGGCGGCCTCGCGGGTTGGCGGCGGTATGCGCGGATTGCCCGTGGTCGACATGATCGATGTCAACGAACGCACGCGGTGCGGAAACGACAGCGCCACCTCCTGCGCGATCATGCCGCCCATGGAGGCGCCGACCAGATGCCCCGACTTGATGCCGAGTGCATCCATCAAGCCGACTGTGTCCTTGGCCATGTCGATCAGCTTGTAGGTGGCGGCCACGGGAATCCTAAGGAAACGCAGCTTCAGCAGCTCGAGCGGGGTCAGGCGCTTGCCGCCGGTGAGATGGCTCGACTTACCGATGTCCCTGTTGTCGAAGCGGATCACGCGGAAGCCGCGCGCGGCGAGCTGCTCGCAGAACGCATCGTCCCAATGGATCATCTGCGCCCCGAGCCCCATGATCAGCAGCAGCGGCTCGGCATTGTCGTTGCCGAATATCTCGTAGCAGATGTCGATGCCATTGGCGCGGACGTTGTGGGGCGGCTGATGGGCGGTCACGGGCGCGGTCCCTCCTGCTGGTCGCTGCTGTATCGCACGGTTTCGTTCCGCGAAGAAGCCGCGAGCGCGACACCGCGCCTGCGGCTTGCCGGTTGACCGGCATCTCGCAACGGTGTGGTATGGCGAGAAAAGAAGGGTGCAAAGCTCCACATGGGAGGACGCTGATGACCGACAAGATCACCGATCCGGTCGCCTTGTGGCAGAAGATGGTTGGCGAGATGGAGAAGGGTTTCAACTCTTTCGCGACCAAGGCGATGGAGACGCCCGAGTTCTCGCAAGCCGTGAACCGCGCCGGCGGCGTTGCTGCAGGTGCTCAGAAGCAATTTGGCGATCTCATGGAGAAATACCTGCTCTCCATGAACCTGCCGAGCCGCGAGCAGATGACCGGTATCGCGGAGCGGCTTCAGTCAATTGAAGGGCAACTCGGCGAGATCAAGTCGATGCTGAGCCAGATGTCGGTCAGTTCGGGTGCGCAGCAGGGCGGCGCTGCTCCGCGGCCGCCGCGGACGAAACGTCCGCCGTCCGAAGGCGGAGACCAAAAATGAACGCGCCGACGGGACTCGATTTCGCGTCCATCCCGGAGCGCATCCAGTCCGAGGTGCAGCGCGCGATCCAGCGCAGCATCAAGGGCGTCGAGTATTTCTCGACCTCGGGCCCTTCGCTCGGCTCGACACCGAAGGACGTGCTGCATTCGCGCGGAACCATGAGCCTCTATCACTATCGGCCGATGTCGGACGAGATCTATCGCGTGCCGGTGCTGATCGTGATGGCGACGACCAACCGCGGCTATATCCTCGACCTCGTGCCCGGCCAGAGCTTCATCGAGTTCCTGCTGAGGCGCGGCTACGACGTCTACATGCTGGACTGGAGCGCCCCGCGGCCGGAGGAGAAGAACCTGCGCATGGAGGACTATGTCCTCGACTTCATTCCGGACTGCGTCCGCCGCGTGCAGGCCGATTCCGGCGAGCCGGACGTCTCGATCATCGGCTATTGCTTCGGCGGCGTGCTGTCGCTGCTCTACGGCGCGATCCACCAGGACGGGCCGATGAAGAACCTGATCTGCTTCACCACGCCGATCGACTTCCGCGAGATGAAGCTGTTCTCGAATTTCTCCGACCGCCGCTATTTCGACGTCGATCGTCTCGTCGATAGCGTGGGAAACGTGCCGCCGGAGATGATCCTGTCCTCGTTCGAGATGCTGCGCCCGGCCTCGCGCACGGCGAGCCAGATCCAGCTTTGGGAGAACATCTGGAACGACGAGTTCGTCAAGTCCTACCGCATGTTCGACCGCTGGGCGACCGACACGTTGCCGCTGGCGGGCGAGTATTTCCGCGCCATCACCAAGGACCTGATGTGGGACAACAAGCTGTTCAACGACACCATGTCGGTTGGCGGCCGGGCGGCGAAACTGGAAGACATCACGGTGCCGATCCTCCATGCGGTCGCCGAGCACGACCACATCGTGCCGTATGAGGCCGCCAAGCATCTGATCGCCAAGGTCGGCTCGGCGGACAAGGAGGAGGTGATCCTGAAGGGTGGTCACGTCTCTCTCGTCGCGGGCGCCAACGCGATGAAGCGACTATGGCCGAAACTGGATTCCTGGCTGGGGAAGAGATCGACATGAGTGAGCAGCGTTCCTACCCGCGTCAGGTCGAGACCGAGGCCGGCGACATCGAGATCCGCTTGATGTCGCCTGCGGACGAGGCCGCCGTGCTGGCCTTCGGCAAGGGCCTGCCGACCCACGATCTGCTGTTCCTCCCCCGCAACA
Organism: Bradyrhizobium sp. R2.2-H; assembly: GCF_004346455.1. Taxonomy (NCBI): domain Bacteria; kingdom Pseudomonadati; phylum Pseudomonadota; class Alphaproteobacteria; order Hyphomicrobiales; family Nitrobacteraceae; genus Bradyrhizobium; species Bradyrhizobium sp. R2.2-H. The sequence continues at coordinate 641,764 of NZ_SMBR01000001.1, forward strand.
TCAGCGAGCCGAAGGTCCTGTCGGCATGGGTCAAGGAGATCGAGCGCGGCGCGATCCAGAGCCTGCTCGCGGTGAGAGAGGGCAGGGTGGTCGGTTGCGGCACGCTGGTGCGCGATCCGCATTCCTGGTCGCCGCATGTCGGCGAGATCCGGATGGTGGTCTCGCCCGATGTCCGCGGCAAGGGAGTGGGCAAGGCGCTCTCGCAGGAGACCTTTGCGCTCGCGCTCGGCGCCGGCCTGGAGAAGCTCTCGGTCCAGATGACCGTCGATCAGCAGGCGGCGATCGCCCTGTTCGAAAGCCTCGGGTTCAAGGCCGAGGCGCTGCTGCGCGACCATGTCCGGGATGTCGACGGCAAGACCCACGACATCGTCGTGCTCGGTCACAACATCGCGCAGGTCCAGGCCCAGATGGAGGCGTATGGGGTGCCGGGCGCTGTCCAGCATTAGGAGCGCCCCGCTCAGCATTCGGCTCAAATCGGGCCGATCGTCGGACCTGTTGGCTTAAGAGGCATCATGATGCCTCTTGCTGAGGCTTATCACACTTTTGTGATGGTGCGTTGCAATATGAATGTTGCGCCGCACAATTAACTATGCCATAGAAATGATGCCCCGGGCCAATGAGGACGGGGTGAGCCCATAGCTCAGATCAATGAGGATGGAGAGAACCCCCATGACCACTGAAACCAACACCGCTTTCGAGGGCTTCAAGGACGCTTTCAAGAACATCCAGAATCTGGAAGTTCCCGAGGCCGCCCGCGAATTCGTCAAGAAGACTGCCAACACTGCCAAGGACCGTGCCGCGGAGGCCTTCGCCGGCTCCGAGCGGGTGACCGCCGCTGTCGAGAACGCAGTGGCCGAATCCGTCGCCGAGGCCGGCAAGATCAGCCGCAATATCCAGCACGCGATCTACGAGGACGCCGAGGCGTTCTTCTCGGGCATCGACAAGCTGGCGTCGGCAAAATCGATCAGCGAAGCCGTCGAGATCCAGTCGAGCCTGCTCCGCTCCCGCGGCGAAGTGTTCGTCTCGCGTGCCAAGGCGACCGCCGACTATCTCGGCAACCTCGCCGCCAACGGTGCGAAGTCCGCTCAGGACAATTTCGCCAAGGTCTACAACAAGACCGCCTGATCCGGCACCTGAGCACAATCTGAATTTGAGGCCCGCTTCGGCGGGCCTTTTGTTTGTCGGCTTCGTCGCCTGAACCGTCATTCCGGGGCGATGCGAAGCATCAGGTGCGCAATTGCGCACCATAGTTCGGTCCTGCGGACCGCCCCGGAATGACGTACTCTCAAACCGTCATGACTCCACCCGCCACCTTCTCCTTCGACGCTCCCGGTGATGCCGAACGCGCGGCGGAACTGCGCCGCGTGAAAGCCCTGGCGACGCTGGTGCTGGCCTCGACGCTTCTGCTCTTCATCGTCGCGAAATGGCTCCTCCCGGTGCATCCCGTGTTCGGCTTCGTTGCAGCCTTCGCGGAAGCGGCGACCATCGGTGGTCTCGCCGATTGGTATGCGGTGGTCGCGCTGTTCAAGCGGCCGCTCGGCCTGCCGATCCCGCACACGGCGATCATCCAGAGCAATCAGGCCCGTATCGCCGACAAGCTCGGCGAATTCATCCAGGTGCATTTCCTCGAGGCCGGCCCCGTCGAGGCCAAGCTGAAGGAGATCGATTTCGGCTCCTTCGTTGCGGACTGGCTGCGGGACCGCAAGCGCAGCGATGATCTGGCGCGGTTCGCGCTGCGCCTGCTCCCGGAGGCCGTTTCCGCCACCGAAAGCTCCGGCCTGATGAGCTTCGTCATCCGCCGCATGTCATCTCAGCTCCAGGCGATCGATCTGGCGCCGCTCGCGGCCGGCACGCTGCGCGGCTTCGTTGCGGAGGGACGGCACCAGATCCTGTTCGACGATCTCCTGCGTGTGATGCACGACACGCTGAACCAGAAGGAAACGATGGCGATGATCCGCGAGAAAGTGCGCGCGGAGTTGCCGACCCTGCTCAAGCTCTATCGCGCCGACAAGTTTCTGGTGAACAAGATCGTGGCCTCAGCCACCGCTTTCTTCAACGAGGTGCGCAGCGATCCCAAGCATCCGTTCCGCGGCGAGTTCGATCGCATGGTGCTGAGCTTCGTCGATCGGCTCGGCACCGATCAGGCCTATGTCGACCGCATCGACGGCTTGAAGCGCGATCTGCTCGCGCGTCCCGAGCTTGCCGAACTCGCCCGCACCGTCTGGGCCAACACGCGCTCCTTCATCGAGCGCAGCGCGAGCGGCGAGACGCAGGTGCTGCAGCATCATCTCGCCGGCATGTTCGTCGCGGCCGGCGATGCGCTCGCCGGCGATGCTGAACTACGCGGCGAGATCAACAAGGGCCTAGTGAGGGTGCTGCGCAGCTTCGTTGCCGACCAGAAGAGTGGCGTCTCCACCTTCATCTCCGACCAGGTCAAGGCGTGGAATATGACGCAGCTGATCTCGCTGATCGAAATCAACATCGGGCGCGACCTGCAATACATCCGCTTCAACGGTTCGCTGATCGGCGGGCTCGCCGGGCTCGTGCTCTATTCCGTAGAATTCCTGCTTCGATTGCTGTGATATTTGCGTCACGGCCGTTAGCATTAGCGCGCGGGCCTATTGTCGCCCCGCGTATCTCCGGCTTGAATGTCGGGAACCGGCCGCCCAGCTGATTCATGTTGCGCTGCGGAACGTTCGCGGCGCCGGTGCATTGGAATTCATGCGAATTTGCCGGCTTCGCCGCCGGCGTCCTTTCCAGGAAGTCTTCCCAGGGGAAACATCGATGACCGCTACCACCCAGAGGCTGCGTCCGCCGTCCCGTACCCTGATGTTTCTGGAGGGGCGCGCGCTTCACGAGTTCGGTGCATTTCTCGGGGCGCTGCCGCTCCTCAGCCTTGCGCCACGCGGTGATGGGCATCCGGTGCTGGTGCTGCCGGGCCTCGTGGCTTCCGATGCGTCGACGCGCGCGCTGCGCACGTTTTTGACGAGCAAGGGCTATGCGGTGAGCGGCTGGCGTCAGGGTCGCAATTACGGCCTGCGTGAGGGCGTGCAGAACGCCATGCTCGATCTGGTCCAGGAGCTCAGCGACAAGCACGGCCGCAAGATCAGCCTAGTCGGGTGGAGCCTCGGTGGCCTCTATGCCCGCCAGCTCGCCAAGATGATGCCGGAGCGCGTACGCCAGGTGATCACGCTCGGCAGTCCCTTCGCCGGCGATCCGCGCTCGACCAACGCCTGGCGCGTCTACGAATGGGCCAGCGGACGAAAGTCCGACGAGGTCGATCCGCAGTTCGGCGGCGAGCTCGCCGCGCCGCCGCCGGTGCCGACCACCGCCATCTTCAGCCGCACCGACGGTGTCTGCGCCTGGCAGGGCTGCATGGAGAAAACGGGCGCGCAGACCGAGAGTATCGAGGTCGAGAGCAGCCATTGCGGCATGGGCCATCATCCCGCCGTCGTCTATGCCGTGGCCGACCGGCTCGCGCAGAAGGAGGGCCAGTGGTGCCCATTCGATCGCAGCGGCTGGCGCAGCCTGGCGTATCCCGATCCGCATAGGTAGCTCGTTCTCCACTTCGTCCCGCACGAGAATGGAAGAGGCGAGTCGCTTCCGTCCATTGTCGCAGCCACGCCAAACGCGCTATGGCTCGTGCATGGCGCATCCGCTCTCCCGCATCATCGACCAGCTCAAGCGCGAGCCGTCGCGCACCGGCTCCATCGTCATCACCGTGTTCGGCGACGCCATCGTGCCGCGCGGCGGCTCGGTGTGGCTGGGGACGCTGCTGGAATTCTTCGAGAGCCTCGATATCGACAGCGGTGTCGTCCGCACCGCGATGTCGCGGCTTGCTGCCGACGGCTGGCTGACGCGCGAAAAGGTCGGGCGCAACAGTTTTTATCGCCTGGCCGACAAGGGTCGGCAGATTTTTGAAGCTGCCACGCGCCACATCTACGATCCGCCGCCATCGGACTGGACCGGCCGTTTCGAGCTGCTGCTGATCGGCAATGGCGAGGATCGCGACGCCTCGCGCGAGGCGCTGCGCAATGCCGGCTTCGGCAGCCCGCTGCCGGGCGTCTGGGTCGCGCCGTCGGGCGTGCCGGTGCCGGACGAGGCTGCGGGCGCGATCCGTCTCGAAGTCTCGGCGGAGGACGACAGCGGGCGTCGTCTGCTCAGCGCGAGCTGGCCGCTGGAGCGCACCGCGGATGCCTATCTGAAATTCATGAAGACGTTCGAGCCGCTGCGCGCCGCGATTGCGCGCGGCACGGACCTGTCCGAGGCCGACGCCTTCACCGCGCGAATCCTCTTGATCCACTATTATCGGCGCGTCGTGCTGCGCGATCCGCTGCTGCCCGAAGGTCTGCTGCCTGTGGATTGGCCGGGCAGGGCCGCCCGCGCGCTCTGCGGCGAGATCTATCGTGCGCTGCTTGCCCCGTCGGAAGAATGGCTTGACGGCCATGCAACCAATGAAAAAGGGCCGTTGCCGGCGGCTCGAAAACTCCTGGAACGGCGGTTCGGCGCCTGACTTATATGTTACAGAAATATCTTGCATGAACTAATTTCTGTTATATGATCTCTCCCAATAAATCGGGAGGATGCGCATGTACACCCAGGCGCTGAACACGGCCGAGACCGGCGATCGCGGTCTCGAAGACGCGGCGAAGGCCGCGCAGTTCCAGGCCCGCATCGATGCAGAGGAACGCATCGAGCCGAACGACTGGATGCCGGCGGCCTACCGCAAGACGCTTACCCGCCAGATCTCCCAGCACGCGCATTCCGAGATCGTCGGCATGCTGCCCGAAGGCAACTGGATCACCCGTGCGCCGACGTTGCGCCGCAAGGCCGCGCTGCTCGCCAAGGTGCAGGACGAGTGCGGCCACGGGCTCTATCTTTACGCCGCAGCCGAGACGCTCGGCTCCTCGCGCGAGGAGCTGGTCGACGCGATGCTCGCCGGCAAGGCAAAATATTCCTCGATCTTCAACTACCCGACGCTGACCTGGGCCGACATCGGCACGATCGGGTGGCTGGTCGACGGCGCCGCGATCATGAACCAGATTCCGCTGTGCCGCTGCTCCTATGGCCCGTATGCGCGCGCGATGATCCGAGTCTGCAAGGAGGAGTCGTTCCATCAGCGCCAGGGCTACGAAATCATGCTGACGCTGTGCCGTGGCTCGGACGAGCAGAAGGCGATGGCGCAGGACGCGCTGAACCGCTGGTGGTGGCCGGTGCTGATGATGTTCGGCCCGCCGGACGCGACGAGCCAGCACAGCGACACCTCGACGAAGTGGAAGATCAAGCGCTTCTCCAATGACGAACTGCGCCAGAAATTCGTCGATGCCACCGTGCCGCAGGCGCAATATCTCGGCCTCACCATTCCCGATCCCGGCATGACGCAGGATGCGGACGGACACTGGCGCTACAGCGAGATCGACTGGACCGAATTCAAGCAGGTGCTCGCCGGCAATGGCCCCTGTAACCGCGACCGCATGGCCGCGCGCCGCAAGGCACACGAGGAGGGCGCCTGGGTGCGCGAGGCGGCAGCCGCCTATGCCGCCAAGCGCGCGCGGCGTCAGACCGCGCAGGCTGCCGAATAGGGAGATCAAGATGGCCACGCCGAACACCCCGCTGTGGGAGGTCTTCATTCGCAGCCGTAACGGGCTCGCGCACAAGCATGTCGGCTCTCTGCATGCCAGCGACGCAACCATGGCGCTGCAGGCCGCCCGCGACATCTACACTCGCCGCGGCGAGGGCCTGTCGATCTGGGTCGTGCCGTCGAGCGCGATCACCGCGAGCGATCCCGCCGAGAAGGGCATGATGTTCGAGCCGGCGGAATCGAAGATCTACCGGCACCCGACGTTCTACGAAGTGCCGGAAGAAGTGGGGCACATGTAGCGCTCTCTCCCCTCATGGTGAGGAACGCGAAGCGCGTATCGAGCCATGAAGGCTCCTGAACCTGCGGCCATCCTTCGAGACGGCGCTACGCGCCTCCTCAGGATGAGGTCGGAACAAGTGGATAGAATATGCCTGTTGCCAACATCCAGGTCTCCGAGACGCCGCTGGTGCTCTACGCGCTGCGCCGCGCCGACGATGCGCTGATCCTCGGCCATCGGCTGTCGGAATGGTGCGGGCACGCGCCGATGTTGGAAGAGGACATGGCGCTCTCCAACATCGCGCTCGACCTGATCGGCCAGGCGCGGGAGCTCTACACCTTTGCCGCCAAGGTAGAAGGCGGGGATAACGACGAGGACAAGCTCGCTTACTTGCGCGACGTGCGGCAGTACCGCAACCTGCTGCTGGTCGAGCAGCCGAACGGCGACTTTGCTCAGACCTTGGTGCGGCAATTCTTCTATTCCGCCTTCGCCGATCTCTATTGGCGCGCGATGATGAATTCGCGCGATGCGACGCTGGCGGCGATTGCTGCGAAGTCGGAAAAGGAGAGCGCCTACCATCTGCGCCATGCCTCGGAATGGATCATCCGGCTCGGCGACGGCACCGAGCAGAGCCACCGACGCGCGCAGGCTGCGATCGACCATCTCTGGGCCTTCACCGGCGAGATGTTTGCCGTCGATGACGGCGAACGCGCGCTGATTCATACCGGCAGTGCCGTCGATCCCGGAAGCTTGCGCGAGCGCTGGCTGACGACGATCACCGATGTCACGCGCGAAGCAACGCTCGCGCTGCCGCTGAACGAGTGGATGCAGCAAGGCGGCCGCACGGGCCGGCACAGCGAGCATCTCGGCCACCTCCTGTCGGAGCTGCAGTCGATGCAGCGGACTTTTCCGGGGCTGACATGGTGACGGTGATCGATGACCGCGCTTCGCTGCGCCAGCGTGCCTGGGACGCCGCCGCAAGCGTGGTCGATCCGGAAATTCCGGTGCTGAGCATTGCCGATCTCGGCGTGCTGCGCGACGTCGTTCTTGACGGCGATCATGTCGAGGTCGCGATCACACCAACCTACTCGGGCTGTCCGGCCATGAACATGATCGCGCTCGAAATCGAGGTCGCGTTGGAGCGCGCCGGTTTCCATCATCCCAAGGTACGAACCGTGCTATCCCCGGCCTGGACCACGGACTGGATGAGCGAGGAGGGGCGCAAGAAGCTGCGCGCCTACGGCATCGCGCCGCCGCAGGACTCGAGCTCGCGACGCGCGCTATTCGGCGACCAGGCGGTCGCATGCCCGCAATGCGGCTCGGACCAGACCGAGCTGCTGTCCGAATTCGGCTCGACCTCCTGCAAGGCGCTCTGGCGCTGCAAGGCCTGCCGCGAACCCTTCGACTACTTCAAGTGTCATTGACCATGTCCGCAGCCGCACCGCGCTTCCATCGCCTGGCCGTCAATGACCTCCGCCGCGAGGCGTCCGACGCGGTCTCGATGACCTTCGCCATTCCCGGCGAACTCGCCGGCGATTACGCCTTCACGCCCGGCCAGTATCTCACGCTCCGCACCAAGCTGGATGGCGAAGAGGTGCGCCGCTCCTATTCGATCTGCTCCGGCCCCGATGACGGCGAGATCCGCATCGCCGTGAAGAAGGTCGATGGTGGTGCGTTCTCGAGCTGGGCGGCGGACGAGTTGAAATGCGGCGATGAGCTCGACGTGATGACGCCGACCGGTCGTTTCGGCGTGGTGCCGCCGGCAGATCGCGCGCGCATCCATGTCGGCTTTGCCGCAGGCTCCGGCATCACGCCGATCCTGTCGATCGTGAAGGGTGTGCTTGCCCGCGAGCCGGATAGCCGCTTCTTCCTGTTCTACGGCAACCGTACCACCGACAACATCATGTTCCTCGAAGCGCTCGAGGAGCTGAAGGATCGCTTCATCGATCGCCTCTCGCTCTTCCACGTCATCTCCGGCGAGGAGCAGGACATCCCGATCCTGCATGGCCGGCTCGACGGCGACAAGGTGAGGGTGCTGCTGAGCTCGCTGGTGCCGGCGGGGAGCGTCGATCACGTCTTCATCTGCGGCCCTCTTGGCATGAGCGAGCAGATCGAGGCGACCTGCCGCGATCTCGGCATCGCGGACGAGCGCATCCACGTCGAGCGCTTCGTCTCCGAATTCGGCGGCAGGCCGCGGCCCAAGAAAGCTGTTGCGCCGGATGCGCCGCCGAAGGCGATTGCGTCGCTGATCATCGACGGCAAGCGGCGCGAGGTGCCCGTCGCCGAGGACGAAGCGATCCTCGATGCCGCACTGCGCGCCGGGGTCGATCTGCCCTTCGCCTGCAAGGGCGGCATGTGCTCGACCTGCCGCGCAAAACTGGTCGAGGGCGAAGCGCCGATGGACATCAACTATTCGCTGGAACCGTGGGAGCTGAAGGCCGGCTTCGTCCTGACCTGCCAGGCAAAACCATCGTCCGAGCGTGTCGTCGTCGATTATGACCATGTCTGATCGGGCAGATCAGATCCCATGAATGCAAATGCGTCGCATTATTTGACAGCTTGAGCCAACCAGCAGAACATCATGTGCAAGCATCTGGCCCGGAGAAGCGCGTGAACGTCAAAGCCGCCCTGTCGCCCGAGGATATTGCCCGCGCCTGCGCTGATGCGATGTGGGCGGAGGATGATGCGTCCAAGGGGCTCGGGATGGAGATCGTGGAGATCGGCCCCGGCTTCGCAACGCTTGCGATGACGGTGCGGCCGGACATGGTCAACGGCCAGCGCATCGCCCATGGCGGATTCATCTTCACCCTCGCCGACTCCGCCTTCGCGTTCGCCTGCAATTCGCACAATGAGCGCGTGGTGGCGGCGCAGGGCCAGATCACCTTCATCAAGCCGGGCAAGCTTGGCGATCGTCTCATCGCCAAGGCGCGGGAGATCACTCGCGGCGGCCGTTCCGGCATCTACGACGTGCGCGTGACCGCGGGCGACACTGTCATCGCGGAATTCCGCGGACATTCTCGCGTCATTCCCGGCACGTGGCTGCCGGCGCCAGATCAATAAGACCAAAGAAAAGAACAAACCAATGTGGGGAAACGAGGATGGCTCTGACGAGGCTCAAGGAAGGTGCCGGTACCTATAGCGCCGAGATGGACGCACATGAGCGCGCCTCGCGCGACGAGATCATGGCGCTGCAGAAGCAGCGGCTGGCCTGGTCGCTGAAGCACGCCTACGACAATGTCGCGCATTATCGCAAGGCGTTCGACAACGCCGGCGTGCATCCGTCCGACTTTCGTGAGCTGTCCGATCTCGCGAAATTTCCGTTCACGGCGAAGACGGACCTGCGCGACAACTATCCCTTCAACATGTTCGCCGTGCCGCGCGAGAAGCTGGTGCGCGTGCATGCCTCTTCCGGCACCACGGGCAAGCCCATCGTCGTCGGCTATACCCAGCGCGATATCGACACCTGGTCGGAGGTGATGGCGCGCTCGATCCGCGCCGCCGGCGGGCGCACTGGGATGATCATCCACAACGCCTACGGCTATGGGCTCTTCACTGGCGGGCTAGGAGTGCACTACGGCGCCGAAAAGCTCGGCTGCACGGTGGTGCCGATCTCTGGCGGCATGACCGAGCGGCAGGTGCAGCTCATCAACGACTTCCGGCCTGACATCATCACGGTGACGCCGAGTTACATGCTGGCGATCCTCGACGAGTTCAAGCGCCAGAAGCTCGACCCGCGCCAGTGCTCGCTCAAGATCGGCATCTTCGGCGCCGAGCCCTGGACCAACGCCATGCGCGGCGAGATCGAGGACGCCTTCGACATGGACGCGACCGACATCTACGGTCTTTCCGAGGTGATCGGCCCCGGCGTCGCGCAGGAATGTATCGAGACCAAGGACGGGCTGCACATCTGGGAGGACCATTTCTACCCCGAGGTGATTGACCCCGAGACCGGCGCGGTGCTTCCGGATGGGGAGAAGGGCGAACTGGTGTTCACCTCGCTCACCAAGGAAGCCTTTCCGGTGGTCCGCTATCGCACCCGCGATTTGACGCGACTGCTGCCGGGCACGGCGCGGCCCGGCATGCGGCGGATGGAGAAGGTGACCGGCCGCTCCGACGACATGATCATCCTGCGCGGCGTCAACCTGTTTCCGACCCAGATCGAGGAGGTGTTGCTCGCGACCGACTGGTGCGGCGGGCACTTCATCCTGGAACTTACTCGCGAAGGCCGCATGGACGAACTGACGATCATCGCGGAAGCGCGGCCCGAGAGCTGGGACGGCCGTGGTCTGCTCGACCATGCGGACCGGATCTCGACCCACATCAAGAACACGATCGGGATCAGCTCCAGGGTGCAGGTGGTCGCGCCCGCCACGCTGGAACGTTCGCTCGGCAAGGCCAAGAGGCTCTACGACAAGCGGCCCAAGGATTGACTTGACCGCGCCCAGGGGCGACAAGGCCCGCGAGAAATCGCGGGTCTTTCCATGTCGACAGCCGAAGCCAAAACCGTCGAAGCACGCTGTGTGCGCCTTGCCTTAAAGGCTGAAAGCGCCGCCGCGCTTGCGCCAGTCGTGGAGCGCCTGACACTCACGCGCGGTCCGAACGATGTTCTGATCGAGGTGAAAGCCGCAGCCGTCAATCCATCCGACGTCAAGGCCGCGACCGGGCTGATGCCCTATGCCGTGTTCCCCCGAACCCCTGGCCGCGACTACGCCGGCGTGGTGATCGACGGGCCGGCCGAGACAGTCGGCCACGAGGTGTTCGGCTCGTCCGGCGATCTCGGCATCCGCCGCGACGGCACCCATGCGAGCCATCTCGTCGTCGAGGCCGATGCTGTCGTGGAGAAGCCCAAAACCGTGTCCTGGGAGGAGGCCGCCGGCATCGGCGTGCCCTTCGTTACCGCGATGGAAGGCTTTCGCCGCGCCGGCGTTCCGAGGAGCGGCGAGACCGTGCTGGTGATGGGCGTCAATGGCAAGGTCGGCCAGGCCGCAGTGCAGATCGCGACCTGGCAGGGCGCGCGCGTCATCGGCGTGGTGCGCAAGGCGGAAGCCTACGAGGGGCATAGCAGCGCGCCGGTCGAGGTGATCGACGCCTCTGCCATTGACGTTGCTACACGCGTGCGCGAATTGACCGGCGGGAAGGGCGCCGACATCGTCTTCAACACGGTCGGCGACCCCTACTTCCAGGCCGCGCACAAATCGCTTGCGCTTCGCGGCCGCCAGATCCTGATCGCCGCGATCGACCGCATCGTGCAGTTCAACATCCTCGAATTCTACCGCGGCCAGCACACCTATGTCGGCATCGACACGCTGGGCCTGCCGTCGGCCGCCACGGGCGCGGTACTGCGCGACCTTGGTCCGGGCTTTGCGAGCGGACATCTGAAGCCTTTCCCGATCAAGGCGAATGCGATCTATCCGCTCGAGCGCGCCAAGGAAGCCTATGTCGCCGTCGCCGGCTCCTCGCGCGACCGGGTCATCCTGAAGCCGTAGCAAATCGTCATTGCGAGCGCAGCGAAGCAGTCCAGAAAAGCATCCGCGGAGACAGGCTGGATTGCTTCGCTGCGCTCGCAATGACGCAGAGTGTCGAGAGACCTGAGAATAATCGATGGAATCTGCGCAATTCGTCATCCTCGCCGGTCTCGTCATCGGGCTCGTCTACGGCGCCGTCGGCTTGCTCAGCGGTTTCTGCCTGATGAGCAGCATGCGCGGCTTTCTGGCGGAGGGAGACGGGCGGCTGGTGCGGAGCTATGCGCTGGCGATCGCCGTCGCGATCGCTGCGAGCCAGTTCCTTGCCGGCAACGGCATGGTCGATCTCGGCAAGTCGATCTACCTGCAGCAGTCATTCTCGGTGCCTGTGCTCTTCCTCGGCGGCCTGTTGTTCGGTTACGGCATGGTGCTGTCGAACGGTTGCGGCTCGCGGGCGCTGGTCCTGCTCGGCCGCGGCAATCTCCGTTCCTTCGTCGTCGTGATCGTGCTCGCCATTGCCGCGCAGATGACGCTGAAGGGCCTCATCGCGCCGGCGCGCATTGGGCTGGTCCAGGCCTCGCAAACGACCGTCAGCGCAAATTCGCTGCCGTCCGTGCTGGTGATGCTCGGTCTCACGGAATCGCTTTCGCGCGCGCTTGCCGCCGCCGCGGCGGTCGTCGCGCTGACGCTGTTCGCCTTCGCGCACCCAGCGTTTCGCCGTTCGCCGGGTCAGATCGCGGCAGGTGTCGTCGTCGGCCTGCTCGTCGCCGGCGGTTGGTACGTCACCGGCTGTCTCGGCGCAGACGACTTCAACCCCGTCCCGGTGACCTCGCTCACCTTCATTGCGCCGATCGCGGATACTCTCCAATACGCCATGCTCTCGACCGGTCTGACGCTGAATTTCGGCATCGCGACGGTGGCCGGCGTCTTCGCCGGCAGTCTGGTGACGGCGCTCGCTACGGGCCGGTTCAAGCTCGAAGGCTATTCCTCGCCGCGTCACATGCTGCGCTCAGGCAGCGGCGCGGCGCTGATGGGCATCGGCGGCGTGATGGCGTTCGGCTGCTCGATCGGGCAGGGGCTCACCGGCATCTCGACGCTTGCGCTGGGGTCGTTCGTGGCGCTCGCCGGCATCCTGCTCGGCACGACGGCGGGCCTGCGCGGTGCGCTGCGGGTTCAACCCCTCGCAGTGGCCTGACCGCGCAGCAGTCGGTCGCCGAGCGTCGCAAGGCCGATGCCGCTGACGATCAGTCCGGCCGCGATGGCAAGGCTTGCGTCGATCGGCTCGCCCAGCAGGATCGCGGCACTGGCGATGCCGACGAGCGGCGTCGCGGTGGTCCCGAGCGACGTCGTCAGCGCCGAGATGCTCTTGTTGACCATCGACATCGCCCAATAGGCCAGCACCGTCCCGATCAGGCCCGAATACAGGAACAGCGACACGAGCCGCCATGACCAGTCGACTTGCGGCAGCCCGTCGATGATCATCGCCAGTGTCGACAGCACGGCCGTGGCCACGAGCACCTGCCAGAGCAGGAGCTGGAGCGGGGACGCGATCCAGCGATGCGCGCGGATATAGATGATGTTCGCGGCCCAGGAGATCGCGGCCAGGATGACCATGCCGGCGCCGAGCAAGACGCCTGCATTGGTCCAGTCGATCGAGGACGGATTCAGGATGACGGCAAGCCCGAACAGCCCGAGCAGGGCACCGGCAAGCTTTGGCGCGGTCAACGTGCCCTGTCCGAGGATGGGCGCGGCGAGTGCGACCCAGAGCGGCGTGGTGTAGCCGAGCACGACGCCCTTGCTCGCGGGCAGGAAGCGCAGGCCCGCCGCGACGAGGATCGAGAACAGCGTCATGTGCAGCAGCGCGACGCTGAGGATGACGGGTATATCGCGCCGTTCCGGGATCACCAGATTCTTGCTCAGTCCGAGGATCACGACGAGGCCGACCAGAGCGATCCAACTCCGGATCGCGGCGGTCCACAGCGGCGAGACAAATTCCACGAGTTGCTTCGTCACCGACCAGTTCACACCCCAGGCCAGCACGACGATGAGGAACAGGCCGACGGCCGCGCGGGGTGAAAGTGAGTTCATCTCGGAGTCCTTGAAGCAGTCCGGTTCGCCCGATAGCATCGCCTCTGGCACCGGAAAAAGCGCCAGATCTGAGAATAATGAGATGCCAGTTTCGGAAGAGGTGATCTCCGCTCTGATCGACTTGAAACGGACGGACGACGCCGGGCTGGTGACGCAGCTGACGGGCCAGCTTAGAGACCTGATCGCGAGCGGCCGTCTCGGGAGGGGCCGTACGCTGCCGTCGAGCCGTCGGCTCGCGAGCGATCTCGGTGTCTCCCGCAACACCGTCACTTATGCGTACGAACAGCTTGCCGCCGAGGGATATATTGCGGCATCGCACGGCCGCCGTCCGGTGGTCACGGTCGATGGTGGCGGAGATCGTCTAGGAGCGGGTGCTGCTGTGGTGCGCGAACGCTCCGGTAAGCCGCGACTGTCGCCCTGGGCCTTGAATCTCAAGCAGACCGACTGGCCGATGTCCTATCAGGCATCACTGAGGCCGTTGCGCCCGGGGCATGGCGATTTCAGAGAGTTTCCGGACGAGGTCTGGGCGCGTTGCTTGCGCCGCAATGCCGTGCGTGCAGCCAGGCGCGAGCTCGGCCCGGTCAACCGGACGCGCCTGCGCGAGGTGCTCGCGGATTATCTGGCGACCAGCCGGGGTGTCCGGGCGGCCGCAGGCCAGATCATGATCCTTCCGAGCGCGCAGGCTGCGTTGACCTTGATTGCCGCGACCATCATCACGCCCGGCGATGAGGTCTGGGTCGAGGATCCCGGTTATCCCGGTGCTGCGGCCGCCTTCCGGGCGTCCGGCGCACGCGTGAGCGGTATCGGACTGGACGAGCAGGGTATGCAACGGATGCCGGGCCTTGCGGCGCCGAAATTGATCTTCATGACGCCCTCGCATCAGCATCCGACGGGGCGGCTGATGTCGCTGGCCCGCCGCGCCGAGTTTCTCAGCCTGAGCAGGCCCGGCAAGACCTGGATCGTGGAGGACGATTACGACGGCGAATTCCACTATGACAGCAGGCCGGTGCCGGCCTTGCAGGGACTCGATGCCCATGGCCGCGTGTTCTATGTCGGCACTTTCTCGAAGGCGATGACGCCGGATATCCGGCTCGGCTATCTCGTGGCGCCGCCGGCACTGGCCAGCACCCTGGAGATCGCGCAGCGGCATATCGGGCTGATCGCTTCGAGTCACATCCAGGAAGCACTCTCCGAGTTCATCGCCGATGGGCATTTCCTCGCACATCTGCGCCGGATGCGCCGGCTCTATCACGCGCGCCGCGATCACCTCATCGAGGAACTGGAGCGACAGCTCGGCGGGGTGCTCTCGGTCGAAGTGCCTCCTGGAGGTATCCAACTCGTCGCCCGACTCAAGCGCGGGCGCACTGATCAGGCGGCGGCGAAGCGGCTGGTTGCGGCGGGGGTCGAGACGCGCGCCCTGTCGAGCCTGGCGGTTGGCCGGCCCCGCGATCGCGGCCTGTTGCTCGGCTTCGCGGCGTGGCGCGAGAGCGAGATCAGCGCGGCCGTGCGGACGATGGCATCGTGCTTCTAGAGCATGATCCGGAAAAGTGCGCAGCGGTTTTCCGAAAAGATCACGCTTAAACAACAACCTAAAGCGCGATGACGATTTATGGTAATCGCATCGCGTTTTAGTGCAGGCGCCTACTCCACCGCCTTCGTCACGATGCGGATCTCCGACGTCAGCGTCCGATGCACCGGGCACTTGTCGGCGATCTCCATCAGCTTCTTGCGTTGCTCGGCATCGAGGGCGCCGTCCATCGTGATGTCGCGCTCGATCTGGTCGAGCATGCCGTCGCGGGTCTCGCATTCTTCGCAGTCTTTTGCGTAGATCTTGGAATGCTTCAGCGTGACGGTCACGCGCTCGAGCGGCAGCGACTTGCGGTCGGCATAGAGGCGCATGGTCATGGAGGTACAGGCGCCGAGGCCGGCGAGCAGGAAGTCATACGGGCCGGGCCCCGCATCTGCGCCGCCGGCCGCGACCGGCTCGTCGGCCACCAGATGATGCGGCCCGACGGTGATGATCTGGTTGAACTTGCTCTTGCGGGTCTCCTGCACCACGACCTTTCGCGGATCCTCGGGTAGATCCATCGCTTTAGCGGGCTTTGCTGCGTCAATGTAGCGGCTCGCCCAGGCCGCGATCACGTCGACCGCGTAAAGCGCGTCGGTGGGCTTCGTCAGCAGATGATCGGCATGATCGAGCGAGACGAAGCTTTTGGGATGCTTCGCCGCAACGAAGATCTTCGTCGCATTGTCGATGCCGACGGTGTCGTCGACAGGCGAATGCATCACCAGCAGCGCCTTGTGCAGGCCGGTGACGTCCTTCATCAGCTCGTGCTCGGCGATGTCGTTGAGGAATTCACGCCTGATCCGGAACGGACGTCCCGCGAGCGAGACTTCGACCTCGCCCTCGGTGCGGATCTTGTCGATATGCTCCTTGAACAGACCGGTGACGTGGGCGGGATCGGACGGCGCCGCGATGGCCACGACCGCCCTGGCTTCGGGGATCTGTCCTGCTGCCGCGAGGATCGCGGCACCGCCGAGGCTGTGGCCGATCAGGATGGACGGTGCCTTGCGGATGCTACGCAGATGATCGGCCGCGCGCACGAGATCGGAGATGTTGGAGGAGAACGTCGAATTGGCGAAGTCGCCCTCGCTGGAGCCGAGCCCGGTGAAGTCGAACCGCAGCACCGCAATGCCTTTGGCGGCGAGCGCGACCGCGATGCGCTTGGCCGCCAGCGCGTCCTTGCCGCAGGTGAAGCAATGCGCGAACAGCGCGAACGCCGTGGCCTCGCCGTCAGGCAGCTCCAGCGCGGCCGAGAGCTGATGGCCGCCTTCTCCGGTGAATTGAAAGCGTTCGGTCGGCATGGGCTTCCCCCGTCCTTGCTAGAACCTAATCGCCCGAATAGCGTTGTTCGGCCCAGGGATCGCCGCGGTTATGATAGCCGCTGACCTAAGGCCGTAAGTACTTGATATTGTTAATGGTCACAAGAACGTGACTCTTTTATGCCTCTTAAGGGCACAAAGCCTCCACGCTCGGAGAAGTAATGCTAGCTTCCCCGCGTGCGCAACTTAGCTTTTTCTGGTCCGCACGTTTATCCGCCGTGCCGGCTTCTTGGCGACGCGCTTTGGCTCCTCGCCAATCGTCTCATGCACGTGCGTCACTTTGTAGAGCGCGGGCTCGCCCTTGACGGTGCTTACCTGCCCGTCGATCACGTAGGCCACCTTAAAGGGGAAGGGACGGTCCAAGATTGCCGCTTTCGATTCCGGCGTCATGAAGTGCAACTTGACCGGCTTGTTCGAGAACCTCTCGATGATGCCTCGGTCGCCGACGCGCGACTTGGGATCGCCCCGCATCTGGTGGAGGTAGAGCACCTCCCGCTGAAATGAGCCGGGATCGGGCGGAGACGGACCCAAGAACCGTCGGACGTTGTTCTGAACGGCGTTGGCGGTCTCGTTGTTGATGACGATGTTGGTAATAGAGACCGGGGCGGTGTTGCCGACGACGGTAAAGCTCAGGAGGCCATTGCCGTCCTTAGCTACCGGCTCCACGATGCGGGAAAGCCTCGTTGCATCGTCGCGAGTGATCTCTGCCGGAGGAGCGGGCTTCGGCGTGCGGAAGTACTCGATGAGTTCGTATAGGTTCGTCACGAACCCGGCGAGAAGGTCCATGTCCTTGACCACCATCGAGCCCTGCTCAAGCAGGTTCTTCAGGAGGACGATGATGCTGCCGGAGCGCACCTGCGCAACGTAGAGCTTGGCGTTGCCGGGCTGATGGTCGAACCCGGAGTGGTTCACGTACTCTTCGTACTGGCGGCCAAGGGCGCGAAAGCTCTCACCCAGGTCGGACAGCTCTACGGGTCTGCCATTGTCGTACTTAATCTCAAAACCAACGCCCTTGTCGTCCGGTGCCATGCGTTCCCCCACGCTACACGCGGAGCGAGTGTTCCCGCATCGAGCTGGCACGTCAAGCGGGGGACTGAGAGATAAGGCACCTAAAGAAAAGGGCACCCCATTGCTGAGGTGCCCGATCCGTTAGAACAACCTCGACAGCAAGGCTATCATCGAAGCCAGATGCAGATTGCATCGCAAGCCAAGACGAAAGGTCTTCCCACTCGGTTGGCTGGCTTCGAGAGTGAATAACACCGTCATGGTGCTTCTCCATTCCCTGCGCGGGGTCCTAATTTAGCCGACATCGCGCGTTGAGCCAGTAGTCCGGGGGTTTTCGATTTACTAGCCTCGTTGGAGACCCCCAGCACACTTCGGCTAGCTCCGTGTCGGGGGGAAAGATAGCCGCGCGCCAGAAAGGAGCAAGCTGTGGTGACGAGATTCTTTGCAGTTGACCAGCCGCGAATCAGCGCCGGTCCTCACGGCCCCGTTGCCCCAGCAAATGCTACAGCTCGTCCTGGGCCCGCAGTATCCGGACAAAGTCGGCCATGCTCGATTGGTCCTGCGGCTGGGTCCCGAGCCCGGAGGTGACTACCTGGTTGGGACTACGGAAAAGCTGCAGAAAGTATTGAAGCACTGAAATGAGCCGCATAGTGATGCCTGCGATTTACAAAGTAGTCAGTCTACTCGCGAGGTCCGGAACAGTTCCCTCGAATGGAGAAAATAGACTTACCCGCTGGCTCACCCTTTAGGCGTATTGTCACTGGGCAGGGCACGAAGGACTCGTATGAAAGATTTGAAAGCCGAACTTGAGAAGCTACTGGTTAATGCAGAGGACTGCGACCTGATAGCCCGCCTTGCGGCAGACCAGGAGAAGCGGGAAACATTCGGCCGGATAGCCAAGCAGCTCCGCGAAATGGCGTCGGAGCTAAGCGCCGAGATCGCTGCTCGATTGACGGCCGCTGGAGGCAAGCGAGAGGACGATGCCTCGGCCTAGGGGGTCTTTGAGGTCTGAGAAGTGCCGACAGGTTGTACGACCAAGTGGTAGGTCGGAACCCACGCCGTGTTCCACGTCTCCAAGGTCTCGCCGCACACGGAGCAATCAAAGCAGTCCATCTCCCGCCGCGGGGCCATAGCCTCCGTCCGGCGGTAGATAGCGCCGCATTTGCAATGCCGGTGCTGAGTCATGCGGCTCTGTACACTTTTGCACCTGATTTGCCTACCGGGCGGGCGCTCTACTTAGGTCGCATCTTCGCTCAAAGCAGCAGCACTGCCCGCAATGCTACCGCGCGCCCTCTTATGCGGGTGCGGCTCGTCGTTGACGACGATAACAAGGTACATATTGTCGGCATTGTTACAGACCTTCGTGTACATCACTCGGTGGCCCCGGCTCGCAATATCAGCCAAGAATGCGTTGGCCCTTTTCTCCAAGTCGGCCGAACGCTCTTTGAAGACTTTGATGTAATTCATGTCTGATGTGTTGAACCTCGAACCGCCGCCACCCCTTGGTGCTCTAAACACCACCACATCTTCATACCAGGCGAGTAGGGCCTCAGCTCCTGGTGCGTTTCCTTGCGGCAGGTGAGGCAAAGGCGGGTCATTTTTGCTTTACAACTTTGATGCGACCTGCCGCGTACAAGCGTTTCAGTGTAGTTGCGAACATTCCGTATAGTGACGACCCTGTGAAACCAGTCGCCTTCTCCGCCTGTGTCCAGGACACTTCGCCGACAAACCAAGCCAGCGTCAATGCTTCGATCTCTTTAGGAGAAAATCTGGCGTCTGCACGGCTTTGACGAATGCGGTTCTTATAAAGTGGAATGCCCTTCGCCTTCGCGACCAGTGATTTGATTTTGCTCATATACTCTAGTGTAACATACGCAAAGTGACGCTGCGATATGGGTGGGGACAACCGCTTGCACCTTTTCCAATCCGTGAGACGATAGAGGTAGGTCGAACGTGGTTCGCTGAACGAAGCGGTGGCGGAATAGGTAGACGCTAAGACGAGTGGTTACTGTGTGTTGTTGGAGGGAGAAATCCCCCGCGAAAGCGGAGTACGCATACTGCTAACGTAAGTGCGCGAACACATGCGAGGTGACTATAAGGACTTAATCTTATGGGTCGGCAGCCCCCGCTCTTGCTGTGGTGAGAGAAAAGCTGTGTCTTTCAAATCCTCGCCCGCTTCACTCAGCGAACCACATATTATCAATAGTCAGACGCTGGATGCTGGCCGCGGGCTGACTGTGGTCAGCACCTAGCGAAGTATATGAATGAATTACAAGACGCACGCCAAGAGCGCGACAACAGCTTCTCCATCTTCGTAGAGGAGAGCGCGAAGGCGACGAAGCACTCTCTTAAAGCGCAGGCCGCTCGGGCGCGCTACATCCTAGCCAACGACGCGGTGCGCGCGATGGAGAGGGACGCAATGGCTTATGGTCCCCGCTTGGATTGAGGAGTTCATCGAGGAGCACAACCAGCGCGTCTACGGCGGCTTGATGTCTCCGAGAGCGAAGGCGGTGCTCCGCGCGATGAAGAAGATGAAGGAGCACGAGTTCTGGATAGCGCAGGAGAGTAGGCAGGACAGCAATACCGGGCGCGATGACCAATAGCAGCCAACTAAAATAATTTATGAGCGATTTTCTACCCGAAGGTTACAAGGTTCCAGTCAACGGCAATTACATGAAGTTTGTGGAAGGTGACAATACCTTCCGCGTTCTCGGCTCCGCTGTCGTCGGATATGAGTACTGGAACAACAAGGACGAGGGCGTTCGTTCACGCGTGCCGTTCGTCGGCATACCCGCTGACATCCGCTATGAGATCGACAAGAAGACGGGCGAGAGCAAGCCGTCGCGCATCAAGCACTTCTGGGCCTTTCCCGTGTGGAATGTAGAAGGAAGCAAGGTGCAAATACTCCAAGTGACCCAGCAGGGCGTCATGGACGCCATCAAGGCTCTCGTGGAGAATAAGAAGTGGGGCGACCCGAAGGGCTACGACATCACTGTGTCGCGGTCCGGTTCGGGCTTCGACACTGAGTATCAGGTCATGCCAAACCCTCACACGCCGATAGCGGCTGAAGCTGCCGCGGCGTTCGCGGCAATGCCCATCAACCTGAACGCATTGTTCGACAATGGCGACCCGTTCGCACCTGTCGATCCTACAGTGCCCGTAGGCGTTCCAACGGATGACCAGCAGGCAGATGAGGAGTTTTCCGCCACGGGAAAGCGGGAGGCCCCTGACATAGTGAAAAAGCACACGCCGCCTGCCGAAACTGGGGGCGATTGGGGGGCCGGAGTAGACCCCACAATCTAAACGCGTATACACTTACATTTCGGCAAACCGCGCCTGAGATTACTGGCGGGCGCGGGAGCTGGAATGGGGAGAGTAGTCGATGGGTGTACGTCCGCCTAGTAGCGAGCGAATGGCAGAGTACGCGAACGAACGCTTAGACCGATTGTTGGGGCGGCTCTATACGCTTTGGGTGGTTGCCATCATCTTCGGAGCGCTGAACCTGCGGCTGGAAAAGGTTCAAGCCGGTGGATTTGAGTTCACGCTGAAGGACCCCGACGTCGTCCAGGGGGTGCTGTTTCTTGTTTGCTTGCTGCACTACGTCGCAATCGTTGCCCTGATGATCATGTTCGCATCTCAGTATCGCTTCCCGAACAGGCACATATCCCGTCGAGCCATCTTCGCGGCGTTAGGTACGCGTACTACTCTCCTCAACCGGTCAAGAGCGCAAATTATTGCGGTTAAGAAGATTGCGAAGGCCGTTTACGCCGCTGCAGCCCTTTTTATGTTTGTCGTCTTGTTCCTGCCCCTCGTCCACATCCTCGTCTTTCAGCGGGAGCAGCTGCTCAAGGGTCTGTTTTTAGTCTTCTAAATGCTCGGAGGTATCGCGTGGCTGAACCAATAGACGCTAGGCAGTCGGCGGTCGAGCTGATCGGCTACGTGACCAACGTTCTCAACCCTCCTTCGCAGGTAGCAGAGCTAGGCAAAGCCCCCTAAGATGTGGCAGGTCGTCGGGTTTATTCTGCTCCCATTCGCGCTGCTCCTGCTAGCGGCAGCCAACAAAGCGCACAAGGAAGAGACTGGCGTATCGATGCCTTCTCGCGGCGCTCTCAAGTCGATGCGCCGCCGCGCGCGCAAAAAGGGCGTCAGCGAAGCTGAATATTACGCGGGCTGGGTGCAGCGGAAGCAGAAACGGGAAGGCGTGCTTCCAATAGCCCATAGCAGCCCGGTCCCAGCAGCGAGGCCGCCGTTGCTGCCGCCAAAGCTGCCGAAGCCCGAGCGGCTCAGGGCGCCTCCCCATGAGCCCTTTGATATCGAGCACCTATCCATGATGGCGGCTGGGTTCGGATGGACGCTGAGGCGGCAAGCGTTCGGCATGTACTATCTGGTGGATAGAAAAGGCGTTCCTGTCGCAAACCCGTACGCAGCGGCTAATGATATTGCGACCGACTTCTCCCGCGAAGACCTGGAAGATTTCCTGCTGACCTGCTAGGGCGAATTTTACACTGCTATCGAGAGCGGAGACCGAGATGAAAGACAAGGACGCACGCGGCATTGTTCTCCGTGCGCTTTACGACATCCGCCATACTCATCGTCATGCGGGCATCCCGGCTGATGTGCCAGGGCTCGAAAAGATAGAGTCGCCAGTGCTCGTAAATATCCTGCGGCAGCTCAACGAGAAGGGACTTATCACTTTCCAAAGCTTGTCAGGTGGTGATCAGATCTTTGGCAGAGGTGAAATTAGCGCCTACGGCGTGGACGTCATCGAGGGTGAGAGTGCCCCGCCGATCGCGATAACGATCGACAACAGCGTGAATGTGCATTCCTCTCAGAACGTGATGGTGGGCGGGTCGGGCAATACCCAAAGCGTGACCATGGACGTGGAGAAGCTCTTCAACGCCGTGGACGGCGCGGAGGCTAGCGCCACCGAAAAGGCCGAAGCTAAGTCATTGCTGAAGATGGTCTTAGACAATCCAATTGCGAAGAAAGCTCTAGATTGGCTCTTCAAGAGCCAAGTTGGTGGCTGAGGCTATCCACACCCTAGCCCTCGCGTCGCTTCATCGGTGCTACAGTTGGAGGGTATGGTTTTCAACGAGACAGTGGCAGTTACGCGCCTGCATCTTACCAATATGGTAAGATTTATACGCGCCACTCTCGGCGGAACATCATACACAGTAGACCCCCGCATCTCGTAAGAGGTTCGGGGGCGAACTGTGTCCGCCAACTCTGCCATCCCAGGCCATCCGCTCCGCTCAACGGATGTAAACCCCATAGCGCGTAAACTGGTGCGCGGTTCGTTGAAAACTGAATAGGGCACCCAACACACTCTATGGAGAACAAGACCACCACAGAGCTACTTGACCTTCTTTGGAAGATTGAGAGCCAGAAAGAACCCGACTGGGACAAGTACGAAGAGGTGCGCGCAGAACTCGAAAAGCGCCCGCCGTTCAAATTCATCGGCATCAACGACAATAGCGATGAGAGCCACGATACGCGTATCGATGAACTCGAAAGCGATGTGAAGCTCCTCAAACGCCATAAGCACGACCCGCACAGCGGCGACGTGATGACGCGCATTTAGACCTAACGCCCTATTCAGTTTTCAGCGCGCCGCCGCTTAAGCTCTTTCAGGTTCTGTTGCGAAAGCAGGGAAAATGCGTGCCGACTAAGTAGGCTGATACCCTATTGCACCCTGCCATCTGAACAGCATCGGAAAGAGAGCAGGCTGGGAGACAGATACACACTAGCCTGCATGGCTTCCCTGAAGGGTATTCAGAGGAAAAAGTCGGGCCGAACCCAAAATGGATTACAAAGCCTATTTGAAAAGCGCTGCTTGGAAGAAAAAGCGGAATGCCGCAAAATATTGGCACTCTAAACGCTGCGCTATTTGTGGAAAAGCGCGCACCGACATTCACCACAAAACCTATAAGGCCTTGGGTGACGAAGATGCCAAGCTACATCTCGTACCGTTGTGTCGTACACATCATTTCGCGCTACACGACTACGCAAAGGCGAATGGGTTGAATATTTGGGAGGCAAGCTTGCGATATATAGCCGTGAATGCGCGCCGCAGGCCTCGGAAGTGGAAGTACATGACTCCTCACGAGCGAGAGCAGTACCTAGGACCGGCACTGTAGCTGCCCGACTGATTAACAGAGGGGAAAGTCGGGCTTGTTCCCTCATAAGTGGTTCGTTAGATTTTCGAATTCAATTGGGGGGGTGATATGCCTGCATTCCAGTATTGGTTCACTGGTGCGGCTTTGGGAGCATTCCTAGCTCTCATGGCTACTGTCTCTACCTTGGGATACGCTTGGTTTAGAGCCGCGGCTACTGAGCAAGAGGCAGCGTCAACAAAGATTGCTCAAGCCGCTAAGGACAAGCGGAAGACGGAAGTTCGGTCGCAGCTCAGCTTGTTTTATTCCCGAGCGCAGGCACTGATGCGCACGAGTGTGACGATCGAATCCCTCGAAGCCTGGGTGACGCAGACAAATGAGTACGCCAACACTACCGCAAAGTGGATAGAGGCTAACATGGGGTCCAGTGCTCGTGACCGATTTTTAGATATGTCTGGCCCTAGTTACTCGTTCAACAACGCGCTGGGCAATGAACACCAAAACAGTCTTAACTGGCTTCACAAGGTAAGCACCAACCTCCAAGTCCTCATAGAGCGCAGCGACGCCTATGATGAGGCGCCGGGCACCGCGCAGAAGTGACGCAAAATGCCCCACCTGAAAAGGATGGGGCATTTATCGTTTCTGACGGTAGCGCGCGTCTCAGAGTGTTTTAGGCGGCAATCCGGGGCTGTATTCGGGTCCGAAGTCTTGTAGCTCGTTCCAAATGTCCCGGCACCATAGCTGCATGCGCACCTTGAGCACCTCATCGCCCAATAGTTCTGCGTACCAGTAAAGATCCAGCAACTCGTCCTGCGCTTCGCGCCTTGCATCGACATGCTCGGCGCTCCAGTCGGTGTCCGGATGCGCCGCGCGCCCCGCATCGAACTTGCGCTGCTTGGCTGTGTCGAAGTCCATGCTAGACGCGGTCCTTGGCCCCAAGAAGCTCGCCCATCGATCCCGACATGAGGTATTGCGTGAGCGCCTTGATGCCTGCGCGGCCGGCCGTGTAGGCGAGGGATACCGCGAAGCTCCAGCTGAGCGCCTCGCTCGCGGGGGCCGCCTGCAAGATCGCAATCGCGGTCATGAGAAACGAGCTGATAAAGGTGACGAACGAGGACCAGAAGTACTGCTTGAGTTTGTCGCTCATAAAAATCGGTTACTGATAACGGTGCTGAGCACCTCCCTGTCCGCTTTCGACCGTGCAGGGCGCGGGCAGGGAGCTACGCGGCACTCACTCTTTGTCTGTGTTGTTGCGACGCCAGTCGGGGTCGGTATAAATGTCGTTTGGCGGCGTATTTTTCTCGCGCTTCAGAGCGTCCTTAATGCTTGTAGCCCATAGTCTCTTTTCGATGGCGTACAGTTTCTTTTTCATGCGGACAGAATTTTTGAAATGAGATCAGCGGACGTGAGCCCGACGGCCTTAGCCACGGCGTTCGCGTAAGCTGTCGGATCATTGTTGTCCCCTGCGGGCGCGTAGTTGTTGAAGAACTGCAGGAGCGTCCACTGCGGGTGCGCCTTGATCTTCTCTCGGATGAGGTTCTGCAGATACAGCCATCCGGTCGCGTAGTCCTTGAATACCGCGAAGCCTTGCGCGTCCTTCAGGACTGGCTTGTAGATGTCGAGGTAACCGACCGAGCTGTAGCGACAGTTCCCCGGGTTGTTATTGCGGAAAGACCGGGAGCCGGGAAACCAGCCTTCATGCGCCTTTATGGCCGCGCAGAATGCGTCCAAACGGCTCGTGGCTGGGGGAGGGGTAGATACGGTCGGCTCGGTCGGTTTTGGCTCGTCCTGGGCCGTTTCATGCGGTTTCACGGGGGTATCCGCGGGCTGCTTGAAGATAGCCAGCACCTGCTTGATGAACTTCGCGAACCAGCTGTTGGAAACGACCTGCCTATTGAGGTAGTAGCTCATCGCAACCGACTTGCAGGCGTCCGGGCTCACCTCCTTGACGAAGGGAAAGAAGCTGTCGAAGCACAGAAAGTTGCCGTTCTCCAAGACCTTCATGACGGTCGTCCAGTGGTTCTCCGCGAACGGACCGCGCACATAGACGCCGTCCTTCTCTACCCACGCCGTGACGGCAATGCACACGGGCGAGCTTCTGAGCGCCTCCCTTATCGTGGCCGTGTTGTTGCTGATGTACTGATAGCCGAACTCGTACTCGGCGCCGCGCGCGACCGCGAGCGTTTTGAGGTTGTTGGGGATCTCCGTATAGAACGCCTCGACAGTTTCCTCATCGGGCCATTCGGGCTCGTTGACGCTCCAGCCATGGCGCAAGGCATCGGCGACGGTCTTGGGCGAGTTGCCTTGGCCCACGATCGTCCCGGACATCTTGGCAAGGAAGCGGTCGGACAGATTGAGGCCGTCGTTGAACGCGCGGGCGCGCGCCAGCATCTCTACCGCATTCGTCGTGCCAAACGAGACGCAGGCGTAGGTATCGCCGTTCCTGGTGCTTTGGTCTTCCGTGGATGGCGTAAAGCGGGACCAGTCGCCGGATGGATTGAGAAGCTCCGCGCCGTACTTGGTTGCGAGGGATTGGGAAGCGCCGAGAACGAAATCTTCAGGCTGTACCGGGTCGACTATGAGGCCGTAGTTCTTAGTCTCCATATCTGTTCACGATAGTATACCGCGATAAGTTACCACCATTGCGTTTGGAAGAATGGGCGGGAGGCAGGCGAGGCTACAAATGGCGACATGGAAACTCCGACTCCGCCGTATTGGGCGCTTCCGAACGTCGATATGATCGAGTAAGAGCCGGCGGGGCTCTTCGCGCCGTTAGTGTCATAGAAGCCGCTTTGTCCCGCGACGAACGCGCGCTTGGTCGTGCCGCTTCCAGCCGTTCCGTCGCCGTTGTTGTTATTGCGGAACACGCCGACAATCCATGAATTATCCGCCGTAGTGGTCGTAGTGAGCGTACCGCTGGTGCCGGTACCGCTTACATGCGTGTCCGTCGTGACGCTGCCCACTCCGGAATACGACACGGCCTGCGAGTTCACTTCGTCTACGGTGCTGGTGAACGTAATCACTACGTTATTGCATCCAGTAGGCGAGTTGAGCAGATAGTACAGATAGACCCTGACCGTTGCGTCCGTGGGAAGGGACTGCGGGGTGAAAGCTGAGGCAGTTAACGGCGCGCCTCCGTAGGTAACGCTTGATACCGCGGGCAATGCGAGCTTGTTGGCCGAAAACGCGACATAGGTAATAGGGTTACTCACTGCACCTACGCAGAACGAGTACGTAGCCGATGACGCAGATGCTGTGTGGTTTGTCGTCGAGTTGTCGAAGGCGATGGCCGCGAACGCGATAGGCGCGTGGCCCAATAACAGTATGAGCAGCGCACCTATGGTTAGTGATCGTTTCATTAGGTGCTCGATTCAATGGCGCGCAGAGAGCAGGAATTCGAGAGCGGAGAGGACGCGGGGGTCCCGTAGTCAAATTCGATAACGTCGCCGCGAGAGAATGTGTTTGCCGACGTGAACGCCACAGTGCCGACCGTCGAAGAGGCATTGAACATCGGCAGGACTTTCGTGGAATTGACGAGCACCTGCACATTGAGCGTTCCGGCGGGCACGCTGCATTGGATGTCCTTGAGTGTTCCCGAAAACGGCGCGACGACCTTGTTGTCGCTGCTGGTCGCCGTCCACGCTGTCGTCGTGGCGTTTAGGCCGGTCAAATAGCGGTACTTACTGAACACGGTCGTAGCCGAGCCGTCGCCCACCTTCAGTTGTCCGTCGGTTGTGTCGAAGGCAATGTGGCCGGCGATAGCCGGAGCCTGCGAGGCACTACTGGGCAGCTGGAGAAAGCTGGAGGCTGTCAGGGCGGTAGTTGACGCATTTATTACAGAAAGCAGGTCTGTTGCCGCAGCGTAGCTAAAGGATGCCTCTGAACCGATGGTGTTGGCGGCCGTGCCGTACGGAATTTGCGTGTTCGCGAGGGCGGTAGACGTGGAAACGCCGTACCAGGTGAGCGTTGAGTTTGCCCCCCCTACCAACGCACCGAGAGCGCCGGAGAGCGTTGCCGGGAA
The DNA here is from genome assembly GCF_004346455.1 of Bradyrhizobium sp. R2.2-H. NCBI lineage: Bacteria > Pseudomonadati > Pseudomonadota > Alphaproteobacteria > Hyphomicrobiales > Nitrobacteraceae > Bradyrhizobium > Bradyrhizobium sp. R2.2-H. Next base: position 669,194 of record NZ_SMBR01000001.1, read on the forward strand.
GCTTGAAAACGCGAGAGTGGTCGTCGCCACGCTTCCGAGCGTCGAGCGCCCGCTGGCCTTGGTGAAGTAGGCGAGCTGGGGCGCGGCGACCGAAGAGGTTGTGGCGATCTCGTAGGGAGACGTGCCGGCACCTATCGCGGTGCAGCTCTCCGAATTGCCGGATGCATCGACGCCGAGCGGATAGTTGCCCGCCGTACAGTTCGTGCCGTTTGCCGCGAGCGCCGTCGCTGTCCCTGCGTTGCCCGAAATGCTGCCGGTAATGAGATTGGTGAAAGCCTGCGTGCCGCCCCAGGTGTTGGAAGTTGTCGTCCCAAAGGCGAGCGAGAGAGTGTCGTTGGTGAGGAAGATCGGATACGTAACTGAAAGGTTCGTGTTAGCCGAGATATCTACCGTCGTGAGATAGGTGCTGGTGTCGACGGAGAGCGTGCCGTTGCCGCTGGATGTCTTTACGAGCCCATTGCTGGTGAGGTTGGTGAGCTTGGGGATATTCGCGCCGTTGCTGAGCGTCAGCACGGTCGTAGTAGCGTTGGAAGGAAAGGGGTAGGTGAAGTCCCCGCCGCAACCCGTGCCGCTCGATGTGAGCGTGCCGTTGACAGAGAACTGGGCGCACCCCGCCGCTTGGCCCGTGAGCCGTAATGCCTTACCGAAGGTGGTCTGCGTTATGGCGCTGGCTGGAGAAGTTGTCGAGGTGAACTGTTGGAGCTGACTAATGCCCTGGGCCATTACGCCAAGAGGAGCAAATACCGCGGCAGTCAAAAGCACGTAGGCAAGGTGTCTCATAGATTTACATTAAGTGCTTCACGTCAATTGGTTCTGGCTCCTTCCTACTGGTGAGCGCGGACATCGGAACGGTGAGCGACTGCCTGCTCAGAAGATCTTGTAGCCCTTTGTCGGCGCGGCCAACGATTTCCTGCTCGAATGCCATGAGCGACGTGCGGATTTCCTTCGCCACGTCCTTGCCTACCTGCTGTATGTCTGCCTTCGCGCTCGCGACGGCGGCCTCTATCTGTCTAGGCAATTCGTGGACGGCGGCGAGCACAGGGGAGAGGTCTAGTTTCTCGGGCTCCGGCAGTGACGCGATGGCTTTCTGAACGCTCGCCAATTCCGCAAGCACTGGGGTAGCGTCGAAAATGTCCTTGGGGACCCGATTAAGCTCGCGCCGCACGGCCCCAAGGGCGCCAAAGACGCTGTCGAACGGCATCTCCGGAAACTCCTTCGGAGTGGGCAGCGTCTCCAGTCCTTTAGCGACCACCTCTTCCACCAGTTCGCGAAGAGCGCGCATATCCACGCCGCCTCCGCCAAGGACGGGGGCAACCGCCTTGATGAGGTAGTATTGCTCCTGCTCTTCGTAGCTCTCCGACTGCTGCGTAAAGCCGCTGTCAGTGTAAACGCTCGCGATGGCCACGATGTTGCGGCCGTAGCCGCTCGGATCAGGCGGCGCTTGGACTGTCTTGATGAAAAGGCGCGCGTTCGTCGGCGACTGGTCGAGCCTGATGGTGTCGAGCAGCTCGCCCGTGCGCACGTCGTAGACCTTGGCGCGGACGTAGTAAGGCGTGCTGTCGAGTGGATTGCGGACGAAATAGAAGATATCGAACGGTTCGCCCGGCGAAATCTGATTGGGAGCAACCTGCATGCTCTACAGGGTACGCAAATTACGAGCTTTGTAACGCATCCGGCATTTTTATCAGCACCTTGTTGGTGACAGCGGTATTCGCCTTCATCGCTATGGTGTTCTCCTCCAGCGCGTTCGTGTTCTCCATGAGCTGGGCCGAAAGCCGCTCGCGAATGTCGTGCTCCAGCTCGCGCATCGCAGTATCGCGCGCGTCTAGCCTGTCCTCATTGCGCTTACGCTCTTGGTCGAACAACTTGTAAATGCCGTAGAACGCGACGATCGCTAGTCCGGTTGGGCCAAATTGAGCGATCGTCGTGAAGTCCATACGCTAGAAGTCAGTAACGGTGATAAGCGCGCCGGCAGCGGGAGCTATGCAATGGATTGCTCCGCGGTAGAGATTGTCGAGGTTGAACACGACGGTCGTGCTCGGGGCAATCGAGAACCCGCTGTAGAGCGTCGCTGCGCGGTCACCGAAGTTGCAGGTGACGAGCTGGGGCGTGGTGGTCGCGCCGCTGGCGTTGCTGATAGCGAGGTACTGGCGGGCGGTGCTGCTGCCGACAACGCTCGTGTCAGAGCTTCCGACAAATGCCCTGCCTATGGTCGTCGGGTAGCTGGGGAGCGTGTTATCGGACGAGGAGCCGAGGTGCTGAGGAGCCTCCGGCCGCGGGAACAAGGAAGCGACACCGAGCGTCAGGCCCTGGGCCAAGAAGACGCTCAAACTGATGACGAGCACTGCGGCGAGATGTTCTTTGATGTTCATGTGAGGGTGTTGCTTCCGAGCCTCATTGTGCGGCCCCGTTTGGAGCCGCACGAGAGGCTAAGAAGGCGGGTAATTAGGGACAGGTGCCGTAAGACCAGTAGGCGGTGCCCTTGAAAGTCGACGTTGCTCCTAGGGTGGACAAGACGAGCTTCACCGGCGTTGCAGAACTGGTCGCGAAGGCGCTGATGCAGCCTACGCCGCTGATGGTTGAGGTCGCCGACGAGTTCGATAGGGCGATATTGCCGCTGCTATCGACAGTCAGCTGCTGGGCAGAACCGGCATATATGCCGTTCCTGTACCACGTCTGCAGGGCCTCGTACCCGCCAGCGCCGCCGAGAGACTGCGGCTGCGGCGCCAGCGCCGGATGCGATCCGTAGCCGAGAAGGAAGCTCCCGAGCGCGATTGCCGCTGCTACTCCCAGCGCCAGAAGGGCGTTAATGGTGTTCTGGGTCATAAGCGGTCAATTAGGCGTGCACGTTCGAGTAAGTGGTGAAGCCGGTGGCGTCAGCGCGAACCTTGAGGAGGATCGTTGCGCGCGCCTGGTCCTGGAACACCTTGTTGTCGTAGACCGTCCACATGGTGTAGTCGCGGGCGATCTTGCCCGAGACCTGGTTCTCGTAGATCTCCGGGTCCTGGCGCACCGCAAGCGATACGTTCTTCGCAACCGTGAAGAACGATGCAACGTACTGCGTCGCGGCGGTGAAGAGGTTCGAAGCGGAAGTGAAGCTCGAAGAGAGCGTCACCTTGCCCGTACCCTTCATGACGATGCCGACCGACGTGGTGTTGTTGGTCGCCACCAAGCCGTGCAAAGCATCCGACTTGTTGATAGTGAAGCCGTTCTCGACCACGGTCGATGAGCCGATGCTGTTGTACCCGGCGTTGGTCGCGTCTGCTACGGTCGTGGTCGGCGCGTTGAGGAACGCAACGAGGTTGGCAACAGTGAGAGCTGCGGTTGAGGCAATCTTGACCTGGCCTGCGGTTACGCCCGCGTCCACGGTCGACTTGAAGGTGAGCGTGACGCCCTTGATCGTGATGGTGTCGCCATCCGTCGGGTTAACGCTCAGCGCTAAGCTTGCCGCGAACGGCAGGTTGTTCGAGATGAACAGGTTGAAGTCTCCGAACATGCCGCGATAGCCGTTGACGGTCGCATTGTCGCCGAGCGGGGTGCCGCGGGCGATGATGTACTTCTGGATGACGCTCCACACCTGCGGAGGGAGTATCCAGCAGAGCATGCCGCCGTAGTCCTCATACGCCAGCTTACCGAAGCGGAGGTTGTTGTTGTAGACCACGTTCGCGCCCATGAACTTCTCCATCGCGATGACGGGGAGATCGGCAATGTTGCCAATGCCGACGGTGAGGGCGTTGCCGGCCGTACCGCCAAGGCTGCCGTCGTCCAAGGTCTGGCCTGCTCCTGCACGCAGCGCATTCAGCGTATCTCCATCGATCTCGTTGAAGATGGCGTTGGAGAACTGCCTGCCGTAGCTGCGGGTAACATCAAGGTCGGTGTGGAGCACGTCAGGCTTGACGATGCGAACCGTTGCCTCCTTCTGTTTGGAGATGGTGAACGACTCCTCGCCCTCGGTGTAGTTCTGCACGGTGTAAGAACCGTCAGTTCCAAGGTCGTTGGCGAAGATGGGGTTGGTGCGGTAGCGGCGTTTGACCGTGTCACCGACCTTGAGGCCCGCCTCGAAGCGGGTGTCTGCAATTACCGGGTATACCGGCATCGACCAATTGGACTTCTGGTACTCCTTGGTCCACTCGGTCTGGTACTTAAATGTATTCACGTGAGTAAGCTGTTAGAGCCTACCTACGACTATTTCCCCTTGCGGATTTCGAGCGAGCTGCCGCCGCGTCCCTGGCTGGCTTTCTCCGCCATTGCGGGCGTGATGCCTTTGCCGGATGAGAAGTCGGGCTCCACCTCCGGGGCTGCTTCGGCCGGTGATCCGCCCCCTTCAAATGAGGGCTTCTTCGGCGAAACGAGCTTGGAGAGCGCGTCCTTGTTCCTAAAAACGATGTAGTCCACCTCTTTGTCGTGAAACTCTGGCGTATGCGAGAGCCTGACGATTTCCTTCATGACGGCGTCGAGTTCGGCATCGTCATGGATTTCGAGCTGGGTCTTCACCGTAGGCGCGGTGGCGAGAACTTCTTTGTCCTCCGCCGCTCGCTGCTCCTCGGCGTCCTTGGTGGCTTTCCACCCCTTGAGGGTTTCAAGCTCTTGGCGATCGGCCTCGGAGAGCTGTGCTGCGGGAATTCGCTTGCCGAGAACCTCAGCCAAACGAGCGAGAGCGGGGGCATCAAGGCCATGCTCCTGCGCGTAGGCTTCAAGTTCATCGGTGGGGGTTGAAGGCGCGGCGGGTGCCGGGGCGTCGGAAGGTGTCTTCTTTGCAAGCGCCTGCAGTTCCTCCGCAGTCTCTTTGCCGGTCAGCTTTATGCCTTGGGCTTCGAGAGCGGCAACTGCGGCGTCCTTGAAAGCGTTCTTCTCCTTTCGCGTATCCTTCAGGTCGTCGTAGATAGACCGTTTCTTGGGTAATGGGACTTCGGGAGCTGGCTCGTCAGCGGGCTTATCTTCTGGCTTGTCCTCCGGCTTGTCAGCCTCGGGAGCCTTGTCCTCAGGTGCCGGCGCCTCTTCAGGCTTCGGCTCGTCCTTTGGTGCCTCGGGTGCGGGAGCCTCCTGCTCTTGGCCCGGAAAATGAAGTTCTGCGTCGTCCATGCGTCCCGTTTAATGCCTCGGGGTAGAGGGCTAGGTTGTAAGCACTCCTAGAAACTTTCCCCGATAATGCCGTGGGGGCGGGAAGCACCTCGTGGCGCTTATGAGGCCCGCGGGATCTCCGCGGACCCTAAAGCTACGCGATGATGCGCGACGCGTTGGTCTCCTTGAACTCTGCTGCGAGCTTGGCGAAGTCCTTGCCGTGAACGTCCTCAGAGAAGACGCGCTCGGTCGGCTCGCCCTTGTGATCGCGGTACTTGACCGTGATGGGACCGCCTGACTTGGCAGCGTCCTTTGCTGCCTTCTCTGCGGCCTTGGCCTCCTCAGGGGAGAGAACCTTGACGCCATTTACTTCGGCGAGCGCCTCGATCTCTGCGGGGGTCTCGCTGCCGGTGAGCGCAACGCCGGCTGCTTTGAGGCCGTGGGTAAGGACCTCAGTCCTCTTTGCTGCTGCCTCCGCCGCTTTCTGCTCCTTGGTCTTTGCTGCCATAATAAGCTGGTTGATTACTACTATGCCCACATTCTAAAGTAGGCCCGAGCTTTGTAACGGCAGTCTGGGGGAAGATATGCACCTAAAAGACTGGGGGATTCTTTTCGGCATCCTGGTCGGAGTATCCGGGTTTGTTTTGTCGCTGGTGAACCTCGTGAGATCCGCGCAATCCGACAAAGACAAGCGTATGATGGAATTTACGCTGAAGAAGCAAGAGGGCTTGAGCCTCATTCATCCAACGATGGCGGCGATAGAAGCTCTCCGTGACCGCCTTACGAAATCAATAGATGATGCGGATCAAATCGGATTTTTTGAATTGAGCGATCCCGCGAAAGTCCTTCAAAAGAAGTGCAACGAAAAGCTCACGCGCCTCAGGAAAGCTCGCGATGAACTTGAAAGTCGGGAGCGCACCTCCGATCAAGACGGACTACTACAATTGATTGAGACAGATCTTAAAACAGCAAAGGAAGAGTGCAACGCAACGCAACTTACCTCAGAGGCAGCCAACTTCTTGGATGGCGTGCCGAACAAGATGTATGAAAAGCAAAGGGGGACCGGTTCAAAATGGTAGAGAGCTTGGTCATTCTGGCTAACGCGACAGCTCGGCCTCTAGCTCCCGGTCCAACTGGGCCAACTCGCCTGCGTAGTCCTTAGCAACAATCCTGACGAACCATAGCCGCGCGTCTATAACGTGCCACAGCTCGGCGCGCGCTTCCGGCAAAAGAATGCGGTCAGTCGCGAGTATCCGCTGGGCCGCCAAAATATCCTTACGGCACAACGTCAAAAGCTCCTGCGTGACCGGCTGCAGGGCGTAGTCTTGCTTGCGCAAGAGGTCAGATATGGCCTTCTCGTCCTGCTCGATCCGCGCGACATCGTCCGGGTACTGTTTTTTTAGCTCCGCCAGTTTTGGATAGGGGTCAATCATGCGAGGTTTTGCGCGACCTGGCGCACCTGCGCGCCCGGGCTAGGAATCGCGCCGGGCAGCGCGGGGCGCTCGGGAGGGGGCTCAGCACCCTCGTTCGGCTGCTCCGCCGCAGCGGCCGCCGCCTGCTGCCCTGCCTTGCGCAGCATGTTCTCTTGTGCGATCGGGGCATGCGCCATCTCGTACTGAATAAGTGTCTGATAGCGGCGGTCGCCGAGCGTGACGCGGTTATTGATGGCGAAGTCGTGGATGATCTGCATGAAGAGTGTGGTCGCGCCGTAGAAGTACTCCAGCTTCTCGCCGTGCTGCACGGCCTGGATGGCTTGGTGCGCGCGGGCTTCCTCTTCCTTGCTGCCGTAGTTCTTTGTGTCCATAAGGAGCTTCACCTCAGCGTCGTCGAACTCAGCTCCCGACTTCAACAGCTCCGCTGTGATGCCCTGCGGATTCACCTGAGAGATGAGCACCGGGTTGGAGATGATCTTGTCGATGGTGGCGAGCCGCGCCTCCTTCTTCAGCTGGGACTGCTGCATCTCCACTGTCGAGGAAACCACGCGCACGTCCGGCTCGGAGTAGAGGTCGAGGTCCGTGCGGCGGATGACCGGCTCCCATCCTTCCCCCTCGATGCCGAGGCTCTTGAGCGCCTTCTTGGCCGGGAGATGGTCCTTGCACCCTTGGATGAACAGCTTGGCTATTTCCCCCATTGCCTCGGTGTAGGAGCTGGAGCGCAGCAACAGCCGCTTGGAAATGCTCTGCTGCTCGGCAAACACCACGGTCGCCTTCTTGGAGGCCTGCTGCACGCCGCCCATGGACAGGTCGGTGACGCCCACGTCGCGGCCTGCCTCGCCTTGCATCCAATCCAGTAGGTCGATGGTGCCCCGCAGCTCGGCCGTCTCGAACGTGAATATCCCGTCCTCAATGCGCTTGCCGGCGGGCACGTTGACGGGGACCAAGGCATCCGGCCGGGTCTGCGCCTGGTCGAGCTTGGCCACGTCCGGGAACATGCTGATGTCGTAGCCGCGCGCGTTGAAATTCCGCTTCTCGCGGTTGGTCAGTTCTTGATTGAAAAACGTGTGGGTGGCATCGGCGACGCCATAGAGGTCGTCGGCAAAGCTCTTGGAGAGGAAGTTCTTATTGTCCTCGTGCGTGGCCCACGACACCCACGGGTACAGGTTGGAGGAGCAGATATCCTGCAGCTTCCCGAAGCGCAGCCACACCTTGTACCAAGGCGAGAAGACGATGTAGTAGCGGATGCCCTCGATGGTGATGGCCATCTCGACGAGTTTGAACATCTGCTCGCCGATATAGTTGTTTGCCTCGGGTGCGAGACCCATAGCCTTGAACTTGCCGAGCGCGGCCATTGCGCTCTCGCCATCGGCTCCCTCGAACTTCGGCGAATAATCCGTTTTGGCAGCAAGATCCAGGAGCGCCTTTACTTGCTGCTGATCGTAGGAACCTTTCTTCAGGTCGGCCGCCGAGCGCACGATATCTTGGCGCCCGGCATACTGGTGATTTTCCCAGTGGCCGCCGCCGTCCGGCTGGAAGATGGCGTCCTCAAGCTCGAAGATCTCGAAGCAGTTCTTGTACTCCGGCGTGGACACAGCGTAGTTGGCCATGAACCCGCGACCTGAGAAGAGCGCGTTATGGCGGTCTTGGCGGGTCTTGAGGGCGAACTTGGCGTTGGGTGCCCCCGACATCAGCTCCATCTGCCAGAGTGTGTCGAGCTTGCGCACGGCAATATAGTCGGCCGGCTCCTGCTCCTTCAGCTCAACGGACAGGTCGTCGTTGAACGCCGCCGCCAAGGTGTCCATGGCGCCGGAGAAGACGGGCAGCACCACATTGAACGGCTGGCGGTACTTCTTCTTGGTCTTACCTGCGTAGAGGTCGCGGTAAAGCTGGATGCGGTCTAGTCGCGGCTGCTTGAAGCGGTTGCAATTGGCAACGAGGCGCGCGGCGCGCTCGGTAGTCTCGTCAGCGAGCTTGTTGCTCTTAGCTTTAGGATCGACAGACGAATCCTTCTCGTCGTCATTGGAGTATTCCATGCTCTCAGGATACGGAGGCTAGGCGCTTTGTAACGCATGGGCCGTCCTCCAGCGCTTGCGCTCGCCTTTCCGAACAACGTCGCGCTTCTCGGAGGAGAGGCGCAGATAGAACTGCCAGCGCGCGCACGGGCCGCATACGCCGTTGCTATGGATTGGGAAGATGCTGGAGGGCAGGCGGCACGCGCCGCATACGGCCTTTAGCGCCTCGGGATGGCAGTGCGGGCACCTCACGAGTGCGACCACCGCCGCGACCTGGTTAGGATTGCGCGGCCGGCGAACGGAGTAGATGCGCTCGCATTCCCCGCATCGCAGATTAAGAAAGTGCATCGCCATGGCCTTAGTCTAAGCCCGGCGCCTCATACGGCGGCTGTTGATAACCCACGGGCAGGCGCCACGGGTGATGGCACATGCGGCACTCGTCCACGACGGACTGCTTGTAGAAATACCCGCACTTCGGGCAATTCCCCCACTCCTTCGCCTGTTTAGAGGCCTGTTCGTTCATAGGGTTCTTGCTCGTACGTAGAGGTCGGTCCCTTGGCCTTGGCGTGCTTGCGCATCTCCCACGCAATTGCGATGGCCATCAGTAGGTCGAAGTGGTTGGTGAAGTGCCCAACGCGGCTCCGGCCCAGGTCGTCGGCGTCCGTGTGAGTAAAGCTCTTCATCTCGCGCAAAATGCGCTCGTCATTGATTATCAAAAGCCCGTCCTCGACCGCCGTGCGCAGGTCGTTGAGGATGGTGTACTTGGTAGCGCTGTTGGTCTCCCAGCCCAGCTCCCCGCTTCCAAGAGGCTGGTCGCTGATGCGGTCGAGCGGCACCTGCCGATAGATGACGTTCGTGTCGTAGATCATCTTGAGTGTGGTGAGGCATGAGCCGCCGCTCTCGCTGTTCTTCTCGGGCGCGACGAGGCAGGAGCCGAACAGGTCGGCCTGCCGCTTCAGCTCGTAGGCGAACTGGTCGGCCGGGATCATGTTGTTGGCATAGGAGCCGATCTGGCGGGCAGGGACGGTTGAGAAGTCGATGAGGCAGGAGGTCGAGTGGTCTCCCCCGTTGCCCTTGCCGGTGTCCGCGCCGATGGCGTAGCGGTGGGAGGGGTTGTAGTCTGCCCAGATATGAAAGCCTGCTTTTACCTCCTTAGACTCCGTGCATTGGGCGATGAGCCGCTCAATAGCTGCGCGGTCGAAGAAGGGCGAGCCCGCCGCGACCGGGTCGAGCATCATCTCTACCTCATAGATGCGCCGCCCGCCCGCGTTTAACTCCCGCTTCTTGCTCTCGAGGGAAATCTTGCGCTTGCTCGGGTCAGTAATCCCCGCGTTCACCTCAGCGGCCTCCGCGTCGGTCTTCACGTATTTGTCTGGCCATGAGATGTTGCCCTGCTTGTCGACGACCGGGATAAAGCGCACCCGTCCGCCTGCGCCCGCGACCAGCTTCATGATGTAGGCCACCACACCCTGCTCGCTGATGTAGTTGCCGAGTGTGAGGGAGGCTGAGTAGTCGGGCAACCCCGCCTTGCTCTCGCTGAGTACGCGGATGATCTTCTCGGTGACGGCGGGGCTCTCTGCCGTGATGGCGTTCTCCAAGTCGTCGCCTAGCCGGAAATCCGGGCGCTCCGTACCTACTTTGCGCCCGCGGGTCGGGGTGAGGGCGGTATGTGCCTCGAAGCGTACGCCCGAGGTCGTGTTGAACTTCTCGACGCGCTTGAGGTCTTTCTGGTCGGAGGAGCGCGGCGCGTTGAAGAGGTGCCCGAAGTCCGCGATGAGCAGGTCGTTCGTCTGCAGCTCGGTCACGAGATCGAAGAGGATGTTCTCCGCATTGGCCTTGTCGTAGCAATCGACGTTGACGTACCGGCGCACGCCCCAGTGGTCCACGTTCTCGCCCTGGGCGGCGAGCCCGTCGATGACCTTCTTGCGGGCGGCGATCCAGCTGAGCCCCATGTTGGCCGCGATGGAGGTCTTGGCGCTCTCACGGTAGGCGACCCACGCCGCGTCCTTGATGCGGCCGTACACCAGATCTTCGAAGTCCTGATAGAAATCGTCGTGGAACGGGGCCAGCTGGTAGCGGAAGTAGCGGCTGTAATAGAAGACGCAAAAGAGCTTGAAGGATTTAGCGCACGCGTAGACGCGCTCCTCGCGCGTGCCGTTAGTGAGTAGGTCGATTTTCTGCTTGGTAAGTTTCATTCATGGGGCTAACGCTTTCGCATCTTAGAGCATTTGTGCCGTCGCCAAGTGAGTTTCGGGTGGTCCGACGGGTAGATAATGCCTGGTGTTCGTTGAGCTAAATACTCTTCGCCGCCGTGTTCTATCGAAGCTTTCACGATCAACACCCCACAGCCTCGATGGCAGGGGTGCGGTCCATAGTAGATTTTGTCCTGTCGTTTCATGGTCAGTCTTCGATTAGCGCATCAATTCTGTGCCGCACCTCGGCGCTGATGGCGATATTCGCCGTAGGCTTGCCGCCCAACAATTGAATATTGTAGGTGAGCGTGTCCATCGATTTGCGCAGCTCGTCGTATGTCGCATCGTCGATCTTCAGATCCATCTGCGCTTGGACGGCCATGCGGTGCTTCTTCATCCAATCCACGGTGTCGAGCAAATGAGGCTTGATACCTGCCATTACGTTGCTCTGCTGTCTCGCACTCTCGTGGCCAAAACCCGCTTCCAATAGTATTTGCTCGACTGTCTTATTCTCGCCACCGACGACATTCGCCTCGAACAGCTGGATAGCCCGCGCTTGCATCATAGTGGGCTTTGTGCGGGTGCCTCTGGCCATACGCTATTTGGTGGCGCGCTTCTCTTCGATGATCGTCTTGAGGTACTCGGCCTTCGCGTCCTGGCCGTCCATGGCCTCCTGTGTCTGGCGGATGGCATGGTCCAGCTCGTCGAACCTGTCCTTGTTCTTGACGCGATTGAGGCCGGCGATGTCGCGCTTGAGCATGTGCAGCGCGATCCCCTGCTGGAATTTGGCGTTGGTGACGCTCTGCAGAAGCTCCAGAATATCGGCGGCAGGATCGTCCTCGTAGAAGATTACGATAGTGTCGCGGTTGAAGTTGATATTTCCGACTGGCTTATGCGCCTTCAGGAACTCGTTGGCTTTCTCTTGGCCGTCAGGGAGCTGGAACGTAGCGACTTGAAGCATGATTTAAGAGTGAACTTGTAATGCGCCCAGTGTACCATGCGGCGTTACAAAGCAGGGTTGAGGGGTGGGGATAGTGGCAGACGATAGCCCTAGGAACGTAGGGGACAAACTAGAGGATTTTGCGCGGAATCCGCTGTACGAGAAGCGTGTGGTTGTTTTCTATGACGTACTCGGATGGCGAAGCGAGATTGAGAAGGCCGGAGCTGACCAGGAGAAAATCGGTAATCTGCGCCGTATGATCCTATCTCACGCTAGGGTGCTTCGCATGCCGGTGCAGGTGCCAGTTAACGTCAGCACATTCTCGGATAACATAGTGATTTCGACTCCCGTTCTGGACGGAAATGTCCCGTATTTTCTCCGCTCAATCGCCGCTATGCAGCTCATGACTGCCGGAATGCATTTTCTCTTGCGGGGCGGCATCACCATCGGCGATATTTACCATGACGATGAGGTCGTATTTGGGCCAGCATTAAATCGTGCGTATGAATTGGAATCGAAGATAGCGGTCGTGCCGCGGATTGTCTTTGATGCCGAATTGCTTGAGCTGGGAGATGTTAGCTGGTTGAGCGCATGCGAAAACGGCGTGCATTTTCTTGACCCATTCACAAACCAGTTCATGCAGCATTGGTTGGACAATTCGTCCAACCGCAATCACAGTGGGGCGAAGTTCGATGAGGCGGGCATCCCAGCGGCGGGCAAGCTTCCTCCGGTCCCCGCGGACGTTGGTCTGCAGGTGATTTTAAATAGCCTCAAGCCACGACTTCGCGAGCCGCTTTCCGACAAGAACTATGGCAAGGTAACTTGGCTCTTCGACAGAATAGCTCAACGTCTCGGTCAGCCGCTGTCCAGCTCTTATCCTCGCGTTCGGTCGAAGGATGCAGTATAGTGCCGATATGCCGTATATTCTCGCCTTCCTTGCAGCATGCTGGTTCATCAGCCGCTTACGACGCTAATTCTCTTTCTTAGGCGTCGACATAAACGTTTTGATGAATTTGCCCGTCTTGGTGTTTACGCCAGTTGGGCCTTTTGCCGCCGGCACCGAAGTAACCGAAGAGGCGGGTGGAGTGCGCGGACCCATCGGGATCGAGCTGGCCCCAGGGAGAGCCAAGCGAGTATCGCGCTCCATGCCTGCCCGTTTCATGAAATCGAGCACTTGCTGGTAGGCGGCGGGGTCCGCCTTCTGCAGATTGCGGAGAAGGAGAGCGCGTACCGGATTGCTGAAGGTTGAGCGTTGGAGCAACTCAGCGACCATATCGCCGCCAAGTGCACCAAAAAACGTGCCGAGCGGCCCACCCGATGACCCAACAGCGGCGCCGATGATCCGACCCGAATACTTGCCTAGCCTTCCGCCCTTTACCGTTTGGCCATCGAGAGTGCGCAGGAATTTCTCAGCGTCGTATATGTCGCCGATATGCGCATTTAACTCATGTATCCCGAAAGCCTCCTTTGGCACGGTGGCCTCAATGTCATCTTTCATTGCCCGACCGATCGCATAATTGATATCGCTCTGGAGTGGCTTCGAGGCGTCAAAGGGCGTCTTACCCCACTTGCCGCGCTTGATGGCATTAGCCTGGCGCAGCGTTATCTCGTCGCCAAAGCTCTTGCGATACTCGGCGAATTCCCTGCGGATGCCGGCTTCAAAGTCGCCTGCCGAGTTATTTGCAATGTTGCGCTCCGTGCGTACATTCTTGATGGCGCGCTGCTCTAGGTCGGAAAGCTTGCGGCGCGGCGTGGACTGCTCCAGCTCGGCCAAGCCCATATCCAAATGGTCATTGAGGGGGTCCGCGGAGGCGTGCAAGGCATCGGCTTTCTCGGCCGTTACCATCTTGCCGCCTTTTACGTCGGGCTTGATGTTGCGCTCTGCAAGAAATCGCACGGGGTCCTTTCCGCGAGTCTCGGATCTGACCAGCACCTTTTGCGAATTTCCATAAGCGGCCTCCCGGATGTCGCTTTCCAGTGCGGACACCGCTTTGCTTTGAAGCTTGGTCGGCGCAACGGCCCGTGAAGCTGCTTTGGCCGTGTCCATCGCAGCGTCTAGGGTTTTAGGAAGTATCCGTCCCGCGGTTGCCGCACCCTTGGGTCCCGGCGCGAGGTTTAGGTATTCCTGAAAGGCCTTGATGTCGCGCTCAATAGAAAGCTCCGGTGACGCAGCTGCGGCCTCTTGAAAGAGCTTGGTCTTGGAAAGCGCCTCTGCAGGCTTGGTAATGATGGGCGCCGCCGCCTTTGCGCCGACGGCCAGCGCGGACTTCAGCCAGTCGGGCACGGCAGCTTTTACGCCTTGGACGAAGGGGTCTACCGCGGCGCCTACAAACTGGCCGCCCGCTTGAAATGCCGAGCGAGCAAATCCCTGCTCCCCCTTCGTATTCGCGTCAGAGATGCGGTTAAGCTCGGCTGTCCGCGCGGCCGTTGCTTCCTTCATGCCTGTGTCGAACTTCTGCGCGACGCTCGGAGCGGGAGTTCTGCCGTATTTGGCGTCGTACTCGGCCTGGGTCATCCTCACGGGCGCAGCCTTAGCCGCTGCGGGCGGCTTGCCGAACTTCTTCTCGTATTCGGCTCGGGTCATTTGTATGGCCATACTAGTCGATGATTTCTACCTCTTGGCCATCGGGCGCGGTGACAACGTTGCCGCCTCCGCTTGCAGAAGCGCCGGTGCTTTCAAGCTTTTGGATGACGCGGTCCAGCTCAGAATTGAATGCCTTCTCGCTCATGCTGGTGTCGAGCGAGGAGCCGATGCTGTTGAGGAACATGAGGTCCTTATCCGACATCGCGCCCTTGAGGAGTTTAAGGTTGTCGAGCGTCAGGTTGGATTTGAGCGACGCTACCTTGGCCTCGAATGCTGTGCGGTCGCCCTGCCAGCCCAATGCCTGGCCGAACGGGACAAGCTTCGCGGCGCTTGCTCCGACTGCGCTGCCCTTGCCGACTGCAGTGTCTGATCGCAGTTCCTTCGCGAGTTCCAACGCCTCGTTCTTCTGCTGGGCGGCCTGCGAAGCAGCTTGCGTCGTGGCGATCGAGGAGCCCGCATAGATGGTCTTCAGCTTGCTCATGTCGCCGTCCCATCCATCGGGGATGGCCACGATGTTGTCGCCTATCTTTTGGAAATTCTTGTACTCGGTCGGTAGGCCGCCCGGCACCTGCACGGTATCGTAGGCAATCTTGCCGGTGAGGGGGTTTTGGTAGGCCTGTATGAAATGGTCGCCTACACGCACAGGAGAGCCCACCAACTGGTCTTTGGGACGGTTGACCGCGAATAGCCCCTTGAGGGCCTCCTCAGAGCCTCCTACGGCCTCCAGGGCATGGTTATAGACCTCGCTGTTGGCTGCACTGTTCTTAAAGCTGTCGAAATCTACGAGGCCGCCCTGTGCCATAAGCTTGATATTCTCGACGGCCTTACCCTGCGCCGCTGTGCGGCGGGCGACGATGTCGTTCGCGTTGGCAGTGGCGTCTTCCCTCTGTTTCAACGCTTCGTCGCGGGCATCCTTAGAAATCTGCGAGTAGAGGCTCTGCAGGTCCAAAAGCCTCTGATTGTTGACTGCCTGCACCTCCTTATCGTTCTTGTCGATCGTCGCGCCGCGCGTGCGGCCCGCCTCGGTTGAGCCGGTCAGTCCCGAGAGGACCGAAATGGCGTTGTCCTGGGCGAGGCGCTCCTGGCCAATCACGCCCTTCGCCGCAACCTGGTCATCATAGGTCTTGTTGATGGCGTCGATGGCACCTTGCGATCCGCGGCGCATCTCCTCGGCGATCTGGTCGGCGGTCTTGGGTGCAGTAAATGTGCTGAGATAGCTCTCAGCTGCATCTGCGCCGGTGTCAACGGTGCGCTTGACCTTGATAGGCGAGGGAGCGGGGGACGCAGGTGCCGCGCCGGGCACAAGGGCTGCCGCATTCGCAATCGCAGTCTTCTGCGCGTCCGTCGTCGGCGCGAAAGACTCAGTCAGTCCCTTCGATGCCGCCTCGGGGTCCTTGTAAGGGGTCGGAGTCGCCATGTTACCAGCGGACGATCAGGATACCTGATAAGCCAGAGCCGCCCGAGCCGGCTGCGTTGTCGTTGTTCATTTCGCAGCCGCCTGAATGCCCGTTGCCGTACCCCTGCCCGGCGCCGCCGCCTGTGCCTGAGCCGCTCCCCCAAAAGAAGGGCGTTCCGAAGCGCGACGTGCCACTGATGGCCACGCAAAGCGCGCTGCCGACCGCGCCGACCGAGCCTAACGCGCCCGGTATCGCGATGTCGCCTCCTGACCCGGTATTCGCGGCGGCATTGAACCGACCCGAACCAGCTACCATGAACGTACTGAAGCGGGAGGAAGTCCCATCGCTGCTTGCCGTGCCGCCAGTGCCAACCGTCACTGCCACCGACGTGGTAGCGGACACGTCGATAATGCCGGCGCGGTACTCGCCGCTAGATCCCGGGCTTCCTGTGCAGGATGACGAGGTACTGCAGCCGGAAGAGCCACCGCCGCTGCCCACCATCTCGACCGAGACTTTCTTGACGTTCGTCGGCACGAGGAATGTGCCGGAGCCGGTAAATACCTGGACGTTCTTGCCAATATCGACGGCGTTGAAGCTGCCGATGACGGTAGACGACGAGAAGGTGTCCGTGCCTGCGAAGGTGATGTTCTTGCTGATCGTTGTGGGCAAGAAGCCTTGGTCGATAAGGCCGTCATTACCAGTTGAGAGAACACGGCAGGGAGCCGTGGCAGCGTTGTAAGTCGATGTCGCTAGGCTAGCAGGGACAACGAGTGGGCCAGAACCGCCGGTCACAGTCGAGCTTGCGGCTTCGCAGCCAGTTGCAAGCTCCACAACGCCTTTTGAGGCCGTAGTTGCATCGATCACGCCTGCGCCAGCGAAGGCCAAGCTGTCGGCGTACTCTTTGTCCGTCAGGTCGCTGGGCAGCGTCGGCGTGACGCCTGAGGCATAGTGCAGCGTATTGGGATAGGTCTCGGTGCCGTTAGCTTGGTTGCGAAGTATCTGCAGGACCGGGAAATCGGTGATCTTGACGTTGGCGCCGACGCGGTGCGCGAACTTCAGCGCGCTGTTACTGCTGGTGCCCGTCGCCGGGTCTAAGCCGCGCGTAAGGCTGGAGACGCTGGTGCCCGACACCGTGCCGCACATGTACTCAGCGTCGGTCCGGCCCTCGTCCACCGTGAAGCAGTTGTAGCCCGAGAGCGAGCTGCCTCCGCGCACGCTGTTGGCGACGAGGGTGAGGCTCGTGTCAGTTGAGCTAATGCGGCTCTGCAGCGAAGTCTCGAACACGGCCGGGGCAGAGGGGAGCGCCGTACCAAGGCTCGGCTCGTGAGCCTGAGGGGCAGGTTGGACGATGCCGAAGAGGGAGCTGACAAAGGCGGCAACGCCGACGAACACTGAAACCATGGCGTGTAGCATGCCTCACATGGTACGTAGGCACCGGGCTTTGTAACGCTGATCGTCTTGAAGGAGGTTTCGCAATGGCGCTCCTATCTAGTAAGGCCCAGTCGGAAGTTGATAGAGCGAAGGATGGGATTGAAGACCTGCAAGAATGCAGCGGAAATCTAGATGGATTTAGCAATGGTTTGGTCCTTTGGACCTCCGAAAAGGAATTCCACAAGCTTGGTCACTTGATTGATGCGCATGTGGCCGCGATTACCGAAGTAATAGAGGGTTATCTGGGTAAAGACTCGCGCGAAACCAACCTACTATTAGCGCGTATTCAGCTACGGAAGGTTCCATCGAACTTGGATCAGGATGGGCTCGTAAAGGCACTTCGCCAAAACATAGTCAAAGCCCAAGAGGCGCTTAAGGACGCTGTTGACCTCCTTGAAGAGAAGATCGCTCGCATCAAAAGCGAAACTACCGCAGCACCTTCCGCGAAAGATGCGCCGATAAAGAAGGACCCTGTCGTCGTGCTCAAGCCAACGCTTTGGGGGATGAGCATCGACTTAGGCGAGCTGTGGCGCCGGTGGCGTGGACGCTAGACTGTCTTGACCGGCAAGCTCCTGCTGCCTTTGTCGCGAATATCCTTGTACGTGTAGCTGTTGATGGCCGCGTGCCCGATGTTGAGCGCCTGGAAGCGGGCGCTGATGTTCTGAAACACGTCGGTGTGGATCGGGAAGGTCACGTCGAAGGGATGCGCGGTGGCTTCCCCGCCGCCGCCTATCACATGCGTGCCGATCGTCTCGCTGCCGATCGTGGTGTTAATTCCTTGGTCCACGTAGGCGCCGTCGCCTTCGATGGTGAAGACCTCCACGGGCGTACCGTCGTCCAGCACCAGCGATACCGCGATATCCTGATCGCGCTGAATGAGACCCGTCACCCGCATGAGATGCGCGCGCTTAAGCCTGTCGGTCCCGAGATTGAGCTGCCCGTCCTGCCAGTAGTTCTCTATCGCGGCCTCGTCGTCGTCAAAGCCTGAGAAAAGGGTGAAGACGTTGTTGGAAATCGGGTCGCCCGCGATCAGCGCGCCGTTGAATATGTCGAGGCAAGAGGCTCTAAAGTCCAGCCGGTCTATCGCGTGCGAGTAGACGTTCCGCACGTACATGACCGAGTTGTAGGCGTCTGCCACGCCGTTGGTGAATGCCTGGCAGCACACAATCTCGTAGTCGCCCCAGCGGAACGCCACGGCGTAGTCGAAGGCGTGGACGCTGAGGTCTATCGCGTCGAAGATGCTCGTCGGCACTATGGTGAGGTTGTTGGTGTTCTGCCCGATCTCCAGCCGTCGCACCTTCGGGTCGTTAGGGTTCGACACGTCGATGCAGAGTATGCCGTCTGGGGTCTCTTTTGCCGCGCGCGGGTAGGGGATGCCGATGGCGCGGTAGGGCAGGTTGGTCGCAGACGTGTCGTCGATAGTCGTGGTCACAGCCCACGTCTTCAGGAGATGAAAAGCGTACTCCACATCGAGGAACGGAAGCACCGCCATGAACGCGCCGCCGTCGTCCTGGCGGAATATCTTGGCCTTACCCGCGCCGGTCGAGCTGGTATCGAAGTCCAGAGGGCCGTCGCTCGTGGCGTCTTCGGTGTAGTAGCTGCACGTAATGGCGGTAGGGCTGGTCGGGGCTGTTGCGAAAGTCACCGACACTGCGCCGGTCGCGTAGTTGACGGTCCCCGTGCCGCCCGCGCTTCCCACCATGTTTCCATTGCGGTCGTCGGTAAAGGTCTCGGTGCCGTCAGTCACCGCCACGTACATCGCCGTCTTCTTGGTGCCGCTAAGCACGGCGAGAGTATGCGCGAAGGTCTTAGTTGAGCCGTCTCCCGTGCCGTACGCCTCGGCCGTGGTCTGCGTGTACAGCGACAGGTTCGCCTTATCGATGTCGGAGAGGTAGAGGCCGGTTTTGTCGAGGTTGCCCGCCGTTGTGCCGTTGCGCTGGCCCGCGAACGAGCGTCCTTGGCCGAAGCGCAGCACGCCGAAGCGGAAGCTGTTCGTCGCCTGGTCGACCGCGCTCGCGGGATTGGCCACCGGGATCTTGTAAATGCTGCTGTTCGGCGAGCCCGCATACATCATTGAGCCGCCCAAATTGGCGTAAGGGGAGAACCAGCAATCCTCGCCGTCAGCCGCCACGGGAAGGATGTTGCTGCCTACCTCGGCGCGGTCATCGGTCGCCGCGTTGTAGTATTCGATCTTGCGCCCTCGGCTCCAGAACGGGACCTGCACGCCATCGTAGCGCAGGCCGACGCCCAAACCGGTAATCTTGCCCGCGCCATCGACGCGCGTTTGACCGAGCAATGCGCTCCCGCGTCTAAGCTCCATATGGTCGCCGTACTTCCCCGTAAGCCAATTGAGGCTCTGCGTCGCCACGCCGGGCTTGAGCGTCTTCAAGTCTTTGATGAAGGTGTTGATGCCGGAGAACTGCGAAACCGTGTAGTCGGGGATTCTCATACAGCTTGGCGAATGCGTTTAGGTTGCCAATACCCGGAGGTATCCTTACGCCGCCTTCGAGCGCGGTCTCCTTGGTTGTGCCGCTTGTAGTTCATCAGAGATTGATTGCGCCCGGCCTATCGCCATCTCCCTCCTGATAGGGATCTGTGTTCTGTTGAGATTGGAGCTGCTTCTCGTTGTCCCAGCCTTCGAGCATCTTGATGATGGCGTTTGCCTGGGCTCGGTTGTCGGGCGCCATGCGCGCGTTGATATCGTCATAATCCACGCCGCCCTTGTTGATAGCTACCGCGTAGAAGCCCAAGAGCGGATGCACCCAGCTCGGGAACATCCACGATGAGCTGTCGTCGTTCGTTATCTCAGGGCTGTCCTTGATGTGGTCGATATAGAGGGTGCCGGCAAATGAGACCGTGCCGTTGAGGTAAAGCAGCTTGTTCGCCTCATCGTAGACGAAGGTGCCGGACGTGTCCCGATACTCAAGCCGCCTGTCAAAGGGTACTTGTCTGAAGTACTGGATGCCGCTGGTGCCATCGAACAGCTTGATCGGCGTCTCGCCATAGAAGCGGTTAAAGCGTTCGACGGTCGATAGGTCGATAGCGGTCTGCCACGTGCTCGCGGTAGCGACGCTCTTGGTCGTGTCGGTATTGCGTAGGAGCATCCACGGCCGCTGCTGCTCCACCATCGCTTTCGCGAGATTGATGAATTGGAAGATGAGGGTCGCGCCGATCGAAGCGCCGCCGTTTATCTCTGTCGAGAATGTCTCAAGTTCTGGTCCGGTCATGCCGCAATGGTACGCTGGCACGGAGCTTTGTAACGACTGCGGCCGATTGCCTCTCAGGTTGTTTTGCGATAAAGTTATTCCTTTAAATGGAAGGATAATAGCAATGCGCTGTTTTGCTTTGTTACTATTGATAACGGCAAGTCTAACAACCGCGACAGCCCAGCCAATTGGTCGACCCGCTGAGCCCGCTCCGTTTCCGAGCACGCCGCAGAACTCCGCCATATTGCAGCCCTTCACCATTGAAAATGCCGGCCGTGGCACGGTGATAAAGCGGTACAACGTGAATCCTGGGCCGGCACTCTCTGATCGCGTCTTCGACGCAGTCCGCCTCGCAGGTCATCCCTTACAAGGAACGCTTGCACGTGAGGTAAATCAATGGGTGGTCGTTGCCACGCGCAACGCCAATTCGCCTACTGCTACTGTTGGCATAAGTGGAACGTCATTTAACAACCGATGGACTCCGAGGCATCCCCGAAGTGGAGCAATCTTGAGCCGCAATGGATTTGAAGTCCGGATTAAGCAGGGCTTTGTGGTGCTGGCCAGTTTCAATTTAGGCTTTACTGGAAACCTCAACATTTGCCGGCAAGGACCAGACTCGGTTGTTTTTCAGCCGATCCAAATCACTAGCTTCCAATTCGATGTCATGGACAATATTGAAATCTGGAGCAGAGGCGAGCTGTACTACGGCTGTCCATAAAAACCGAATGAGCCGTGCGGAGTCGAACCGCAGCCGCCCCGGATAAGCCAATCAGGCTATGAAAAGCGGAGTTGCACCGCACGCGGGATCGAACTCGCGTTATCCGTTTGCCCTAGTGATGTTCGGACGGGCGCCGAACCCTCCGGCTCCCGCTTGAATTGTATTGCATTATCACGCAAGCTGCAAGCGTGGCGTGATAGGCCACTTTATGCAATGGAGGTATTGATGTTTCCAAAAGTTGTTTGTGCAACCCTGATGTCCGGCTTCTTGTTCACTTCGCCTAGCTTCGCCTGTCCCAGTGATCTAGTGGCCAATATGGTATGGATCAAGGCTAACAATCCCGGAGCAGCCGCAACCATTCGCGCCGGGGTCGCTAGTGGTGCTGTTGGAAATGTAGGCACGAATCAAATCATCAGCGGATTTAAGACGGGTCAAAGCCACGATCAAGGCATCGCGAATTCTATCGACTCCTGCTCGTTGATCGAAGTCCACGATGCTGCGAGACGAGCAGGCTACTAATAGTTTGTTTGACAACGGGGGGAGGCTGCTCATAGGCGCTCGTTAAGTTGCACCTATGAGCAGCTTGCAATCGTGATAGCTATGCGTGGCCTGGGTTTATCGTAAGCCCGCTCAATCGTGAGCTTCGCTATCTGACTGTCGTCTAAGTACGCGATGCCGGCGAGCGCGTCCAAGCTCAGCTTGTTGAAATTGTCGAGGTCAGCCTTTCGCTTTGTGCCGAAGTAGAGCGTGATCTCCACGGCAATATCGCCCTCAAGCGGCTTCCCCTTCCACTGCGCCCGCGCTTCCCACTGGTACTGCTCCTTCAAGGCCTTCCCTGCCGGTGTCATGTAGCGCTGGGGAAATCGGCCGCGGCAGGCTAAGCCGTAGATGTGTTGGGTTGATTTAGGCTCGCCGCTGAGGCGAATTGTCTGCATGTGCCGGAGGCAGGGATCGAACCTGCGGCCTGCGGCTTATGAGGCCGCCGAGCTACCGCTGCTCCACTCCGACCTCCCTAGCGTACCATGGCGTCGCTTAGGCGTTGTCCATCATTGCCTTAGCCTGGAGCCATTGCTCCTTCGAGAGGATATGCTGCGTAGGCTCTCCCTTCTCGAATACTTCCAGGACGTACATATCGCCGGCAGCATCCTTGAGCTTCTTGTAAGCCTCCTGCGGGATATGCTCCCCCACGGTCATGATCTCGTCGCGAGTACCCATAGGACTCACGATGTGCACAGTGCAGGTAATCTTCTTACTGAACCAACCCAAGTTCGTCCCCCTATGTGTCGAGCTAACGTAATTGAAAGGCGGGCGGCGATCAAAGAAAGAAGCCCCGCCGTAGCGGGGCTTTTGGGGGTTTTGGTGGTGGTTTGATGAGGAGCCGAGGCCCCAGTTTAGTGGGCGCGCACGGTCCACTTCGCAGGTCATCAGCTCTCAACGGGCTTCAACCTTCCGATAAAATCGGACGGTTGGTCGTCTACCCCGCCAGCGTGCCTTGCTGCTGCTCCGACGACGGAATCGCAGTCGTGCGTCCGTCGTTCATCGTACCATGCTGCAGGGGGCGGGCTATCGTCGCCCCGTGCATCCTCATGAACAGGTTGACCTGGTGCATGACCGTATAGCCTGCGTCCGGGTCGACCATCTCGTACCTCGCGCTGCCGTCCGGCAGCACGAACTCGTACTCAATGCATCGCATGGCACACGCCGTCGATCACTTGGTGGAGATCCCGCGTAATGGCCGGTTTCTCAGCCACGCGGCCCGCTAGCGCGAACGTAGCGGCATTGAACAGCCTCCACGCGCTACGGTCTCCCCAGTCGTGGGGCGGCTCGTCATAGGCTTTTAGCACCTGGCCGATTGCCTGCACGCCGATCACGTCCTTGCGATACATGGACATGATGGCGTGGTCGACCTGGGCCTCGTCCAGCATCGCCTCCTTATAGGCCAGCAAACGCGTATTCTGCGCCTGCCGCTGTTCCTTGAGAGGCACGATGATGTCGGAGAGCAGGGCCGGCAACTCGCGCTTGGCCTTAACCGTGTGCTTGCGGCGGATGACGTGATCGGCCGCGAACGCGAGGTTGTCGCAGACAAAGACGCGCGAGCCGAACGCAATCCCGATCGGCAGGGACTTGTCGTGGCTGTTGCGCAGTCCCAGCATGTCCGTGTAGT
Organism: Bradyrhizobium sp. R2.2-H; assembly: GCF_004346455.1. Lineage (NCBI taxonomy): Bacteria > Pseudomonadati > Pseudomonadota > Alphaproteobacteria > Hyphomicrobiales > Nitrobacteraceae > Bradyrhizobium > Bradyrhizobium sp. R2.2-H. Next base: position 692,335 of record NZ_SMBR01000001.1, read on the forward strand.
CGCCGTGCGGCGAGCGCAGGCACATGATGCCGAAGTACCGGGCGCCGTCGGGCGTGGTGGCGTGGTGCTCTTCGGCTATCTCGTGCTGATAGAAACCGAGCGTGTAGCGCATCAGCTCCACGATCTCATGGTGCGGGATCGGCACGTGGCTCTCGGTGGGCTCGGGCGTAGCGACGGCCCGCAGTTCGTCATAGGTCACGGCGTTCGCGCCGCTGTGAAGCATCAGCGTCATGATAGGCTCCTGTTGTGGGGGGACAGTCCTGCTTAATCATACCGCACGTTCGAGATGTGGTGGTTTGCGGCCTTGGCAACGAGGAGGGCGCGCATAAACTACGGGCCATGGCCTACATCGTCCGCACACGCAAAGGCTATTACGAAGAGCGAGAGAGCTATCGCGATCCCGTTACGGGTAAGCCGCGTTCTCGCTTCCTCCGCTATCTTGGTCGTAGGTCAGAAGACCTGCAGGTCCGGTACCAACAGATGATTGAGACCGCGGAGCGCAAGGGCGCGGAAATCGACGCTATGCAGCGAGAGAAATACGGAGAGACTGCCGGCGAGCGGCGCGAGCGTGAGGAGACTGAGGCAGCGTTCTCTCAGCATAGATTTTTGGAGGAGACTACAGGCCCAACGCCCGACGAGCCTCAATCTGCGCCAATATCTTCAGCAGACGACGCTCTTTCTTCTTCTGACGCGCCACAAGCAATTGATCCTGACGCTCCTGTTGGCTCAGACGACGCTTTGGGGAGCTAAAGGTCATGCTCGTTTTTAATGCGGCGGATAAGTTCATCGGGTCTGAAATCATGCGAGGGTTTAACTGCCCACCACTCGCCCTTGTCGTTGTGCATCGGTGTGAGTTTCATACGCTTTGGGGAGTTAGTCATTGCGGCCAATCTTTATCTGCTTCTTGCCACATTTGATGCATCGTCGTTCCTCCTGAAACCAGATGCCTACAAATCGTTCGTTGCGCACTATGTCGCCCTTGTCAGTCTCCTGCCATGCGCCCCATTTGTGGATTAAAAAGCAGTTCATATCTCCTTGGATTAGTTAGCGAGTAACTCCTGCCACCATTTCTCCATATCGCCGCCAGTGAGGATGAGGTCGTAGAAGCGGTGGGCATTTTCAGACCAGCCCGCCTCATAGTGGTCTGCCGTACCGATTGAAGTTACACGCATACCTGCTTTCTGTTCCCACCCCAACGCCTTACCCAACGCTTGCCAAAAAGTGCGGTCGAGGGCAATTGTCTGCCAATCCGATAGAGCTAATATGTTGTGAGCGTATAAGGACGCTTCTTTTTTATCGAGGCCTTCAAAGTGTTTCCAACCTCCCTCTATGGCCTTCTCTATCGCAAATTTGTCAATCATGTTTTTCAATGAGGATTTCTACGACAGTCATTAACTCGCCTATCGTCGCCTCCCTGCGAGTAGCGGTGCTTACTTGACCCTCCTTGCGGTACAGCCACCTCTTTAGGTTCTCAATTGTTTGTTCGTGCATCATATTTAATTAGTTAATCGAGTATCTCTGCGAGGAAGGCGATGCACTCGGGGGATTGGAGGGTGAGGTCGTCTGTTTCCCATTTCCAATCCCACATAACTTTCTCACACTTGCTGCTGCTCTTCGGCACGCGGGATTTACCGATCGCCAACAGCACGTCAGTGAGGCGGACAGGCTCCTCTATCATCCCGATGATGGGCGAGTGCACGTGGTCGAAGAACTGCCAATCCCTCTCCGAGTTCGCCTTAATGCAGGCAGCGCGTATCAGTTCTATGTCGTGGTCTCGTTGGGTCAGTAGTGTTTTCATACTTCAGAAAGTTAAGCGAGTAGCTCGGGGTTCTCGTAGATGTTGCCGATGACTAAGATATTTTCATTCCACAAGCCGCCGACGTATCCACCTGGATTATCGTCAAACTGTGCACCTCCAAGCCGATATCCAAGGTTGGGCTTGAACTCGATAGCTCGCACTTCACGAATCATGCCTCCAAGGTTGTTGTCACGGGCGTATTCTAGAATATCCCCTTCGTATATCTCCTTGCCGTTCTTGTCCTTGAGGCCGGTGAATTGCATGATGTCCCAGTTATGAGAATGGTTCACGAAGTCCTCGCCCCTTCCAACCATCGCGGGGTCGTCAAGTCTAAATGGTACAGACATTCTTTTGATGTTTTTGTCCCACGCCCTGAATTTGATTTCGCGTTGCATGTTAGTTGAGGCTAGCGGCTAGTATGTCCAAGCGGACCGCGGCGTAGCACACGAACAGGACTGGGAGGGAGAGCGCTGCGAGGTAAAGCTTTGTGGTCATACAAATGGGGTGCGGATGAGGGCGTTTAATGCTGCGCGTTGCTCGCCTCGGCGCCGGGGACCTGTGTCACATGCTGCTGCTAGAAGCTTGATGGTGCGGAGCGGGTTCGCTATCTGCTTGCTAAGCTGCACGTTCACTTTCTTTAGCTCTGCGGTCTCATGGCGTAGCAGGGCGGCGGGGAGGTCTCCTGCGCGGCCGTGGAAGTAAAAGATGCGGGTCATATTAGTGTTGAGACGGATAATCTGAGGGAGAGGGCGCTTTGTGGTTTACGTTGCAGTACAGTCCACCATGCGGGGCCTCGAATAAGGGAGAGCCGTCGCGGTCGCAATAAAGCTTGTCCTTGTTTTCAACCTTGCTAATCCAACCCGTTTTTGTTCGCAGAGAGATTTCCATATTTATTCTTGGTTAGCTGTTAGCGGCTCGCCCCAACGTGTCTCGTGCTCGGCAATTTCCTCTAAAGCGAGAACTGTTTTCTCTGAGAGGCTCATGCCGTCAGTGCGCTCTACAAACCCTGCCTTCGGATAATCGCTGGGGAGGTGCTTCACCTCTAGCTTGCGCGTGGTGTGGTCGTAGAACTCGCACCAGCCGCACTCCTTCTGGTGATCTACCATGAAGCAGTCGTCGCACTGTTCTTCACGCTGGCAGTTGTAGGTCGATGCTGTGCCATCGTATTCGCAGGTGGTCATTTCCATATTAGTTGGTGTTAGTAGGAGCTTTTAAATACTGGCGGCACTTGGGGCAGGACACCGGGTTCTCGACTTTCGGGGTCCACTGATAGAGGCAGTTAGGATTGGTGCAAGTGGTCATATTAGGCGAGGACAGTTACCTCATCGTAGAGCGAAATCGGATACCCGTTTACTTGAAGGGTGCCATCTTTTTCAGTAACCAGAAAATCATTTGTGCCAGCGTCACGTGCAAACAAACGAGCCCGAACCGTATCTCCAACTTTGACTGCGCGGCCTGTTAAATCTTGGTTCATAAGTAATTCGATAAACTGCTATATCTACATCGTACCTCATCATCATCATCACGCAAGCAATCCAAACACGACGCGACTGCTTGAAGTAAAAGTCAAGAGCGCCCCCGTAGGAGCGCTCTGTTGAGCCATTTTCAGGCTCGTTGCTTCAGAACGACGACATTACCAGCGACATACGGCAGGAGCTTCGAGGGGAGCTTGGCCGCTTCTACTGCGGCAAATCCAGCGATATCCCCATTGTCGTACCGCATGGCGATGTAGACCTTGCCGCGATACATGCCGATACCAAGCAACTCGGCGTCCGACTCGATGATGCCGAGTGCGGCCACCTCATGCGTATATTCCAATTTGGAAGCAAATGCCTGAGGATCGAATTCAGCGCGAGATGAGGCAGGTTGGCTCCTGCCTTCCGACTTCTCGGCTGGGGGCACGGTGGCACGTCCTTTGCTAACTGTAGATACAGTACTGTCACTGGTACTGTTCTTATTGTTTGCAAGCGTCATGCCGAACTGCTGAGCGATGAAGATAGCCGCGTCCTGCTGGCCGATGTCCATTACATGCGCGACCAGGCCGATGCGATCGCCGCCAGTCTTCTCTCGTTGGCAAAAGAATACGCCAAGCGAGCCGCGCTTAGATTTCACCTGCGGGGAGATGCAGAGATCGCGGTGATGGCCCGGATGAGCCGGGCACTCGCACCTCCACTGCGCGCCGCTGCGCCGGATGTCCAGGTTGAGCATTTGAGCGAGGCGTTCGATGGTCGCCAGCTCCTCCACTTCTTCAAACGGGATGAAGTTTGACGCCACTGTTGCCTCCTGTGATGTACGGGGATCTGGCGCAATTCTACCATGGTAAGATTGGGGGAGAGGCGGTTCGGATGTGGATGGGGGAAGTGGCGACATGGGCGTGCAATCTAGCCCAAGGGATTGTTGAAGGCACACAGGCGTCCCCGTTCCCCACCTGCATCTGAGCGGGAGAAAGAGAGTTTCAAATGGCGAACGCGCCAGTCGTTAAGTTTAGAATTGGCTTCGTCACGGCATCGGTCTGGGCCAATGACCGTCACTACAACGTGACCCTCAGCAAGTCCTACAAGGAGAAGGACAGCGACGAATGGCGTGAGACCGACAGTCTCGGGCACGGCGATCTGCTCAACGCGGCGAAGGTGCTGGAGCGTGCGGAGAGCTTCATTGCCGACCAAGTGTGAAAGAAAAAGCCCGGCTCAACTGCCGGGCTTCCCCTTTTCCTGCTCTCTGTATTCCTCAATCAGCCGCAGCAGGCGCTCGGCCTCCCTCAGTAGCTGCTCCTTGAGATTTGGCGGCTTCCACGGGCCTTGTATCACCATTGGCTCCCTCCTTCGGTCTGCGGCTCCATGTCTTCTTCGGCGTCTCCCCGCCGAACAGGCGGGTCAGCTCTTCTTCGCGCTCCCGTATCTCACGCGCCAATTCGTTCGCGCGCTCCAGTTTCTTCAATGCGTCCATGCAACAGCTCCATGAGGTTGAGCGTGCCGTCTTTCCCCTGCCACGGCACGATGAGGTTGTCTGTCGGCAGGAGTTTGGGGGGAATGCTGGCCGCGTAGAAGCGCGTTTTGCCCTTCTCGGGGAACAGGTCGATGAGCGATTTCGTGTCCGGCCTCGTCGTCAAGAACAGTACGCTCGGGGCAACCTGAAAGCCGAAGTGCGTCTTATAGGTTTCCGTCCGCAGGTACTCGCTGTAGCGCTCCACTTTGCTCTTGAGGCTCTGGCGGGCGTTCTGGCTGATGACGGGCTCGGTACCCCGGTCTACCTCAATGTGCAGGAAGATCGTGCGGCTCCCGTTGGAAAAGCCTCGGGTGATGTCGGGTTCAAGCTTGGGGCGCTCGATGCGGAAGGGATAGGATGCGTCTTTGGTGCCTTCGGGGCAGCGGTCGTCGGCTAAGATATGCTCCGGCCCCTTCACCTCGAACGGTGTACGGTCGAGCAGAAATTCAATCTCGCTTCGCAGGAGCCTGTGCTTGAAGTGGTCGTTGCCGCCCTGGGTGACGATGTCCCCGTGCTTGGCGAGGAGCATCCGGCCGCGCGGCTTCAGCTCGAAAACATAGAAGGCGTTGCGCGGGATGTAGGCGAGCTTCTCTTCCTTGGGAAGGTCGGGCAGGCCGATGTAGTGGCCCTTTGCAAGCAGGGTGAGTGCCTTGCGCGTACCCTGGTACTTGCCGAGCGCATGATAGATGAAACTGGAGGGCAGGAGGTCGTAGCGAGCAAGGAGCTTGAGTATCGCGATCTCGCGTTCGTTGCCGGCCGTTTCGTAGGTCGGCTTGCCTATCGTTTTGTAAGCTGAGTGTCGCTCCATAACAGGGAGGATAAGGCGGACAGCCCATTGCTGTCATCGGCACACATCGAACGTGCGCTATGTGGGTATCGTATCACGGGTTTTGCTCGGTCAGCGGCTCGTCGTCTATGTCACGGTTCGGCGGGGGGGCTTGGTAAGGATACTGAATCCCGAGGCGTGCGCGCATGCGCTTGTAGTCGTCGTACTCCATTTTATTCTGCTCCTTGAACTCGAAGCGCTGCACCGGGATGGTGAGCGTGGTGCGCTGGTTTATCGTCACTTCGACATCGCCGACCGCGATGCACTCGGAGTGGATGCTCGCGTTGTTGAGCGCCTTCTCTACGCCGGGGTCTACGCCGTCCTGCCCTTTGTATTGGTACGCCACCGTCATGCCGATGCGGGCTTCCCCGGCTTTAGTGAGTATCTGAATGAAGCTCTTGTCGTAGCGGAGATAGTCGGCCGCTTCGTCGATGTAGACGTAGATGGGCGTTTTATTGTCAAGCTTGGTGCGGCGCTGCATCACCTCGCGCAGCATGGCGATGAACAGGCGGCCCATGAGGTTCGTACCTTCGTCGCCGTTCTTTTCGTTGTCAGTATCAATGAGGAGCACCCTGCCGCCTTTGTGCAATTCGTTAAATAGATCGAATTGTCCGTCTCTATCTCCCCAGCGCCCCGCATTAAGGTTCTTGTAGAAGGGCGTGTGCTGCTGCTCGTTGATAAAGCTCGCCAGCCTTTCATCGAGGCCGCTCTTGGTGCCCGCGTGCAGGCCTTTGCGCGTCGTTCTAAACCAAGTGGCAACGTCGGGCGGGAAGTTCCCAATTTCGCCCGGTATAGTTTCCGCGTCCATCTGCACGTATCGCAAGAGCTGCGCCAAGCTTTTGTCCCGCGAGTGGAGCGTGGCTTCTACGAAGAAGGGCAACGCTCTCTCCTGGCCCGCAGCGGGGTCGAGGTTGCCGAGCATGTACGTGATGAGGGTCTTGGATAAGACCTTCTGCTTGAGGTCGATATAGAACGGGTTGAGCGGGAATCGCACATCGCTGTCGATGACGATAAGCCGCCCATCGAGAGACTGGCCGGGACCGAAGATCGACAGCTCACGCATGTGGTTCACCATACTCTTACTGTCGATGATAACGATCGAACACTCCCCCTTTGCAGCCCGCGCGAGGTCGTCGCGTATGAGGTGCCGCAGGAAGGTGGACTTGCCCTGTTGGTTGCGGCCAATGCACCAGTGATGGGCGCAGCGGTCGTTCTCAGTAAACGGGGCGAACGGCACCAGCACGTCAAGCAAAGTTTTAAGCGGAGTTCCCTTCAAGTAAATCTCGGCCATCTTGTCGGGCGGGCCTGTGTAGTCCTGCGGCTGGATGGGCGGCTGGCCGGGCTTGCTTATGGCATAGACGTTGCGGTTGTACTGGTTGGTGATCCACGTACACAGGCCCAACTCCTTGAGATGCGGAGCGCGGAACGGCTCTAGCATGTCAAAGATCATGGAAGGCGTCGGCTCCATCGCCTTTGAGAACGGCGCGGGTTCGGCTGGCTTGAGTTTGCTGATGTAGCCGGTCATTGACTGAACAATGGCTTCAAAGATGTAGCCGTCGGCCTTCGCCCACTCTGCCGTCTTCCTGTCCCACTCGGCTTGCGTAGGGTCGCCGTCTTGCGGTCTAGGCTGCGTTACTAGCTCGGGCGGCGTTTCCTTGACCGACCATATTGCTCCGGCAGTTGAGAAGATGAGATCCCACTGGGCTTCAGTCGGCAGGACATAGTTGTTGTCCATGATAGCGACTTTGAGACGGCCTTCTAACTGTCTTCGCAGTGGTGTGGGAGAGGGTGGAGCAGGCTGCGGGAGTTGCTGTATCTGGTACTTAGTAGAGTAATAAACCGCTGCAAACGTCGACACGAGCCACAACACAAGGAGGACGAGGATTACGTTGTGGTTCGGAAGAATAAAAGTTAGAGCGAGGCAAAATAGGCTGCCAAACAGAGCAAAAGTGTAAAAGTCTCCTGTTGCTTTGAATATCAGAGCTTCCCGGGGTGGAAGGCTTTCAATAAACTTCTCGTTCTCCACGACGTTGAGCCGGAAGAACGCCCGGACCCATCTCCAATAGGTCATATCTCCCTCCCGTTTTACGGGAGCCTATCGGGCAGCACATCAAGAGTCGAATCGGTCAAGGGGCTGGGGGAAGGGTGAACTAAAGTAGGCCCATGGCCTCTTTAACGAAGGTGTCGTGGCCATCCGTATCGGGCATCTTGCCGGCGTAGCTGGCTAACACTACCGCGTCCTCGTAGGTGCAGCCGTACCCGTACTTGTCAGGAATGGTTAAGAGCACCTGCTGAAGCTCTCTGGACACCTCGGAGAGCGTATTGAGCCCCACGGTCAGGCGTTGTTCCTCTATCAAGGACATGTGTAAAGGACACAGGTAGGCACGGGCATTAGCGACAATGATGTGTCCTTTATGTTGTCCGATTAATAGGCGGGCGAGCATTTTGGCGTCGGTCGGGTGCAGCGCGTCCAGGTCGGCAATAACGCTACGGTCAAAAGTGAAGTTCGGCTTGCGGGTGAGTACGCGCTTTAGCGCTGGGGAGAACAGCAAGTCGTCTACGGTTGCCAGCGCCTCCGCGATCGCGGGATCTTTACGATCGCCAGTGAGCTTGTGGAGAGGTGTAGTGTTGTCTCGCAAGAGTTTGGCGAGTGCACGCTTGCCATTGCGAACAGTGAGTGTGTTGCTTCCCTCGCCAGAGGAATAAAGTATCTCCGCAAAGTCGCGGACAGAGTAAGCGTTGCGCTCGATTGCGAAGGAATGGTTGCGCGGATTGAACCGTACCGCTTCGGGAAACTCAGCAGCAAATTGTTTTGCAAGACCGCCGCCGCAAATGAAAAGGAACGGCTCCTGGGCAGAGTGCAAATAGTTTTGTGTATGGTCGGCTGTACCTAAAAGTAGCATGGGTGGAGTTGTCGCGGTGAGTAGAGCTGTCTGCTTTGCCAGTTGCTCACGGGACTTCTCCACCGCGAAAGGAAGAACAGTCCGCTGTAATTTTATCACGCGGGAGCGGGACTGTAGTGGGTAAAGGACATTGTGCCCGCCAACTGTCCGTCGTGCGCGTAGCGCGCCGACCCAATGGGAGCGTGTCTCGATAGGACTCGAATGACTTTAGAGGCCAACTGGACTCTAATAGGCAAGCGAAGCTGCCATTGGGTCGGGGCGTGAGCCACGCGGACAGTTGGCGGGAAGTGTATGCTGTGTCCCGTTTAATCGCGCACAGAATACTCGCAACGTAGATGAGAGAGCGGATGCGACACGAAAAACCCCCGTCCAGGCGACTGGCGGGGGCTTCGTAGGAACAGCCACGCCCTGGTTACAGGGTGGGGGTGTCAGATGGTAGGAACTGTACCGAAGAAGGCGATAACCTCACTCAGCAAGTAGTGGACGCGGGAAGAGGAAGTTGCTTTCCGAGCGGTAAGCCTCTTCGCCTTTTCCCATCGTCGGTAACTTTCTCCGCAGTACGTGTAACCGTACATCTCGTTTACTTGTCTCCGAGTCACTAGTCTGTCTGTCATTTCGAGCCGTCCTTTCTTTCGAGAGGGCGGGCCGAGTGACGCGCACACTGGCGTCTACTGTGCCAAGTGTAGGTAGTAGTGGCGGTGGGAGTCAACCGCCACATCTCGCACTCATGCAGTGCAGCAATCTACTCCTTTAGCAGTGACCTGAACCAGTTCTCATACTTCTCGACCGCCTCGGTCATCTCTGGAAGATAACCCCAAACGTCATAAATCTGCTCAACCTCATTCTGCACGGCGACATGGTTCACCAGTCGCTCGGCAATGTGCGGCGCGACCCGCAAGCGCCCAAGGTTGGTGCGGTAGGTTCTTCGGAGGTCGTGAAGCGTCCACGGCGCGATCTTGAGCAGCTTGTCGATGTTCTTCTTGCTCTGAGAAAAGCCAGTGAAGGGGTGCTGCCCCTCCCGTTCGGGGAATAGGTAGACCGAGTGGTTGCTCTTTTGGGACAGGATTGCACGAGCCATAGTCCCCAACGGTACGATGTGGTCGCGGCCGTTTTTCGTGATCGTGCCGGGCAGGTTCACCGTGTCGAGCTGAACCCACGAATTCTCGATCGCGGAGCATTCGCCGCGCCGGAAGCCTCGCAGGATCAGGAGCCGAACGATTGAGCCGAAGTGCCCGCCGTACTCGCCGGCAGCGTGCCAGACCGCTACCAGTTCGTCGTCGGTCAGCACTCGCTTGCGGCGCTTAGCTTTGGGGAGCTGTGCCCCGTCCAGCGGGGAGAAGGTCAGGTAGCGACGGCGGACGCACCATTTGAAGAACGTCTTACCGTAGGCGATGCAGTGGGATTGCTCAGTCGGGGTCTTTACCAGTGCATCCGTGATCGCATCCGTCATGTGGCTCGTAATGGCGTCCAGGCGCCGCTTGGCGAGCGTGGGGACGTAATAGCGGTCGAGCACGCGCGTGTAGTCTAATTGCGTCCGCGCCTTGAGGCGGGGGAGGTGGTGCTTCTTGAAGAGGGTGTAAGCATCCTCGAACGTGATGCGTTCGTGGTTGAGTTGGGTGGAGGCCAAGAGCTGCTTGCCCTTGGTCCTCGCTTCCGAAAGGGTCATGGCCGGGTAGTGGCCTACGCGGATGATGCGTCGGTCTGCTCCGCGCTGGACGATGAACGTAAGGCGGTTCTTTCCAACTCTGATGCCGAAGGCTGGCGTGCTTGCGTCGAAATGTTTGCCTATCGGGAGCTTCTTTATGCCTTGGTCTGTAAAAGCGATGCGCGACACTTTTTGACTCCCTGATCGGGTGTGACGGGGTGTTGGAACGTCTTCCAACATCTCGGCACAAAGTTCACGAAACCCCTTTAAATATAGGGTGAAACGCGAACTAGTCTACGTCGTATCGTTCCTCTTTCCAAGGGTCTCCGCGCTTATGATAGCCGCGGACTTCCCAGAAGCCCGGCGCGTCCTCGGTCAGGAATTCGATGGCCTGGAGCCATTTGGCGCTCTTCCAGAAATACAGATGCGGCACCACCAGCCGCACCGGGCCGCCATGCTCCTCGCTCAGGGGCTGGCCCGACCAGCTATGGGCGAGCAGCGCGTCCTCGGCGGCGAAGTCGTCCAGTGGGAGGTTGGTGGTGTAGCCGTCATAGGAATGCAGCACGACGAAGCGCGCATCCTCGCGCGGCCGGCAGGCCGCCAGCAGCTCACGCGTCGCGAGCCCGTCCCACTCGTTGTCATAGCGCGACCAGGTCGTCACGCAGTGAATGTCGGAGGTGAACCGGTCCTGCTTCTGCGCGATGAATTCGTCGAAGGTCCAGAACACGGGGCTCTCGACCGCACCGTAGACGTCGAGCCGCCAGCGTTCGCGCGACACCGGCGGCGTGACGCCGAGATCGAGCACTGGCCAATCCTTCGTGAGGTGCTGCCCCGGCGGCAGGCGCTGATCTTCCGGCCGGATCACCTTGCCGGTGAGGAAGCGGCCCTCGCGTGCCCATCTCTCCTTGGTGCGGGACAGCTTGCTGTCGGGCGGCGCCATGGCCGAGCTTCTCCGTCCTCAGGTTGGAGAGGCCTACATCGCCTTTCCCAGCAAAAATGGCAACTGCCGGGGGCCTCTCACCGTGCCCTGTGACCAGGTCACGGTGCCTGCCGGATCGAGCCGGAAGTCCGGAACTCGCTTCAGCCATTCCTCCAGCGCAACCTGCATCTCCATTCGCGCAAGGTTGGAACCGACGCAGCGATGAATGCCGAGGCCGAAGGCAGCGTGGCGGTTCTCGCGGCGGTCGATCACGACTTTGTCAGCGTCCGGAAACATCTTGGGGTCACGGTTCGCGGCCGGGAACGACAGCAGCACCATGTTGCCGGGCTTCACCGGACAACCCGAGACCGTGGTTTCCTTGACCACCTCACGCGCCATCGTCACCGGTGAATAGGCGCGCAGCAGCTCCTCCACCGCGGTCGGGATCAGTCCGGGCTCGGCGATCAGCCGCGCGCGGTCGGCCGGCGTCTTCGCAAGATGCCAGAGCGAGGAGCCGATCGCGCTCCAGGTGGTGTCGATGCCGGCGATCAGCAGCAGGCGCAGCGAGCCCAGCACATGGGAGTCTTCGAGCGGATTGCCTTGCTTGTCCCGGGCGTTCATCAGATAGGAGATCAGGTCCTCGGTGGGCTTGTTCTTGCGCGCTTCGATGTGGCCACTGAAATAGGCCGTCATCTCCTGCACGGCCTGGAGCAGCTTGCTCTCGTCCTTGATGCCGACCTCGAGGATCATGTGAATCCAGTTGATGAAAAGGTCGCTGTCGCTCTCGGGAATGCCGAGCATGTGCGCGATCGCTCGAACCGGGATGTATTTGCTGTAGCGTGCGGCGGCGTCGACCTTGCCGTCGGCGATGAACTCGTCGATCAGTTCGTTGCAGATGGCGCGAACCCGCGGTTCGAGCTTCTTCATCGCGTCCGGCGTGAAAGGCGGCAGCAGCAATTGCTTGGCCGGCTTGTGCTCGGGCGGGTCCGAGGTGATCGGCGGCGCCGCGTTCCTGGCGACTTCGGGGCGCACATCGCGGACGATGATGCGGCGTGAGGAGAAGTGCTGGGTGTCGTTGGCGATCTCGCGCACGGCTTCATAAGTCGTCGGCAGGTAGCAGCCGAGGAAGCGTTCCGTGTGCACCACGGGACTCGCGGCGCGCAGCTCGTCCCAGATCGGGAACGGGTCCTCCGTCCATTGCGGATCGGTGTGGTCGAAATCATGGACCCAGTCGGTCACGGGCGGATGGGCGATGGGCTGGTTGACGTCGGTCATGGCAGGGAATCCCTCGGCTCGTGTTCGCTGAAAGCACGCAGGTGGCCGCGCTACTCCTCGATCACATCGATTGCGATTTCCGGGCAGTTGGCTTTCGCAAGCCAGGCCTTGTCCTCGAGCCCCGGCGGGACGGCGCCATCGCCGGCTTCGTGCGCGTTGCCATATTCGTCGAGCTCGAAAAGCTCCGGCGCGAGGGCCTTGCAGCGGGCGTGGCCCTGGCATTTCTCCGGATCGACGTGAACCCTTAGTCGCTCTGACATTGCGGCTTCCTCGGTCGTGCGCGCGCGGGGCCCGAAGGGCGGCGCGTTCCTCATCTGGGATTGTTCTAAGTTATATCCTATTACATTCGCGGCGGGCTTCCCCTGTCAAGCGCAAACTCATAGGCTTCGACTCAACATGCGTTCACAATTCGCTCGCAAATCCGAGAAGACCTATCACCATGGCGATCTCCGCGACGCCTTGATCAAGGCCGCATTGCGCGAAGCGGAACGGGGCGGCGCCGAGGCGATCAGCATCAAGGCGCTTGCCAGGCAGCTCGGTGTTTCGCAGCCGGCGCCATACCGGCATTTCGCCGACCGCGAGGCGCTGCTCGCGGCGGTCACGGCGGAGGCGTTCCGGCAACTTACGGCGGTTCTGCGCGAGGCGATGGCGGAGCCGTCGAAGCAGTCAAAGCTCTCGCGACTCGCGCAAGCGACGCTCGATTTCGGTCTGCGCCGTAACGGTATCTACCGCTTGATGTTCGCCTCGCGCACCGTGTCCTGCGCGGCCAAGGGCAGCGAGCTGCACGAGGCGACGCGGGAGACCTTTGCGCTCGTGATCGAGGCGCTGGAGGCCCCGGCGGTCGGCTACTTGCGCGAGCGGCAGGCGCTCAAGATCTGGGCCGCGCTGCATGGGGTGGTGATGCTGGCCGAGCAGGGCCTGTTCACCGGCGAGGCGGCGCATGCCACGCGCGAGGAATTGGTCGAGGATTTCGTCAATGAGACGAAGGCTGCGCTCGCGGTCGCGATCAAGGATGCGCGGCGCCGGACAAAGGCCGGCGCCTAAGCCTTGGCCTTCAGCAGCCTCATCAGCTTGTCGACGGCACTGTCCGGCGTCGTCACGACCGGGCGGCCGGTGGCCTCTGCAACCAGCGGCGCAGTCGCGGCGATGCTGAATTGCGCGAGCGCGATGACGTCGCAATCGCGCAAATCGCGAGATGCTTCCGCGATCAGCCGGTCGTGCGTGGCACGGTCGCCGCGATCGAGCGCGGCCAGCGCGCCCTCGGCCAGTTTCGGCACGATCTGGACGGAGGCAGGGAACTCGGGCGGCATCGAGGCCAGCGTCGGAGGAAAGCTCGAGAGCAGGCCGATGCGCTCACCCATGGTTACGGCACGTTCGATCATGGCCTCGTTCGGCTTCAGCACCGGCATCGAAGCATATGCGCGCGCGACCGCCTCGATGCAGGGGCCGAACGCGGAACAAGTGAACAAAATTCCATCCGCCGCCGTCGCCGCTGCGTAATCGCCCAGCGCGAGGAAGCGCTCGGTCATGGCCTCGGTGAGCGCGCCGTCGCGCGCCAGATCCGCAGACAGGCTGTCGTCGAGCAGGTTCATCAGTCGCGCCTCAGGCCACACCGTCGCGAACGCCGCCTCGATCGGGGCGATGGAGTGCTTGAGGGCGTGGATGAGGGCGATGCGAGGCGGCGTCGTCATCAGGTATATGTCAGTTCTTCACTTTCGGATCGATCGGGGTCGTGCCGCGCAGGTCCAGAATATCCTCCAGCACCTTCGCGCCGGCGATCACCTGTGCGTCGGCCCGCGGTGCGCCGACGACCTGCACGCCGACCGGCAGGCCCGACGCCGTGAAGCCGCACGGCAGCGACAGCGCAGGACAGCAGGCGAGCGTGATGGCGTAGACGATGCCGAGCCACTCGACGTAATTGTCGAATCTCTTGCCGGCGCATTCGGCGACATAGCGGTGTTCGATCGGGAAGGGCGGCACGATCGTCGTCGGCACCAGCAGGAGATCGTAGGACTTGAAGAACTCGACCGCCCGCGCAGTCATGCCGACGCGCTGCGCCTCGGCGCGCGCGAGCTGATCGACCGTGAGCTTGAGGCCTTCCTCGATGTTCCAGATCACCTCGGGCTTGAGCATGTCGCGCTTGGTGCGCAGCAGGTTGGCCTTGGTGATCGCGAAATCGAACGCGCGCAGCACGTGGAAGCATTCATGCGCCTCGCGCCAGTCCGGATGCGCCTCCTCCACGATCGCGCCGGCTTCCGCGAAGCGCTCCGCGGCCTTGCGTGTGATCGCCTTCACTTCTGGATCGACCGGCGTGATGCCAAGGTCGGGTGAATAGGCGATGCGCTTCGGCTTCTTGCCCTGTGCCGCCGAAAGAAACGAGGTCGTCGGCGCCGGCAGCGACAGCGGATCGTCCGCATAGTCGCCGCTCATGGCGTCCAGCAGCAGCGCGAGATCCTCGACGTTGCGCGCCATCGGGCCGACCACGCCGAGATTGCGATCGATACCTGACTTCGGGGTATGCGCGACACGGCCGATGCTCGGCCGCATGCCGACGACGCCGCAGAACGCCGCCGGGCTGCGCAAGGATCCGCCCATGTCGGAGCCCTGGGCGAGCCAGGCCATGCCGGTCGCAAGCGCCACGGCCGCGCCGCCGGAGGAACCCGCTGCCGATTTCGTCGTATCCCAGGGATTGAGGGTCGCACCGAACAGCTCGTTGAAGGTGTTGGCGCCGGCGCCGAATTCCGGCGTGTTGGATTTGGCGTAGACCACCGCGCCGTTCGCCTCGAGGTTCTCGACCATGAGGTCGGACTGCGCGGGGATGTTGTCCCTGAAAATCGGCGAGCCCTGCGTGTTCAACACGCCCGCGACGTCGGTGAGATCCTTGATCGGCACCGGCAGCCCTGCGAGCAGCCCGCGCGCCCCGGCCGGCTTCTGCATCAGCGCCTTGGCGCTATCCCGTGCGCGATCGAAGCACAGTATCGGCAGCGCGTTCACCTTGCCGTCGACCTCACCGATGCGCTTCTCCAGCTCATCCAGGAGCTCGAGTGGCGAGACGTCGCCGGAGCGCAGCTTGTCGACGACGGCGCATGCGGTTTCGCGGATCAGGTCTTGAGACAATTAGTTTACTCCTACCTCTTGATTGTCATTCCGGGGCGCCCGAAGGGCGAACCCGGAATCTCGAGGTTCCGGGTTCGATGCTTTGCATCGTCCCGGAACGACGTGAGCAATTAACCCCACCCCGCGCTGATACCGCCGTCCACCGTATATATCACGCCCGACGTATAGCCGGAGCGATCCGACGCCACGAACGCCATGAGGTCGCCGATCTCGCGCGCATGCGCAGGGCGGCCGAGCGGCAGGGTCTTCTGGAACTCCTTGTAGCGGCTCTCGTCGCCGAACTGGTGCTTGGCCCGCGTCTTGAGCAGGGTGACGTGGCGATCGGTGCCGACGGGACCGGGATTGATGCCGACGACGCGGATGTTGTCGGCGAGGCTCTTGCCGCCGAGCGCGCGCGTGAACGCCATCAGCGCGGCGTTGCCGGCGCTGCCGCAAATGTAGTTGGCGTCGAATTTTTCGCCGGCCGCGCCGATGTCATTGACGATGACGCCGCCGCCCCTGGCCTTCATCTGCGCATAGATGTGCCGCGTCAGGTTGATGTAGCCGAACACTTTCAATTCCCAGGCGTGCCGCCAGATCGCCTCGTCGATCTTGTCGATCGAGCCGCCGGGGATATCGCCGGCATTGTTGACGAGCACGTCGATGTCGGCGGCTTCTTTCGCCAGCCGCGCCACGTCCTCCTCCTTGCGCAGATCGACGATGCTCGTTGCGGCGTCGATCTGGTGTGCGGAGCGCAGCCGGTCGGCCAGCGCCTTCAGCGCCTCGCCATTGCGGGCGGCGAGCAGGAGATGCGCGCCTTCCTCGGCAAACGCCTCGGCGGCGGCTGCGCCAATGCCCTTGGACGCGCCGGTGATCAGGACGCGCTTGCCACGCAGATGCAGATCCATGGGAGTACTCGCGGGATAGGAACAGGATCAAACCAGTAGGCGCTCGGCCGCGCCATGGTCAACATTGCAGTGCAGCGTTGCACCATCAGCGACTTTGGTCCATTGCAGTGCGGTCAAAACGCGGCGGCTGCCGGACCAACCAAGGACGTTCTCGATGAGCAAGAAACAATACCGGATCGCGGTCATTCCCGGCGACGGCATCGGCAAGGAAGTCATGCCGGAGGGCCTGCGCGTTCTGGAGGCGGCGGCGAAGAAGCACGGCGTCTCCGTGCATTTCGACCATTTCGATTTCTCGTCCTGGGACTATTACGAGAAGCACGGCCAGATGATGCCCGATGACTGGAAGGAGAAGATCGGCAAGCACGATGCGATCTATTTCGGCGCGGTCGGCTGGCCGGCCAAGATCCCGGATCACGTCTCGCTGTGGGGCTCGCTGATCAAGTTCCGCCGCGAGTTCGACCAGTACGTGAACCTTCGCCCGGTGCGCCTGATGCCCGGCGTGCCGTCGCCGCTGGCGGGCCGCAAGCCCGGCGACATCGATTTCTGGGTGGTGCGCGAGAACACCGAAGGCGAATATTCCTCGGTCGGCGGCCGCATGTTCCCGGACACCGACCGCGAGTTCGTGACACAGCAGACGGTGATGACCCGCACCGGCGTCGATCGCATCCTGAAATTCGCCTTCGAGCTCGCGCAGTCGCGGCCGAAGAAGCACCTGACCTCGGCGACCAAGTCGAACGGCATCTCGATCACCATGCCCTATTGGGACGAGCGCGTGGAGGCGATGGCCAAGAAGTTTCCGGGCGTGAAGTGGGACAAGTACCACATCGACATTCTTACGGCGAACTTCGTGCTGCATCCGGACTGGTTCGACGTCGTGGTCGGCTCGAACCTGTTCGGCGACATCCTCTCCGATCTCGGGCCGGCCTGCACCGGCACCATCGGCATCGCTCCGTCCGGCAACATCAACCCCGAGGGCGATTTCCCCTCGGTGTTCGAGCCGGTACACGGCTCGGCGCCCGATATCGCAGGCCAGGGCATCGCCAACCCGATCGGCATGATCTGGTCGGGCGCCATGATGTTCGAGCATCTCGGAGAGAAGGAAGCAGGAAAATCGATCGTCGACGCAATCGAGCGCACGCTGGCCGAACGCACGTTGCGGACGAAGGATCTCGGCGGCAATGCCGACACGACCGCCTGCGGCAAGGCGGTCGCGGATATGGTGGATTGACGGGCGACTTTCCCTCTCCCCTTGTGGGACCTTGTGGGAGAGGGTGGCTCGCCGCGGAGCGGCGAGACGGGTGAGGGGTCTGCTTCCGCGAAGACAGACCTCCATCACTGCACGATTGCTCGCGGTGAGAACCCCTCATCCGGCGCTTCGCGCCACCTTCTCCCACAAGGGGAGAAGGAAGGAGCGCATTGCGCGTCGAGCCGTTCAGCCCACGATCTTCTCGATCGCCGCCTGGTCCAGCCCGAACTTCTTCCCGGCCTCGAGAATCTCCTGCCAGGTGGTCGGGTCGACCGGAATGCCTTCGGCGAGGCGCTTCTTCTTGGTCTCGCGCTCTGGCTCGCCCGCGATCTTGACCTTGTCAACGCCGGGGCCGGGCGGCGAGGCCGTGTGCCAGGCCACGAAGCTCTCGACTTCGCGCGCGAGGTTCTCGCCGGTGCCGAGCTTGCCCGGGTCGATGACGATCGAGAGCATGCCGTTGAGGACGTTGTGCTTGCCGTCGGACGGGCCCTTGACCACCTGCCCGCCTGAGAGCGCGCCGCCGAGGATTTCGCACACCAGCGCGAGCCCCGAGCCCTTATGCTCGCCGAACGGCAGGATGGCGCCGTACGGCGGGATCACGGTGTAGCGCGGATTGACGGTGGGTTTGCCTTCATTGTCGATGATGGTACCGGGCTCGAGTTCGACGCCCTTGTTGTGGGCCACGCGGGTCTTGCCCTGCGCGATCCTGCTGGTGGCGAAGTCGAGCACGATCGGCTCCTTGCCCCTGCGCGGGATGCCGACGCAGAACGGGTTGGTGCCGTGGCGAGCATCGCTGCCGCCCCAGGGCGCCACGATCGGCCGCGAGATCACGTTGACGAAATGGATCGAGACCAGCCCATGGTCGATGCACTGCTCGGCCCAGTGACCGATGCGGCCGATGTGGTGCGCGTTGGAAAGGCCGACGAGGCACACGCCGTTGCGCTTTGCGCGCTCGGCCGCCAGTTCCATCGCTTCATGGCCGATCACTTGGCCATAGCCCGTGACGCCGTCGAGGGTGAGAAGCGGGCCGGTGTCGAGCACGATCTTGACGTGCTGGTTCACGGCGAGGCCGCCATTCGTGACGCTCTGGACATAGCGTGGGATCATGCCGACGCCGTGGGAGTCATGTCCCTTGAGATTGGCCTCGACGAGATTGGTGGACACGAGCTCGGCCTCGCGGTCCGAGGAGCCGCCGGCTTTGACGATGGCGCGGACGGCGCTGGTGAGCGCTTCCGCCTGGATGGTGCGATAGTCAGCCATTTGTTGTGCTCTTATCCCTTCACGATCCGGCGGCAGTGGACCCAGGCCGCTTCAATCAGGTTCTCGCTCGCCTCCGGCGTGCGGAAGGCCGAATGCGCCGACAGCGTCACGTTCGGCAGTTTCGTCAGCGGATGATCGCCGGGGAGCGGCTCCGTGTTGAAGACGTCGAGGCCGGCATGGCGGATGTGGCCGGACTTCAGCGCGTCGATCATGGCGGCTTCGTCGACGATCGCAGCGCGGGCAGTATTGACGAGGATGACACCACGTTTCATCGCGAAGATCTTGTCGCGCGTGATCATGCCGCGGGTTTCGTCGTTGAGCAGCAGATGCAGCGACACGACGTCGCTCTTCGCCAGCACCGTATCGAGATCGGTGAATTCGACACCGGGATAGCTCTTCGGCGAGCGATTCCAGGCGATCACCTTCATGCCGCCTCCCGTGGCAATGCGCGCAATTTCCGCGGCGATGCCGCCGAACCCGATCAGGCCGAGCGTCTTGCTGGTGAGCTGCATGCCGTCCTCGCGCAGCCAGTTGCCGGCCCGCATCTCGCGGTCCATCATCGCGATGACGCGGGCGGAGGCCCACATCAGTGCGATCGCGCATTCGGCCACTGCCGTGTCGCCATATCCCTTGATCAGATGCACGGAGATGCCGAGCTCGGCGAGTTCCTCCGGGTTCATGTAGCTGCGCGCGCCGGTGCCGAGGAACACGACGTGCTTCAGCCCCGTGCATTTCCTCGCCACTTCGGTGGGAAGCGCGGTGTGGTCCACGATCGCGATCTCGGCGCCGTCGAGGATTTCCGGGTATTGCTCGGGCTTGATGTCGGGGTCCCTGTGGATCAGCACCTTGGGATCCCCGGGTTTCTCCAGCCGCTCCATGATCACGGCGAGGGCTTCATTGGCGTCGACGAAAACTCCGCGCATGGCTCTCTCCGATCAGGACGCGACGCCGGCAATCGCCAGCACGGTGTGCATGAGCACGTTGGTGCCCGCAGCGCAGTCGGTCTGCGTGGCGTCCTCCAGCTCGTTGTGACTGATGCCATCCTTGCAGGGGACGAACACCATCGCCGCCGGCATGACGGTGTTGAGGTTGCAGGCATCATGGCCGGCGCCGGAGGTGATGCGGCGAGAGGAGTAGCCCAGCGTCTTCGCGGCGTTCTCGACCGCCGCGATCAGCTTCGGATCGAAATGCGTCGGCGGCTTGCGCCAGACGAGATCGATCTTGACCTCGACCTTGCGGCGCGCGGCGATCTCGGCGATCGCCGCACGCAGATCGCGATCGAGCGCATCCATGATGGCGCCATCGGCACTGCGGCAGTCCATGGTGAAGGCGATCTCGCCGGGAATGACGTTACGCGAGGGATTGGCGATCACGGCCTCGCCGATGGTGCCGACGGCGTTCGGTCCGTGCTTCTTCGCAATCGACTCCATCGCCAGCACGATTTCGGACAAGGTCGCCAGCGCATCGCGCCGCAGCGGCATCGGCGTGGAGCCCGCATGGCTCTCGAACCCAGAAATCTTGCCGTCATACCAGAGCACGCCCTGGCCGGAATCGACCACGCCGATGGTCTTGGCTTCCGCTTCCAGAATGGGACCCTGCTCGATGTGCAGTTCGACGAAGCATCCGAGCTTCTGGAAGCCGACCGGCTTGTCGCCGCGATAGCCGATGCCGTCGAGCGCCTGACCGACGGTGATGCCTTCGGCGTCTTTGCGCGACAGAATGTCGTCGGTGGTGAAGTCGCCGACATAGGCGGCGGAGGCCATCATCGCAGGTGCGAAGCGCGATCCTTCCTCGTTGGTCCAGTTGACGACGCAGATCGGAGCCTCGGTCTCGATGCCGGCGTCGTTCAGCGTCCGGATCACCTCCAGCGCGCCGAGCGTCCCCAGGATGCCGTCATATTTGCCGCCGGTCGGCTGGGTATCGAGATGCGAGCCGATGCCGACGGGCAGCTTCGACATGTCGCGGCCCTTGCGCAGGCCGAACTGTGATCCGAGCGCGTCGACGTGGACGTCCAGTCCGGCATCCTCGCAGGCCTTGCGGAACCAGTCGCGCACCTGCTTGTCTTCCGCGCTCAGTGTCAGCCGCCGCACGCCGCCCTTGGCGGTCGCGCCGAACTGTGCGGTCTCGTGGATGGAGCCCCAGAGGCGGGCGGAATCGATTTGCAGATTGGTGGCGGCTCGGCTCATGCGGTCAGTCTCTCAGTTGTCATTCCGGGGCGGCTCGAAGAGCCGAACTATGGTGCGCTCTTGCGCACCTGAGAATCTCGAGATTCCGGGTCTGGTGCTGCGCACCATCCCGGAATGACGTTGAAGGTTGTCCGGCGCTTTTTCAATGACGCGCCTGCGCGGGCGCGTCAACCGCGAGGCTGCTCTGCGCAATCTGCCTTGCCAGCTCGGCGACGCGCTCCACGGCGACGACGTCGGGCGAGGCGAGCCAGCTCGCCGTGAAGGTCAGCGGCGCGATGGCGAGATCGGTGTCGAGCAGTTGCAGCCGTCCGTCGGCGAGCTCGTTCTCGACGATGGCGTCGGGGATCACGGCGATGCCGAGTCCCTCGACCGCCATGTGGATGACGGTCGCCAGCGAGGCGGAGGCATGCAGGCGGATCGGCGGCAGCTCCGGCCGGTCGAACACCTCGCGCACGACCTCGTAGGGCTTGGTCTTGCGCGGGAAGGTGATGATCGGAAACCGCGCGAGCTCCGCCGGCGTCACCGGCCCCTTGCCGAGCCCGAGCGAGGGGCTTGCGAGGAATCCGATCGGATAATCGGCGAGCACACGATTGTGCACGCCGGAAGCCGACAGCGGCCCGACGACGAAGGCGAGCTCGATTTCCTGCGCGAGCAGGCGCGCGGTGAGGTTCGGCGTGATGTCGACCTCGATCTCCAGCGACAGGTTCGGATAGACCTGGTTCACGCTTTTCACGAGACGAGGCAGCCAGGTGTGCACGATGGTCTCGGCGACACCGAGGCGCATCACGCCGCGCATCGCCGACCGGTCGCCGATCTCCGCCATCATCGCGGCACGCAGACCGATCAGCTTCTCGGCGTAGACCATCATCTGCCGGCCGCTCGGTGTCGGCGAGGCGATGCGATGATCGCGATTCAGGAGCTTCACGCCCATCTCGCGCTCGAGCTGTGCAATGCGCTGCGAGATCGCCGGCTGGGTGGTGTTAAGTCGTTGGGCGGCGCCACGGAAGCTGCCGAGCTTCACAACCCAGAGGAACGTCTCGATCGACCTGAAGTCCAGCATTGGAAGGATGTTCCCGATCGATAAATTGAATTTATCGAGATTGATTAGAAACGACGATTAGACTTTATAGCACGCTTGGTGTTGGCTTGTCTTTGTCGAGTTTCTAGGCAGGTCGATCACATGACTGTTTTGGTGGCAGCGCAGCAAACTGAAACAACCGACTCCCTTCCGAGCCGCAAGGCCCGGCTGGCCTACCGCGCGGGGCTGGTCGCCTCCACCGCCGGCGTCGCTCCGGGTTTTGTCCAGGGCAATCTTGCGATCCTGCCTGCCGAATATGCCGGCGCCTTTCACCGCTTCTGCCAGCTCAATCCGAAGCCATGCCCGATCATCGGCATGTCCGATGTCGGCAGCCCGCACATCCCGTCCCTCGGCGCCGATCTCGATATCCGCACCGACGTGCCGCGCTACCGCGTCTGGCGCGACGGCGAGGTCGTGGACGAGCCGACCGATGTGACGAAGTATTGGCGCGACGATCTCGTGACCTTCGTGCTCGGTTGCTCCTTCTCGTTCGAAGAAGCGCTGCTCGAGGAGGGCATGCCGATCCGCCACATCGAGCAGAATGTGCGCGTGCCGATGTACCGCACCAACATCGCCTGCGGCGAGGCCGGGCCGTTCGCCGGTCCGATGGTCGTCTCGATGCGCCCGTTCAAGCCGGCCGATGCGATCCGCGCGGTGCAGATCACCTCGCGTTATCCCGCCGTGCACGGAGCACCCGTGCATCTCGGCCATCCGCATCTGATCGGCATCAAGGACATTGCCAAGCCCGACTACGGCGATCCGGTGCCGGTCGCCGCCGACGAGATTCCGGTGTTCTGGGCCTGCGGGGTGACGCCGCAATCGGTGATCAATGCCGCAAAACTCCCGTTCGCCATCACGCATTCGCCCGGCCTCATGCTGGTGACGGATCTGAAGAACAGAACCATGGCCGTGATTTAGTAGGCAGCGCCTGCTGCTTCTTCAGGCTTTACCGCATCTCTCAATCGCTTCATTCGATCAGCCGAAATTCAGTAACAGGGGACTTTGCCATGACGATCACTCGCCGCGACGTGTTGTTGGGAGCCACCGCCACTGCCGCTCTCGTGCCGCTGGCAGCGCGCGCACAGACCTCGGAAGTCGTGATCGGCGTGATCTATCCGTTTTCCGGCGGCAGCGCGCAGCAGGGCGTCGACGCGCAGAAGGCCTATGAGACTGCGCTCGAAGTCATCAACAAGAAAACCGATTTCGACCTGCCGCTGGCGAAAGGCGAGGGCCTGCCGGGTCTCGGCGGCGCGAAGATCCGTCTCGTGTTCGCCGATCACCAGGCCGATCCGCAGAAGGGGCGCGCCGAGGCCGAGCGTCTGATCACGCAGGAGAAGGTCTGCGCCATCATCGGCACCTACCAGAGCGCCGTCGCCGTCACCGTCAGCCAGATCTGCGAACGCTATCAGGTCCCGTTCGTGTCCGCCGACAATTCCTCGCCCAGCCTGCATCGCCGCGGCCTGAAATATTACTTCCGTGCTGCGCCGCATGACGAGATGTACTCGGCCGCGATGTTCGATTTCTTCGATGCCATGAAGAAGAAGGGCACCAAGATCGAGACGCTGTCGCTGTTCCACGAGGACACCATCTTCGGCACCGACTCCGGCAATGCCCAGACCAAGATCGCCGGCGAGCGCGGCTACAAGATCGTCACCGACATCAAGTACCGCGCCAACTCGCCCTCGCTCTCGGCCGAGGTGCAGCAGCTCAAGACCGCCAATGCCGACGTGCTGATGCCGTCGAGCTACACCACCGACGGCATTCTCCTGGTCAAGACCATGGCCGAGCTCGGCTACAAGCCGAATGCGATCGTGGCGCAGGACGCCGGCTTCTCCGAGAAGGCACTCTATGATGCCGTCGGCGACAAGCTCGAAGGCGTGATCTCGCGCGGCACCTTCTCGCTCGACCTCGCGAAGAAGCGCCCGATGGTCGGCAAGATCAACGACATGTTCAAGGCGAAGTCCGGCAAGGATTTCAACGATCTCACCTCGCGCCAGTTCATGGGCCTGATCATCCTCGCCGACGCCATCAACCGGGCCAAGTCGACCGACGGCGAGAAGATCCGCGACGCGCTGGCTGCCACCGACATCCCGGGCGATCAGACCATCATGCCCTGGAAGCGCGTCAAGTTCGACGAGATGGGCCAGAACAACGACGCCGACCCGGTGCTGTTGCAATATGTCGGCGGCAAGTTCGTCACCATCTTCCCGCCGCAGGCCGCGATCGCCGAGGCGATCTGGCCGATGAAGTAAGAGTAGGAAGCGGGAGCTCAGATGTAGCTCCCGCCCTCATCCTGAGGAGCGGGCGCAGCCCGCGTCTCGAAGGACGAGGGCTGGGCCATCCTTCGAGACGCGCGCTGATGCGCGCCCCTCGGGATGAGGATCTATTTCGGGGGACAGACTTTTGACAGCCCAAGCCATAATCCAAAGTCTCGCGAGCGGCCTCCTCATGGGCCTGCTCTACGGACTGATCGCGGTCGGCCTCGCGCTGATCTTCGGCCTGATGGACGTCACGAACTTCGCCCATGGCGAGTTCCTGATGCTCGCGATGTACCTGTCCTTCTTTCTGTTCGCGTTCTTCGCCATCGACCCCTTGCTGTCGGCGCCCCTGGTCGCCGCGGCGTTGTTCGTTTTCGGAGCGGTGATCTACCTGCTCATTGTTCGCTTCGCCATGCGAGCCAAGGCCAATGCCGGCATGGTGCAGATCTTCACCACCTTCGGCCTCGCCATCGTGATGCGCGGGCTCGCGCAATACTTCTTCACGCCGGACTATCGCAGCATTCCGCAGTCCTGGCTCGGCGGCAAGACCATCTCGATCGGCGGCATCTTCCTGCCGGAGCCGCAGCTGGTCGGTGCGCTGGTGTCGATTGCGGCCTTCGCCGGACTCTACTTCTTCATCCACCGCACCGATTTCGGCCGCGCGATCGAAGCGACCCGCGAGGATCCCGGTGCAGTCGCGCTCGTCGGCATCGACAAGAACCGCGTGTTCGCCTTCGGCTGGGGCCTCGGCGCCGCGCTGGTCGGTCTCGCCGGCGCGATCATGGCGGTGTTCTTCTACATCTACCCCGATGTCGGCGCGTCCTTCGCGCTGATCGCCTATGTCACGGTGGCGCTGGGCGGCTTCGGCAGCGTGTTCGGGGCCTTCGCCGGCGGCATCATCGTCGGCCTCGTCGAGGCGGTCACGGCCTTGGTGCTGCCGCCGTCGCTGAAATCGGTCGGCATCTACGCCGTCTATCTGCTCGTCGTCTTCATCCGGCCGCGCGGCCTGTTCGGGTCGATGTGATGGACAAGAATTTTGCAGCGCGGCGCCGCCGCGACCTCATCATCGCCGCAGGACTGGCCGGGATTGCCGCACTGGCGCCGCTGTTCGTCAAGGACGTCTACGTCCAGAACATCCTGATCCTGACGCTGATGTACGCAGCGCTGTCGCAGAGCTGGAACATCCTGTCCGGCTATTGCGGACAGATCTCGCTTGGACACGCGCTCTATTTCGGCATCGGCGCCTACACCACCGAGCTGCTGTTCACCAAGTTCGGCGTGCTGCCCTGGTTCGGCATGCTCGGCGGCGGCGTGATCGCCGCGCTGATCGCGATGGGGCTCGGCTATCCCTTCTTTCGCCTGCGCGGCCATTACTTCGTGATCGCGACCATCGTCATCGCCGAGATCGGTCTGCTCCTGTTCCAGAACTGGGAATGGGCGGGAGCCGCGATGGGCATCACCATTCCGATCCGCGGCGACAGCTGGCTGAAATTCCAGTTCCTGCGCACTAAACTGCCATACTTCTATTTCGCGCTGGGGCTGTGCTGCCTCGCCTGGTTCGTCACCTGGTGGCTGGAAGATTCCAAATGGGGCTTCTGGTGGCGTGCGGTGAAGGACAATCCCGAAGCGGCCGAAAGCCTCGGCGTCGTCGTGTTCAATTCCAAGATGGGCGCGGCCGCCGTCTCCGCCTTCCTGGTCGCCATTGGCGGCGCCTTCTATGCGCAGTTTCTCGCCTATATTGATCCTGAAAGCGTGATGGGCTTCCAGTTCTCGCTGCTGATGGCGCTGCCGGCCGTGCTCGGCGGCATCGGCACCCTCTGGGGCCCGGTGTTGGGGGCCGCCATCCTGATCCCGATGACGGAGCTGACGCGCTCCTATATCGGCGGCTCCGGGCGCGGCGTCGATCTCATCGTCTACGGCACGCTGATCGTGCTGATCTCGCTGGCCCTGCCGCAAGGTCTGGTGAGCCTGTTCTCCCGTTCGAAGGCAAAGGGAGCAACGCGATGACGGCGCTCCTTGAAACCCGCGGCGTCTGGCAGCGCTTTGGCGGCCTCATCGCCAACAGCGACGTGTCGATCTCGGTCGGCCGCGGCGAGATCGTCGGCCTGATCGGCCCGAACGGCGCCGGCAAGTCGACCCTGTTCAATCTCATCGCGGGCGTGCTGCCGCCGACCCAAGGCTCGATTCTATTCGACGGCAAGGATGTCACCCGCATGCCGGCGGCCGAGCGCTGTCAGCGCGGGATCGGCCGAACCTTCCAGGTCGTCAAGAGCTTCGAGACCATGACTGTCATCGACAACGTCATCGTCGGTGCACTCGTGCGCAACACCGTGATGCGCGAGGCGCGCCGCAAGGCCCATGAGGTGCTGGAATTCACCGGCCTTGCCGCGCGCGCCGACGTGCTCGCCAGCGACCTCGTGCCGGCCGAGAAGCGCCGTCTCGAAGTTGCCCGTGCGCTCGCGACCGAACCGAAGCTGCTGCTGCTCGATGAAGTTCTCACCGGGCTCACGCCGACCGAAGCGCAGACCGGTGTGGCGCTGGTGCGCAAGGTGCGCGATGCCGGCATCACCGTGCTGATGGTCGAGCACGTCATGGAGATCGTGATGCCGCTGGTCGACCGGGCCATCGTGCTCGACCTCGGCAAGGTGCTGGTCGAGGGCAAGCCCGCCGACGTCGTCCGCGATCCCAAGGTGATCAGCGCATATCTGGGAGATCGTCATGCTGTCGGTGCGTGAAGTCACGACGGCCTATCAGGGCCTCGTCGCGATCTCCGCGGTCTCGATCGAGGTCCAGAAGGGCGAGATCGTCTGCGTCGCCGGGGCCAACGGCGCGGGCAAGTCGACGTTGCTGAAATCCATCGCCGGTGCCGAGCGTCCGCGCTCGGGCACGGTGACGTTCGACGGCAAGCGCATCGACGGCATGGCGCAGCACCACATCACCGCGACAGGTATCGCCTACGTGCCGGAGAACCGCCGCCTGTTTCCACGGCTGTCGGTGCGCGACAATCTTCGCCTCGGCAGCTACCTCTACCGTGGCGAAGCCAACCGCGAAGAGCCGCTCGATCTCGTCTTCAAGCTGTTCCCGCGTCTCCAAGAACGTCTCGAGCAGCGCGCCGAAACGCTGTCCGGCGGTGAGCAGCAGATGCTCGCCATCGGCCGCGCGCTGATGACCCGTCCTCGGCTGCTGATGCTCGACGAGCCCTCGCAGGGCATCATGCCGAAGCTGGTTGACGAGATTTTCCAGGCGGTGAAGCTCATCCGCGACTCCGGCATGACCGTCCTCATCGTCGAGCAACGCATGGCCGAGTGCCTGGAGATCGCCGACCGCGCCTACATCCTGCAAACCGGCCGCGTGCTGATGCAGGGCGCCGCAAGCGAAATCAAGGGCAATCCGGACGTGAGGAAAGCGTATCTGGGGCTGTAGGCGAGAAGTATCGGGCACGCCCGCGCAACATACTCAGTGTCATCGCCCGACTTGATCGGGCGATCCAGTAGTCCGAGACGTCAATGATATGCGGAGAAGCCGCGGCGTACTGGATTCCTCGCCTTCGCGGGGAATGACTGGGTTGGAGCTAATGCTCGTGGCTGTGCTCCGGCAACCTCACCCCAAACACCTTCACCAGATCCTTCACCTGCTCCGGCGACAGGTACCGCGGGTTCGTCCCGCGCAGCAGCAGGTACAGCTTCGCCGTCTCCTCCAACTCCTCGGTCGCGAACACGGCGGCCTCGAGCGTGTCGCCGGCAACGACCGGGCCGTGATTGGCGAGCAGCACGGATGAATATTTTCCCGCCAGCCCCTTGATCGCATCCGCGACTGCGGGATCGCCCGGGCGGTAATAGGGCACGAGTGCGGTGGCGCCGCATTTCATCAGGTAATAGGCCGTCATCGGCGGCAGCGTGGCGCGCGGGTCGATCTCGGGCAGCATCGAGAGCGCGACCGAATGGGTGGAGTGCAGATGCACGATCGCCCGTGCGCTTCCGCGGGTGTCGTAGAGCGCCGTGTGCAGCGGCACTTCCTTGGTCGGCGCGTCGCCCGACACCAGCCGGCCCTGATCGTCCAGCCGCGACAGCTTTGCGGGATCAAGAAAGCCGAGGGAGGCGTTGGTCGGCGTCACCAGCCAGCCGCCGCTGTCCAGCCGCACGCTGATATTGCCGGAGGAGCCCGGCGTCAGCCCGCGCTCGAACAGGGAGCGTCCGAAGCGACAGATATCCTCACGCAGCAATGTTTCGTTGCTCATGGCCGTCATGCCTGCTTGTCTCACGCTTTGGCAGCGCGGCCAAGCCGTGATATCGGTTCGCTGAGCCGCCGCAAAGGCGGACCATCCGGGAAACGTTCGCAAGGGTCAGTTGCATGTCCTCTACGTCACCAAATCAGCGCATCGCCGTCGTCGGCCTCGGCTCGATGGGATACGGCATGGCGAGCTCGCTGAAGCGCGCCGGCCACGCCGTGACCGGCTGCGATGTCTCGGCTGACGCGGTGGCGCGCTTCGTGAAGGATGGCGGCGCGGGGGCCAGGACTCCGGCCGAAGCGGCCAAGGAGGCCGATATCGTCGTCAGCGTCGTCGTCAACGCCGCGCAGACGGAGGCGATCCTGTTCGGCAAGGATGGGGCTGCCGAGATCATGCCGAAGGACAGCGTCTTCGTATCCTCGGCCACCATGGATCCCGACGTGGCGCGGCGCCTGGCCAAGCAGCTCGAGGCGACCGGCCGCCACTATCTCGACGCGCCGATCTCCGGCGGGGCGCAGCGCGCAGCGCAGGGCGAGCTGACGATCCTCGCCTCCGGCAGTCCCGCCGCATTTGCGAAGGCGCGGCCCGCGCTCGATGCCATGGCCGCAAAGCTCTACGAACTCGGCGATGCTGCCGGGCAGGGCGCTGCGTTCAAGATGATCAATCAGCTGCTGGCCGGCGTGCACATCGCCGCCGCCAGCGAAGCGATGGCGTTCGCGGCGAAGCAGGGCCTCGACATCCGCAAGGTCTATGAGGTGATCACGGCTTCGGCCGGCAATTCCTGGATGTTCGAGAATCGCATGCCGCACGTGCTCGACGGCGACTACACGCCGCGCAGTGCCGTCGAGATCTTCGTCAAGGACCTCGGCATCATTCAGGACATGGCACGCACTGCCCGATTCCCCGTGCCGGTCTCCGCCGCCGCGCTCCAGATGTTCCTGATGACATCAGCCGCCGGCATGGGCCGTGACGACGATGCTTCGGTGGCGCGGATGTATGCGCAGGTCACCGGCGTCAAGCTGCCCGGCGACAAATAAGCAAGAGGAACTCCGATGCCCCGTTTCGCCGCCAATCTCTCGATGATGTTCACCGAGGTGCCGTTCCTCGACCGCTTCGACGCCGCCGCGCAAGCGGGCTTCACCGCCGTCGAGTTTCTCTTTCCCTACGAGCATCCGGCGGAAGCGATCGGCGAGCGGCTCAAGCGCAACGGCCTGACCCAGGCGCTGTTCAACCTGCCGCCGGGCGACTGGAACGCCGGCGAGAAGGGCTTTGCCGCGCTGCCATCACGCTTCTCCGATCTCAAGGCGAGCCTGGAGACGGCGCTGCCTTACGCCAGGGCGACCGGCGTCAAGCGCCTGCACCTGATGGCCGGCATCGCCAATCGCGGCGAGCGCGTGGCAATCGAGGCGTTCTACAAGTCGGTGGCCTGGGCCGCGGAATTCTTCGCTCCGCACGGTATTGACGTCGTGATCGAGCCGATCAACGCGCGCAACGTGCCCGGCTACTTCCTCAACGATTTCGGCTTCGCGCGCGACCTGATCCAGGAGCTGAGGCTTGCGAACCTGAAGCTCCAGTTCGACATCTATCACTGCCAGATCATCCATGGCGACGTCACCATGCGGCTGCGCGAGATGATGCCGATCATCGGCCACGTCCAGATCGCCAGCATCCCCTCACGCAACGAGCCCGACGGCGAGGAGCTGAATTATCCGTTCCTGTTCGCAGAGCTCGACCGGCTCGGTTATGCCGGCTTCGTCGGCTGCGAGTACAATCCGCGCGGCAAGACCACCGATGGGCTCGGCTGGTTCAAGCCTTATGCGGGAGTGAAGTCGTGACACTTGCGTTGGGCTGCATCGCCGACGACTACACCGGCGCCTCCGATCTCGCCAACACGCTGACGCGCGCGGGCCTGCGCACCGTGCAGACCATCGGCGTGCCCGCCGACGATCTCGCGCTGCCCGAGGTCGATGCCGTTGTGGTATCGCTGAAGAGCCGCTCGATCGAAGCCGGCCTCGCGGTGTCGCGCTCGCGCGCGGCGGAGACATGGCTGCGTGGCCGTGGCACGCGCCACGTGCTGTTCAAGATCTGCTCGACCTTCGATTCCACCGACGCCGGCAATATCGGCCCGGTGATGGACGCGTTGCGCGCCGATTGCGGCGAAGCCGTCGTGCTGGTGACACCGGCGTTCCCCGAGACCGGCCGCACCGTCTACCAGGGCAACCTGTTCGTCGGCGCCGTGCCGCTCAACGAGAGCCCGCTGAAGGACCATCCGCTCAACCCGATGCACGATTCGAACCTGGTGCGCGTGCTGGCGCGCCAGAGCATCACGCAGATCGGCCTCGTCGATCTCGCCACCGTCACGCGCGGCGCGGCGGCCGTGCGGGCGCGATTGGCCGAGCTCGCCGCCAAGGGCATCGGCGCCGCGATCATCGACGCCGTCTTCGACCGTGATCTCGAGACCATCGGTCTCGTCGCCGCCGAACATCGGCTGTCGGTCGGCGCCTCGGGCATCGGCCTTGGGCTCGCACGGGCTCTGGTATCGACTGGAAGGGTCAACGCAGCGGCAACCAGTGATTCAGGCGCTCCGGTCGGCGGACCGGCGGCATGCCTTGCCGGGAGTTGCTCGCAGGCGACGCTTCAGCAGATCGCCAATGCCGAACGCATCATGCCGGTGCTTCATCTCGATCCGGACCGTATCATTGCGGGGGCAGACGAAGTGCAGCGCGCGCTGGACTGGGCAGCACCGCGACTGGCCGAGGGTCCGGTGCTGATCGCATCGAGCTCGACACCGGATCAGGTCGCCGCGTTGCAGGCACGCCACGGTCGCGACGCCGCCGGCCATGCCATCGAGCAGGCGATGGCCGATATTGCAGAGAGCCTCGTAAAATCGGGCGTCCGGCGACTGATCGTTGCCGGCGGCGAGACGTCCGGGGCCGTTGTCGATCGGTTGAAGATTCCCGGATTTCTCGTGGGAGTGGAAATTTCCGCAGGCGTTCCGGTGCTGCGCGCGGTGGGCGCCGAAAGCGACATGCTGCTCGCCCTGAAGTCGGGAAATTTCGGCGGCGGAGAGTTCTTCTCCGATGCGCTTAGGCTCATGCGCTGAGCGCAGGGCGTTTTTAGCTGCCTGTTCATTTCTTTCAGGCTCCGTGCTTGCATGGAGCCGTCGTTAACATCTGCACAAGTGCTCTGGTGTTGGATGTCGGCGCTGCTCCCTTTGATTGATTCGTAGAACTTCGGACGCGCGCCGGCGCCAATACAACGAGACCCGATTATGTTTGCCAAACTCTCCATCCGCACCAAGATCATCAGTGTCGTGGCATTCCTGCTGGTTGCGATGGCCGGCATGGGCCTGCTTGCCGTCATGAAGATGCGATCGATCAACGCCAGCACCGTGGACATCACCACGAATTGGATGCCCAGCGTGCGGACAATCGGGGATTTGCGCGCCAGCGTCATCACCTACCGTAACGTGGTTCGCCAGCACATGCTGGCCGAAGCTCTGGAAGACAAGCTCGCGACGGAGAAGACCGCAGCCACGGTGAGCGAAGCGCTCGCCAAGGTACGCTCCAAGTACGAGGCCATGATCAGCTCCCCGGAAGAGCGGGCGCTTTACAGCCAATGGTCCAGGCTCTGGGACGACTACAAGAAGGGCACCGAGGAGGTCATGGCGCTGTCGCGCAAGGAGGCCGGCAAGCTCCCGCGCGAGGCGCAGGAGCTCAACTCCAAGACCGTCAACAAGATCGGGCTCCAGGCCGACGAGGTTCTGAACAAGGACATCGAGCTCAACACCAAGGGCGGTGATCGGGCCGCTCAGGATGCTGCCGACAGCTACGCCTACGCCTTCATGCTGGTGTCGGTCATTCTCGGCGCCGCTGTCGTGATCGGCCTTGGGCTCAGCTTCTATCTCGTCCGAGACGTCTCCAGCGGCATCGACTCGATCATCGAACCGATGCAGGCGCTGGGTAAGGGTGATCTTTCCGCCGAGGTTCCCCATCGCGGCGAGAAGACCGAGATCGGCGCCATGGCCGACGTGCTCCAGATCTTCAAGGAGGCGCTGGTCGCCAAGAAGGCCGCCGACGAAGCCGCCGCGGCGGACGCCGAAGCCAAGATCGAGCGCGGCCGCCGTGTCGACAACATCACTCGCGAATTTGAAACGATGATCGGCGAGATCGTTCAGACCGTGTCGTCGGCCTCAACTCAGTTAGAGGCCTCCGCCTCGACGCTGACTGCGACCGCGGACCGCTCGCAGCGGCTGGCAACCACGGTGGCCGGCGCTTCGGAGGAAGCTTCGACCAACGTGCAATCGGTCGCCTCGGCGACGGAGGAGATGGCTTCATCGGTCGGCGAGATCAGCCGGCAGGTGCAGGAATCGGCGCGGATGGCAGGCGATGCCGTCGGCCAGGCCCGTGCCACCACCGAGCGCGTCAGCGAGCTCTCCAAGGCCGCCTCGCGCATCGGCGACGTCGTCGAACTGATCAACACCATCGCCGGCCAGACCAATCTGCTCGCGCTGAACGCCACCATCGAAGCCGCACGTGCCGGTGAAGCCGGCCGCGGCTTCGCCGTGGTCGCTTCCGAGGTGAAGGCGCTCGCCGAGCAGACCGCGAAGGCAACCGGCGAGATCGGCCAGCAGATCTCCGGCATCCAGGCGGCGACCAACGACTCGGTCGGCGCCATCAAGGAGATCTCCTCGACCATCGAGCGTCTGTCGGAGATCTCGTCGGCGATCGCGGCGGCGGTGGAGGAGCAAGGCGCCGCGACGCAGGAAATCGCCCGCAACGTGCAGCAGGCCGCGCAAGGCACGCAGCAGGTGTCGTCCAACATCACCGACGTGCAGCGCGGGGCCACCGAGACCGGCACGGCCTCCTCGCAGGTGCTGTCGGCGGCGCAGATGCTGTCGAACGACTCGAACCGGCTCAAGACCGAGGTCGGCAAGTTCCTGACCAACGTCCGTGCGGCCTGACTGGTTGTGATTCAGCGGCCAAGAGAGCGGCGCGGCTCATTCGGCGGCCGCTGACAGCTTGGCTTGGAGCCGTACAGGGGCCCCGAGCCTGTAGTCGAGTGGCCCAACTTCCATTTTCCGATAGTCCGGTAAGAATGCGGGGCCTCGCTCCGCAATATCTCCGTAGGAGTGCGGAGTATGGCTAATGGTTTCATTACATGTTGTTCGCACAATGACAGGGCCGAACTTCGTGCGCACTCGGGGATTCTGTGCGCTCGATGAGCAATTGGTGCACCGGCAAGTGGGGTATCTGATGTCCTGGATCAATAATCTGCGCATTTCCATCAAGGTTTCTGCGGTGTTTGTCGCGATCTGTCTCGTCGTCGCCGGCAGCACCGGGGCGATCTACAATTCGCTGAGCGTGATGAACTCGACGGCGAAGATGACTGTTCACACCTATGAGGTGCTCGAGCAGCTTTCCGGCCTTGTCAGCGCCATGGTCAACCAGGAGACCGGCGTCCGCGGCTATCTCGTGTCGGGCGATGCCGGCTTCCTTGGTCCCTACGAGGCAGGCCAGAAGCAGTTTCAGGCGGCGGCGGCCAAGGTCGGCAGCCTGACCTCGGATAACGCGACGCAGCAGAAGCGCCTTGATCAAGTCAAGGCGTTCGCCAGTGACTGGGCGACCAACATCGCGCAGCGCGAAATCGCGCTAATGAAGGATCCGGCAACTCAGGCAAAGGCCCGCGAGCTCGAAGCATCCGGAGCCGGCAAGAAGGCGATGGATGGTTTGCGCGCCGTGGTGCAGGAAATGGACAAGGAAGAGCGATCACTGTTGTCGGTGCGGGCTGCGGCGGCCGACGCTGCGTCCGGCAACGCAACTCTGT
Organism: Bradyrhizobium sp. R2.2-H; assembly: GCF_004346455.1. Taxonomy (NCBI): domain Bacteria; kingdom Pseudomonadati; phylum Pseudomonadota; class Alphaproteobacteria; order Hyphomicrobiales; family Nitrobacteraceae; genus Bradyrhizobium; species Bradyrhizobium sp. R2.2-H. The sequence goes on from NZ_SMBR01000001.1 coordinate 726,772, forward strand.
CCATGCTGATCGGCGGCCTCGTCACCCTGCTGCTGTCGCTTGTGGGTGCCTTCGGCGTCGCGATCGCGGTGACCCGCCCAATCCAGCGCATCACCACGGAGATGGGGATTCTTGCGAAGGGTGACACATCGGTGGTCGTATCGGGCACCGAACGCAAGGACGAGATCGGGGCGATGGCCCAGGCGGTTCAGGTGTTCAAGACCAATGCGATCGAGGTCGAGCGGCTCAAGGCGGAACAGGTCGAAGCTGAGCGGCGGAATGCGGAGCAACGCAAGCAAGACATGATCAGGCTCGCAAACGATTTCGAAGGCGCTGTCGGCCAGATCATCGGAACGGTCTCGTCCGCCTCGACGCAGCTCGAGGCGTCGGCCACGACCCTCACCGGTACGGCTGAACGCTCACAACACTTGGCCACTACGGTTGCCGCCGCTTCGGAGGAAGCTTCGACCAACGTGCAATCGGTCGCCTCGGCGACCGAAGAGATGGCTTCGTCGGTCGGCGAGATCAGCCGGCAGGTGCAGGAATCGGCGCGGATGGCGGGCGATGCCGTCGGCCAGGCCCGCGCCACCACCGAGCGCGTCAGCGAGCTGTCCAAAGCCGCCGCGCGCATCGGCGACGTCGTGGAGTTGATCAACACCATCGCCGGCCAGACCAACCTTCTGGCGCTGAACGCCACGATCGAGGCGGCACGCGCGGGCGAAGCCGGCCGCGGCTTCGCCGTCGTCGCTTCCGAGGTGAAGGCGCTCGCCGAGCAGACCGCGAAGGCAACCGGCGAGATCGGCCAGCAGATCTCCGGCATCCAGGCGGCGACCAACGACTCGGTCGGCGCCATCAAGGAGATCTCCTCGACCATCGAGCGTCTGTCGGAGATCTCGTCGGCGATCGCCGCTGCGGTGGAAGAGCAGGGCGCCGCGACGCAGGAGATCGCCCGCAACGTGCAGCAGGCCGCGCAGGGCACGCAGCAGGTGTCGTCCAACATCACCGACGTGCAGCGCGGGGCCACCGAGACCGGCACGGCCTCCTCGCAGGTGCTGTCGGCGGCGCAGATGCTGTCGAACGATTCCGGCCGGCTGAAGACCGAGGTCAGCAAGTTCCTGACCACCGTGCGCGCGGCGTAAAGTGCGGCCTATCCATCAAACCCATGAGCGGCGCTATAAGCGCCGCTCTTTTTTCCGGTAGCATCATGTCGTTCGAAGCAAGCGTCCGAGGCCTTCCCAGTAATCTTACGGGCACGCCGTTTCATGGATAGTTAAACCGGACTTACGAATGTGGGGCGAGGGCAGCCCAGCAAGGGGCGAGGTTCCAATTGGAATGATTTCACACTGAACCGGTCTTTTGGGGGATCCGATGCGCAAGAATTTTCCGGTCACGGCCGTCGAATATCCCGTCAGTGACGAGACGCTGATCGTTTCGCGAACCGATCTCAAGGGCAAGCTCACCTACTTCAATGAGGATTTCATTGCCGCTGCCGGCTTCACGTCGGCGGAACTCATGGGCCAGCCGCACAACATCGTCCGCCACCCCGACATGCCGCCGGAGGCGTTCGATAATCTCTGGGACACGTTGAAGGCCGGCAAGCCCTGGCTCGGCGCGGTGAAGAACCGCCGCAAGAACGGCGACTTCTACTGGGTGCTGGCGACGGCTTCGCCGATCCGCGAGAACGGCGAGGTCAAGGGCTACACCTCGATCCGCACCAGGCTGCCGGCCGACCAGCGCAAGCTCGCCGAAGAGGTCTACGCCGCCATCCGTGAGAAGAAGCCGCACGGCTATCGTATCGACGCCGGCATCATCCGTCGCCGCTCTTGGCTCGACCGCTTCAGCATCTTCACCGGCACGCTGAAGGCTCGCCTGGTCACGACCATGGTGCTCCAGGTGCTGTTCATGCTCGCACTCGGCATCGGCGGCGCCCTCTCCGCCGGCGGTTCGGCCAGCCTGCTCCTGTCGACGCTTGCCGTCGTAGGCGCTGCCATCGTCTGCTTCGCCGGCTTTGCGACCATGCGCGCGATCCAGGAGCCGATGCGGCAGCTCAACGACACTCTGGTCAACATCGTGCAGGACAAGCTCGACAATCGCATCGTGATCGAGCGCGACGACGAGATCGGCGAGGCGCTGCGCAACCTTCAGACCGTGCAAACCCTGGTCCGCTTCAGCCGCGACGAGGTGCAGGCCGTGCAGCGCCGTGCCGAGGCGCAACGCAAGGCCGACATGACCAAGCTCGCCAACGGTTTCGAGGCCGCGATCGGCGAGATCGTCGAGACCGTGTCTTCGGCGGCGACCGAGCTCGAGGCCTCGGCCTCGACGCTGTCCTCGACCGCGGGCCGGGCGCAGGAATTGGCGACGGCGGTCGCAACCGGCTCGGAAGCCGCGTCGACCAATGTCCATTCGGTGGCCTCGGCCGCCGAAGAGATGTCCTCCTCGGTGCGCGAGATCGGCCGGCAGGTGCAGGATTCCTCCCGGATCGCGAGCGAGGCGGTCAGTCAGGCCCACGCGACCACCGAACGTGTCAGCGAATTGTCGCGGGCCGCATCGCGGATCGGCGACGTCGTGGAGCTCATCAACGCGATTGCCGGCCAGACCAACCTGCTGGCGCTCAATGCCACGATCGAGGCGGCGCGGGCGGGCGAGGCCGGTCGCGGCTTCGCGGTGGTGGCCTCCGAGGTCAAGGCGCTGGCCGAGCAGACGGCCAAAGCCACCGGCGAGATCGGCCAGCAGATCGGCGGCATCCAGGCGGCGACGCAGGATTCCGTCAGCGCCATCGGCGAGATCAGCGGCACCATCGCGCGTCTGTCGGAGATCGCCTCGGCGATCGCCGCGGCCGTGGAGCAGCAGGGCGCAGCAACCCAGGAGATCGCCCGCAATGTTCAGGAGGCGGCCAGGGGAACGCAGCAGGTGTCGTCCAATGTCGGCGACGTCCAGCGCGGCGCCTCCGAAACAGGCTCGGCGTCGTCGCAGGTGCTGTCGGCGGCGCAGATGTTGTCGCGCGACTCCAACCGCCTCAAGCTCGAGGTCGGCAAGTTCCTGAACTCGGTCCGCGCCGCCTGAGGCGCGCGGCCGCATTGCTGCGATGTCGATTTCGCAGTGCGGTAGCAGGGAAGTGAATGCGGGATAACGGCCGGGGATTAGCGTTTCCGGCGGTGCTCAGGTAAAGGGGGAAGGGGATCGCCGTGGGGGCGGATTCCATATCCTCACTTGACCTGGAATTGCCTGGCGCATGATTGCTCTGGTCCGTATTGCCCTGAGCCGGCCTTATACATTCGTGGTGCTGGCGCTGCTGCTGCTGATCATCGGACCGCTCGCGGCGCTGCGAACCCCGACCGACATCTTCCCGGATATCCGTATTCCCGTCATCGGCGTGGTCTGGCAGTACACAGGGCTGCCGCCGGACCAGATGTCCGGCCGTATCACCACGCCGTTCCAGCGCGCGCTGACGACCACGGTCAACGACATCGAGCATATCGTCGCCAATTCCTACAACGGCTTTGGCATCATCAAGATCTTCTTCCAGCCCAACGTCGACATCCGCACCGCCAACGCGCAGGTCACCGCGATCTCGCAGACGCTGCTCAAGCAGATGCCGCCGGGCGCGACGCCACCCTTGATCCTGAATTACTCCGCCTCCACCGTGCCGATCCTCCAGGTGGCGCTGTCGGGCGACGGCCTCACCGAGCAGAACCTCGCCGACATCGGCATCAACCAGCTCCGCACACCTCTGGTGACCGTGCCGGGCGCGGCGATTCCCTATCCGTTCGGCGGCAAGCAGCGCCAGGTCCAGATCGATCTCAATCCTACCGCGCTCCAGGCCCGCGGCCTCTCGGGCCAGGACGTCGCCAATGCGCTGGCTGCCCAGAACCTGATCACACCGGTCGGCACCCAGAAGATCGGCCAGTTCGAGTACAACATCCAGCTCAACAACTCGCCGCTCCGGATCGAGGAACTCGGCAATCTGCCGATCAAGACCGTCAACGGCGCCATGGTTTATGTGCGAGACGTCGCGACCGTGCGAGACGGCAATCCGCCGCAGACCAACATCGTTCATGTCGACGGCAACCGCTCGGTGCTGATGATGGTGCTGAAGGCGGGCGCGACATCGACGCTCGATATCATCGCCGGCATCAAGCAGAAGGTCATCGACGTCAAGGATCAGCTGCCCGACGCACTGAAGATCGGCTTCATCGGTGATCAGTCGGTGTTCGTCCGCGGCGCGATCCAGGGTGTCGCCTTCGAGGGCGTGATCGCGGCGTTGCTCACCAGCGTCATGATCCTGCTGTTCCTCGGCAGCTGGCGCTCGACCATCATCATCGCGGTCTCGATCCCGCTGTCCGTTCTGGGCGCCATCATCATGCTGTCGGCGATCGGCGAGACGCTGAACATCATGACGCTCGGCGGCCTCGCGCTCGCGGTCGGCATCCTCGTCGACGACGCCACGGTCACGATCGAGAACATCAACTACCATCTGGAGCAGGGCAAGCCGGTCGAGCAGTCCATCCTCGACGGCGCCAACCAGATCGTGACGCCGGCCTTCGTGTCGCTGCTCTGCATCTGCATCGTGTTCGTGCCGATGTTCTTCCTTTCAGGCGTCGCGCGCTTCCTGTTCGTGCCAATGGCGGAAGCCGTGATGTTCGCGATGATCTGGTCGTTCATCCTGTCGCGCACGCTGGTGCCGACCATGGCGAACTATCTGCTCAAGGCGCATGTCCATCACGAGGGCGGGCCCCCAGCATCGCGCAATCCCTTTGTCTGGTTCCAGCGCGGATTCGAGGCGCGGTTCGAGCGCATCCGTGGTGGTTATCGCGGCCTCCTTGGCCTGGCGCTGGCGCACCGGGCGGTGTTCGTCATCGGCTTCATCTGCATCGTCGGCGCGTCCTTCGCGCTGGTGCCGTTCCTCGGCCGCAACTTCTTCCCAGCCGTCGATGCCGGCAACATCCTGATGCATGTCCGCACGCAAGTAGGCACCCGAGTCGAGGAGACCGCCAACCAGCTCGCCGATGTCCAAAAGGCGGTGCGCAAGCTGATCCCGGGCGAGATCGAGACCATGACCGACAATATCGGCATGCCGATCTCCGGTATCAACATGACCTACAACAACACCGGCGTGATCGGCCCGCAGGACGGCGACATTCAGATCAAGCTGAAGGAAGGCCACAAGCCGACCGAAGAGCATGTCCGCGTGCTGCGCGAGCAGTTGCCGCGGCTGTTTCCAGGCGTGAGCTTTGCGTTCCTGCCGGCCGACATCGTCAGCCAGATCCTGAATTTCGGCGCGCCGGCGCCGATCGACCTGCAAATCCGCGGCGCCAATGTCAGCGCGAATTTCGCCTATGCCAACAGCCTGCTGGCGAAGGTCCGCAAGATTCCCGGCGTTGCCGATGCGCGCATCCAGCAGTCGCCGAACAACCCGACCTTCAACATCGATGTCGACCGAACCCGCGCGCAATATGTCGGCCTGACCGAGCGCGACGTCACCAACAGTCTCGTGGTCAATCTCGCCGGCTCCTCGCAGGTGGCGCCGACTTATTATCTCAATCCCGACAACGGCGTGTCCTATTCGATCGTGATGCAGACGCCGCAATACCAGATCGACTCGCTCAGTGCGCTGCAGACCCTGCCGATCACCGCGGCCAGCAATGCGCAGTCGCCGATCCTCGGCGGCATCGCCGACATCAAGCGCTTGACCTCGAGCGCCGTGGTCTCGCAATACGACATCCAGTCCATGGTGCAGATCTTTGCCACGACCTCGGGCCGCGATCTCGGCGCGGTTGCCGCCGACATCCGCCAGCTGATCGCCGACACCGCGAAGGATGTGCCGAAGGGCTCTTCCGTGGTGCTGCTCGGCCAGGTGCAGACCATGAACAGCGCCTTCACCGGCCTGCTGTTCGGCCTGCTCGGGGCCGTCGTGCTGATCTACTTCCTGATCGTCGTGAACTTCCAGTCCTGGTCCGACCCGTTCGTGATCATCACCGCCTTGCCGGCCGCGCTCGCCGGCATCGTCTGGATTCTGTTCATGACCGAGACCACGCTGTCGGTGCCGGCGCTCACCGGCGCCATCATGTGCATGGGGGTTGCCACTGCCAACAGCGTGCTCGTGATCTCCTTTGCCCGCGAGCGCTACGAGGAACTCGGCGATCCCATCGCCGCGGCGCTCGAAGCCGGCTTCGTCCGGTTCCGCCCGGTGCTGATGACCGCGCTCGCCATGATCATCGGCATGGCGCCGATGGCGCTCGGGTTGGGTGAGGGCGGCGAGCAGAATGCACCGCTCGGCCGGGCCGTGATCGGCGGCCTGATCTTTGCAACCTTCGCCACGCTGATGTTTGTTCCCGTGGTGTTCAGCATGGTTCACAAGAAACAAGGCGCCGAAGCCGCCGCCTCATTGGAGACTCCGCATGTCGCCCACTGAACCCCGCTCCCCGGTCTCGCACCGGAAACTGGGCATCTTCGGCGTGGTGGCGCTGATTGCGGCAGGCCTCGTCGTGGGCACGGGCATCAGAGCCCGCGAGGAGCAGGGCTCCAAGCTGAAAGAATGGACTGACGACCAGGCCATTCCCAGCGTGGCAGTGACGCTGCCCAATGCCAAGGAACTCAACGCCACCATCGAGCTGCCGGGCCGGCTGGAAGCCTACTACCGCGCCCCGATCTTCGCGCGCGTGTCGGGCTACCTGACGAGGTGGAGCGCCGACATCGGCGCGCGCGTCAAGGCCGGCCAGGTGATTGCCGAGATCGAGGCGCCCGACCTCGATCAGCAGCTGCTGCAAGCCCGCGCCGACCTCGCCAGCCAGCAGGCCAGCGCCAGGCTGTCGGAGGCAACGCTGAACCGGCGCAAGACGCTGGTCGCCTCCAACTTCGTTTCCGCGCAGGAGATCGACGAGCGCACCGCCGACCTCTCCAACAAGAAGGCCGCCGTCAATTCGGGGCAGGCCAATGTCGAACGGCTGGAAGCGCTCGCCGGCTACAAGAAGATCACGGCGCCGTTCGACGGCGTCGTCACCGCGCGCGACACCGACGTCGGCGCGCTCATCAATGCCGGCGGCGGCTCGGGCCCGGCGATGTTCGTGATCTCGGACATCACCAAGCTGCGCGTCTACGTCAACGTGCCCCAGAACTACGTGCCGGCGATCAAGATCGGGGCCAAGGCGATCATCACGCTGCCGGAATATCCCAACCGGACCTTTCAGGCGACGGTGGAGGCTTCATCGCAGGCCGTCGACGTCGCCTCCGGCACCACGCGCATGCAGCTCGGGCTCGACAATTCCAGAGGGGAGTTGATGCCCGGCGGCTATGCCAGCGTGAAGCTCAGCCTCCAGCGCGACTCCGCGCCGCTCAGCATCCCCGCCAGCGCCCTGATCTTCAACGGCAGCGGCCTGCGTGTTGCGACCGTCGGTGCGGACGACAAGGTGCTGTTCAAGCCTGTGACGATCGCGCGTGATCTCGGCCGGGAAATCGAGCTCGCGTCGGGCATTGCGCCGGACGATCGCGTCATCACCGCCCCGCCGGATGGTCTCTCGGATGGCGATCAGGTGCGCGTCGTCGGTGCCAAGGGTAAGCCGGCAACGGCGTCTGAGAAGCAGGCACCGAAGAGCTAGGGTGGTCTCGTGCCCCGGACGCGGCGCAGCATGCAATGATGCGCTGCTGAGCCGGGGCCCATCTCTCCTTCTGTGCCGTGCTGCCTTTTTGGGTCCCGGCTCTGCGGAGCGGCATTACATGCCGCACCGCGTCCGGGACACGAGAGCGAGATCACGCCATCCGCCACTCCGGCACGCCATCCGCGGCCATCGCGACCTCGCCGATTGAGCCGACCGGCGTGCGGTCCATGTCGAGCAGATGCGCGAGCGCCGCGCCGTCGGTCGCCGGAATCCGCGCCAGCGTGCGCCGGTCGTCTTCGGTGCGCAGCATCACCACGCCGTGCTCGACATCGCCGCTGCGGCCATAGAGCACCGTAAAGCTCTCGACCTTGCCTTTGCCTCCGGCCTCGGTGACGAACTCCGGCACCGCGCGCTTGTTGCGGTCAGCCTCCGTTTGCACGCTCGTCTCCTGGACCAGCGCCTCGCGCGGCGGGGTCTTCGACACCACCAAGGCATGATGCTTGGTGACGAAGCCGCCCTGGCCGTAGAGCAGGCCGAGCTCGGCGCCGCCGCGCAGGCGCCGCACCATCGCGCAGGCCGCATGCGTCATGTAGGTGTTGAGCGGCGCGCCGAAGAAGGTGAGGCCGCCGGTCACGGTCGGCTGCACGTCGTCGCCGAGCCCAAGCGTCCGCCGCGCCATCTTGGGCACGCAGGGGAAGCAGCTATAGAGCTCGATCGCATCGAACTTTCTGCCGTCGCCGCCGGAGAGGTCCATCACGGCGTTCAGCACCGCGTTCTGCGGATGGCTCTCGTAAAACTGGTCCCGCAGCAGATAGTCGCGCGGCTCCTCCGCCGAGGCGCCGCCGAGCGGGTAGACCAGCCTATCCTCGGGAATCCCCGCGGCGCGCGCCTTGGCAAGGCTGGTGAGCAGCAGCGCGCCGCCCATATTGACGCTCGGGTTGGCAACCATGAGCTTGTTGTAGGGCCATGCGATCAGGCGGTTGTCGGCGGTCGGCGTCGTGATCTCCTCGGGCGTATAGCACCGCTTCAGCCAGGCATTCGGATTGTGCGCGGCGGCTTCGGAATAACGCGACCACAGCACACCGGACTCGGCCATCGCCTCTCGCGGCGTCTGGCCCCAATGGGCAGAGGAGGCCGCCTCATAGAACGGATAGACCGTGACGGGACGGAACACGCCGAGCTTGACCGCCAGCGGCTTCTGGAACGCCGCGCCGCGCTTGGGTTCCTCGACGTCATGGGCGAACGGGGTCCATGGCAGATCGACGCTCGCACGCTCCGCCTTGGTCGCGGTCGACTGCGCCTCCGCGCCGCACACGGCCGCCACGGTGCATTCGCCGCGCGCAATGCGCTTTGCGGCCTCGTGGATGTAGCGGATCGGACTCTCGCCGCCGACCGGGCCGTAATAACAATGCGCGGGCGAGATGCCGAGACGCTGCGCCAAAAGCTGCTCGGGATCGCGATAGCGCCAGCTCAGGAAATTGACGACGTCGAGCGACTGCACCTCGCCGAGCAGTCTTGCGCCCGCATCGGCCTCGGCGCGCCGCAGCGCCTGTTCGAGCAGGTCGAGCGGCTCGAGGCCGTCGGTGATCTCCTTCGGTCGATCGACGATCTCGCCGATGCCGACGATGACGGGAATGCGGTCTTCGGAAACAGTCATTGTTCTTGCTTCTTTGCTCTTTCAGAAATCTCGACCTCATCCTGAGGAGCCTGCAAAGCAGGCGTCTCGAAGGATGGGCCGCGGGCTCTCATGGTTCGAGACGGCGCTTGCGCGCCTCCTCACCATGAGGGTCTACACCTACTCCGCCACCAGCGCATTCATGTGCTCGACGGCTTCCGCAAATTCTTCCTTGAATTCCTGCACCACCGCGCCTGCTGATTTCACGCTGTCGACAAGGCCGACGCCTTGGCCGACGAAGTAACTCACGAGATCGCGCGCCCTCGCATTCCCGCTCGCCGCCGCGCGGTCGATCGAATGGAAGGCGTCGCGGCTGATGATGCTTTGCATCGGCATCGGCAGCGCGCCGGGGCTTTCCGGCGCGCGATCCCAGGCATCGGTCCAGACCGAGCGGAGTTGCCGCGCCGGCTTGCCGGTGCGGCCCTTCGAGCGCACGGCGTCGCGCGAGGAGGCCGCGATCATCTTCTCGCGAAAGATCTCGGTGGTCTCGGCCTCGACGGTCGCAAGCCACACCGACCCGGTCCACGCGCCCGCCGCGCCCATCGCCATGCAGGCGGCCATCTGCCGTCCCGTCATGATGCCGCCGGCCGCGAGCACCGGCACGTCGCGGATCTTCCTGATCGCCTTGATCACCTCCGGCACCAGCACCATGGTCGAGACCTCGCCGCAATGGCCGCCGGCCTCGGTGCCCTGCACCACGAGGATGTCGACGCCGGCCGCGACCTGGCGCAGCGCGTGCTCCTTGGCGCCGACCAGTGCCGCAACGGGGACGCAGTGTTTCCTGCCCATCTCGATCATCGCCTTCGGCGGCACGCCCAGCGCGTTGGCGATCAGCCGGATCGGATGACGAAAAGAGACTTCGAGCAGCTCAAGCGCCGTCTTGGCATCGAACGGCTGCGGCTGGTCGTCCGCGACCTCCGTGGTGATCAGTTCGATGTCGTACTTCTTCAGGAGGTCGCGCGTATAGTTGCGATGCTCTTGCGGCACCCGCGCCTCCAGGCTCTTCCAGGTGACGTCCTTCTCGCCCGCGGTCGAGATGTTCTCGGGTATCAACACGTCGATGCCGTAGGGCTTGCCGTCGACATGCGCATCGATCCATGCCAGTTCGCGTTCGAGCGTCTCAGGCGTGTGCACGGTCGCGCCCAGCACGCCGAAGCCGCCGGCGCGGCTGACGGCGGCAACGACATCGCGGCAATGGCTGAAGGCGAGCAGCGGGAACTCGATACCCAGCATGTCGCAGATCGGCGATTTCATGGCTCTCTCCCGGCGGCTTTTGCGTTCGCGTTGCTTTCGCTCAGGAAGCAAAGTGACGCTAGCCGATCGACACGCGCGATGCCACGCCGGATTCGGCGATGCATCTTGCGTGTAGACGTTGCGCTGCTGCCTGCCCTCTGTCATCCCGGGCGGTCGCGAAGCGACGAGCCCGGAATCCATTTTTTCAGAGCATTCCTGGCGGCCCGATGGATTCCGGGCTCGCCCTGCGGGCGCCCCGGAATGACGGGGAGGGAGCTTGCCATGACGAAACGGTGAGATGCCCCGCCCGGCAATGCGTCTAGGAGGGCTTGCCATCGGCCGATCGCGGGCTAATTAATGCAGACGCATCCTTTTTCCCGGAGCCCCGCATGACCGATGCCCCCGCCTACGTGCCGCCCAAAGTCTGGACCTGGAACAAGGAGAACGGTGGGCAATTCGCCAGCATCAACCGCCCGATCGCCGGGCCCACTCACGAGAAGGAGCTGCCGGTCGGCAAGCACCCCTTGCAGCTCTATTCGCTGGCGACGCCGAACGGGGTGAAGGTGACGGTGATGCTGGAGGAGCTCCTGGCGCTCGGCCACAAGGGCGCTGAATACGACGCCTGGCTGATCAAGATCGGCAACGGCGATCAGTTCGGCAGCAGCTTCGTCGATATCAATCCGAACTCCAAAATTCCAGCGCTGATGGACCGCTCCGGACCCGAGCCGATCCGCGTGTTCGAGTCCGGCTCGATCCTGTTCTACCTCGCCGAGAAGTTCGGCGCCTTCCTGCCGAAGGACATCAAGACACGCACCGAGGCGATGTCCTGGCTGTTCTGGCAGATGGGCAGCGCGCCGTATCTCGGCGGCGGCTTCGGCCATTTCTATGCGTACGCGCCATTCAAGATCGAATACGCCATCGATCGTTTCGCGATGGAAGTCAAACGCCAGCTCGACGTGCTCGACCGCCGCCTCGCCGACAACGAATATCTCGCGGGCAAGGAATACACCATCGCCGACATGGCGGTGTGGCCCTGGTATGGCGCGCTCGCCAAGGGGCTGGTCTATGGCGCCGGCGAATTCCTTTCGGTGCAGGACTACAAGAACGTGCAGCGCTGGACCGACCAGATCGCCAAGCGTCCAGCCGTGAAGCGCGGCCGCATGGTCAACCGCATCTCCGGCGATCCCGCCAGCCAGCTCCACGAGCGGCACGACGCGAGCGATTTCGAGACCAGGACGCAGGACAAGCTCGCACCGGCGACGTAACTGCGTAGGGCGGATTAGCCGTAGGCGTAATCCGCCATTCTTCGTCCCGCATGTGTTCGGCGGATTACGCTTCGCTAATCCGCCCTACGGTCAATCCGGCAGCATCTCGCCGGAGCCGCCGAGCTCCGCCGGCAGGTCGGCATATTTCGGCAGGCCATCCCGGACCGACACCATCTTGCTCGCGTAGTTCGCGTGCAGGGTCGGCTGGTGCTGGTATCCCTTCAGCAGATTGGCGTAGACATCGATCAGCCGCATCCGCGGATGCTCGGTCATGACGTGGCCGCCGCAGCGCTTGCAGAACTTTCGATAGGAATGCTCGGTCTTGTTGAACGTCCCGAGCTCCGCCTCGCCCTTGGTGATGCGCACGCCGTCCGATTTCCACAGGCTGAACGCGTTGATCGGCGCCGCTGACCACGCCTGGCAGTCGGCGCAATGGCAATAGCCTGCAAACATCGGCTTGCCGGTCACCTCGACCTCCACGGTGCCGCAGAAGCAGCCGGCACGATAGCTCGGCTGCAGCTCGGCATGCGTGTCCCCGTCATCCACCAGGAGGTCGTTGTAGCCGGGATCTTTCCGCATGAAATTGCGGATGAAATCGCACTCGACCGAAAGCTTGCGTCGCTGCGCCCGTACCGCATCCAGCGTGGCGCGGCCGAGCTTCGAGCCGATGCCGCGGCCGCCCAGTTCCGGCGGCACCTCGGTGTGCACCAGCGTGATCGCACTGTCGGTCTTGCGGTACGTCACGAAGGCGATTGGTCCGTCGACGTCGAGCTCGAACCGGCTGCGTTCTTCGTTGTCGCGAAAAGCTTCCGGCATCATCTCGCTCCCGGGTTCGGTTATCTGGTCTTGGCGCCTTCGGCCGCCGGAAACACCACGCGATCATCGGTGCGGCAATAGCGGTCGGCGAACATGCGGCCGATCGGGTGATAGCGCTCCATGTGCACCCGCATCGCCTCGGGATCCCAGAGCTCGTCGCGGATGTGAAAGTGGATGCCTTCGCCCATGATCAGGCGGCGATCATCGTTGACGTCGATCAGCTTCCAGAGCTTGCACTCCATCGCCCATGGCGTGTCGGCGAGGCGCGGCACCGCGATGCTGGTGGATGGCGCCAGCTTCAGGCCGAGATAGTCGGGCTCGCCGATCTCGGGCGGAAAATCGCCGCTGCTCTCGTGCATCGCTTTCGCCAGCGGCTCGTCGGCGAGGTTGACCACGAACTCGCCGGTGCGCTGGATGTTGAGGAACGTGTCCTTGTCCTCGCCGTTCGGCTTGCGGTTCGCCGCGAACATGCAGAGCGGCGGATCCTCGCAGAAGGCGTTGAAGAAGCTGAACGGGGCGGCGTTGACCACGCCGGTCGGCCCGAGCGAGGTCACCCACGCGATCGGCCGCGGCAAGATGAAGGAGGTCAGCACCTTGTAGCGCTCGCGTGGCGTCAGGTCGCTGGCGGCGTAGTCCATGATGGCTCCAGGGGCTTGCTTTCTTCACCTCTCCCCCGCTTGCGGGGAGAGGTCGAATTCGATCGAAGATCGAATTCGGGTGAGGGGGTACAGGTGCCTCAGCGATCGCGAGTGCGGAGAGAGACCCCTCACCCAACCATCTCCCCGTAAGAACGGGGAGAGGGAGAGACCCTTACGCCATGCTCAGCTCGTGGCGGCCGACCACCATCCAGTGCACCTCGTCCGGGCCGTCGGCAAAGCGCAGGTGGCGCACGTCCTGATACATTTCGGCCAGCGGGGTCCAGTGCGAGATGCCGGTGGCGCCGTGCATCTGGATCGCCTGATCGATGATCTTGCAGGCGCGCTCCGGCACCATGGCCTTGACCATGGAGACCCAGACGCGGGCCTCCTTGTTGCCGAGCACGTCCATCGCCTTGGCGGCCTTCAGCACCATCAGCCGCATCGCCTCGATCTCGCAGCGCGCCTGCGCGATGATCTGCATGTTGCCGCCGAGATGGGCGATCTTCTTGCCGAAGGCCTCGCGGGTGAGGCCGCGCTGCACCATGAGGTCGAGCGCCTTCTCGGCCTTGCCGATGGTGCGCATGCAGTGATGGATGCGGCCCGGGCCGAGGCGGAGCTGCGAGATTTCGAAGCCGCGGCCTTCGCCGAGCAGGATGTTCTCCTTTGGCACGCGCACGTTGTTGAAACGCATGTGCATGTGGCCGCGCGGGGCATGGTCCTGGCCGAACACGTGCATGGGGCCGAGCACCTCGACGCCGGGCGTGTCGCGCGGCACCAGGATCTGCGACTGCTGCTTGCTCGGCGCCGCGTCGGGATTGGTCTTCACCATCACGATCAGGATCTTGCAGCGGGGATCGCCGACACCCGAGATGTAGTACTTCTCGCCGTTGATGACCCATTCGTCGCCGACGAGCTTGGCGGTGGTCGAGATGTTCTTGGCGTCGGAGGAGGCGACGTTCGGCTCGGTCATGACATAGGCCGAGCGGATCTCGCCGTTGAGCAGCGGTTTCAGCCATTTCTCCTTCTGCTCCTTGGTGCCGACGCGCTCCAGCACCTCCATGTTGCCGGTGTCGGGCGCGGAGCAGTTCATGGTCTCGGAGGCCAGCGGGCTCTTGCCGAGCTCGGCGGCGATATAGGCGTAGTCGAGGTTCTTCAGGCCCTGGCCGGTCTCGTCATCGGGCAGGAAGAAGTTCCAGAGACCTTCCTGCTTGGCCTTGTTCTTGGCCTTCTCCAGCACCTCGAGCTGCTTCGGCGTGAAGCTCCAGCGATCCTCCTTGCCTTCGCCCGCCTTGGCGAACTCGATCGACATCGGCTCGACGGTGTCGCGGATGAACTTCTTGACGTGGTCATAGAGCGGACGGACCTGGTCCGACATCCGGAGGTCGTTGAGCTCGTCGCCGGGATTGAGAGTGTAGTTGGTGGTGCGGGGAATGTAGGCGTGTTTTGTCATTGTTCCTCCCGGGGACGCTGAGATCGTTCTGGCGGCAGAATAGTGCCAGTGAGGCCAAAGTGCGAGCGCGCATTTGTTCGCGCCGAGCCGTGCCACGCGATGGAATATCGCGAGGTCGTTTGAAATGTTGTTTGAATGAGGCTGGAGAACTCTCTCCAGTGTCGTCCCGGACAAGCGAAGCGCAGATCCGGGACCCAGCCACAGGGAGACGTTTGGCGAAGACTCGGAGTGACCAACTTGTCCCATAACCGCTTCCTGGGGTTATGGGTCCCGGCGTTCGCCGGGACGACACCGAGTTTGGAGCCAGCTCAGTTCGGCATCCGGTGCATCGCGCAGATCTTGTTGCCGTCGAGGTCGCGCAGATAGGCGAGATAGAGCTTGCCGCCAGGGCCCTGACGCACCCCTGGCGGATCCTCGATGGATTTTGCGCCGGCTGCGACACCAGCCGCGTGCCAGGCGTCGACCTGCTCCGGGGAGCCGCAGGCAAAGCCGATCGTGCCGCCATTCGCGCAGGTCGCCGGTTCGCCGTTGATCGGCTTCGAGACCGAGAACACGCCGGTCTTGGTGATGTAGAAGATGCGATGGCCGTCGACCCTGGCTGGCCGGACCTCGAGCGTGCTCAGCAGATTGTCGTAGAACGTCTTGGCCTTGTCGAGGTCGTTGGTGCCGATCATGACGTGTGAGAACATTTGCCCATTCCCTCAGAGTTTGTTGCCCGGACGGAGCGTAGCGAAATCCGGGTCTGTTTTGCTTTGGCCGTCCCGGATCGCGCCTCGCTCCATCCGGCGGTACTCGAAAGATCAAAACGCCGTATAGCCGCCGTCGATCACGAACGTGTCCGCGGTGTGATAAGAAGAGGCCTTGCTCATCAGATACACTGCGATGCCGCCGAAATCGGACGCCTCGCCGAAGCGCCGCATCGGAATCCGCGGCATGACGTTGCCGACGAACTTGTCGTTGGCCATGAGCCCTGCCGTCATGTCGCTCTTGATCCATCCCGGCAGGATCGCATTCGCGGTGACTCCGTGGCGCGCCAGCTCGACGCCGAGCGCGCGCACCAGCGCGTTGATCGCCGCCTTGGTCGCCGCATAGTGCTCGTTGCGCGCGGTGCCGAAGATCGAGGCGAGGCTCGAGGTCGCGACGAGGCGGCCGAAGGGATCGCCGGCATTGGCGCGCTCGGTCATGTGTTTCGCCGCGGCCTGGAACGCGTGGAACACGCCGTCCAGATTGGTCGCGAACATCGTGCGCCATTCCTCCTCGGTGCGCTCGATGAAGGAGCGCCGGCCGCCGCCGCCGATGCCGGCATTGGCGAAGCAGCCGTCGACCCGGCCGAACGCATCGAGCGTCGCCTTCATCGCTGCGTTGACCGACGCGGGATCGGTGACGTCGCAGACGCGGGTGTCGACCTTGCCGGCAAGGCCGGCCAGGCTGGCGGCCGCAGCCTTGTTCTTGTCCGCATTGCGGCCCCAGATCGAGACGTTGCAGCCCTGGGCCGCGAGCGCCTGGGCGATGCCGAGCCCGATGCCGCCATTGCCGCCGGTGATCACGGCGACGCGGCCGGAGAGGTCGAAAAGGTTCATGCGCGTTTCCTGCTATTGGCAAGGTCTCGGCAAGTCATCCTGGCATGCTGCAGCATCAGCCGCTGCGCACAAGATTGCTTGCCATGCGCCGATCACCATGGACAAGGTCGCGACAAAAATCAAATATGCGCCCCGGCAAAAAGTAATTCCGGTCTGCGAAACTGTCGCAAGCCGCAACCGACGAGGAAACCATGCAGTTCAAACACGTCACGCTCGATTTCGATGGCGCGGTCGCAATCCTCAAGCTCGACCATCAGGAGGTGATGAACGCGGTCTCCGTCGACATGCTGGGTGGCCTTGCCGAGGCGCTCGATGCGATCGAGGAGAAGAGGGACGAGGTGCGCTGCGTGGTGCTGACCGGCGCGGGCCGCGCGTTCTGCACCGGTGCGAATCTGCAGGGCCGCAACAATCAGTCGAAGAAGACCAAGGCCGGCCTGACGCTGGAAACCGGCTTCCACCCTTTCCTGCGCCGCATCCGCAATCTGCATTGCCCGATCGTCACCGCGGTCAACGGTCCCGCCGCCGGCGCCGGCATGAGCTTCGCGCTGCTCGGCGACATGATCCTGTGCGCGCGCTCGTCATATTTCCTGCAGGCCTTCCGCCGCATCGGCCTCGTGCCGGATTGCGGCTCGACCTGGCTGCTGCCGCGGCTCGTCGGCCGCGCGCGTTCGATCGAATTGTCGCTGATGGGCGAGCGGCTTCCGGCCGAGAAGGCGCTGGAATGGGGGCTCGTCAACCGCGTCTATGACGACGGCGTGCTGATGGAGGAGGCGATGAAGCTCGCGCGCGATCTAGCGAGCGGCCCGACGGTGGCACTGTCGCTGATCCGCAAGCTCTATTGGGACAGTCCGGAAAATTCCTTCGAGGATCAGCTGAATCTCGAGTTCCAGTGCCAGCTCCGTGCCGGCGACACCCAGGACTTCCGGGAGGGCGTCGGCGCGTTCCTCGAGAAGCGGCCCGCGCAGTTCAAAGGCAAATGATCGAGGTCGAACTCTCTCGAAGCGTCGCGCGCTGGTGCAGCGGGGCGAGCGGCGTCACTGGAGCGGCCAAGCTGTCCGGCGGCGCCAGCCAGGAAACCTGGCGCTTCGACATCGTGCATCCCGATGGACCGATCGGCGCGATCCTCCGCCGCTCACCGAAGGGCTACGGCGCAGCACCGACGCGTGCGGCGGGTCTTGCCGCGGAAGCGCAGCTGATGCAGCTCGCCTACGAGGCCGGTGTGCCGTCACCGCGCGTGATGCATGTGCTGGTGCCGGAAGACGATCTCGGCACCGGCTTCATCATGCAGCGGGTCGAGGGCGAGACCATCGCGCGCAAGATTTTGCGCGACGACGAATACGCCACGGCGCGGCCGCTTCTGGCGCGGCAGATCGGCGGCATTCTTGCGGCCCTTCACAGGCTGCCGCAGGACAGATTGCCCGAACTGCGCATCCGGGGCGCGACCCAGGAAATCGCCGAATTCGAGCGCGACTATCGCAGCCTGAACTGGCCCAAGCCGGTGTTCGAGCTGGCGCTGCGCTGGCTGCGCGACCACGATCCCGGTCCCGCGCCCGAGACCACGCTGGTGCATGGCGATTTCCGCAACGGCAATCTCATCATCGGCGCCGAGGGCGTGCGCGCGGTGCTGGACTGGGAGCTCGCCCATCTCGGCGATCCCATGGAAGATCTCGGCTGGGTCTGTGTCAACTCGTGGCGCTTCGGGGAGATCGACAAGCCGGTCGGCGGTTTTGGCCCGCGCGAGGAGCTGTTCGCCGGCTATGAAGCGGCGGGCCGCAAGGTCGACGCAGCGCGCGTAAAATTCTGGGAAGTGATGGGCACCTTGCGCTGGGGCATCATGTGCGGCGGCATGATGCAGCGATTCCGCGAGGGACCCGACCATTCGATGGAACGGGCCATGATCGGCCGCCGCGCGAGTGAAACCGAGATCGATCTGTTGCGGCTCCTGGCGCCGCGCGGGAGCTGACACATGCAGGACGAGCCGACCCCGATCGAGCTGACCAAGTCCGTCGCCGATTTCCTCCGCAACGACATCAACCCGCTGATCTCCGGCCACCAAGCCTTCAAGCTGCGCGTCGCCGTCAACATCCTCGATCTCGTGACCCGGCAGCTGACGCGGGAGGAGGGGAGCGATGCCGCGGAAGTGGAGCGCCTGCGCGCGCTGCTTGGTGTTGATGGCTCGGTTACCGATCTCAACCGCGCGCTCGCCGAGCGCATCGCCAAGGGCGAGGTCGATCTCGCAACCCCAGGCCTCGCCGATCACCTCTGGGCGACCACGATGGACAAGCTAGCCGTCGATCAGCCGAACTATGCGTCCTATAAGCGTGAGCTATCGAGAGACAGGTAAACCTCTCCTCGTCATTGCGAGGAGCTCTTGCGACGAAACAATCCAGAATCTTTCCGCGGATGCAATTCTGGATTGCTTCGCTGCGCTCGCAATGACGGTGTTGAAGCAATCGCCCGCGCTCTCTGCCGTCATTCCGGGGCGACGCGTAGCGACGAACCCGGAATCCATTCATCCACGCGTTCTGGCGCCTGATGGATTCCGGGTTCGCGCCCAAGCGGGGCGCGCCCCGGAATGACCACGCAAAGCGGGGTCACTTCCCCACCCATTTCGGCGGCCGCTTCTCCGCAAACGCCTTCGGGCCCTCGATGTAGTCCTGCGAGGCGACCATCGCCTTCACCGCCGGATACTCGCGCTGCTCCTCGATCGCCTGTTCCAGCGACACGCCAAGCCCCTTCTGGATCGCCTGCTTCGAGGCCCGGATCGACATCGGCGAATTCTTAGCGATCATCTCGGCCCAGCGCAGCGCGCCCGCGAGTGCCTCGCCCTGCGGCACGACCTCGTTGACGAAGCCGAGCTCGAGCCCTTCCTTGGCGCTGACATGGCGCGCGGTCAGGATCATCCCCATCGCGCGCTTGAGCCCGATCTGCCGCGGCAGCCGGTGCAGGCCGCCGGCGAGGGCGGCGAGGCCGACGCGCGGCTCGGGCAGGGCGAAGGTCGCGTTCTCCGACGCAATGATCAGGTCGCACGCCAGCGCGATCTCGAAGCCGCCGCCCATCGCGACGCCATTGACCGCAGCGATGATCGGCTTGTCGCAGTCGAACCGCGAGGTCAGGCCGGCAAAGCCGCCCTTGTCCCAGCCGCGCTTGCCGCCGGCCGCCTGCCACTTCAGGTCGTTGCCGGCGCAGAATGCCTTGTCACCGGCGCCGGTGACGATCGCAATCCACTGTTCCGGATCTCCGGAGAAATCGTCGAACACCTTCTGAAGCTCGAAATGCGCATCGGTGTGCAGCGCGTTGTAGACCTCGGGCCGCGACAGCGTGACGATCGTGATCGGCCCCTTGCGTTCCACTTTCGAAAACTTCAGCTCCATGGTCGCTCCCCGCATTTTCTCGTCAAGGAATATTGGTGGCATAGTAGCGCGCGTCGGCGACGGAGCACCATCGAATTGCGCTGGCGTGCTTTGCGCAATCGTCACGCCTTGGCTTGCTTGACTTGAGCGCGCTCTTCTCCGCTTAATCGCGCGAAGGACTAACGCCCCTAGCGCCTTAACGCAAAACGATAAAATCATTCCGGGAGAGAACCCTTGGATTTCTCACTGCCTGCCGATCTCGTCGCCTATCTCGGAGAGCTCGACCGTTTCATCGAACGCGAGATCAAGCCGCTGGAGGAGGCCGACGACAACATCCGCTTCTTCGACCACCGCCGCGAATGGGCACGTACCGATTTCGAGAACGGCGGTCTGCCGCGCCACGAATGGGAAACGCTGCTGCGCCAGGCCAAGGATCTCGCCGACGCTGCCGGCCATCTGCGTTTTCCGGTGCCGAAGCAATATGGCGGCAAGGACGGGTCCAACCTCTGGATGGCCGTGATCCGCGAGCACTTCGCAGCGAAGGGGCTTGGCCTCCACAACGATCTCCAGAACGAGCACTCGATCGTCGGCAACTTCCCCGTCGTCACCATGCTCGACCGCTACGGCCGCGACGACCAGAAGGCGATGATCGACGGCTCGATCAGGGGCAAGTACCGCATCACGTTCGGCCTGACCGAGCCGCATCACGGCTCGGATGCCACCCACATGGAAACGCGCGCGGTGCCTGCGACCCGCGACAACGTCAAGGGCTGGATCATCAACGGCGAGAAGATGTGGACCACCGGCATGCATGTCGCCACCCACTGCGCGCTGTTCGCGCGCACGTCGGGCAACGACGGCGATGCGCGAGGGATCACCTGCTTCCTGGTGCCGGCCAAGAGCTATGGCGTCAAGGTCGAGGAATACATGTGGACCTTCAACATGCCGACCGATCATCCCCGCGTCAGCTTCACCGACGTGTTCGTGCCCGAAGATGCGCTGTTCGGAGAGGTCGGTCGCGGCCTGTCGCTGGCGCAGTGCTTCGTGCACCAAAACCGCATCCGGCAGGCGGCGAGCTCGCTGGGCGCTGCGGTCTACTGCATCAACGAGAGCGTCAAATATGCCCGCGAGCGCAAGCCGTTCGGCCGGGCGCTCGCCGAGAACCAGGCGATCCAGTTTCCGCTGGTCGAACTCGCCACCCAGGCCGAGATGCTGCGCCTGTTGATCCGCAAGACCGCCTGGGAGATGGACCAGCTCACCGAGGAACAGATCGAGCGCACGCTCTCCGATCGCGTCTCGATGTGCAACTATTGGGCAAATCGCCTCTGCTGCGAATCCGCCGACCGCGCCATGCAGGTCCATGGCGGCATGGGCTATTCACGCCACAAGCCGTTCGAGCACATCTACCGCCACCACCGCCGCTACCGCATCACCGAAGGCAGCGAGGAGATCCAGATGCGGAAAGTGGCGGGGTTCCTGTTCGGCTATATGGGGCCGGGGAAGCATTGAGTCGTTACCGCGCGTTATCTCTCCCGAGTCGTCCCCGCCTAGTGCGCAATTGCGCACGGGGGCGGGGACCCATAACCCCAGGGAGAAGTGTGGCGCGGGAAAGCAACTCCGTGTCGTCGCCAAACTCTACCCTGTGGATATGGGTCCCGGGCTCGCGCTACGCGCGCCCCGGGACGACGAAATGGATAGACCGCGGATCAATTCACCCTTCGATCCTTCCCCGCCCAATAGGGCTCCCGCAATTGCCGCCGCAGGATCTTGCCCGATGGATTGCGCGGCAGCGCCGGCAGGAATTCCACGCTCTTCGGCGTCTTGTAGCCGGCGATACGCTCGCGCGCGAAGTTGATGATGTCGGTGGCGGTCGCCTGCTTGCCCGGTTTCATCACCACCACCGCCTTCACCGCCTCGCCCCATTTGTCGTCGGGCACGCCGATCACGGCGGCCTCGGCGACATCAGGATGATCGCACAGCGCGCTCTCGACCTCGGCCGGGTAGATGTTCTCGCCGCCGGAGATGATCATGTCCTTGATGCGGTCGTGGATGTAGAGATAGCCGTCCTCGTCCATGTAGCCGGCGTCGCCCGTGCGCAGCCAGCCGTCGCTGCGCAGCGTCGCAGCGGTGGCTTCAGGCAAGTTCCAGTAGCCGGCCATGTTCGAGCCCGAACGCGTCACGATCTCGCCGACCTGGCGCGGCGGCAGCGGCTTGCCGTCCGGATCCAGGATCGCGATCTCGACGCCCGGTAGCGCCTTGCCCGCCGAGCGCATCCGTTCGAGTCCCTCGACGTGATCCTCCGGCGGCAGCGCGACGATGGTGCCGGTGGTCTCGGTCATGCCGTACATCTGCACGAAGCCGCATTTGAAGACGTCGATGCACTCCTTCAGCAGCGCCGCCGGAATCGGGGAAGCGCCGTAGAGCATGTATTTCAACCGCGAGAAATCGACCGTCCTGGCGCGCGGCTGCCGCACAACGAACTGCATCGCCGCCGGCACCATGAACAGCTTCGTGATGCCCAACTGCTCGAAGAAGTCCAGAACCTTGGTCGGATCGAATTCGCGCGCGATCACGCCGCGGGCGCCATGATAGAGCCCCATCACACCCCAGCCGGAGCCGCCGATGTGGAAGATCGGCATCGCGACCAGCGAGACGTCATCGGTCGACCACCGGTTCCATTCCGGCTTGTCCTCGGCATTGCCTGTCTGCACCAAGTTGAGGAAGTTCGCGTGGCTCAGCATCGCGCCCTTCGGCTTGCCTGTCGTGCCCGAGGTGTAGAGCTGGATCGCGATGTCCCTGGTGTCGATCGGCACTTTCGGGTCGTCGCCACTCTGTGCATCGCGCCAGGCCGTAAAGTCCGGCCACTCCGGTGCGCCGCCTTCGGTGGTGATGACGGTGCGCACGCCGGGCAGCCGGTCCCTGATCTGGCGGACCTGTGTGATGAACTCCGGCCCGACGAAAAGCAGCGCCGCTTTGCAGTCTTCGACGATGAAGGCGACTTCGGGCCCCGCGAGCCGCCAGTTCACCGGCGCCATCACGACGCCGGCTTTCATCGCGCCCATCAGCAGCTCGAAATAGAGATCGCTGTTCTTGCCGAGATAGGCGATACGGTCGCCCTTCTTCAGGCCCATCTCGATCAGGGCGTTGGCGACCTTGTTGGTCTTGATGTCGAACTCTGCAAAGCTGGTGCGGCGGCTCTCGAATTCATAGGCGATGGCGTTGCCGCGGCTCTTCGCGCGCTCGCGCACCATGTCGGCGAGGTTCGCCAATGGCTGTGTGGACATGTTTCTCCCGTGACGTCTTGTTCTTATGCCTGGGAGTGTGGCGTCATCTGCCAGTAAAGACAATACGCGAGAAGGCAAGCTGTCGTCCCGGACAAGCGCGCCATAGGCGCGCGCAGATCCGGGACCCATAATCACAGGAAGTGGTTTGGCGAAGACTCGGAGTTACCGACTCGCGCGACATTGTTCCCTGTGGTTATGGGTCCCCGCGTTCGCGGGGACGACAGGTGAGGGCGGGGCGAAAGACCTAGCCCCTTACATATGCGCGCACTCGCAACGCGTCCTCACCCCCGCTTCGCCCGGTCCTTCTCGTTCTGCGCCATGATGCTCTCGCGCGCGGTCTTCCAGTCGTCGTCGCTCCAGTCGCGGAGCTGATAGAAATTGCCGCCCATGGCGAGGGCCTGCGCGCCGTCCATCGCGATGGTCTCGCCGTTGATCCAGTCGCAGCCGCCGGAGATCAGGAACACGGCGACGTTCTGCAGTTCCTCCATGGTGCCGACGCGGCCCATCGGGTTCATCGCCTTGGTACGCGCGCCGGCCTCGTCACCGGGCTTGATGCGCTTGCTCATGCCTTCGGTCGGGATCTCGCCCGGGGCGATGGTGTTGAGGCGGATGCCGTAGCGGCCCCATTCGGTCGCCAGCGACATCGTCATGGCGTGGATCGCCGACTTGCTCATTGCCGACGGCACCACGTAAGGCGAGCCGTTGCGCACCCAGGTCGTGGTGATCGAGACGACGTTGCCGGGCTGCTTCAAGGCGATCCAGCGCTTGCCGACCGCATGTGTCACGTAGAAGGTGCCGTGCATGACGATGTTGGCGACGGCATCGAAGCCGCGCGGCGACAGTTCCTCGGTGCGCGAGATGAAATTGCCGGCGGCGTTGTTGATGAGGTCGGTCAGCGGAGCCTCGCGGAAGATGTTCTCCACCATCTCCTCGACCGCGAGCGCGTTGCGGATGTCGACGCCGTGGCTGGTGACGCGGCCGCCATGGCGATCCATCAGCTCGGTCGCGGTCTCGTCGCAGACGATCTTACGTCGGCCGCAAATGTGCACGTCGGCGCCGAGCTGGAGGAAGCGCGCCGCCATCGACTTGCCGAGACCTGTGCCGCCGCCGGTCACGAGAATGCTCCGGCCGGCGAGAAGATTTTCCTTGAACATGGCTGTTTCCCCCGTAGGGATTGTCAGTTAATTGGTCGATTGACTAAATCCGGCCGCCAGCGTCCTGTAAAGCGGCACTGAACAAGAACAGGGGAGAATTCGTCCATGGAAGAGCGCGTCTCGATCTCGATCTCGGAAGGCGTCGCCGACGTGCGGCTGGTACGCGCGGACAAGATGAATGCGCTCGATCAGGCGATGTTCGAGGCCCTTGTCGCCGCAACCGAGCGGCTTTCCAGGGAGAAAGGCCTGCGCGCCGTCGTGCTGTCGGGTGAAGGACGCGCCTTCTGCGCCGGGCTCGACATGGGGCGTTTTGCCGCCATGAAGGAGAAGGGCGGCAACGGAATTCCGGGTGGCGAAAATCGCGATCTCACCAAGCGCACGCACGGCCAGGCGAACTTTCCGCAAGCTGCGGTGTGGGGCTGGCGCCAGCTTCCGGTACCCGTGATCGCGGCCGTGCACGGCGTTGCGTTCGGCGGCGGTTTCCAGCTCTCGCTCGGTGCCGACATGCGCTTTCTCTCGGCGGATGCGCGGATGTCGATCATGGAGATCAAATGGGGCCTCGTGCCGGACATGGCCGGCACGCCGATCCTGGCCTCGCTCGTGCGCGACGACATCCTGCGCGATCTCACCTACACAGGGCGCATCTTCTCGGCACAGGAAGCCATGACATACGGCCTCGCCACGCGCATCTGCGACGACCCGCGCGCGAGCGCCCTCGAAGCCGCGCGCGAGATCGCCGGCAAGAGCCCCGATGCGATCCGCGCGGCAAAGCGCCTGCTCAACAATCTCGCGGTCGATCCCGGCCCGGCGCTGCTTGCCGAGTCCGTCGAGCAGCAGAAGCTGATCGGCAGCGCCAACCAAACCGAAGCGGTCCGCGCCAACTTGGAGAAGCGCGCGCCGAAGTTCGCGGATTAGCTTTCCGTCATTCCGGGGCGATGCGAAGCATCGAGCTCGGAATCCATAACCACGATCGGGAGTATGGATTCCGGGCCTGCGCCTTTGGCGCATCCCGGAATGACGACGGTAGGTTTGGCCGCATTCTCGAACCCGACGAAAGATCGGAAAAGCAACAATGAGCGAAACGCCCCAATTCCTCGGCATCGTCTCCGGCGAGCGCCGTCGTGCCCATGCCGAGGTCGCAGACCGTAGCGACCGCATCGCCTCCGGCCTCGCCAAGCTCGGCGTCAAGCCTGGCGATTGCGTCTGCATGCTGATGCGTAACGACATCGCCTTCCTCGAAGCCGCCTACGCCGCGATGCGGCTCGGCGCCTATGGCGTGCCGATCAACTGGCACTTCAAGCCGGAGGAGATCACCTACATCCTCGGCGACACCGGCACTTCCGTGCTGATCGGACATGCCGACATGCTGCATGCCTTGCGCGATGCGATACCGAAGGGCGTCACCGTGCTCAGCGTGCCGACGCCGCCGGAAATCCTCTCCAACTACAAGATCGATCCAGATCATCTGACGACGCCCGATTTCGCGATCGATTTTGAGACGTGGCTCGCGCAGCACCGGCCCTATGACGGCCCGATCGTGCCGCAGCCCATGAACATGATCTACACGTCGGGCACGACAGGCCATCCCAAGGGCGTGCGGCGCAACGCGCCGACGCCGGAGCAGGCCGCGGCCGGCGAGCGCATGCGCGCGATGATCTACGGGCTCAAGCCCGGCGCCCGCGCGCTGCTGCCGGGCCCGCTCTATCACTCGGCGCCGAACTCCTTCGGCATCCGTGCCGGCAAGCTCGGCGGCGCGCTGGTGCTGATGCCGCGCTTCGAAGCCGAGGAGTTCCTGGAACTGATCGAGCGCTATGAGATCGACACCATCTTCATGGTGCCGACCATGTTCATCCGCCTGATGAAGCTGCCCGAGCCGGTGCGCAGAAAGTACGACGTCTCCTCGCTGCGCCACGTCATCCACGCCGCCGCGCCATGCCCGGCAGACGTCAAGCGCGCCATGATCGAATGGTGGGGACCGGTGATCTACGAGTTCTACGGCTCGACCGAATCCAGCGCCGTCACCTTCGCGACGTCGGAGGACGCGCTGAAGAAGCCCGGTACCGTCGGCAGGATTTCGCCGGGCGCCGAATTGCGGTTCATCGGCGAGGACGGCCGCGTGCTTGGCGTCGGCGAGATCGGCGAGATCTATTCCCGCATGGCCGAGATGGCCGATTTCACCTATCACAACAAGCCGGAGAAGCGCGCCGAGATCGACCGCGACGGCTTCATCACCTCCGGCGACGTCGGTTACATCGACGAGGACGGCTACGTCTTCATCTGCGACCGCAAGCGCGACATGGTGATCTCGGGTGGCGTCAACATCTACCCGGCCGAGATCGAGTCCGTGCTGCATGCCGTGCCCGGCGTGCATGATTGCGCCGTGTTCGGCATCCCCGACGCTGAATTCGGTGAGGCGCTGATGGCGGTGGTCGAGCCGCAGGCCGGTGTCACGCTCGATGAAGCCGGAGTCCGCGCCGCGTTGAAGGCGCATCTGGCCGACTACAAGGTCCCCAGGCACATCGAGATCCGCTCCGGGCTGCCGCGCGAAGATTCCGGCAAGATCTTCAAGCGCCGCCTTCGCGATCCCTATTGGGAGCAGGTGGGCCGGAAGATCTGACGTTGCGTAGCCCGGATGAGCGAAGCGATATCCGGGACAGTGCGAGTTAAGGCCCCGGATGGCGCTTCGCTCATCCGGGCTACAAGAACCGATGAGGAGGGGCTCCCATGACCGACGCCGCCAACGAAGTCCTCTACGCAGTCGCCGACCACATCGCGACCATCACGCTGAACGCGCCGGAGCGCATGAACACGATCTCCGGGCCGATGCTGAACGATCTCGCCCGTCTGCTGACCGAGGCCAATGAGGACAGGAATGTCCGCGTCGTGATCCTCACCGGCAAGGGCAAGGCGTTCTGCGCCGGCCTCGACCTGCGCAAGGAGCGCGACGGAAACGGCCTCAGCGCGGCGTCCTCCCCGACCACGATCAACCTCCGCAACACCCCGCCGACGGTCCTGCATGCGATGGACAAGCCGACCATCTGCGCCGTCAACGGCGGCGCGGCTGGGTACGGTATGGATACTGCGCTGGGCTGCGACATCCGCATCATGGCTGAGTCCGCAAAGCTCGCCGCAGCCTTCGTCAAGCGCGGCGTGGTGCCGGAGTCCGGCGGCACCTGGCTGTTGCCGCGCATGCTCGGCTGGGCCAAGGCCTCCGAGCTGATCTTCACGGGCCGCACGCTTGGCGCCCGCGAGTGCCTGGAATGGGGCCTCGCCAACGAGGTGGTGCCGGATGCCGAGCTGATGAGCCGTGCCACGGCGATCGCCCGCGAGATCGCCGCCAACGCGCCGCTCGCGGTGCAGGCCTCCAAGCGCATGATGCGGATGGGCCTGAACGAAAACTTCCCCGACCACGTTCATCATGTCTATCTGCAGCTCCTGCCGCTGTTCAAGACTGAGGACATGGCCGAGGGCATCAAGGCCTTCATGGAGAAGCGCGATCCGAAATTCCAGGGGCGGTAGCGGGTTGTGCCTGGCGGGTCGTCTTAGCAGCGACAGATTTCGTGCCTATATGAGCGGGGTCATTGACCTCTGGATCATCCCATGACCCCCGTTTCCATGCTGCTCAACATCCTCTGGATCCTGATCGGCGGCGCCTGGATGGCGTTCGGCTGGCTGGTGGCTGCCATCATCATGGCCATCACCATCATCGGCCTGCCCTGGGCGCGGGCGGCGTTCAACATCGCCGTCTACACGCTGCTGCCGTTCGGCTCGCGCGCGGTCAATCGCTATGACGTCACCGGTGTCGAGGATATAGGCACCGGCCCGCTCGGGGTGATCGGCAACATCATCTGGTTCGTGCTCGCCGGCTGGTGGCTGGCGCTCGGCCACGTCCTGACCGCGCTGGTCCTCGCGATCACCATCATCGGCATCCCCTTCGCCTGGGCCCATCTCAAGCTCGCGGGCATCGCGCTCTGGCCGATCGGCAAGGTGATCGTGCCGGCTTGAGGCGCGCGGACGCGTCTATGTCGGTCGCGGGGGCCGGTGCGCTCCGGCGAAGCAGACTTTGGAGCCTCGCGGCAATCGACGCTCCTGTGGGACTTTCGCATCGCTAGGCTCGCGGCGAGTTCTCTCGAAACTCGCTTGGCGTTATGCCCGCCATGCGGCGGAACGCACGGGCAAAGTGAGCCGGGTCGGTGTAACCCGTGGCAAACGCAACATCGATTATTCTGGCGTCCGTCTTGCGCAGCAAGTCGGCTCCTTTCTCGAACCGGACCTGATCGAGCAAACGAGAGTATGTCAGTCCTGCGCTTGCGAGGCCGCGCTGAAGGCTTCTTACGCTGATCCCGGCGATCTCCGCCACCTCGGCGATGCCGGGGGGGCCCTCATCCAGGTACGATGGAAGCATCATCTTGAGCGATGTTATGGCATCGGTGCCGATACGCCGAAACTCGCGCTCCGATGGACCTGATGCCGCGGGCTTCACCGGATTGGGCAAGCTCAGCATTGAAATGGGCACATCAATCCATGAAACCTTCTGACCCGATAGGAAGCGGGTGTGAGGCCACCGGGATTGGGTCTCGGGACCAGGCGTGTATCGAGCTTCAAAGGCGATCGTCGCCGGCGCCCAATTCGGCCCTGCAAACTGGCGGATGACGTACACCATCATCACGTTCTGCAGCCATTGCGTATGCTCGAGATGCAGAGTTCCAGCAGTTCCGGAGATGCTGTTGCAAACCCTCAAGAGGTCATCATGACGCTCGAGCCAATAGCGGACGAAGTTGTCTTCGATCTGGATAAGCTGACACCATTGCTCCAAGACGGAAAACAGGGTCGGCGCGTGGCGAACCGCAGCTTGAAGTTGGTCACTCATATGACCAAAGTGCATTCGTTGGACGGCCCGAAATCCAAGATCCGTAATCCCCTGCGATGATTGTGCAATCGTTGCGAACTGAAGGGCGGGAATGAGCGGGAAATAGTCGTTGGGCTTCTGTTCGGGATGTGCTGGCAGGCCGAACCTGCTCAGCATCCGTTCAGCCGGGGCCCCGGCCTCGTTCAAAACCTCGACGAAAGGTGCAAGCAGGGCGCAACGCGCCACGACAATGGCCTTCATGGTCGTGCCCCGGGACGACACGGCTTTCCGCTGTCCCGGCCTCCCAAGGTGATGCAACCGTGCGCCTTGCGCATGATGCTACTTTAGACTGAGTTCGAGATCAACCTTGCCACGCTGCGGCATCATGCCGGTGCTACCCTTCGCAACGGTCGGCGAGGTCGCATTTTGGCGCGCGATGGCCATACGTCATGGCGTCTTCTGCGTAAACATTGGCGAATATGTCGGAAGAGCGGAGGTTTTGCGCCGCATCATGAAGCGAGTCTCCACGCCGTCCCGATACGCTGTCCGGGCGGCCATCGCCGCGTCGCTGCGCCAGGACCGTGCGGTGCTCCCGCAAACGGCGCACCGGCTCGGCATCAGTGCCCGCTCGCTGCAGCGCCGCCTTGCCGAGATGGGCACCACCTACGCTGAGCTCGTCGCGGAGGTTCGGCTCGACACCGCCTGCCATCTGCTCGCGGAATCGGACGAAAACATCGCCGACATCGCTGCGCGTTTGGGTTTCGCAGGTGCCAGCAGCTTCAGCCGCAACTTCGCGCGCTTGATGAAGATCCAACCCATTGCCTATCGGCGACAGCAGTCAAACCGGACGAATGGCTCGAAATGCGGTCCTTTTGCCCGAAAGCCGGCAGGCAAGCGCTTCTCAGGACCTCGAAATGACTAACTCGACCTCGGAATGATTGGCGCGAAATGGCAAGACGCGGCGACATCGAGAGATCATTCTGCACGCTGTGCGAGCGTGCCTCGATTGTCAGTGAACCGGGAAGCGCGTCATGCAGGCATTTGGAATACCTGCCGCTAACCATTGGGTTTTGGCAGGCAACAGCAAACGAAAAAGACGAGCGGCAAACAGGAGTGAACGTCACATGCGGATCGCTGGACTAGATCGGATTATCGCAATTCTCGCCCTGGCCATGACGTTTTGCAGCGCCAGTGCGTCGCTCGCCCAGAACGCGGCGGCACCGTCGTCCATGAAGACCATCGGCACGCCAGCAGCCTCAGCCAAACCCGAGATCGTGCCGTCGCTGTTCGTGCTCAACTCCCGCGGCGCCACGTTGCAAGGCGACACACTCACTTTGACCGGCGTATCGCCCAGCTCCATCATATTTGCCGACCGTCCAGTACGGTCCGCAGGCCACCAGGCGACCGCCGACGTGATCGCGGAGTGGGGATCGGGTGACGACAGTTTCACCAAAAATCCTCCGAACGCGACCGTTTCCGTGCTGGGCAAGGATGGTTCAGTCAAGGACGCCGTCGTGGTCCTCAAGAACCCGAAGCTCGAGGGCGACAAGCTCACCTTCCATGTCCAGACTCTGGAAGGCGATCTTGCCGACGCCGACGGTGGCGCTGCCCTCTTCATCGACATCATCGGGCGGCCATTCACGCCGATGTCGTTCGCCGGCGTTGCCCGGCGTAGCGCGTTCCGCGGCGCGATGTATGCAGGCGCCGCATATGGCGCGGCTGCGTACTATCACCCCTACGCGCGGCCGGCATGCGGCTATTACCCGTATCCGCCCTGCTATTGAGACGAGAGAGGAGCGGGTTTCCCCTTAGCTCGGTGAATTGAGCGACCAACGCATCGAAAGATTTCCAGTTCTTCATTTCAACGGAGTTCGTATGATGGATATCACCCGTCGCAACGTAACGATCGGCGGCATCAGCCTGCTCGCTAGTTCCTCGATAAGCACGATGGGCCACGCCGAGCTCGGCGAACTTCTCGGCATCGGCGAGGGACTCGAGGAGTTCGCACTCGCCACCGACGCCTATATCTTCGGCTATCCGCTCGTGACGATGGAGATGACGCGCCGTGTCATCACCAACGTTGCAACGCCGGTCGGCACGCGCGCGCCGATGGGCCAGATCATCAAGCTGCGCAAGTATCCTGATGCGTCCTTCCGCGACGTGACGGCACCAAATGCAGACACGCTTTACACCAGTGCGTTCTTCGACGTCGGCAAAGAACCGTGGGTGCTCAGCATTCCGGACATGAAGGGTCGTTACGCACTCTTCCCGATGCTGGACGGCTGGACGACGGTATTCCAGGTGCCGGGCAAGCGGACGACCGGCACCGGCGCGCAGACCTACGCCATCACGGGCCCCGGATGGAAGGGCACGCTGCCGCCCGGCGTCAAGGAATACAAGTCGCCCACCAGCATGGTGTGGCTGCTCGGCCGCATCTATTGCACCGGCACGCCCGAAGACTACGCCGAGGTGCACAAGCTGCAGGACGAATGCAAGCTGGTCCCGCTGAGCTCCTATGGCAAGCCCTACACACCGCCCCAAGGCAAGGTCGATGCTTCCATCGACATGAAGACTGCTGTTCGTGATCAGGTCAATCGCATGGATGCGACGGCCTATTTCACGTTGCTCTGCAAGCTCATGAAGGACAATCCGCCGGCGGCCGCCGACGCGCCGCAACTCGCCAAGTTCGCGAGGATCGGAATCGTGCCCGGGCAGGATTTCGACGCAAGCAAGCTCAAGGCAGATTTCGTCAAGCGAGTTCCGGAAATCGGCTTCGATCGCATCATGCTTCAGTTCAAGATCAACAAGGACA
Organism: Bradyrhizobium sp. R2.2-H; assembly: GCF_004346455.1. NCBI lineage: Bacteria > Pseudomonadati > Pseudomonadota > Alphaproteobacteria > Hyphomicrobiales > Nitrobacteraceae > Bradyrhizobium > Bradyrhizobium sp. R2.2-H. Next base: position 758,455 of record NZ_SMBR01000001.1, read on the forward strand.
TGAAGGACGAGAGCGGCTGGGGCTTCACCACCAAGACCGGCATCTACGGTACCGACTATCTGATGCGCGCGCTGGTGACCGCCATCGGGCTCGGTGCCAACCGGCCGCAGGACGCCGTATATCCGACATCGCTGAAAGACGCTGAGGGCCGCAAATACAACGGTGCCAACAAATACGTGCTGCGATTTGCCAAGGGGCAACTGCCGCCGGCGCTCGGGTTCTGGTCGTTGACGATGTACGATTCGAACTATTTCTTCGTGGCCAATCCACTCGACCGCTATTCGATCAGCGCGCGACAGAATTTGAAATCGAATCCTGACGGCTCCACCGATCTCTACATCCAGAAGGACTCGCCGGGGAAGGACAAGGAATCCAACTGGCTTCCCGCACCGTCAGGCGATTTTGTCCTGATGATGCGGCTGTATTGGCCGAACGAGAAGAGCCCCTCGATCATCAATGGATCTTGGAAGATTCCGCCGGTCAAGCAGGTCACCTGAGCCGAAGGCAAACGACAGCACAAACTCTCAAATACCTCGGCTGGTCCGGCCTGCGGCTATGGCCTCATCCGCTCCGACATCTAGGCCCAGCGCCTTGGCGCTGGCGGCCGCCGAACAAAAGAACAATGGTAACAAAGGAGAGCGTCCCATGTTGACGAAACGCGATCTGCTTCGCTCCGCTGCGCTGACTGCGCTCGCCGTCACGACGGCCAAGTCCACCCCGGCAATCGCGCAGAACAAAGCCGATTGGCCCGGGCTGTTGGAGGCCAAGGACATCGCCGAGGTAGGTTTCATCTATGGCCTGCCAATCGTGATGAACTATGCAATCATGTACGAATACGCGGTCGACCGCAATTCGGGGCAGTTCAAGGCACCGTTCAACCAAATCAAGAACGAGCCGAATGTCTACACCTACAAGGATACGGCAATCGTCACGCCCAATAGCGACACGCCCTATTCCTTCGTGTGGCTGGATTTGCGGGCGGAGCCGGTGGTGCTCTCGGTGCCGGCAATCGACCCGAAGCGCTACTACTCGGTCATGCTCTGCGACGGCAATACCTACAATTACGGGTATATCGGCACCCGAGCCACAGGGAGCGAGGCAGGCGACTACATGGTGGTCGGGCCCGACTGGAAGGGCGACACCCCGGCGGGCATCAAGCGGGTGTTTCGTTCGAGCACACAGTTATCCCTCGCGGGCTATCGCACCCAGCTTTTCGGCCCGGATGATCTCGACAACGTCAAGAAGGTGCAAGCTGGCTACAAGGTGCAGATGCTCTCGGCTTATCTGAAACAGACGCCGCCGCCGGCCGCGCCGACCATCGACTTCCCCAAGATCGACAAGGAACTCGTGAAGACCAACTTCTTCGATTATCTCGACTTCGCGCTACAATTCGCGCCGGCACAGGATAATGAGAAGGGGATACGCTCCAAGCTGGCACGCATCGGGGTCGGGCCGGGCAAGACCCTCAACTTCAAGGACCTGCCACTGGAGCACAAGCTGGAGCTTGGCCTCGGCATGAAGGAGGGGCAGCGGAAGGTGGACGAGGCCGTCGCATCTGCCGGCAAAGCGATCAACGGCTGGCGCGTTAGCGGTCTTCCAGGCGATAGCGCCCACTACAATGGCGACTGGTTGAAGCGAGCCGTCGCCGCTCAGGCCGGCATTTACGGCAATGACCCGGCGGAAGCGACCTATCCGTTCACGCGTGTTGACAGCGATGGCCGGACGCTCGACGGCAGCAAGCACAATTACACACTGACCTTCCCGGCGGGACAACTGCCACCGGTGAACTCCTTCTGGTCGGTGACGATGTATGACGGCAAGAGCCAACTCCTGGTCAAGAACCCGATCAGCCGCTACCTCATCAACTCGCCGATGTTGCCCGGCATGAAGAAGAATGGGGATGGCTCGCTCACCCTCTACATCCAGAAGGACAGCCCCGGCGCGGACAAGGAAGCAAACTGGCTGCCTGCGCCCAATGACACGATCTATCTTGTCATGCGCTTGTACTGGCCGAAGAGCGAAGCACCTTCGATCCTGCCGGCCGGCGAAGGGAGCTGGCAGCCGCCTGGCATCAAGCGGGTTTGACAGTCGTCCGAATGCAGATCGATTCGGCAAATGGTCCGGTCCGATCGTATGACGCATACTTTTGGCGCGGACCGTGACCACCCGTTGCAGTTCAGCGACGGCCATTTTGGGTTCAGATACCATTCGTGTCGGGGGCAGAGAATGACGCGATCCAAGCAAGAATCTCGGGTTTGGTTCATCCGCTCGAGTCTCGGCGCAGCCATGGTGCTGCTCGGCTGCGTGCCCGAAGCGGCATATGCCGATGAGGGTGGGGTTTCGTACTGGCTTCCCGGCCGGTTCGGCAGCCTCGCGGCGGCCCCGGCGGTGCCGGGCTGGTCGATGGCGGCGGTGTATTATCACACGACCGTATCCGCATCCGGGGCCACAGCTGCGGCGAAGGAAATCCAGATCGGCAGGTTTCCCGCGACGGTGAACAGCAGCCTCAATCTGCATCTCAATGCGCAGGGCGATCTCGTTCTGCTCAACCCCACCTACACCTTCGCAACGCCGGTGCTCGGAGGACAATTGGCCATTGGCGTAACCGGCCTGTTCGGGCGGTCGAGCGCCGACCTGAGCGGGATGCTGACCACGGCACTCGGACCGCTGGTGATAACGCGCAACGGCACCATCGCCGACTCCATCACATCGGTCGGCGACCTCTATCCGCAGGCGACATTGAAGTGGAACGCCGGGGTCCACAATTTCATGACCTATGTGACCGGGGACATTCCGGTCGGCGCCTATTCGCCAATCCGGCTTGCCAATCTCGGTATCGGCCATGCTGCTATCGACGGCGGCGGGGGCTACACCTACTTCAATCCGCAGACCGGCCACGAGTTTTCGGCTGTCGCGGGACTTACCTACAATTTCAAGAACCACGACACACAATATCAGAATGGCATCGACTTCCACTTTGACTGGGGCGCCTCCCAGTTTCTCTCCAAACAGCTTTTTGTCGGACTGGTGGGGTACGGCTATCAGCAGATCACCGACGACTTTGGACAACACCCGATCCTCGGTGGTTTCCGGTCACGGGTCGTTGGGGTAGGTCCGCAGGTCGGATACCTGTTTCCGGTTGACGACATGCAAGGTTATCTCAACCTGAAAGCATATGGCGAATTCGCGGCGGAGAACCGGCCGGCAGGATGGAATGCGTGGTTGACGTTCTCGATCTCGCCGATGGCTCCTGCCGGCACCGTGGCGCCGACCCGACGGATGGTGACGAAATAGGCCGTGGTCGCACACAATCCCTCGCGTTCCCCGGTCGGGCAAAGCACGGCATATGCAGGTCAAGGGGCCAGAACCGTCCTCAGATTTCGCAACTGGTCAGATTCAATGCCTTGAGCAAGCCACCAAACGCCTTGAGCCGACAAGGCTCGGTATTGTCGGCGGCCTTTGAACGCTGGACATTGGCAGTTCGCTTGATAGCGGCTGCCTTCGGTTTTGGCTTGGGACGTTCAGCGGTCGCGATCTTCTTCGAATGGTGCCGATGACGGGTAATCGTTTCCGGCTCGCGCGAACCGAGATGGATGTCTTCCGGCGCAGCAACGGGCGGTTCGACCAAAGCAGCCTGTGTCGGCATCTCGCTGCTCACAGCGACGACGTCAAGGCGATCGGCCTTCGCCAATGCGTCATGTGCAGCCGGGATGGCTGCGTTTTGCTCGGCAAGCGGCTGGACGATCGCGCGACGCGGTGGAGTTCTCAGCTCCATTGCCGAGAGCATTCCTACGCTCAACAGGATAAGGAGGCCCAACAACGCCATTCTCAGCATAATGCGCCTCTAACCAAGGTTAGTGCCGCTGAAAATTCTCCGCTGCAATAAGGCAACTTGTCGGCGGCTGCCGCCTCACGACGAATCATTTGCGCGACAGGGTTAACGTCGGTGATGCTCCTGCACGTGCCGAAAATGCCGCCGCTCACTAGCTCGTAGGATGGGTAGAGCGTAAGCGAAGCCCATCAAGCTCCGCCGATGACGCAACGGGACGGGTTTCGCAAGGGTTCAGCCCATCCTACGTGCTGAGCTCCTCAATCGCTCGCGGTGCCCGGAGGCAAAACACGCCGCATCGAGGTCAAGAGAATCGAGGTCAAGAGCCATGGGTGCAAACATTCCGGTTGATCGAATTTGCCGATTCCTGTGGTCACCCCGCGTGCGTTTTTCGCGGGCGGACCCTGGGTGCCGGCCGGCGTCCGGCCTTCCCTGCGCCCCCTTCTTATCGATGAGGGCGAAACGGACAGCAAAGCTCGGGCGAAACCGGCCGCGAGACCGCGAGACTATGTCCATTGGTGAGATTGCAGCAATCTCTCGTGCCCCGGACGCAGCGCAGCGCGCCGCGTCTTCGCGGCGTGACGCGCTGCAGAGCCGGGACCCATGTTGCGGCAATGTGCTCCGTGGCATATGGGTCCCGGCACGGCGCAGCAGCGCTTGCGGCGTTGCTGCTTGTCCGGGACACGCGATCAAGACCCCAGCCCCGCCGCGCCGCCACCAAGTTCATCTTGCACTGCGGCAGAAAAATATCGCACACTCGCCGTTGCCGGGCATCCAAGCGAGCTCGAACCAAGGAGCGAGCCATGTCCCTCCAGACCGTACCATCCGACAGCACTGAACCCCGCGCCAACCGCCCTGAAGACGTCCAGGCGCTGGAGGCCGACGCGCGCATGCGGGACGACATCCGCCTGCTCGGGCGCATCCTCGGCGACACCGTGCGCGACCAGGAGGGCGCCGACGTGTTCGACCTGGTCGAGCGCATCCGGCAGACCTCGATCCGGTTCCACCGCGACGAGGACCGGCTCGCTCGCCGCGAGCTCGAGCAGATCCTCGACAGCATGTCGACCTCCGAGACGGTGCGGATCGTCCGTGCCTTCAGCTATTTCTCGCACCTTGCCAACATCGCCGAGGACCAGAACAACATCCGCCAGATGCGCGCGCGCGCTGCCAGAAGCAGCGGCTCCGGCGTGCTGGCGGACACGCTGGCGCATGCCAAGGCGGCGGGCATTGGTCCCGATCAGCTCCGTAACTTCTTCAAGACCGCATTGGTCAGCCCGGTGCTGACCGCTCATCCGACCGAAGTCCGCCGCAAGAGCACCATGGACCGCGAGATGGAGGTCGCTGGCCTGCTCGACCGCCGCGAGCGGGTCGCGTTGACCGCGGAGGAGGCGGCCGCCAGCGACGAGCAGCTTCGCCGCGAGGTGCTGACGCTGTGGCAGACCAATCTCTTGCGCCGGACCAAGCTGACCGTGCTCGACGAGGTCGCCAACGGCCTGTCCTTCTACGACTACACCTTCCTCCGCGAGGTGCCGCGGCTCGTAAACGCGCTCGAAGACCGGCTGGAGGAGGACGGCGCACAGGCTGCCGGCGAGCTCGCCTCGTTCCTGCGCATGGGCAGCTGGATCGGCGGCGACCGTGACGGCAACCCTTTCGTCACGGCCGACGTCATGCGCGGCACGCTGCGGCTGCAGTCGAGCCGGGTGATGCAGTTCTATCTGAACGAGCTGCACGTGCTCGGCGCCGAGCTGTCGATCGCGGCTCATCTTGCCGACGTCTCCGAGGAACTGCGCAACCTGGCGGAGCGCTCGCCGGACACCTCGCCGCACCGAAGCGGCGAGCCTTATCGTCTCGCGGTGTCCGGCATCTATGCCCGGCTCGCTGCAACGGCCGAAATGCTGGAGGTCGAGATCACACGCCGGCCGGTCGGCAAAGCGGCGCCTTACGCCAGCGTCAAGGAGCTGCAGGCCGATCTCGACGTGCTGCACCGCTCGCTGATTTCCAACAACGCCCGCGTCATCGCCCGCGGCCGGCTGCGGCTGCTGCGCCGCGCGGTGGACTGCTTCGGCTTCCATCTCGCCCGGCTCGACATCCGCCAGAACTCGGCCGTGCACGAACGCACCATCGCCGAGCTGATGGACGCCGCCAATCCCGGCATGTCCTATCTCGCGCTCGGCGAGGATGCCCGCATCTCGCTGCTCACCAACGAATTGCGCTCGACGCGCGCGCTGGTCTCGCCCTTCGTCAAATACAGCGACGAGACCATGGGGGAGCTCAATGTCTTCCATGCCGCCGCGGAAGCGCATGCGAAGTTCGGCTCGGACGCCATCCCCCAATGCATCATCTCGATGTGCAAGGGCATGTCGGACATGCTGGAAGTGGCCGTGCTGCTCAAGGAGGTCGGCCTCGTCCATCCTTCCGGCCGCAGCGCCATCAACATCGTCCCGCTGTTCGAGACCATCGAGGATCTGCAGTCCTCATCCGGCATCATGGATCGCATGCTGTCGCTGCACGACTATCGCCGGCTGGTCGACAGCCGCGGCAGCGTGCAGGAAGTCATGCTCGGCTATTCCGACTCGAACAAGGACGGCGGCTTCGTCACCTCGGGCTGGGAGCTCTACAAGGCCGAGATCGGCCTCGTCGAGGTGTTCGAGCGCCACCACGTGCGGCTGCGCCTGTTCCACGGCCGCGGCGGCTCGGTCGGCCGCGGCGGCGGTCCGAGCTATGACGCCATCATCGCGCAGCCCGGCGGCGCCGTGAACGGCCAGATCCGCATCACCGAGCAGGGCGAGATCATCTCGTCGAAATATTCCAACGCCGAGGTCGGCCGCAACAACCTGGAGATCCTCGCCGCGGCGACGCTGGAAGCAAGTCTCCTGCATCCGCGCCAGAGCGCGCCGCGGCGCGAATATCTGGTCGCGATGGACGAGCTTTCCAATCTCGCCTTCAAGGCCTATCGCGGCCTGGTCTACGAGACCGACGGCTTCGTCGATTATTTCTGGGCGTCCACCGTCATCAACGAGATCGCGACGCTCAACATCGGCAGCCGTCCTGCCTCGCGCAAGAAAACACGCGCCATCGAAGACCTTCGCGCCATCCCCTGGGTGTTCTCCTGGGCGCAATGCCGCCTGATGCTGCCGGGCTGGTACGGCTTCGGCAGCGCAGTCGAGCAGTGGATCGCCGAGCATCCCGACAAGGGCATGCCGTTCCTGAAAGAGCTCTACCAGGAATGGCCGTTCTTCCGCATGCTGCTGTCGAACATGGACATGGTGCTGGCGAAAAGCTCGATCGCGATCGCCTCGCGCTATGCCGAGCTCGTGCCCGACGAAGCCTTGCGCGAGAAGATCTTCGGCCGTATCCGCCGCGAATGGCATTCCTGCATCGAGACGCTGCTCGACATCATGGGCCAGGACCGGCTGCTCCAGGGCAACCCGCTGCTGGAGCGCTCCGTACGCCACCGCTTCCCTTATCTCGACCCGCTCAACCACGTGCAGGTCGAACTCTTGAAAGAGCACCGCGCGCAGAAGCCGGACGAGCAGGTGCTGCGCGGAATTCAGCTGACGATCAACGGCATTTCGGCGGGGTTGAGGAATACGGGGTAGGGGACGACGCTGTCGCCAAATCCTCAGCCGTCATGCCCGGGCTTGTCCCGGGCATCCACGTTCTTCGTGCCGCGCGTCAAGGCGTGGATGGCCGGGACAAGCCCGGCCATGACGCGTGGTGATGCAGTGCCCCTCAACAGAAATGCGCGCCCTGCGTTTCCACATAGACCGCATAGAGCGACTGGCTCGCGGTCATGAACAGGCGGTTGCGCTTCTTGCCGCCGAAGCAGACATTGGCGCAGGTCTCGGGCAGCAGGATCTGCCCGATCCGCGCGCCGTCGTTCGGTGCGAACACCTGCACGCCGTCATAGCCGGGGCCGACCCAGCCGGCGCCGACCCAGATATTGCCCTCGGTGTCGACGCGAAGGCCGTCCGGAAAGCCTGACTTGCCGTCGAGCTTCATGTCGATCAGCTTCTTCGGGTTCGACAGCTTCGGGCCGTCGACGTCATAGGACCACACCACGTTCTCCGCTTGCGGGTAATGCGTGATGCCGGTGTCGCAGACATAGAGCTTCCTGTAGTCGTGGCTGAAGGCGATGCCGTTCGGCTTGAACGGTTCGTCGGCGACCTTCGCGACTTGGCCAGTCTGGGTGTCGAGACGATAGACCGCTTCCTTCTGGTGGGGCTGGAGCGAGCCCGTCTTGGCGAGCTTGCCTTCGTAGATGCTGATCGCGCCATAGCCGGGATCGGTGAACCAGATCGCCTTGTCGTTGGGATGGACCACCATGTCGTTGGGGCCGTTGAGCGGCTTGCCACCCGCCTGCTCGGCCAGGGTCGTGACCGAGCCGTCGTGCTCGTAACGGACGAGGCGGGTGCGTTCGGCGCTGAGCTGGCGGCCCTCGGTGTCGAACGAGTTGCCGTTGGATTCGTTCGACGGCTTGTGGAACTGCTCGGAGATATGGCCGTCATCGTCGAGATAGCGAAGCTGCCGGTTGGCGGGGATGTCGCTCCAGACCAGATATTGCCCCTGCGCATTCCACGCCGGCCCTTCCGCCCAGAGGCAGCCGGTGTAGAGCCGCTTGATCGCGGTGTTGCCGACCTTGGCCTTGAAGCGTTTGGGATCGATCACGACGATGTCGGGGTCGGGATAGCGCTGCGGTTCGGCATTGGCGCCGAAGTCGCGGGCATTGGCCTGTGAGGCAAGGATGGTGGACGCCGCGAGAGCCGCGGTGCCTTTGAGGAAAGTGCGGCGTCCAAGGCCGCCGGTCGCAGTGGTGTCGTCGGTATTGGTCAGTATTCTTGTCATGGTTTCCTCCCAAAGTTTGTTGGGAGGACACCATTCGCCCGCATTCGGGCGTAAACCGGGGCGATCTCTCGGCGAGACAACCAGAGATCGCAGGGCAGGGATGCCGGAAATGCAGCTAGACCGGATCCCAGGTGAAGATGTCGGCCGAGCGGTCGAGCTTGTAGAATGAACCCTTCAGCGCCGGCATGCCATGTTCCGCGATCGATTGCGGCGTCCAGCCTTCGCTCCGCTGCACCGAGCGGATCGGCCGGTTCTGGCTGAACAGGAAGATCTCGTTCATGCGCACGCCGAAGATCTGGCCGGTGACGTCCTTGGCGGAATCGCCGAGCAGATAGCCGCAGAGCGGGGCGATCTTCTCCGGTCCCATCTGCTTGATCTTCTCGACGCGCGCCTTCTCGGCCTCGGTCTCGGTCGGGATGGTCCCGATCATGCGGGTCCAGGCGAACGGCGAGACGCAGTTGGAGCGCACGTTGAAGCGGCCCATGTCGAGCGCGATGGACTTGGAGAGCCCGACGATGCCGAGCTTTGCGGCGGCGTAGTTGGCCTGGCCAAAATTGCCGATCAGGCCCGAGGTCGAGGTGAAGTGCACGAAGGAGCCCGACTCCTGCTCGCGGAAGACGCGAGCGGCGGCGTGGCTGACGTAGAACGAGCCCATCAGATGCACCTTGATGACGGCCTCGAACGCCTCCACGCTCATCTTGTGGAAGATCATGTCGCGCAGGATGCCGGCATTGTTGACGACGCCGTCGAGCCGGCCGAAATGATCGGTCGCGGTCTTCACGATCTTGCTCGCCGGGATCGCTTCCGCGACCGACTCGAAGTTGGCGACGGCCGTGCCGCCACGCTTCTTGATCTCCTCGACCACTTCCTCGGCCGGAGCAGCGTTCGCGCCGGCGCCGTCCGCGGCGCTGCCGGGATCGTTGACGACGACCTTGGCGCCCTCTGCCGCGCACAGCAGCGCGATCTCGCGCCCGATGCCGCGGCCTGCGCCGGTGACGATGATGACCTTGTCCTGCAGTGATTTCGTCATGTGGGTTTCTCCGCTATCCCTTCCAAATTCCGCTGTCATTCCGGGGCGCGCCTCTTGGCGCGAGCCCGGAATCCATTTCTCCGCCTCGCTTGCTGCACGATGGATTCTCAGGTGCGCAATTGCGCACCATAGTTCGTCGCTTCGCGCCGCCCCGGAATGACAGCTATTACCTCTCGTTCGTAAACACGATCGTGCCGCTTGCGGCGAACATGCCGCCGACGCCGTGGCACACCGAAATCTTCGCGTTCGGCACTTGCGCCGGCGCGATGCCGCGCATCTGGCGCACGCTCTCCTGCAGCGCGTACATGCCGTACATGCCCGAATGCATGTAGCTCAATCCGCCACCATTGGTGTTGAGCGGCAACTTGGCCCCGGGCCGCGTGTTGCCGTCCGCGATGAACTGGCCGGTTTCTTCGTACGGCATGAAGCCGAGATCGCCGAGCCCGAACAGCGGCAGATGCGCAAACGCATCGTAGATCATGAGATGGTCGACGTCCTCATGCGCGATGCCGGCTTCCTTGAAGGCGAGAGGGCCCGCGGTCTTGAACGCGCGCGAGGAGTTGAACGTCTCCATCTGGCTGACCATCGGCGTCTCCACGCTCTCGCCGGTGCCCATGATGTAGACCGGCTTGCGCGGAAAGTCCCGGGCGCGGTCCGCCGAGGTCAGGATCAGCGCGCCGCCGCCGTCGGTGACGAGGCAGCACTGGAGCAGGCGGAACGGATAGGCGATCATGCGCGAGTTGAGGACGTCAGCGACCGTGATCGGGTCCTTCATCATCGCGCGCGGATTCTTCGCCGCCCATTCGCGCTGCACCACCGCAACCGAGGCGAGCTGCTCGTGGGTGATGCCCCAGGTCTTCATGAAGCGCAGCACGGGAATGGGGAACATGCTGGGCGGCCCATAGACGCCATAGGGCGCCTCGAACTGGCCGTTGAGGCTGTCCGCCGGCGTCGAGCGCGGCAGCTTGCCGATCATCGACTTGCCGCTCTCGGCGTGGGTGATCAGCACGGTCTTGCACAGGCCCGCCTCGATCGCCGCTGCGGCATGGCGGACGTGGAGCATGAACGAGCAGCCGCCCACCGAGGTGCCGTCCACCCAGGTCGGCTTGATGCCGAGATAGTGGCAGACCTGCTGCGGCGTCTCGACCGCCGTGGCGAAGCCGTCGATGTCGGACAGCTTCAGCCCGGCGTCCGCGATGGCGTTGAGTGCGGCGTCCGCATGGAGCTGGAGCTGCGAGGCGTTGGGGATGATTCCGAGCTCGGTGGTCTCGGCCGCGCCGACGACGGCAACCTGGTTCTTGCGCATGGCTTACCCTTTCGCCGGACGGAAGACGGGGAGGGTGATCTTGTCGTCGAGCTCCTGGAAGGCGACCTCGAGCTTCATGTCGAGCTCGAGTGCCTCCGGCGTCTGCGGGCAGTCGATGATGTTGCTCATCATCCGCGGGCCCTCGTCGAGCTCGACCACGGCGATGGCGTAAGGCGGTGTGAAGCCCGGCGCGGCGGGGCGATGGTTGATCACGTAGCTGTAGAGAAAGCCCTTGCCGCTCGCCTTGAAGACCGAGACCTTGCGCGAGGCGCAGGAGGGGCAGAACGGGCGCGGCGGGAAGTAGACATGCGCGCAGGCGTCGCAGCGCTGCAGCCGCAATTCGCCCGCCTTCGTGCCGTCCCAGAAATGCTGGGTCTCCGGCGTCGGTTTCGGTCGCGCGCGCTGCGGTTCGGCCATTGGGGGCTCCTCCCAAAAGACAGGCTTCCCGCCTGGCTGTTTCGATCTTGATGCGACAATCGACTATGGTGCGTCAACGGTCCAGCAATACGCATGCATGCCATCATGCGCACAATGCTTGTGTCGAACTGAGCCAGCGCTATAGATTGCGCGCACCAATATTCCGTGAGACAGACATGCCCGATTTTCCGACACTGGCGAAGCTCGCCGAAGACCTCGAAAGCGGCCGCACGACCGCCCGCAAGCTGGTCGAAGCCTGCATGGCCAGGATCGCCGATCCCGCCGGCGAGGGCCAGCGCGCCTTCATCCATGTCGACAAGGACGCCGCGCTGGCGGCGGCCAACGCCATGGACGGCTTGCGCAAGGCCAAGGCGGCGCCGTCGCGCTTTGCCGGCATTCCGATCTCGATCAAGGATCTCTTCGACATCAAGGGCCAGGTGACGCGCGCCGGCTCGCGCGCGCTCGACGATTCCCCGCCGGCCGAGCAGGATGCCGCAACGGTGGCGCGGCTGCGCGGGGCCGGCTTCGTCGTGATCGGCCGCACCAACATGACCGAGTTCGCCTATTCCGGCATCGGCATCAATCCGCATTACGGCACCCCGAAGGGCGCCTGGAACCGGAGCGAGGGCCATGTGCCCGGTGGCTCCTCCTCGGGTGCGGCCGTTTCAGTGCTGGATGGCATGGCGCATGGCGCGCTCGGCACCGACACCGGCGGCTCCTGCCGGATTCCCGCGGCCTTCAACGGCATCGTCGGCTACAAGCCGACGCAGCGCCGCGTGCCGCTCGACGGCTCCGTGCCGCTCTCGTTTTCGCTCGACAGCATCGGCCCGCTGGCACGATCGGTCAGCTGCTGTGCCATACTCGACGCCGTGCTCGCGAACGAGCCGATCGTCGCATTGAAGCCGCGGCCGATCCAGGGCATGCGGCTCGCGGTGCCCACCACGATCGCGCTCGACGACCTCGACGCAGAAGTGGCCCAAACATTCGAGCGCGCGTTGAAGACGCTTGCCGATCACGGCGCCACCATCGAGCGCATCGAGATGGCGGAATTCCACGATGTCGGCCCGATGAACGCCAAAGGCGGTTTTGCGGCCTCTGAAAGCTATGCCTGGCATCGCTATCTCATCACGTCGAAGGGCGATGTCTATGATCCCAGGGTCGCCGTGCGCATCATGCGCGGCGAGTCACAGAGCGCGGCCGATTACATCGATCTTCTCAACGAGCGCCGCTCGCTGATCGCCCGCGTCAATGCGCGCATTGCGTCCTATGATGCGCTGGTGCTGCCGACCACCGCCAACACGCCGCCGAAGATCGCCGATCTCGCCGACGACAAGGCCTTCACCACCGAAAACCTGCGCGCGCTGCGCAACTGCACCCTGATCAACATGATCGATGGCTGCGCCATCTCGATCCCTGCGCATCGCCAGGGCGACGTCCCGGTCGGCCTGATGCTGGCGGGGGCGGGCGGATCAGACCGTCGCATTTTCGAGCTTGCTGCCGGCATGGAGACCGCAATTCGTGTTTGACCTGACCTTCACCGTCGATGCCCAGGACACCACCACGCCGCTGACGCTGGCGATCGACCAGATGGTCATCGCCGGCTGGACCGGCCGCGATCCCGTCGCCCGCGACAAGCACATCGCCGAGCTCGAGGCGGTCGGCATCGCACGCCCGGCCTCGACGCCGATCTACTATCGCGCCTCGGCGCGGCGACTGACCCAGGAAGTCCGCATCGAATGCACCGGCGGCGATTCCAGTGGCGAGGTCGAGTTCGTGCTGATCGGCTGGCAGGGCCGCATCTTCGTCGGCTGCGGCTCCGACCACACCGACCGCAAGGTCGAGGCGTACAACGTCACGGTGTCCAAGCAGATGTGCGACAAGCCCATTGCCTCCACCCTGTGGGAGCTCGAAGACGTCATCGAGCACTGGGACAAGATGATCCTGCGCTCCTACGCCACCATCAAGGGCGAGCGCGTGCTCTACCAGGAGGGGACGCTGGATGCGATGCTGCCGGTCGCCGACCTCATCGCGCGCGGCTTTGATGGCGGCAAGTTCCCCGACGGCTGCGCCATGTTCGGCGGCACCTTCGCCGCCAAGGGCGGCATCCGCCCCGCCGACCACTTCGACTTCGAGCTGGAGGACCCCGTGCTGAAGCGCACGATCAAGCACGGCTACGACGTGGTGACGCTGCCGGTGCGGGGTTAGGTCCCCTGCGTTGCGACGCGACTCTCTCCCCGTCATCGCAATGACGGGGAGAGAGTCGGAAATCGGGTGGCGGCGGACGGATGGGTTTTGCGAGAGTCATGGCCATGACAGCAACAGCACGCAAGTCGCCCGCCAACTCGCCCGTGGATATCGCCACCCACATCGAAGCTCTCGACTGGTCGCAAATCACCGCCGAGCTCGACTCCCAGGGCGGCGCCGTCCTGAAGAACCTGCTCACGCCCGATCAATGCCGCGACATCGCCGCGCTCTATCCCGATGACGCGCACTTCCGCAGCCGGATCGTCATGGGCCGCCACGGCTTTGGCCGCGGCGAGTACAAGTACTTCTCCTATCCGCTGCCCGACCTGATCGCACAATTGCGCCCGGTGCTCTACGCCCATCTGCAAGGCGTCGCCAATCGCTGGAACGAGGCGATGGGGATCGACATCCGCTATCCCGAAAGCCATGCGGCCTTTCTGAAGCGATGCCATGAGGCCGGACAGGCGCGGCCGACACCGCTGCTGCTGCAATACGGGGACGGCGACTACAATTGCCTGCACCAGGACCTCTATGGCGAGCACGTGTTCCCGCTCCAGGTCGCGATCCTGCTCTCCGAGCCGGGCCGCGATTTCACCGGCGGCGAGTTCGTGCTGACCGAGCAGCGCCCGCGCATGCAGTCCCGCGCCGAGGTCGTGCCGCTGGCGCAAGGCGATGCGGTCGCCTTCGCTGTGCATCACCGCCCGGTGCAGGGGACACGCGGCACCTACCGCGTTAATCTACGCCATGGCGTCAGCCGGATCAGGTCCGGCCAACGCCACACCCTGGGCGTGATCTTTCATGATGCCAAATGAGCGCTGCGATTGACGGGTGATCTGTTCGACAGTGTTGCCGAGGCGCAGCCGTCGCGTGAGGAGATCGCGGACGGCGCCGTGCTGCTGCGCGGCTTCGTCAAGCCGATCGAGAGCGAGCTGATCGAAGCGGTGCGCGCCATCGTGGCGCAATCGCCGTTCCGGCGCATGACGACACCCGGCGCGCATCTGATGTCGGTGGCGATGACCAATTGCGGCGAGCGCGGCTGGATCACCGATCACACTGGCTATCGCTACGATCCCGTCGACCCGCGCACCGGCGCGCCCTGGCCGGCGATGCCGCCTGTGTTCCGAGATCTCGCCCGCCGCGCTGCGGAGCAGGGCGGTTTCGCTGGCTTTGCGCCCGATGCCTGTCTCGTCAATCGCTACGAGCCCGGCACGCGGCTCTCGCTGCACCAGGACAAGGACGAGCTGGACTATGCGGCGCCGATTGTCTCGGTCTCGCTCGGGCTGCCCGCGACCTTCCTGTTCGGCGGCCTGGCGCGCAGCGACAAGCCGCGCCGCTTCCGGCTCGTCCATGGCGACGTCGTGGTCTGGGGCGGGCCGAGCAGGCTCGCCTATCACGGCGTGGCGCCGCTTGCCGACGGTGAGCATCCGCTGCTCGGACGGCGGCGCATCAACCTGACCTTCCGCAAGGTGATCTGAGGCATTCCCAAGAGGCATCGCCGTCGTCTAAGCTGCTGCGAGGGGGGGCGGCGACGCCTCTGCGAGGGGGCGGCGACATGACGACTGCACAGGTCTCGACTGGCGCGAGCACGAGTTCATCGCGCACGGGGCTCTATCTGGCCGTGCTGCAACTCGTGTTCACGCTGGGCTGGACGACTTATGTCGTCTACCTGCCGAAGCTCGCAGCGGATGTCGGCCTTGCGCCGGCGGCCGTGATCCTCATCCTGATGCTGGACCAGGCGATCTTCACCATCGCCGATACCGCGATGGGGATCGCGGCCGACAAGCTTGGGCCCGTCGTCGGAAGGCTCGGCCTGTTCGTCGGCGTGCTGGCGGCGATCTCCTGCGCGGCCTTCGTCGCGATGCCTTTCGTGGCCGGCATCGGCGCGGGCGCGCAGGTATGGTTGATCGCGCTGATCGTGGTCTGGTCGATCACGTCATCGGCCCTGCGCGCGCCGCCGCTGACCTTGCTCGGCAAGTACCGCGCCATGCCGCAGGTGCCGTTCCTCGCGGCGCTGGCCATGCTGGGCTATGGCGTTGCCGGCGCCGTCTCGCCCTATCTCGGCGTAGTGCTGCGCGAGCACGATGCGCGGCTGCCATTCGTGATATCGAGCGCGGTGCTGCTGCTGACGGCGCTGGGGCTGTCACGGATCGAGTATGACGTGGCGCGCGACACCGTGCGGCCGGCGCCGGCCAAGGCGGCCAAGCCGCTTGGCCTCGTCCCGATCGCCTTCATCGTCGCAATGGTGGCGCTCGCGCTCGGCTATCAGCTGCATTTCGCCATGAACAGCGCGCCGTTCTATCTGCGATTCGCCGAGCCGGACGATCTGCAATGGCTGATGCCGGTGTTCTGGATCGGCTTCAACATCGCGATGTTTCCGGCGAGCCTCGTCGTCAAGCACCGGGGCGGCCTGATCGTGATGGGCGCGGCCGGCCTGTTCGGTGCGGTGGCGATTGCCGCCGCCGAATTTGCCGGCAGCCTCAATACGCTGATCGTCGCCCAGTTCCTCGCCGGAGCCGCGTGGGGCTGCATGCTGATGAGCGCAGTCTCGGCTGCGCTTGCGATCGGCTCGACCGGCGCGGAGGGAAAGGTCACGGGCCTCGTGTTCTCGGCGCTCGCGCTCGGCACCTTCGCGCGGATGGCGGCGGTCGCGGGCGGCCTGCAGAAGATGCCGGAATACGCGCCGCTGCTGCACTGGGCGCCGGTCGCCTGCTGGTCGGTCGCAGGCGCGGGCCTGCTGGTGATTGCGGCCGCGCGGCTCCAGGGCGGTGTTCAGCTCAAGGCTTCGGCGGGTGGATGAAGGCCCAGGGGCTCACTTCCGAATCCCTGGTCACCTCGACCGAGATCAGATACGGCCCGCCATGGGCCAACGCCTTCTCCAGCACGGCCTTGAACTGCTCGGGTGCGGTGACGCGCGCGGCCGCGACGCCAAAGGACTCCGCGAGCTTGACGAAATCCGGATTGACGAGGTCCGATGCCACCACGCGGCCGTCGAAACGTTCGCGCTGGTCGCGGCGGACGTTGCCATAGGCGTTGTTGTTGAACACCAGCGTGACCACGCCGATGTTGAACTGCACGGCGGTCGAGAGCTCCTGCACGCCGAACATGAAGCCGCCGTCGCCTGTGATGGCGACCACTGGCTTGTCGGGGTTGGCGACCTTCGCACCAAGCGCGGTCGGAAAGCCCGAGCCGAGCGTGCCCTGATAGCCCGAGGTGATGAAGGTGCGCGGCTGGTAGACCGGGAAGCCGTACCAGGAGGCGAAGCCGACCTGCGACAGTTCATCGGTGACGATCGCGTTCGCCGGCAGCACCTCGCGCAGGATGTTGAGATAGGCCATCTGCGGCTGGATGCGCTGGATCTCGGCTTGCGCGGTCGCGGTCGCCTCGCCGATCGCCTCCCGCCGGCCACGGGTGCGCGCATAGCCGGCTTTCTTCACGGCCGCGACGAGATCGGCCGTGCCGGCCCTGGCGTCGGCGACGATGGCCGCATCGGAGGTGATCCGGCGCATCTCGACCGGGTCGATATCGATCCGAATGGATTTCAGTCCACTCGGTTGATAAGGCCAGCGAAAGCCCGAGGCCGGCAGTTCAGCGCGCGTGCCGATTGCGATCATCAAATCGGTTGTCGGCCAAAGCTTGTAGGCGGCGGCCATGGTCAGGCCGAGTTCGTGCGCGTTGGAGACGATGCCGCGGCCGCTGCGGAAGGCAACCACGGGCGCATCGATCATCTCGGCGAGCTCGAGGATCTCCTCGCCCGCCTCGATCGCGCCGCTGCCGACGAAGATCATCGGTGTCTTGCTGGTCTTGATGAGCGCGGCTGCCTGCCTGACCAGGTCGGGATCGGGCCGCGCCGCGGGCAGCGGCTCCAGCACTTGAGCAGCCGCCGTATCCGCCCGCTGGGTGAAGACGTCCCAGGGCATCTCGACGGAGGCAGGGCCGCGCCGTCCCGACATCATCTCCTGGAACGCACGCGCCACGACCGTCGGCGCGTTGCCGGGATATTCGATCCGCTCGGCCCATTTCACATAGGTGCGCAAGGTCGCGAGCTGATCCGGCATCTCGTGCAGATGACCGCGGCCCTTGCCGAGGAACTGCGTCGGCACCTGGCCGGTGACGCACAGCACCGGCTCGTTGCAGCCGAACGCCGTGAGCAGTGCCGCGCTGGCATTGAGCACGCCGGGGCCGGGCACGACGCTGAACACGCCGGGCCGGCCGCTGGAGCGCGCATAGCCGAAGGCCATGTAGCCGCAGGCCTGCTCGTGCCGAGCGCCGATCACCTTGAGCTGGGCCTGATGGAAGGCGTCGAACAGGCCGTAGACCTGCGCGCCGGGCAGGCCGAAGACTGTGTCGACGCCATGGGCGACCAGGCCGCTTACGATCGCTTCGCCGCCGGTGAGGGTGGTCATCTGGCTATTCCACTTCGATGGTTGTTCAGGCTTCGTCGACGACGCCGTTGCGCAAGCGGCCGATACCCTCGGCCTCGACCTCGACGACGTCGCCGGGCTTCAGGTACCGCGGCGGATCGAACCGCGCGCCCGCGCCGGTCGGCGTGCCCGTGACGATGATATCGCCGGGGACGAGGGTTGCGAAGGTCGAGATATAGTTCACGAGATAGCGGAACGGAAACATCAACCGGCTGGTGCGATCGTCCTGCCTGAGCTCGCCGTTGACATGCGTGGTGAGACGAATGTCCGCAATCTGCGATTCTGATGTGTAGGGCACGAGCCACGGGCCGAGGCTGCCGCTGGAGTCGAAGTTCTTGCCCTGGGTGACGTTGAACTTGGCGTGGCGCAGCCAGTCGCGTACCGAGCCCTCGTTACAGAGCGTCAGCGCGGCGATATGATCGAGCGCGGCGCTTTCGGGAATGTGCCGGCCTTGCTTGCCGACCACCAGCACGATCTCGCCCTCATAGTCGAGCTGCACGGACGCGCGCGGGCGCACCAGCGGCGTGTCGTGCCCGACGAAGGAGCGCGGCGAGCGCATGAACATGCTCGGATATTTCGGCGCGTCCTGGCCGTCCTTGTACTCGGCGTTGCGGTCGGGATAGTTGACGCCGATGCAGATGATTTTCTCCGGCGTGGGCACCGGCGGCAGCCAGCTGATTTCGCTGAGCGCGTGATCGGGTGCGCGGCCGGCAGCCTCTTCGGCGAGCTTCGTGAGCATGCCTGCTGCGATCACCTCGCGCAGCGTCGGATAGTCCTTGCCGTAACGCCCGGAGAGATCGACGAGGCCGCCGTCCACGACGGCGCCGTAGCGGGTGTCACCTTTGACGGAATAGGTGGCGAGGCGAGGCAGGGTCATCAGTCCGCCACCAGCACGTCGGCCACGAATTTCGGCTCGCGCACGGCCTGGCCCGTGAACGGCGAGCCCTGCTCGAACCAGGAACGCGGAGCAGGGGCGCCCCACAGCGTCTGGCGGCGCGGATCGCGCAGCGACCAGCGCAGCGGCTCGTGGTCGTGATCTCCCGTGAAGTAGTCGCTGGTGTAGAGCTCGAGGCGGTGTCCGTCGGGATCGCGGACATAGAGGAAGAACGCGTTCGAGATGCCGTGGCGTCCCGGTCCGCGCTCGATGTTCTTCACGAAACCTTGCGAGGCCATGACGTCGCAGAGATGGATGATGTTCATCGCCGTCGGCGTCCAGTAGGCGAAATGGTGCAGGCGCGGACCCTTGCCGTTGGTGATGGCGAAATCGTGGACGTTGCCCTTGCGGTGCATCCAGGCCGCGGCGATGCGGCCGTTCGGTCCGTCCTCCTCGGCATATTCGGTGAGGCGGAAGCCGAGCCGAGCGTAGAATTCCATCGTGTCCTGCACTTCGGCCGCGAAGACGTTGAAATGGTCGAGCCGCTGCGGATGGCAGCCCCGGTAGAGGTCGTAGCGGCGCAGCAGGTGCGGCCGCCGGTCCATCGAGGCGTAGAGCTCGATCTGGAAGCCGAAGGGATCGGTGAATTGCAATGTGCGGGCCTGGAACGGCTGATCGACGAAGGCGTAGGCAAGGCCGTTCTCGGAGAGAAAGGCGGCGGCCTTGTCGAGATCCCCGTCGTTGCCGACCTTGAAGCCGAGCCGCGCGCAGGCCGGCGCTGCCGCCTTGCGCAGGACGAGCGAGTGATGCTGGTGCTCCTCGGCCGCGCGGAGGTAAACGGCATTGTCGTCGGCGTCCTCGACATGCAGGCCGACGACGGTCTCGTAGAACTCCCGGCTCAGCTTCAGGTCGGTGACGTCGAGCACGACGTGGCTTGAGCGGATGATGTTGAACGGCGGCTCGAAGACGTGTTGCGGTACGGGCATGTGCGTTTCCCCTTTTCTCGGCTTCGTCATTCCGGGGCGTGCGAAGCACGAACCCGGAATCCATTCATCCACCAACTCTGCTGCTCGATGGATTCCGGGTTCGGCTCTTCGAACCGCCCCGGAATGACACCGCCGCTAAATCCCCAATCTCTGAATCTTGTGCGTGCCCCGCGCCAGCGAGACGTGCTTGGTTTCCATGTAGAAGTCGAACGAGTAATCGCCGCCGTCGCGGCCGATGCCCGAGGCCTTCATGCCGCCGAACGGCGTCGGCAGATGGCGGACGTTCTCCGAGTTCAGCCAGATCATGCCGGCCTCCAGCGCATCGGCCACGCGCAGCGCCCGGCCCATGTCGTTGGTCCAGACATAGCCGGTGAGGCCATAGCGGATGTCGTTGGCGATCTCGATCGCGTCCGTCTCGTCGCGGAACGGCAACACGGTGAGGAACGGCCCGAACACCTCCTCCTGCGCCACGCGCATCTTGCCATGCGCGCCGGTCACCAGCGTCGGCTCGACATAGTGCCCGCCGCCGGGGCCGTCATGGGCCTTGCCGCCGACCGCGATCGTCGCGCCGTCCTGGCGCGCGACGTCGAAATAGGAGCAGACCTTGGCGAGGTGCCGCTCGTGGATCAGCGGCCCGATCTCGGTGGCGGGATCAAGGGGATGGCCGACCTTCAGCGCCTTCACGCGCGCCGTCAGCTTCTCGACGAACTTTTCCGCGATGCTCTGCTGGATCAGCAGGCGGCTCGAGGAGGTGCAGCGCTCGCCGTTGAGCGAGTAGATCATGAACACGACGGCATCGAGCGCACGGTCGAGATCGGCGTCGTCGAACACGATGACGGGGTTCTTGCCGCCGAGCTCGAAATGCACGCGCTTCAGCGTCGGCGCACCCTGCATCATGATGGCCGAGCCCGTCGCGCTCTCGCCGACGAAGCCGATCGCCTTGATGGCGAGATGCTCGGTCAGCGCCTTGCCGGCCTCTTCACCGAAGCCGTGGACGGTGTTGAGCACGCCATCGGGCACACCGGCTTCCTTCACGAGCTTCGCCAGAATGGAGGCCGTCACCGGCGACCATTCGGCCGGCTTATGCACGACGGTGCAGCCTGCCGCCAGCGCTGGGGCGATCTTCCATGTCGAGAGCATGAACGGCGTATTCCAGGGCGTGATCACGCCGACCGGGCCGATTGGCACGCGGGTCGAGACGTTCCAGTGCTCGTCGCTCGGCGTGTTGAGGCCGTCGCGCGCCTCCGCGCATTTGTCGGCGAAGAAACGGAAATTCTCGGCGGCGCGGATCGCGGCCTTGGCCATGAAACGATAGGCTTGGCCGGTGTCGATGCATTCGAGCACCGCGATGTCCTCGGCGTTGTCCTCGATCGCGTCGGCCACCCGATGCAGCAGCTTGCGCCGCATCGCCGGTCCCATGTCGCGCCAGGACTTGAAGGCGAGCGCCGCCGCTGTTGCCGCCGCATCGATATCTTCCGCTTCGCCGCGGGCGACGTTTGCGAGCACAGTGCCATCGACCGGCGATTTGGTCTCGAACGTCTCGCCCGAGATCGAGGCAACGGTCTTGCCGCCGATCATGTGGCCGATGTCGTCGGCACGCAGTTTCTTCAGCAGCGGCGCGAGGCGGTCGCGATTGGCTTGGAATACATCGGCTTTCGGCGTGGGCTTATCCATGGGCGGCCTCCGCTTTCAGGGCGTCGTGGATGTTGTTGCGCTTCCAGCTGGTGTCCTTGTCGTTGATCTGCATGTCGAACGACAGGGCGAACCTGCTGGCGGCAAAGACGGGATCGAGATGTCTTGAGAGCGCCTGGAAGATTTGCTCGCCGGCCTTCTGGCGCGTTTCGAGATCGCGGCCCTCGCCGATGCGCAGCACCATGTCGAGAAAGCCGTAATCCTGGCGGGCGTCCGCGATCGCATAATGCTCGCACCTGACGGCGCGAACGCGGATGCCGCCGAGCGGGAAGATGCCGGTCTCGCTGGCTGCCTTGCGCACGATCTCACACACCGTGCCGATGTCGAGACGGCCGTCGAGATTGGCCGAATATTCGATCGTGAAGTGCGGCATCGCCGTTTCACTCCCTGTCTTGTTGTTCGCCTTAAGCGAAGTAGCAGCTCACCGAGCCGTAGGCGCCATAATCGGCCTGAATTGTGTCGCCCTTGCGGGTCTCGATCGGACGGATAAAGGATCCCGCGAGCACGACCTGGCCGGGCTCCAGCGCAAGGCCGAGCGGCGCGATCTTGTTGGCGAGCCAGGCCACGGCCGTGGCGGGATGATTGAGCACGCCGGCGGCAAGGCCCGTCTCTTCCAGCTGGCCGTTCTTGAAGCACAGCGCACCGATCCAGCGCAGATCCGCGTCCAGCGGACGGATCGGCCGTCCTCCGAGCACGATGCCGGCATTCGCCGCATTGTCGGCGATGGTGTCGAAAATCTTCCGCGTCGCTTTCGTGGTCGGATCGACGCGTTCGATCCGCGTGTCCAGGATCTCCAGCGCCGGCACGACGAAATCGGTGGCGTTGAGGACATCGAACATCGTGCAATCGGGCCCAGAGAGCCGTTTGCTCATGACGAAGGCCAGCTCGGCCTCGATGCGCGTCGCGATGAAACGCTCGGTCGGAACGATCCCGCCATCGGCGAAGAACATGTCGTCGAGCAGCACGCCGGAATCCGGCTCGTCGATATTGAGCGCGCTCTGCATCGCCTTCGAGGTGAGGCCGATCTTGTGGCCCTTGACGATGCGCCCTTCGGCGATCTTGACCTCGACCCAGGCCTTCTGAATCGCGTAGGCATCGGCGATGGTGATCTCGGGAAAATCCAGCGACAGCTGCCGGATCTGCGTACGGGTCTTCTCCGCCTGGTGCAGACGCCTCGCGCAAGCTCGGATATCGTCGTCGGAAAGCGCCATCTCTAGTCTGACAAATCGTGGTGCCGGAGATACTTAACATGTTAAGTGAATGCGTCAAACACAATTCGGGCTTGCTGCACTGCAAACATTCTGCGGCTTGAAGGGGCGTCATGACGAAGAAACCCGCCGATCCCGCCAACGGAGGCGCGTCTCCCGCAGGACCTGCCGCAAGACAGGTGCCGATGCGCGAGTTCTCGCGCTCGCTGCCGATGTCGCTGCTGCGGGCGCGCGAGGCGGTGATGCGGCAGTTTCGTCCCTCGCTGCGCGTGCACGGCTTGACCGAGCAGCAATGGCGCATCCTGCGCGCGCTCGCGTCCATCGAGGCGGTCGAGGTCACGGAACTCGCGCGCACGGCGTTCCTGCTCGGGCCGAGTCTGTCGCGCATCCTGCGCGATCTCGAAGCGCGCAATCTGATCGAGCGCAAGACCGCCAAGGCGGATCAACGCCGCAGCGTGGTCTCGATCTCGAAGGACGGCGTGAAGCTGATGGCCTCGGTTGCGCCGACGTCGGAGGCGATCTACGCGGAGATCACGCGCCGCTTTGGCGCACGCAAGCTTGCCGAATTGCAGGAGATGCTCGGCGAGCTCGAACGGAGTCTCGCAAGCCTTGGCGCCAGCGAGGAAGCAAGTCCCGAGGAGTGAGAGCAGATATGCGCTCCCATGCGGCAGCGGCCATGGACATGGTCGGGTTTTTTCGCTCAAGTGCCGCCCAAGCTGATCGCTGCAAAGTCGGCGCCGGGGAGACAGACAGGCCGTCATGGTCACCATTCAGGTCCAGAAGCTGATCGACTTCGTCACCGAAGTCTTCGCGCATGCGCAGTCCTCGCCGGAGGAGGCCAGGCGTATCGCCACCTATCTGACCACCGCGAACCTGACCGGCCATGACAGCCACGGCGTGATCCGCGTTCCCGTCTATATCCGCTGGCAGAAGACCGGATCGGTCGTCCCAAATCAGAACGCGGAGGTCGTGCTCGACACGCCCTCGCTTGCGGTGATCGACGGCAAGTTCGGCTACGGCCAGACCGTGACGCCGCAGGCGGTCCAGATCGGCATCGAGAAGTGCAGGAAGGCCGGGCTCGCCGCGGTCGCGCTGCGCAACGCCGGCCATATCGGCCGTGTCGGCGACTGGGCCGAGATGGCCGCGGCCGAAGGTCTCGTCTCCGTGCATTTCGTCAATGCCGCAGGCTCGCTGCTGGTCGCCCCGTTCGGCGGCGTCGAGAAGCGGCTGTCGACTGCGCCGTATTGCGTCGGCATCCCGCGTGAGGGCGAGGACCCGATCGTGCTGGATTTTGCGACCTCGGTCGTCGCCGAGGGCAAGGTGCTGGTCGCGAGCCGCGGCGGCAAGAAGCTGCCGAACGGCGCGCTCGTGGATTCCGACGGGACCTTGAGCGAGGATCCGGCCGTGCTCTACGGCCCCTACACGCCGGACGGGCCGCGCGATCACACCAAGGGAACGGGCGCAATCCGCGCCTTCGGCGAGCACAAGGGATCGGGCCTCGCCTTCATGTGCGAGCTCCTGGGCGGGGCGCTGACCGGAACCGGCGCCACCTCGGGCGGTCGGCGCTTTGCCAACGGCATGCTGGCGTTCTATGTCGATCCGAAGGTGGTCGACACCTCCAACCTTTTCGACGCCGAAGTCTCGCGCTATGTCGATTTCATCCGCGCCACCAAGCCGATGGCCGGGGTCGATCAGGTGCTGATTCCGGGCGATCCGGAGCGAAAGACCCGCGCTGAGCGGACCCGGAACGGCATCCCCTTGCCGGATGACACCTGGGCGGCAATAGTGAACACCGCCCGTGAGGTCGGCGTCAGCGAAGTCAGCATCCAGAGGGCGACGGCTTAGACGCGTTTCGTCATTGCGAGGCGCGCCAGTGACGGAGCAATCCAGAGTGTCATCGCGGAGAAATTCTGGACTGCTTCGCGGAGCCCGTCATCGGGCCGCGCTTCGCGCGGGCCCGGTGGCTCGCAACGACAGTGAGTGAGATCAACAAAGAAGGAAGGCAACGTGGCGAATAAAGTCAAAGAGATCTGGAAGTCGGGCAAGGCGGTTGTCAACGCGTGGCTTGCCATACCCTCCGGCTTCTCGGCCGAGATGATCGCGCAATGCGGCTTCGACAGCGTCACCGTCGACATGCAGCATGGCGTACAGGATTATCTGTCGATGGTGCAGTGCTTCCAGGCCATGGACAAGCATCCGATCACGCCGATGGTTCGCGTACCCTGGAACGAGCCTGGCATCATCGGCAAGGTGCTCGACGGCGGCGCCTATGGCGTGATCTGCCCGATGGTCAACACGCCGCAGGAAGCCCGGAACCTCGTCTCGTATTCGAAGTACCCGCCGAAGGGCGTCCGCTCCAACGGCCCGATCCGCGCCGGCATGTACGGCACCGCCGGCTCCTACCAGAAGACGGCCAACGACGAGATCGTGCTGCTGCCGATGATGGAGACCCGGACCGCGGTCGAGAACATGGAAGCGATCCTCGATGTGGAAGGCATCGACGGGGTCTATATCGGCCCGTCCGATCTCGGCTTCTCCTATGGCCTCGAGCCCAAGCTCGACCGCAGCGAGCCGGAGATCCTCGCGATCTACGACAAGATCATCAAGGAGTGCGGCAAGCGCGGTCTGAACCCGGGCATCCATTGCAGCGGCGCGGAAGGCGCGGCGCGCGCCATCAACATGGGCTTCAAGCTGGTGACGCTGTCCAACGAGGTCGGCCTGATGACGACCTACGCCAAGATGCAGGTGAACGCCACGCGCAAGGATTCAGGCGGCAAGGCCTGAGCTCTTTCCCTCTCCCCGTTCTTACGGGGAGAGGGTCAGGGTGAGGGGCCTCTCTCAACACGACTAATCTAACGATCGAGCGCGCGGCTTGCCCCTCACCCGGATCGCTGTGCGATCCGACCTCTCCCCGTAAGAACGGGGAGAGGTGAAGTAAGAGACCCCAAGGAGACTCCCATGACCATCAGCCCCGTCATCCGCCTGCATCCCGATGATGGCGTGGTCATCGCGCGCGCGAGCCTGCCGCCTGGAACAAGCGTGGCCGACGGCGTGACCACGGTCGATCGCATTCCCTCCGGCCACAAGGTCGCGATCAAGCCGATCGCGGTAGGCGAGCCGATCAGGCGCTACGGCCAGATCATCGGCTTTGCCACGGTGCCGATCGCGCCGGGCCAGCACGTGCACACCCAGAACTGCGGCATGGGCGATTTCGCCAAGGACTATGCCTATTGCGCCGACGTCAAGCCGACGCCGAACTTCGACCTGCCGGCGACCTTCGAAGGGATCCGCCGCCCGGATGGCCGCGTCGCCACGCGCAACTATATCGGCATCCTCACCTCGGTGAATTGCAGCGCGCATGTCGCAAGCCTCGTCGCCGACGTCTTCAAGAAGAATCCCTTTACCGGCGACAATCCGCTGGCCGACTTCCCCAATGTCGACGGCGTGGTCGCGCTGACCCACAAGACCGGCTGCGGCATGACGCAGAACGAGCCGCTGGCGTTGCTCCGTCGCACGCTCGGCGGCTATGCGCGGCACGTCAACTTCTCCCATGTCATCGTGCTCGGCCTCGGCTGCGAGGTGAACCAGATCGGCGGCCTGATGGAAGAGCAGAAGCTCGCCGGCCGCCTCCGCGCGATGGACATCCAGGAGGTCGGCGGCACCCGCAAGACGGTGGAGGCGGGCATTGCCTTCGTGCGCGAGGCGCTGGCTGACGCCGACAAGGTCAGGCGGGAAACGGTGCCGGCCAGCGAACTCACCGTGGCCCTGCAATGCGGCGGCTCGGACGGCTATTCCGGCGTATCCGCCAATCCCGCGCTCGGCGCCGCCAGCGACCTCGTCGTTCGCCACGGCGGCACCGTGATCCTGTCGGAGACGCCGGAGACCTACGGCGCCGAGCACCTGCTGACGCGCCGCGCCGTCAGCCGCGAGGTCGGTGAGAAGCTGGTCGATCTGATGCGCTGGTGGGACGAGTACACGACGCGCGAGGGCGCCGAGATGAACGCAAATCCCAGTCCCGGCAACAAGGCCGGCGGTCTCACCACGATCCTGGAAAAGTCGCTCGGCGCGATGGCCAAGGCCGGCACCACCAATCTCGTGGAGGTACTGCGCTACGCTGAGCCCGTCACCAAGAAGGGCTTCGTCTTCATGGACACGCCCGGCTACGATCCGGTGGCTGCGACTGGGCAGGTCGCCGGTGGCGCCAATCTGGTCTGCTTCACCACGGGCCGCGGCAGCGTGTTCGGCTGCAAGCCGGCGCCCTCGATCAAGCTCGCCACCAACACGCCCATGTACAAGCGAATGGAAGATGACATGGACGTCAATTGCGGCACCATCCTCGAAGGCGAGGAGAGCGTCGCGCAGTGCGGCCAGCGCATCTTCGATCTGATCCTGAAGACGGCTTCGGGAAAGCCCACCAAGAGCGAGAGTTTCGATTTCGGCGGCGCCGAGTTCGCGCCCTGGGTGCTCGGCGCGACGATGTAGTCGCACCGGGACCGAAGTGTAATCGCAACGCAGTCGCAATTGAGATAATTGATGACAGCGACGCGTGTAGTTGCAACCGGTGCAACGATCCCTCGCTAAGTATTGGTACGGAGGCGCGGATCTCGCCTGCCGGTTCCCGAACTTACATCTGGTTAACACTGTTGCCGTAGACAGGAGGTGATGCGGCTCCACATCGTTGTGGGGCCGGCCTTTACTTGAGGATCGAACCGATGCAGGCGATACGTCCCACTGGGGTGGAAAATCTCCTCGGTGAGGAGGAGCTGATCGTATCGAAGACCGATCTCAAGGGCCGCATCACCTACGCCAACGATGTCTTCATCCGGATGGCGAAGTACTCGTGGAAGGAGCTGATGGGCGCCCCCCACAGCCTGATCCGCCATCCCGACATGCCGCGCGCCGTGTTCAAGCTGCTGTGGGACACGCTCCAGTCAAAGCAGGAGATATTCGCCTACGTCGTCAATCTGGCGAAAGACGGTAGCCATTACTGGGTGTTCGCCCACGTCACGCCGACATTCGACGAGCGTGGCAATATCGTCGGCTATCACTCCAACCGCCGCAAGCCCGACCCTGCGCAGATCGAGCGCATCAAGCCGATCTACAGGACGCTGTGCGCGGAAGAGGCGCGGCATGCCAACGCCAAGGACGGCATGCATGCGAGCTTCGAGGCGATGGTCGGGCTGCTCAAGCAACAGGGTGTCGGTTACGATGAATTTGTGCTCTCTCTCTAAGGCGCAGGGAGCGACCGCGCTCGCGTGTGCTCTTGCCGTCGTTGCGTTCGTTCTCTCGCTTCTCGGTGCAACCGGAATCAGCAGTGCTGTCTTGCTCGGCGCGACGGTCGCGTTGCTCGGCTACGCCGTTTGGTGCCAGCATCGCACGGCGGTGGCCGTCGACGAGGTGGCCGATGTGTGCCGCAAGGCGGCGCATGGCGATCTCGAGGCGCGCATCATGAGTGAGCGGCAGGCCGGGCGGATCGGCGCGATCCAGAAATCGGTCAACGACATGCTCGACATCACCGATGCCTTCGTCCGCGAGGCCTCGGCGTCGATGGACTATGCTAGCCGCGGCAAGTATTTCCGCAAGATCCTCGCGCGGGGTCTGCCCGGCTCGTTCCGCCGTTCGGCCACCGTGATCAATTCGGGCACCGACAGCCTCGGCCGCCGCGTCGTCGAGATCGCCGAGCTCGCCAAGCAGTTCGGCACGCACCTCGATGAGGTCGCAGGCGGCCTGATGAGCGCGGCGACCGATCTCGAATCCGACGCCGGCCAGATGGCCGCGGCGGCCGAGACGACGAACCGTCAGACCTCCGGCGTGCGAAGCGCGTCCGATCAAGCTTCCAGCAACGTCGCGACGGTGGCGAGCGCGGCCGAAGAGCTGGCGTCATCGATCGCCGAGATCGGCCGTCAGGTGGCCGGCTCGACCGCGAGCACGGGACGGGCGGTGAACGAGGCCAATCGCGCCGGCAGCGAGATCCGCTCGCTCGCCGACGCGGCGCTGCGGATCGGCGACGTCGTCAGGCTGATCAGCGAGATCGCCGAGCAGACCAACCTGCTGGCGCTCAACGCCACCATCGAGGCGGCGCGG
Source organism: Bradyrhizobium sp. R2.2-H (assembly GCF_004346455.1). Classification (NCBI taxonomy): domain Bacteria; kingdom Pseudomonadati; phylum Pseudomonadota; class Alphaproteobacteria; order Hyphomicrobiales; family Nitrobacteraceae; genus Bradyrhizobium; species Bradyrhizobium sp. R2.2-H. The sequence continues at coordinate 787,391 of NZ_SMBR01000001.1, forward strand.
GCAGGGGAAGCCGGCCGCGGCTTCGCGGTGGTGGCCTCCGAGGTCAAGAGCCTCGCCAACCAGACCGCGAAGGCGACCGAGGAGATCAGCGCCAAGGTCGGCGAGATGCAGCAGTCGACGACCAACTCGGTCGCGGCGGTCGAGGCGATCGCGCAGACCATCGCCGAGATCGACGGGATCACCGCCGCGATTGCGACCTCCATCGAGCAGCAGGGTCTCGCCACCCGCGAGATCGCCCGCAATGTCCAGGAGGCCTCGGCCAGCACCACGCAGGTGTCCTCCAACGTCACCGGCATCAGCGAAGCCGCCGCCGACACCGGCCGTGTGGCAAGCCGCGTCAACAGCGCCTCCGAACGCGTCTACGGCGAGGTCGAGACGCTCCGGCGCGAGGTGACGCAGTTCCTGCAGCGGCTGACCTCGGCGGCGTAAGGCTGCGCTACCCACCGCCGTCGTCCCGGACAAGCGCGCCCCAAGGCGCGCGCCGATCCGGGATCCATAACCACAGGCAGTGGTTGAGTGCGAGCTGATAATTACCAGCCTTCGTCAAACGACTTCCTGTGGTAATGGGTCCCGGATCAGCGCTCCGCTCCGGGCAACGCTGCGCGTTGGCCGGAGCTCTGCTTGTCCGGGACGACGTGTGTAGGAAGAGCGCGGCGTAGCCACAATCTCCGTCGTCGCCCCGGCAAAGCCGGAACGACGGGGATACTTCCTAGGCACCCCGTGCCCGTTGTTAGTGCTTGATCGCATCCTCCTCAGGTGTTCTGCTCAAAAAAGCTGCTGGAGCATCGCATCCCGTGTCGATCTACGTCGCACTACACCACGTCACGCACTACAAATACGACCGCCCGATCGACCTTGGCCCGCAGACCATCCGCCTGCGGCCGGCGCCGCATACGCGCACGCCGATCCTGAGCTATTCGCTCAAGGTCACGCCATCCAATCATTTCGTGAACTGGCAGCAGGATCCGCAAGGCAACTGGCTCGCGCGCTACGTCTTCCCGGAGAAGACCACCGAGCTGAAATTCGAGGTCGACTTCACGGCGCAGATGACCGTGGTCAATCCGTTCGACTTCTTCGTCGAGCCCTACGCCGACAGTTTTCCGTTCGAGTACCCGAAGGATCTCAAGACGGAGCTGGCGCCGTATCTCGAGACCGTCAAGCCCGATCGCCTGTTCGCGCAATATCTCGACTCGATCCCGACCGAAGCCCCGAACACCGTCAATTTCCTGGTCGATCTCAATCGCGAGCTCCAGAAGAAGATCCGCTACATCATCCGGATGGAGCCGGGCGTGCAGACGCCGGAGGAGACGCTTGCTTCCTGCGCGGGGTCATGCCGCGATTCCGCCTGGCTCCTGATCCAGACGTTCCGCCATCTCGGCCTCGCCGCGCGTTTTGTTTCCGGCTATCTCATCCAGATCCGTCCCGACATCGATCCGATCGAGGGACCGCCCGAAGTCGAGAACGACTTTACCGATCTGCACGCCTGGGCCGAGGTCTATCTGCCGGGCGCGGGCTGGATCGGATTCGATGCGACCTCCGGCATGCTCGCCGGCGAGGGGCACATTCCGGTCGCCGCCACGCCGCATTATCGCTCGGCGGCACCAATTTCCGGTGGGGCGGGCTTTGCCGAGGTCGAATTCGCCTTCGATATGAGCGTGCGGCGCATCCGCGAGGCGCCGCGCATCACGAAGCCCTTTTCCGATGAGGCATGGGCGCGGCTCAACGATCTCGGCGAGCAGGTCGACGGCGATCTCGCCGCGCAGGATGTTCGGCTCACGATGGGCGGCGAGCCGACTTTCGTCTCGGTCGACGATCTCGAGGCGGCGGAATGGAACACCGACGCCGTCGGCCCGACCAAGCGCGCGCTCGGTGACGATCTGATCCGCCGCTTGCGCACGCGCTTCGCGCCGGGCGGCCTTTTGCATTACGGCCAGGGCAAATGGTATCCGGGCGAGAGTCTGCCGCGTTGGGCCTTCGGCCTCTACTGGCGCAAGGACGGCGTGCCGATCTGGAAGAATGCCGACCTCATCGCCAAGATCGAAAATCCGCGCCGCGCCGAGGTAAAGGACGCCGAGGCCTTCATGGAAGGCACGGCGGCCCGGCTCGGCCTCGATGCCGGCTACATCATGCCGGCTTATGAGGACACCGCGTACTGGCTCCAGAAGGAGGCCGAGCTTCCCGTCAACGTCGATCCCTCCGATTCCAAACTGTCGGATCCGGAAGCCCGCGTGCGGATGGCGCGCGTGTTCAACGAGGGCCTCAACACACCGCGCGGCTTCGTGCTGCCGGTGCAGCGCTGGAACGCGCCGCCGCGCTGGCGCAGCGAGCGATGGCAACTCCGGCGCAATCATCTGTTCCTGATGCCGGGCGATTCGCCTCTCGGTTTGCGCCTGCCGATCGGCTCGCTCGGTTACGTCCCGCCCAACCAATATCCCTACATCGTCGAGCAGGACCCGATGGAGGCCAGGGACAAGCTGCCGGTGTTCACGCTCGCCGCGCGTCCGGAATCCCCGCCGCGGGCCGCGCCGGAGCATCTCAACACCTCCGTCCCGGTTCGCACCGCGATGTCGGTCGAGGTCCGCGACGGCGTGCTCTGCGCCTTCATGCCGCCGGTCGAGCGCATCGAGGACTATCTCGAACTGGTCGCCGCGCTCGAAGCCACCGCGGAGGAAATGCAGCTGCAGGTCCATGTCGAGGGCTATCCGCCGCCGTTCGATCCGCGTATCGAGGTCATCAAGGTGACGCCCGACCCTGGTGTCATCGAGATCAACGTCCAGCCGGCGAAGAGTTGGCGCGACGCGGTGGAGATCACCTCCGGACTCTACGAGGACGCGGCGAAGGTGCGGCTCGGCGCCAACCGCTTCCTGGTCGATGGCCGTCACACCGGCACCGGCGGCGGCAATCACGTCGTGGTCGGCGGTTCGAGCCCGCAGGACTCCCCGTTCCTTCGCCGCCCCGATCTCCTGAAAAGCCTCGTGCTGTACTGGCAGCGGCATCCGTCGCTGTCCTATTTCTTCTCCGGCCTCTTCATCGGCCCGACCAGCCAGGCGCCGCGCATCGACGAGGCCCGGCACGACAGCATCTATGAGCTCGATATCGCGCTCTCGCACGTTCCGCCGCCGGGCACCCAGGCGCCGCTGTGGCTGGTCGACCGCCTGTTCCGGCATCTGCTGGTCGACATCACCGGCAACACCCACCGTGCCGAGATCTGCATCGACAAGCTCTATTCGCCGGAGGGGCCGACCGGGCGGCTCGGCCTTGTCGAATTCCGCGCGCTTGAAATGCCGCCCGATCCGCGCATGTCGCTGGCGCAGCAGCTCCTGATCCGCGCGCTGATCGCAAGATTCTGGCGCGAGCCGCAGGCCGGCAAGTTCGTGCGCTGGGGCACCGGGCTGCACGATCGCTTCATGCTGCCGCACTTCATCTGGGACGATTTTCTGGAGGTGCTCACCGAGCTGAAGCAGTTCGGCTACCCGTTCGAGCCGGAATGGTATCTGGCCCAGCTCGAATTCCGCTTCCCCGCCTTCGGCCGCGTCCATCATGGTGGGGTGACGCTGGAACTGCGCCAGGCGCTGGAGCCCTGGCACGTGCTGGGTGAGGAGGGCTCGGCCGGCGGCACCGTGCGCTATGTCGACTCATCGGTCGAGCGGCTTCAGGTCAAGGCGGAGGGCTTCGTCGAGGGCCGTCACATCGTCACCTGCAACGGCCGTCGCCTGCCGATGACCCCCACGGGTCGGTCGACCGAAGCCGTGGCCGGCGTCCGCTTCAAGGCCTGGCAGCCGGCCTCCGGCCTGCACCCGACCATCCCCGTTCACGCGCCCCTGACGTTTGATCTGATCGATACCTGGAACGGCCGCTCGCTCGGCGGCTGCGTCTATCACGTCGCCCATCCCGGCGGGCGCAGCTACGACACCAAGCCGGTCAACACCTACGAGGCCGAGGCGCGGCGGCTGGCGCGCTTCCAGGACCACGGCCATACCCCGGGTCCGATGCAACCGCCGCCCGAGGAACGCACAAATGAGTTTCCGCTGACCCTCGACTTGCGGACCCCGCTCCTGCAATGAGTAGGGTGCGGGGGCAAGGAGAGGCGCATGGGCGAGGGCGCAGCCGAACAGGATGACAGGGCGGAGAAGGCGCAGGGCCAGCGGGAAGGCCAGCGCCGCCTCGCGCAATGGGTCCGCGACTATAGCCGGCTGCCCGGTATCCCCGACGAGTTCTTAGGGCCGGACGGCGCCCCGCGCGCGGTCTGGAGCCGCTTCTTCGACGCCTTCGGCGCGCTGGCGCCCGACGAGATCGAGCGGCGCTTCGGCATGGCCGACCGCCATCTCCGCGAAGCCGGCGTCACCTACCGCGCGCCCGGCGACAGCGCCGACCGCCCGTGGTCGATCAGCCATCTGCCGCTTTTGATCGACGAGGCCGACTGGCGGCAGCTCTGCGCCGGCATCACCCAGCGCGCCGAGCTGCTGGAGAGCGTGCTGCGTGACATCTATGGCGAGGGCCGGCTCGTTGCCGAAGGCGCGCTGCCGGCGGCCGCGATCGCCGGCAGCCCCGAATATCTCCGTCCCGTCTGCGGCGTGCCGCCCCCCGGCGGGCGCTATCTCTCGCTCTATGCCGCCGATGTCGGCCGCGGGCCCGACGGCCGCTGGTGGGTGCTCGGCGACCGCACCCAGGCGCCGTCGGGCGCGGGCTATGCGCTGGAGAATCGCCTGGTGCTGTCGCGCGCCTTCTCCGACCTCTACAAGTCGATGAACGTGCCGCGTGTCGCGCCGTTCTTCGAGGCGTTCCGCGACAGCCTTCGCGCGCGCGCCGACCGCGACGAGCCGAGGATCGGCGTGCTCACCCCCGGCAGCTTCAGCGAGACCTATTTCGAGCATGCGACGCTGGCGCGCTATCTCGGCTTCCTGCTGGTCGAGGGCGACGACCTCGCGGTCAGCGACAACCGCGTCCACATCCGCACCGTGGCCGGCCTGAAGCGGCTCGACGTGCTGTTGCGCCGGGTCGATTCCAACTCGCTCGATCCGCTCGAGCTCGATGCCTCCTCGCGGCTCGGGGTCCCCGGCCTGATCGACGTGCTGCGCAAGGACGGCGTCGTCGTCGCCAACATGCCGGGCTCGGGCGTCCTGGAGGCGCGGGCGCTGCTCGGCTTCCTGCCGGCGCTCAGCCGTCGCCTGCTCGGGGAAGACCTGAAGATGCCGCACATCGCGACCTGGTGGTGCGGCCAGCGCGCGGCGCGCGACGAGGTGCTGGCGCGGCTCGACGAGGTCGCGATCGAAGGCGCCTACCGGCGCGGCGTTCCCGGTTTCGACAGCAACGGTCCGGTGCTCGCGAGCGAGCTGGACGCCGCCGACCGCCGGCGCCTGGTCGACGCCATCACCGCGCGCGGCATGGACTATGTCGGCCAGGAGGTGGTGCGGCTCTCGACCATGCCGGTGTGGGAGCAGGGCCAGCTCACGCCGCGTCCCTTCGTGCTGCGCGTGTTTGCCGCCGCCACGCCCGACGGTTGGGCCATCATGCCCGGCGGCTTCTGCCGCATCGCCGAGCAGCCCGATGCGCGTGCGGTCTCGATGGGCGACGGCGCGCGTGCCGCCGACGTCTGGGTGGTCTCCGACAAGCAGGTCCCGACCGCGACGCTGCTGCCGGCGACCGACAAGGTGCGCATCCGCCGCATCGCCGGCGTGCTGCCGAGCCGCGCCGCCGATAATCTGTTCTGGCTCGGCCGCTATCTCGAACGCGCCGAGGCGACGCTGCGGCTGGTGCGCGCCTTGGGCTCGCCGAGCGGGCCCAACAAGGGCACTGCGGCCTCGCTGCAATCGGCCGAACGCATCCAGCGCCTGCTGGTGGCCTGGGGCGCGGTCCCGCAATCCTCGCGCACGGCCGCGGGGCGCATCGTCGCCGAAGCGCTGCAGAGCGAGGAGCGTTTCGGCTCGGCGCTGTCGCTGGTGCGCGCGGCACAGCGCACCGCGACCTCCTTGCGCGAGCGGCTGTCGCCCGATGCCTGGCAGGTGATCACCGAAATGACCGAGCGCCTTGCCATCGAGGTGGAGGACGACGACAGCGCACTGAGCGCTGCCGAGCTGACCTTGCAGGAGCTGGCGAGCTTCGCAGGCCTGGCGCAGGAGAACATGAACCGCGCCGCCGGCTGGCGCTTCCTCGACATCGGCCGCCGCATCGAGCGCGCCATCAACACCACCCGCTTTGCCCGCCAGTTCGCCTATGACGAAGCCGGCGACGAGGACCTCGACATCCTGCTGACGCTGGTCGATTGCCAGATCACCTACCGCTCGCGTTACCTGCTGGCGCCGATCCTGGCGCCGGTGCGCGACCTCGCCGTGCTCGACGGCTACAATCCGCGGTCGGTGGCGTTCCAGGTGACGACGCTGAATGAGCACATTGCCGCGCTGCCGAGCCTGAAGGAGCACGGCCTGATCGAGAAGCCGCAGCGGCTCGCGGTGGCGATGCAGGCGATGCTCGCGACCGCGGAGGCCGAGAGGCTCGAGGTCAAGACCCTGTTCGCGCTGGAGCAGGATCTGCTCAGCCTTGCCGACGCGATCGGGCAGCACTACTTCCCGCACGGTCCCAATGCCAGCCGGCCGGAAAAGCTGACGGGGTTGGCGTGATCTACGACATCCGTCACGTCACCACCTACGAGTACGAGAATCCCGTCAGCTTCGCGCGCTGCACGCTGCGGCTGGAGCCGAGAAGCGGCGGCGGCCAGGAGCTGATCTCGCACGAGGTCGAGATCCATCCCCGCCCGGCCGAGCGCAACGTGCGGCGCGATTTCTTCGGCACGCTGACCGAGAGCGTGACGATCGAGGCTGCGCATCGCAATCTGCGCATCGACTCGCGCTCGCGTGTCTCGGTGTCGCGCCAGCCGCCGGCACGCGATGCGGCGAGCCCGTCCTGGGAGAGCATTCGCGACCTTGCCTTCGAGGCGACGAGCCTCGGGCCGTCCTCGCCCGTCGGCTATGTCTTTGCCAGCCCCCTAGTGCCGGTGCTGCGCCCGGTCAGCGCCTATGCCGCGGAGAGCTTTGCGCCCGGCGCGGGCATCCTCAAGGGCGCGGTCGATCTGATGCATCGCATCCGCAACCAGTTCCGCTACGATCCCAAGGCCACGGTGATCTCGACACCGCTCGACGAGGTCTTCGAGAAGCGTCACGGCGTCTGCCAGGACTTTGCCCATGTGATGATTGCAGGGCTGCGCGGGCTCGGCCTGCCCGCGGCCTATGTCAGCGGATATCTGCGCACCATTCCAGCGCCGGGCCAGCCGCGTCTGCAGGGCGCCGACGCCACCCACGCCTGGGTGTCGCTGTGGTGCGGGGCGGAGCTCGGCTGGGTCGATCTCGATCCGACCAACGATCTCCTGATCGGCAACGACCACATCGTGCTTGCAATGGGACGCGATTTTTCCGACGTCTCGCCGGTCGACGGCATCATCGTCGGCTCGCCCAAGCAGAAGCTCAGTGTTGCCGTCGATGTGTTGCTGGTGGAGTAGGGCGTGTACGCATAAGCGTCGGCTTGCCAACGCAAAGCGGAAGTCTGCTATCTAGATTGTGATTAGTAACTTGTGGCCCGAAGCTGACGTTTCACTGTCCCGATTCAGCTTCTTCGATGAAACACAACCGCATATCCAGGAGGGCGGCGTATGCTACCCTCTTTGCAACGCTAAGCGGTCAGCACGTCCTCGATCCGGATCGGCAGGGTGCGGACCCGCTTGCCGGTCGCATGAAAGACGGCGTTTGCGATCGCGGGGGCGATACCGACAAGGGCGATTTCGCCGAGACCCTTGACCCCGAGTTCGTTGACGTGCGGATCCGACTCCTCGACGAAGTGCGCTTCGACCTGGGGAATGTCCAGGTTGACGGGCATCAGGTAGTCGGCCATGTGAGCGTTGACCGGCCGACCGTCGCGAGCGTCGAGAACGGTGCGCTCCATCAGCGCCATGCCGATGCCGCCGACCATGCCGCCGGTGCATTGGCTGCGGGCAAGGCGCGGGTTGACGACGCGGCCGATGCCATAGGCGCCGACCGCGCGGCGGACGCGGATCGTGCCGACGTCGGGATCGACGGCGACCTCGACGAAGACGGCGCCGAACGAGTGCATCGAGAATCTGGCGGCGGCTTCGGGATCCCGCTGAGACGACGCCGTGGCTTCGATCGGTCGATCGTTCCGGCCCTTCGCGGCCTGTTCCCGCACGGCGATGCAGGCGGCGCGGATCGCGGAGCCGACCGAGGCCATGGTCCATGAACCGCCGTGGGACGGGGCAGGCGGATAATCCGAGCGACCAAGGCTGAAGCGCACCTTTTCGACGGGGAGTCCGAGAGTCTCGGCGGCGACCTGCGTCATCGACGTATAGGTGCCCGGACCCATGTCGCTGGCCGCGATCTCGACCTCGGCTGTCCCGTCGCGAAGCAGCCGCGCGCGCGCGGTGGCCGGCGCGTGAAAGGCCGGATAGCTTGCCGAGGCTACTCCCATCCCGATCAGCAGGCGGCCGTCGCGCATCGAGCTCGGTTCGGGCGTACGGCGCGACCAGCCGAACAGTTCGGCCCCGAGATGGTAGCATTTCATCAGCGATCGGCTGGAGAAGGGCTTGTTTTCTCCCTCGTCGATCTCCGGTTCGTTCCGGCGCCGCAGATCGATGGGATCCAGACGGAGCTTGTACGCCAACTCGTCCATGGCGCATTCGAGCGCGAAAACGCCGCTGGCCTCGCCAGGACCACGCATGTGGTTTGGCGTTCCGGTATCGAGCGGGATCAGACGGTAACGCGTCCGTACGTTAGGCGAGGAGTAGAGGAACGTCGTGACCGAGGTCAGGGCTTCCATGAATTCCTCGTAGCGACTGGTCTCGCCCATACCTTCGTGCACCACGCTGATGAGTTTTCCATCCGCCGTGGCGCCGAGAGCGATCCTCTGCACCGTGCGCGGCCGATGCCCGGTCGTGAAGAACATCTGCTTGCGCGTCAGGACGAGCTTCACCGGGCGCCCAACGTGGCGGGCGGCCATGGCCGCGAGCGTCACATGGGGCCAGGTTCTGAGCGAAGTCCCGAAGGCCCCGCCGATGAACGGGCAGATCACCGTCACTTTCTCGGGCGACAAACCGAAGATCGCCGCGATCTCGGCCTGCTCGTTGACGACGAACTGGCTCTTACTCCAAAGCGTCAGGCGGTCACCGTTCCAGCTGGCGATCGTCGCATGCGGTTCCATCGGATTGTGGTTCTCGCGCGCGATGTCATAGGTCTCATCGACTTTCACCGGTGCGCCGGCCAAAGCCTTATCGGCGCTTCCGCGCGCCTTGTCGGCGGGCAGCCGGGCGTCCGGCTGTTTGCCGGCCTCGGGCACGATGGGACGGGCTTCGGGACCTGCGGAATCGATGATTGGCCGCTCGGCCTTGTAGGTGATGCGCAGCGCCGAGGCGGCGCGCTCGGCCTGCGCGATGGTTGCGGCAACGACAACCGCCACCGGCTGGCCGTGGAAGCGCACATGGTCGTCCTGCAGCACATGCAGCCGCTCGCCCGTCGCCGGATCGATGTAGCTCTTGTGCAGCCCGTACGCCAGGCGTGGCGCGTTGAGATGCGACAGAACCGCGAGAACGCCCGGCATCTTCTCGACCGCCGCGGTGTCTACGCCGGTCACTCGTCCAAGTCCTACCGTGGCGCTGACGATCACGGCATAGGCCTGGCCCGGCTGATTAAAATCGGCCGCGTACCGCGCGGAGCCGGTGACCTTGGCGCGGCCATCCACGCGGGGCAGCGGCTGTCCGATGACGCTGATGGTCATGCAATTCCTCCCGTCATTTCGAAAGCGCGGACGATCGTCCGCGGCAGGAGTTCGAGCTTGTAATGATTGCCGGACAGCGGGCGGGCCCCTTCCAATGCCGATCGGGCGGCCGCCTCGAACACCTGCCGGCCCGGTACCTTGCCGATCAGCGCCGCTTCCACCGCGCGCATGCGCCAGGGTCGGGTGCCGACCCCGCCGACCGCGAGCCGCGCGCCGCGGATCACGCCGTCCACGACGTCGAGCGCCGCTGCCGCGGAGACCAGCGCAAATTCGTAGGACGCGCGGTCGCGCACCTTGAGATAGCGCGCACGGCGGCTATCAGGCCCCCCGGGGACCCGCACCTCAACGATGAGCTCGCCGGGCAGCAGCGTGTGTTCGAGATGTGGGGTATCGCCGGGCAAGCGAAACAGCTCCTCCACTGGGAAAGTGCGCTCGCCCTTCGGACCCCTGACCTGCATGGTGGCGTCGAGCGCGACCAGTGCGACCGCGACGTCCGAGGGGTGCGTCGCCACGCAGTGATCGCTGGTGCCGAGAATGGCGTGACCGGCATTCAGGCCGGCGAGGGCGGCGCAACCCGAGCCAGGGCTGCGCTTGTTGCAGGGTGCGTCGAGCATCCGAAAGTAGGGGCAGCGCACGCGCTGGAGCAGGTTGCCGCCGATCGAGGCCATGTTGCGCAGTTGCGGCGAGGCGCCCTCGATCAGGCTCTCGGCGATCAGCGGCTGCAGGCGCTGGACATCCGGATGGGCGGCCACGTCGGCCATTCTCGCGAGAGCGCCGATGACGAGGTCGGAGCGGTCGATGCGGATCTCGGAAAGCGGAAGCGCATTGATGTCGACGAGTTGCTGCGGCTGCTCCACCTCGTCGCGCATGAGATCGATCAACGTCGTACCTCCGGCAATAAGGCGGCGGCCGGAGGACGCGGCGGCGATGGCGGCCTCGACGGAGGTCACCTTCTCGATCGTGAACGGAAGCATGGTCAGACCCTCTTGGCGGCGTCGGCAACGGCGGCGACGATCCCGGGATACGCCCCGCAGCGACAGATATTGCCGCTCATCCAGAACCGAATGTCGTCCGGCGAGCCCGCATGGCCTTCGGCGATGCAGCCGACCGCCGACATGATCTGCCCGGGGGTACAGAAGCCGCATTGCAAGCCGTCGTGTTCGACGAATGCGCTCTGGAGCGGATGAAGCTCACCATTCTTCTCGAGACCCTCGATCGTCTCTACTGTGGCCCCGTCATGCATCGCGGCCAGCGTCAGACACGACACGACCCGCCTGCCGTTGAGCAGGATGGTGCAAGCGCCGCAGGCGCCCTGATTGCAGCCCTTCTTCGTGCCGGTGAGACCGAGGTCTTCGCGCAGGACGTCGAGCAGGGATTGCCGCGTATCCAAGTCGAGCTCGTGCCGTATCCCGTTCACTGCCAAGCGAACCCGTGACGTTGACGAGGATAGCCTGCTTTCGGATGCCGATTGCACGGCGAGTTGGGGCACCACCGCCATGGAAGCCGCTCCCCCGACGGTCAGCAGAACCGAACGGCGCGATATTCCTTCCCGCGTGCTATCGGTCTCAGCACCGTCGGCGGCGAACGGCTCTTGGTTTGTCATGGTGGTCGGGATCCCCCTCGGATGATCCTGCCCAGTAGGCCATGATCCCGACGGACGCACCGTTCCGATATTGCGGCGACTATCGCAATCTTGCGACGAAGTGACGCCAGCGCCTGTGGACTCTGCTTCTCGCCCATCGCGGCCAAGGCCGCCCAGCCGTGAGGGGTAGCGCAATGAGATCAAGCCCGACCCTCGCTCTTGCCATCGGAGTTGTCTCGACGCCCCGGTGTCAATCATGCGCACTATTTGTGCAATCCGCCAGATATTGCGACATTTCGGACCGCAGCTTCCATTCCCGCAATGTCGTGAAACATGGTATGTTGATGAAGCAGCCTGTCGCGGTGCGGTCAAATATTGCGTAACCAAAGCGATGCCTGATCGAAATCCTTTTCAGTCGATGGTCCGGCTGCTATCGGAGGCCCCGCCGCCTTTGGCACCCATCCAGTTAAACTGCGGCACACAACTCACTCATCGTTTTGTTCGCGGCACGCGTTATGGGTATGCCCCAGGCATGCCCGGACACCTCGTCGGCACCTACTATGGTGAGCCTCAGCACAGTGCGTGGACGGTTGAGCGACGGCGGCTCTCTGCCCCGCTGCGGCCGAATTCGATCACTGTGATTCCCGACCGGCATGATGGAGATTGGGAAGTTGAAGGACCGCTCCACGTGTCCCATGTCTATCTCACCAACGAACGACTAGAGCATTGCCGAACACTCATCGGTGGACGAGGCAATGTAGAGCTGACGCCACGCGTCGGCAGCGAAGACGCCGTGACCTCGCAGCTTCTCGCGATCCTCAGCGATCCCGCCGTCATTGTCGATCCTTCGGCAAAATTGCTGGTCGATCGCGCGGTCGACCTACTCTGCATCCAGTTATTGCGCTCGCACAGCATAGTACGGCTGCCGCAGAGGCTCGCCTATAGTCGCGGCGGGCTCGCGCGCTGGCAGCTCAAGCGTGTAACCGAATACATGCTGGCTCATCTCGATAAGCCGATCGGCCTCGAAGAACTGGCATCGCTGGTCGGCCGCAGCCGCTATCATTTCTGCACGGCGTTCCGTCTCTCGACCGGATTGACGCCGCATGCCTGGCTAACTCGGCAACGCATGTTGCTTGCACAACGGCTGCTGAATGATCCAAATCTATCGATCAGTGAAGTTGCGCTCGCAGTCGGATATTCAACGCCGTCGGCTTTCGCCCAGACCTTCCGCAGAAATGTCGGCACGACGCCGCGAAATTTCCGCCAATCCTTGTAGCCTCACATCGGATGTCAGCTTCTGGCCCATCTTCGACCTAGGGTGAGCGACGCAACGCGCCCCTATCAAGGTGGAGAGGACTCTGCAAGAAGTGCAGCGCTGCTTCATGCGTACACGGCTCGGTAATGGTCGGCGCTCGCCGGTCACCGAACCATGGTCTCGCGATCCCAGGCCTTGTAGTCGGGCGAACCCTGGGTGCGGATGGGGCCGTCATAGCCGTATTCCACCATGTGCACGGTCACATAGTCCTCCCCGAGAAATGCGACGCCGTAGGATTGCGGCAGGTCGCAGGCGCTCAGCAGCTTCGTCTCGGAAAAGAGCGGATAGCTCGCATGGTTGGTGCCGCGTAGCGACGAGACGGGGACGCCGGCAATCGAGCCGGCGAGAGGCAAGTGACAATGCCCGAAGAACACGTGGCGGATCTTGGCCCGATGGCGATTGACGAGATGCCGGAATGGAGCCTCGTCGAGCAGGCCGATCTGGTCGAACGGGACGAGATGCACCGGCATGGGATTATGGTGCATGAAGATCAGGAACGGCCCGTCATGCTCGGCCAGCCGTGCCTCGAGCCAACCGAGGCGATCTTCGCAATAGCGGCCGGCGTGCGTTTCAGGATGGGCGGTGTCGAGGAACAGGCAGCGGCCGGCTGGCGTATCGTGGATGCCCTGGACGAAACCGTTCTCGTCGGCGAGGTCGGGAAACACGCTCAGGAAGGCGGCGCGTCGGTCGTGGTTGCCGATGCAGAGCCGGACCGGCAGTGGATATTCGTCGAGGCGCTGCTTGAGCCATTGATAATCGGCGAGGTCGCCCCAGTCCGAGAGATCACCGGTGATCACCATCAATTCGGCGTCGTGATGATCGTTCAGCGCATGCGCGAGCGCCCGTTCGAAATTGACGCGCGGGTCGCGGCCGCCGATGGTCGAGCCGGGCGCGGTCAGGTGAATGTCGCTCAGATGCAGCAGTTTCATCGCCATCTCCAGTCACTGGTGCGGCACGGGGCGCCGATGGCGTCCCGTGCCGGCGGATATCAGGATATTCAGCGCGCCGCGCCGGTGGTCTTCGGCAGCAGCTTCTGCACGTCCGCGGTCATGTCGGCGAGGACGGCCTCGGGCTCCTTGGCGCGGGCGCCCGAGATGATCGCGTTGAGATGATCCTTGATCACGTCGGTGATCTTCAGGCCGTTGTCGCCGGGGAAGGCGTACCATTTGGTGAGCAGCGCGAGCTGGCTGACCGCGGTGTAGTTGTTGGGGTTCTTGACGTAGAAGTCCTTCAGATAGACGTCGTTGGCGACCTTGTTCGGCGGCATGTAACCGGTGGTCTCCGCCATGATCGCCGCGCCCTTGGGGCCGGTCCAGAACTTCACCGCTTCCCAGGCGGCGTCGCGCTTGGCCTTGTCCTTGGCGAGGATCAGCACGACATTGCCGCCGGCCGGCAGCCTGCCGGCCGGAGAGACGACGTCCGGGAACGGAATCGTCTTCAGCGCGAACTTGCCGCCGGTCATCTGCGTGACCTTGTTGAGGTCAGAGGTCGAGGTGATGTGGAATCCGGTCTTGCCGGCCGCGAACGCCGCGCGCATCGACGGCTGGTCGAGATTGGGCATGCCGCCCTCGTTGACGAGGCGCGCAATCGTGTTGATGGCGAACTTGCCTTCCGCCCCGTCGAACGCGACCTTGGTCTCGTCGGCATTGAGCATGGTGCCGCCGCGCGCGAAGACCGGCGCCTGCCACAGCCAGTTGCCGGTGATGTCCCAGGCATAGGTGACGCCGTTGGTGTCGTTGCCGAGCGCCTTGATCTTCTTGGCAAGCGCGATCAGCTCGTCCCAGCTCTTCGGCAGGTTGTTCACGTCGCCGCCGGCCTGCTTCACGAGGTCGAGATTGACGTAGACGATGGGCAGGGAGATCGCAAAGGGAAGGGCGTAGACCTTGCCGCCGGCGGTGCCGATGTCGTACATCGCCTGGTGGAAGCCCTGCTTGTCGAAGTCCTTTTCGGCCGCGATGTAGCCGCCGAGCTCGGCCGGGATGTTCTTGTCGACCAGGACGCGGATGCGGTTCAGGCCTTGGAAGGACACGTCCGGCATCTGGTTGGTCACGGCTTCCCGCAGCACCTTCTGGGTGGCGTCCTCGTAGGATTCGTAAGGAGCCCGCATGGTGACCTTGATCTCCGGGTGCACCTTGGCGAACTCCTCGGCGATGCGCTTGTGCGTCTCGGTGAACAGCTCCGGATAGGGATACTGCATCACGATCTCGGTCTGGGCCTGCGCGAGCGCAGATCCGGCCACGAGCGACAGAGCCGCCGCGGCGATGATGGACTTCAGCATGGATAAACTCCTTGGTTGAGGTGACGCGGTTACTTGATGCCGGTGAGGGTGATGCCCTCGATGAAACGGCGCTGGGCAAAGAGAAAGGCGATGACGAGCGGCGCGATGATCACCATCGCCGCGGCCATCAGCGGGCCGTAGCTGGTGCCGGCCTCGTTGTTGCGGAAATGCGCGACCGCGAGCGGCGGCGTACGCAGCTGCTCGCTGTTGAGCACGATCAGCGGCCAGAAGTAGTCGTTCCAATGCGCGACCACGGAGAAGATTCCGAAGGCGGTCACTGCGGGAATCGCGGCCGGCAGCATCACCCGCCAGACGATGCCGAATTCGGAGATGCCGTCCATGCGCGCGGCATCGACGAGATCGTCCGGCACAGTCTTGAAGAACTGGCGCATCAGGAAGATACCGAACACCGAGATCGTGAAGGGCAGGACCAGTGCGGCATAGCTGTCGAGCAGGCCGGCCTTGTGCAGCAGCAGGAAAACGGGGATCGCGGTCGCCTGCGGCGGGATCAGGATCCCGAACAGCACGAGCGCGAACAGCGTCTCGCGGCCGAGGAAGCGAAGCTTTGCCAGCGCGTAGGCCGCCGGCAGCGCCACCATGACCTGCAGCACGAAGATCGAGACCGTGACGATGACGCCGTTGAGCAGGAAGCGCAGCAGATTGGCCTTGGCGAAGGCCTCGCGCAGGTTCTCGGCCAGCGCGAACTGGTGCGGGATCAGGTGCAGCTCGCTGGAAAAGATCTCGGTCTGCGGCTTGGACGCGGTCGAGATCATCCAGATGAAGGGTGCCAGCATGAGCGCGGCGCCCGCGATCAGCAGCACGTGGCGGAGGATCGCCCGGAACGGGATGGGATGCGCGTTGCTCATGTGTAGTGCACCCCGCGATCGGCGAGCCTCGATTTGACCAGCGTGAGCAGGAGAACGAAGACCAGGAAAACGACGGTGATCGCCGCGGCATAGCCCGAGCGGAAGAACTCGAAGCCTTCCGTGTACATGGTGTGGATCAGCACCTCCGTGGATTTCGACGGGCCGCCCTTGGTCAATACGTGCACGGTGTCGAACACCTGGAAGGAGCGGATGCCGGAGATCACGACGACGAAGGTCGTCACCGGCCCCAGCATCGGCCAGGTCACGAGCCGGAAGCGCGCCCAGCCGCTCGAGGCGCCGTCGATCTCGGCCGCCTCGTAGAGCTGCTTGGGAATGGAGACGAGGCCGGCGAGAAACAGGACCATGTTGAAGCCGACCGCCTGCCAGATGCCGATCGCGCACAGCGCGTAGAGCGCTGTGCTGCGGTCCTGCAGCCAGGCGAAAGCCGGCAGGCCGGCGCCGCGCAGCAGCCCGTTCACCAGGCCGAATTGCGGATGCAGCATGAATTCCCACACCACGGCCATGGCGATCAGGGTGGCCATGACGGGCAGGAAGTAGATCGTCCGGTAGAGGCTGCGCAGGCTGGTGCCGCTCTGGATCAAAAGCGCAATCGCAAGGCCGGCGATCACGGCGCCGGGCACCACGATCACGACGTAAGCCAACGTGTTGCGCAGCGCGGTCCAGAACACCTTGTCGGCGAACAGGTCCTGGTAATTGGCGAGGCCGATCCAGGAGAAATGCGGCGCGCCGAGCTGATAGTCGGTGAAGGAAAGGGCGATCACGCCGGCGAGCGGGCCAAGCAGCATGATCAGCATCAGCACTGCCGCCGGCGTCACCAGGGCGTAGGCGGCATAGGTGCGTCGGCTGCCATGGGCCGGCAGCGCGCGCCTCGTCGCGGCCGCGGGGGCGATGGCCGTGCCCAGGGTCATCGAGCCGTCAGACATGGGCGGGCTCACGGATGCGCTCGGCCTGCTCAAATCGGAGCTCGATCCGTTTCCCGGCCGGATCGAAAACCCGCACCGAGTCGGGCGCGAACCCGAAGGTGACGGAGCTTCCCATCGCGGGCAGGTGCCGGACGTCCGCGAGCCGCGCGATCAGGCGCAGTCCCGCGCCTTCGATCGCAAGGTGAACGAAAGCTTCCGCACCCAGATTCTCCAGATGGACGACGGTGCCGGAGAACGGCCCCGTGCCGACCTCGATCCGCTCCGGACGGACGCCGACCCGGCATTCGCCGGCCGCCGCATTGCACGACAGCTTCAGGGCAGTCCCGAGCACGTCGACGCCGCCGTCCTTGCGGATCCGGCCGGGGAGGACGTTGATCTTGGGGCTGCCGATGAATTCGGCGACACGGATGTCGCCGGGGTCGTTGTAGATCTCCGCAGGCGTGCCGGCCTGAATCAATTCACCACCCATCATGACGGCGATCCGGCTCGACATCGTCATCGCCTCGGCCTGGTCGTGCGTGACGTAGACGAACGTCGCCTTGAGGCGGCGATGCAGCTCGGCGAGCTCTGCGCGCATATGGACACGCAGCTTTGCGTCGAGATTGGAGAGCGGCTCATCGAACAGGAAAGCCAGCGGCTCGCGCACCATGGCGCGTCCGACCGCGACGCGTTGCCGCTGTCCGCCGGACAATTGCCCTGGCTTGCGCCGCAGCAATGGAGCGATGTCGAGCTGCTCGGCGATCGCTTCGACGTCGGCGCGAATGTGCCGCTCCTTGGCACGCCGGCCCGGCAGCAGGGCACCCAGCAGCGGCAGCCGTTCGATCGCCGAGAGGCGCCGCATCCTGAGCGGCACTGCGATGTTGTCGAAGGTACTCAAATGCGGATAGAGCGCATAGGACTGGAAGACCATTGCGAGGTTGCGCGCGCTTGGGCGAATGGCGTCCACGTGGCGGCCGTCGATGTGGACCTGGCCGGAATTCTGCGGCTCGAGGCCGGCAATGATGCGGAGCAGGGTGGACTTGCCGCAGCCGGACGGACCGACCAGGGAGATGAACTCGCCGTCCTCAATTCGGAAATCGATGCCCTTCAGGACGTCGGTGCCGTCAAAGGATTTGCGGATTGCGGAAAGCTCGATTTGCGCCATGCGCGCTGATCCCCTGCTGGCCCGTTGCGGCGCATCAGGAGTAGGAAGCGCGTCTGACATTCACATAACGGTCAATGGCCTTGCTTATGGTCATCCCAGGTTTTGCTTTCGGGGCCGGAAGACGGGGAATGTCGATCTTGGGTTGCTTGTCGTGGCGTTGACGTCCTCGCGCGTCCGGGCGGTCAATGCGGTGTTCGAGACCGGCAGTTTTGCCGCAGCGGCGAGGCGGCTCGGCGTGTCGCAGCCGGCGGTGGCGCAGCTCGTGCGCGACCTCGAGGCCGAGTTCGCGGTCGCACTGTTCGATCGGCACGGCCAGACCCTGATTGCGACGCCGCTGTGCCGGCGGCTCTACGCTGCAACGAGCCGCATGCAGGCGGTCGAGGCGGATGCGCTGGCCATCCTGCAGCAGCGCGACGAACTCACGGGCGGCGAGCTTCGCATCGGGCTCGGCAACGCCATGCCGGGCATGGCGCTGATCGCGGCGTTCCGCAATCTCTATCCGAAGATCCAGATCAACATCGAGATCGGCAGCTGGTCGGCGATCATGGCCGCCGTGGTCGACCAGCGCGTCGACGTTGCCGTCTTGCCGGAGGTGCCGCAGGACAACCGCTTCCGGCGCGAGCCCTGCGTGCAGCAGCGCGTCGTGGCGATCTGTCATCCCGTTCACGAGCTCAGTCGTGAATCGCGCGTGTCCATCGCCGGCCTCGTGCAATATCCGCTGGTCTTTCGGACCCGGGATTCCGCGACCCAGCGCGCCGTGGACAGGGCCCTTCGCGCCGTCAACCTGCGCGCAACTCCCGCGATCATCGTCAATACACGCGAGGGGATGCTGGAGGCGGTCGCCAATCGGCTTGGTGTCGGTTTTGTCTGGGAGCACGGCTCGAGCCGCATCGACCGGATCGCGAAGGTGGCGATCGCGGAGATCGAGGCGGAGTCACCCGAATACATCTTCTCGCTGGCCGGCAAGCGCGGCAAGCTGGTCGAACTGTTCTATCTGGCCAGAAGTCTTTCGCGCTCGGCCGAAGGAGCCGCCATGCTGGCCGCGCCCTGATGCGGCAGTCGGGCCTGGAGTCGACCCCGGCCCTCCGGCGCCTTCGGTTGTGGTGTACTGTGGCGTCAACCATGATGCCGCGCGGCGGGACGGCAAGATATTTACGTATTTTTGCTTCGGAGTTTGGTGACCCGGCCGAAGATGGGCTATGCTCCCCGCTGCGTCGAGGAGAAGAATGACGTCGGGAGATAGCATGGGATACCAGCGGCGGACGGGGCTGCATCCATGATGACGTTACCGAGACTGGCGGCCGAAACCCTGGAGAAGATGCTGGGTCGGTTCATGCGTCGCCGGTATGACGAACCTTCCGCCCGGGTACTGGAGGGATCGACGCGCACCGCGATGGAGTGTATCGGCAACAGCGACGCGCTCTACCACAACATCGAGCATACCATGCTCGTGACTCTGGCCGCTCAGGCAATCCTCTCGGGACGCAATCTCCATGCGCATCTTGCGGCGGAGGACTACCTCCACATCCTGATCGCCTGCCTGGCGCACGACATAGGCTATGTCCGCGGCCTGTTCCCGGAGGATGACGAAGACGGCTTCATCATCGACGAGGCCGGGACCAAGGTGTCGCTACCGCGCGGTGCATCGGATGCCAGTTTGATGATGTATCACGTCGATCGCTCGAAACTGTTCGTCCTGCGGCGGCTGCCTCCGGTCCGCGGTCTCGACCCGGAGCGCATTGCGAGCGCCATCGAAGGGACGCGCTTTCCCGCCCGTGAAGGCCAGGAATATGACGAGGAGGCCTCGATCCTGCGCGCGGCCGACTTCATCGGCCAGCTCGGCGATCCCAACTATCTGCGCAAGGCCAACGCGCTGTATTACGAGTTCGAGGAGGTCGGCATCAACCGTCAGCTCGGCTACGATTCGCCTGCCGACATCGTAAATCGCTACCCGCAATTCTATTGGAACAGTGTCGCACCGCACATCCAGACCGAGATCGGCTATCTCAACAAGACCGAGATCGGCCGGCAATGGATCGCCAACCTCTACAGCAACGTGTTCCGCGCCGAACGCGACATCTCGCTGTCCGGTCCGCAGAGATAGGCCGGGTTACGATCGTGGTCACTCCGCGAGACACGCATGCAACAGAAAAACATCGCCACTGACGTCCTCGACATCGCCTACCGCGAATACGGCGTGCCGGAGGGCTGGCCCTGCATCCTCGGGCACGGCTTTCCCTATGACGTGAACGCCTACGCCGAGACCGCGTCGATCATTGCACGAGCCGGCGCACGGGTGCTGGTGCCCTGGCTGCGCGGCTATGGCCCGACGCGGTTTCGATTCCCGGAGACGCTGCGCTCCGGCGAGCAGGCGGCGCTTGGCGCCGATCTCCTCGCCTTCATGGATGCGCTCGGCATCGAGCGCGCCGTCGTCGGCGGCTATGATTGGGGCGGGCGCGCGGCCTGCGTGGTCTCGGCGCTCCATCCGGAACGCGTGATCGGGCTCGTCTCCGGCAATTCCTACAACATCCAGAACATCGCCCGCGCCATGGAGCCGGCCTCGCCGCCGGAGGAGGCGGCACTCTGGTATCAATATCTCTTCCACAACGAACGCGGCCGCCGCGCGCTGGAGCGCAACCGCCGCGGCTTTGCCCGTCAGCTCTGGGCGATGTGGTCGCCCAAATGGGCGTTCGACGACGCGACGTTCGAGACAAGCACTGTGTCCTTCGACAATCCCGATTTCGTCGATGTCGTGATCCACTCCTATCGCCACCGCTACGCGCTGGTGGCGGGCGACCCCGCCTATGCCGCGATCGAGGCGAAGCTCGCCGCCCAGCCGCCGATCCGCGTTCCGACGATTGCGATCGACGGCGACAGCGACGGCGTCAATCCCGGCACGGCCCACCACGCGCGCAAGTTCGAGGGGTTTTTCGAGCGGCGCGTCTTCAAGGATGCCGGCCACAACCTGCCGCAGGAGCGGCCCGCCGAATGGGCCCAGGCCGTGCTCGACGTTCGCAACGCAGCCGGGCGCGCCTGATCATTGCAGCACATGGAAGACATATTCGCCGCATTCGATCTTGATTTGCGTCAATGTTGCTGCCGATGAGGAGTGTTCTGCTGGCTGTCGTCCCGGTCCGGTTCGTGCTATCTTGAATTGTGCCTCCGGGCTTTGCACAGGAGTGGCGGCCATGACGAGTGCTTCGGATACGTCTCACCAAGCGAGCCTCGGTTCAGGCATCGCCGCGTTACATGCCAAATGGGGCTGGATCGTCGCGCTCGGCGTCGTCTATCTGATCGCCGGATTCGTCGCGCTCGGCAGCGTCGTGATGGCGACGGTGGCGAGCGTGATCGTGGTTGGCGCGATGATGATCGTGGCTGGTGTCGCCGAGGTGATCGGCGCATTCCAGATGAAGAGCTGGGGCAAATTCCTGATCTGGGCGTTTCTCGGCGTGCTCTATATCGTCGCCGGCTTCCTGACCTTCGCGAATCCGCTGCTCGCGGCAGTCCTGCTGACGCTGTTTTTGGGAGCATCGCTGATCGCCTCGGGCGCCGTCAGGCTGTTTCTCGCCTTCAGCATGAAACGAGAGAGCCCGTGGGTGTGGGTTGCGCTCTCCGGCGCGATCACGTTGCTGCTCGGCCTGCTCATCGTGGCGCGCTGGCCCGTGAACAGCGTCTACATCCTCGGCCTGTTTCTCGGTATCGACCTGATCATGGCCGGTGCCGGGTGGATCAGTCTCGGCTTTGGCCTGAAGCGGCGAGGCTGAGCGCAGGCGCGCGCAGCTCTCTCTTTATCTCCATCTCTTCCGTCGGGAGAGGTGAAGCGACGGCTTCATGCGCCAGGCCGACGCGGGCCATCAGCAACTCGACGCAAGACCATCCTGCAGAACTCCGCTGATCTGACGCGCTGACAAGAAAGCAGCACGCCGCGCAGGCGCTGACCGCCTCGCGCGGGCGATCATCACCGGGGAGAAACCATGAGAGCCGCTTTGGCCCTGGCCGCAGCGCTGGCTGCCGGCTGCCTGTCCACGCCCGTTTTCGCGCAAAAGTCCTACGGTCCCGGCGTCAGCGACACCGAGATCAAGATCGGCAACACCATGCCCTATAGCGGCCCGGCCTCGCCGCTCAGCATCACGGGCAGGGTGATCTCCGCCTATTTCGACGAGATCAACGAGAAGGGTGGAGTTGGCGGCCGCAAGCTCAATCTGATGTCGCTGGACGATGCCTTCTCTCCGCCCAAGACCATGGAGGCCGCGCGGCGCCTCGTCGAGGGCGAGGGCGTCGCCTTCATCTTCGCGACCATGGGCACCGCGCCGAGCTCGGCCATCGCGAAGTATCTCAACAGCAACAAGGTGCCGCAGCTCTTCTTGATCAGCTCGGCCTCGAAGTGGAACGATCCGGCCAACATGCCCTGGTCGATGGCGCTGCCCTGGGCGCCGAACTACACCAGCGAGGCCGCGATCGACGTCGCCTATGCCCGCGCCAAGAACCCGAACGCGCGCTTCGCGGTGCTCTATCAGAACGACGATGCCGGCAAGGAATATCTGCGCGGCGTCAAGGAGGCGCTCGGCGCCGACGCCGACAAGGCGATCGCGATGGCCTCGAGCTTCGAGGTCGCGGACCCCACCGTCGATTCCCAGGTGCTGACGCTGGCCAATACCAAGGCCGACGTCTTCCTGATCTATTCGGTGACGCCGCGCGCCTGCGCGCAGGCGATCCGGAAAGCCCATGAGGTCGGCTGGAAGCCGACGCGCTTCATCGCCAGCGGCTGCGCCAACAAGGCGACCGTGATGGTGCCGGCCGGCCTCGACGCGGGCAAGGGCGTGCTCTCGCTCGGCTCGCTCAAGCCGTTCGTCGCCGAGCCCAAGGACGATCCGGCGATGACGGCCTATATCGACTTCATGAAGCGCCGCCTGCCCAATGCCGACGTCAACAACGTCGCCGGCCTCTACGGCTACACCGTCGCCGAGGCGCTGGTGGTGCTGCTGAGGCAATGCAAGGACAATCTGACGCGCGAGAACATCATGGCGCAGGCGGCCAATTTGAAGAACGTGCCGCTGTCGCTGCTGATGCCCGGCATCACGCTGAACACCACGCCGCAGGATTTCCGCCCGATCAAGGACGGCTACATGCTCCAGTTCGACGGCAACGACTGGGTTGTGGCGAGCGAGCTGTTGAAGGGGACGTGAGGGGCATAGCGCATCCTTCGGGACGCCCGCTCCGCGGGCTCCTCAGGATGAGGACGGAGCGTGCGGCGACACGTTCAATGGGTGCAAAGCGCTGCTTAGCCTCACCCTGAGGAGCCCGCGGAGCGGGCGTCTCGAAGGGCGAGGCGTGCGCTCCTCGCTCGGCGTGAACAGGAGACCACCATGGACTTCCACCACTCTCCCCGTTCGCTGGAGCTCCAGGACCGCGTTCGCCAGTTCATGCGGACGCATGTCGAGCCGGTCGAGGAGCTCTATTACGAGCAGGTCAAGCCGGAAGCATCGCGCTACAAGACGCCGCCCGTCTTGCAGGACCTGAAGCGGCTGGCGCGGGAGCAGGGGTTCTGGAACCTGTTCCTGTCAGGCGAGCATGGCCCGGGCCTCTCCAATCTCGAATATGCGCCCGTGAAAGAGATCATGGGCCGCATCCTCTGGGCGCCGGAGGTCTTTAATTGTTCCGCCCCCGATGTCGGCAACATGGAGGTGCTCGCCAACTACGGCACGAAGGCGCAGCAGGAGCGCTGGCTGAAGCCGCTCCTGGAGGGCCGCATCCGCTCCGGCTTTTCGATGACGGAGCCGCAGGTTGCCTCCAGCGACGCCACCAACATCCAGTGCGAGATCAGGCGCGACGGCGGCGACTACGTCGTCAACGGCCGCAAATGGTTCACGTCAGGCGCGATGAACGACGATTGCGAGATCCTGATCGTGATGGGCAAGACCGCGCCGGATCATCCCGACCGCCATCGCCAGCAATCGATGATCCTGGTGCCGAAGAATACCCCGGGCGTGCGCATCGTCCGCGACATGCTCACTTACGGTTATGACGACGCGCCGGTTGGCCACCCCGAGATCGTCTACGAGAATGTCCGCGTGCCCGCCGAGAACATTTTGCTCGGGGAAGGCCGCGGCTTCGAGATCGCGCAAGGCCGGCTCGGCCCCGGCCGCATCCACCACTGCATGCGGCTGATCGGCTGCGCCCAGCGTGCGCTGGAATTGATGTGCCAGCGCGCGGTCTCGCGCACGGCTTTCGGCAAGCCACTCGCCGAGCAGGGCTCGGTGCGCGAGGACATCGCAAACTCCTTCTGCGAGATCGCGCAGGCGCGCTTATTGACGCTGCAGGCCGCCGACAGGATGGACCGCGAAGGCAACAAGGCCGCGCGCGACCTGATCGCGGCCGCCAAGATCGTGGTGCCCAGCATGGCCGCCCGCGTCATCGACCGCGCCATCCAGATCCACGGCGCCGCCGGCGTCTCGCAGGATACGTTCCTCGCGCGTGCCTATGTCTACGCCCGCTTCATCCGCATCGGCGATGGGCCGGACCAGGTGCATCTCGCCGCGGTGGGCAAGGAGCTGATCAGACGGGGCGGGGTGATGGGGTAGGGATATTGTGAGATCGACGAAGGGCGGCACGTTTCCTGGCGGTCAAGCCGATCTCCTAGTCATCCCTTCGACACTTTCGCCATCGTCCGCCGTCCTTCCTGGGGGCGCGGCTGGCGCCCGCCCGTCAATCGCAGTATTCGGCGATGGAGAATTTGAGCGTCGTACGGCGCCGGAAGCGGCCCTCCGTCGCACAGCGACGCCGCTACGTCGACGGCTCGTTTGGTGGTGCCGGTGAGGCGCAATTCGAGATCGGGCCGATGATCCCTGAGCCATTTCGCGATTCCGAAGCCGTCGCCAGCCAGCTCGACACTGCTGATCACGACATGTGCCGGGATGCTGCAATCTTCGAGCAACCGGATCGCCTCGTCGGCGGATCGCGCCTCCAGCACCTTGTACCCGCACCCTCGCAGATAGTCGGCGAGCGACATCCGCACCAGGACGTCCTGTTCGGCGAGTACAATCGTGCGGGAACCGGTGGTTCGATCGATCTGCATGCCCAACAACCGGCAAGCGGTCGTCTTCGTTCCTATGCGCCGACGATCGATTTGATGTGCCGGATAACGTTGGGAATATCCCACGGCTTCGCGACGAAATGATCGAACTTGGCGCCGTCGGGCGGTCGTTCGGATGATGTGATTATTACCTTCAGCTCGGGATATTCACGCTTGATGACGCTCGCGAGGCCGACCCCGTTCATCGATCCCGGCATCTGTATGTCGGTGACGACGAGCGAAACCTGGGTTCTCGATCGAAGAACCTCCAGAGCTTCATCCGCGTCGCCGCACTCGATCACGGAAATTCCGTTCGCTCTCAGCTCGTCTGACACCATGGTGCGGACCAGAACGTCGTCCTCTACGAGCAGCACAGGAGCTTTCGAAAGGGGATTGGTGTCGGTATCCAGCATCCTGCCCGTGGTCACTTTTGACACCCATTCAACAGCTTGGCCGGAAACAACCGTTCGCGGGAGGGTTCGTTCCAGGCAGCGATTTTTGTCATTCAAGCCGGTGCTGCCGCCTTGAGCCTTAGCCTATGTTAAGGCCCGACAACGCGGCCCCCGCCGCATCCATCATTGCAATGCGGTCGATCGGCTGTACCCAGCGCGCTCGGAAGATGTGCCAGCGGTCCGCGTCGCGTGCAGCCTTCGGCAAGCCGCCGGCCGAGCAGGGCTCGGTACGTGAGAATATCGTGCGCGCCTGCTGGCCGTTCAGGCCGCCGACCAGATGGACAGCGAGGGCACTTCGTCTTTTTGGCCCAGCAGCAGACATCACGCAGTCGAACTACGTTCATGACAGACGACGCAGCTCTTCCACACCGATTGGCGGCTTTGCTCGCCACCCGACGATGAAAGCGCGTTTTGCGAGCCCGTTCTGAACGCGAGCGATCTGCGTTCGCTCTCTGTCGAGCCGAAGCCGCAGCAGGGGATCGCGAGTTCCCGAGACGGCGAGGCTCTTGTTGATGACCCAGCCGTATGGCTCGACGCCGGCGCGCCGCAAGTCATCCTGAAGGGAGGCGGCTTCGGAAACCGGCGTCGTCTCCGGCAGCGCCACGAGGATGACCTTTGTGTGATTCGGGTCCTGCAGCCTCATCAACGGGGTAACGATACGTCCTGCACCGGTCGGTGCAACCTGGCTCGTCATCTGGCGGTGATAGGCGCCGGTCGCGTCCAGCAGCAGGAGCGTGTGGCCTGTCGGCGCCGTGTCGAGCACGACGAACGCGCTCCGCGCCTCCCCTACAATGTGTGAGAAGGCGTGGAACACGGCGACCTCTTCCGTGCATGGCGAAGCGAGATCTTCGAGCAGCAGGGCTTTGGCCTGCTCGTCCAGGTTCCGGCCCCGGCTCGCCAGTATCTTTGCGACATACCGCTCCGTTTCAACCCGGGGATCGATCCGGTCGACCGTCAGACCGGGCATGACGCCATCGACGACGAAGCTGACGTGAGCTGCGGGATCGGTCGTGCTGAGATGAACGGCATGGCCGCGCTTGGCCAATCCCGTGGCGATGGCCGCGGCGATCGTCGTCTTTCCGACGCCCCCCTTACCCATGACCATGATGAGGCCATGCTTGCCCTGCGCGATGTCATCGACCAGCCGATTCAGTCCCGGCAGGTCGATCGGTTCAGTGCCGGGCTCGGTGGATACAGGCGATGGCTGATTGGCCGGCGATAAAAGTGCCCGCAGAGCCACCAGGCCGACGATGTCGAACCCAAGCAGAGGAATTTCGTCGCGCAGCAGGTTCGTGAGAGATGCAGGCATTGCGGCCAGTGCCTCGTCCTGATCCCGCTCGATGGCAACTGCAACGACATCGGTCGGGTCCGTGGCATGAAAGCGCCCGTTCACCACGAGAAGCTGGTTCGACAGATTGAGCGCGTCAAGTTCGGCCGCCGTTCTGGCCGCCTCGCGGATCGCACCCCGGTCGGCGCGGGTGACCAGAATGATGGTGGTCTGCTTGGAATCGCCCAAGGCTTGGAGCGCCTTGCGAAAGCGGTCCTCCTGCATCTTCAGACCTGAATGCGGCCCGAGGCAGGATGCTCCCCGATCGTTGTCCTTGAGAAAGCCGGTCCATGCCTTTGGCAGGCTCAGGAGCCGCAACGTGTGACCGGTCGGGGCGGTGTCGAATATGATGTGATCGAACCCCGCGATATCGCCGTCCAGCAATCCCACGAATTCGTCAAAGGCAGCTATTTCGGTGGTGCAGGCGCCGGAGAGCTGCTCGCGCACGGTCGATCGCTCGTCGGGAGGAACCTCCGGTCCGAGCTGTTCAAGCACTTTACTGCGATAGTTTTCGGCCGCAGCCTCGGGATCGATATTCATCGCCGAAAGTCCGGTCGCGTTTGGCACCGGGGTGGGACGATCGTTCAAGGTGACCTCGAGCATCTCGTCGAGATTCGACGCGGGGTCGGTGCTGACGATGAGGACGCGCAGTCCACGGTCGGCCAGGCTAACGGCCGTGGCGCACGCAAGAGAGGTCTTGCCGACTCCGCCCTTGCCGGTAAAGAACAGATATGGGGTTGGGGCGGTCAGCGCGCGAAAGTGGGGCAATATAGGCAGTCCTCAGGCCGCAGAGGTCACGCGGCATTTTCCGATCGGTCGGGATGCCGCGTGAGCATGGTTCAATTGATCGACTCAAGCGCAAGCGCAATCCCCTGGCCGCCGCCGATGCAAAGAGTAACGATACCGTTTTTGATGCCGTCGCGTTTCATCGAATGCAGCAATCGAGTGGTCAGGACCGCGCCGCTGGCTCCGATCGGATGACCATGCGCGATTGCACCGCCTTCCACATTGACGATACTGGTGTCGAGACCCAGGTCCTTCGCAACCGCAATTGCGATCGCCGCGAAGGCTTCGTTGATCTCGATGCGCTGGACATCCGATACCTTCCAGCCGGCCCGTTCGAGCGCCTGCTTCACTGCCGGCACCGGCCCCAACCCGAACATGCCTGGTTCGACAGCGCCTATCCCGTAGGCAACCAGACGCGCCATCGGCAGTAAGCCCTTCTTGTCGGCCCAGGCGCGATCGGCGACGATCATCGCCGATGCGCCGGTATTGAGCCCGGGCGCGTTGCCGGCCGTAATGGTGCCGTCTTTACGGAACGCTGGCTTCAGCTTGCCGAGGCTTTCCATCGTCGTATCGGGCCGGTTGTGCTCATCCTTGTCGAAATGAGTTGGACCCTTGCGGGAGGCAATTTCGACGGCAGCGATTTCTGCGGCGAACTTGCCGGCAGCCTGGGCTGCGGAAAATCGCTTCTGCGAGCGCTCGGCCCAACGGTCCTGCTCTTCGCGGGTGATCTGATGCGAGGCTGCGAGATCCTCGGTATGCCATCCGGAATGTTGCCCGGAGAAGGCGTCATTCAGGCCGTCCATCAGCATCGCATCGAAGATCTTCGCATCGCCCATGCGATAGCCCCACCGCCCGGAACCCATGAGATACGGCGCGCGGTCCATGTTCTCCATGCCGCCGGCAACCGCGCTCTCAACGAACCCGAGCATCACCTCCTGGGCGGCGCTTGCAATCGCCTGCGCACCCGAGCCACAGACCCGGTTGACTGTCAGTGCCGGAACAGCGACGGGAACGCCGCCATTGATGGCCGCTTGCCGGGCTGGATTCATCTTGTTGCCGGCCTGGATCACGTTGCCCATGACGATGGTGCCGACATCGCCGGGCGACAGCTTCGCGCGCTCAAGCGTTGCACGGATCGCCACGGCGCCGAGATCGGCGGCCGGAAAATCCTTCAGCGTGCCTCCATACGTGCCGATGGCGGTGCGCACGGGTGAACAGATCACGACTTCCTTATTGGCCATTGGTCATCTCTCGCTTCCGCTGCATCGCTGTGCGATAGGCATTTTGTAAATTATGAACAACTCGGCCGAGGCTCTGTTGAGATGGATCAACGGAGCGGAGGAACCAATCGATGTCCGATCTCGGCCTCAGGCTGGCGGCCATCGTCGCTGGGGCTGTTGGGCCGAGGGCCGCCGTCGACCCCATTGGACTCAAGCGCTGCCTTCTGAGCGCATGGCCAACGCGACGATTCTTGGGATCAGGCCTGCCCTGCACGCGCGCACCGATAGCAGCTGGGTCCGTCTACGTCGACGGAAGGACGGTGCGCCAATGATGACATCATGCCGGTGTTTTGCCCGACGAGTCAAATTGACTTCGCAAAATCCGCAGCGTTTCGCGGCGGCAGCTAACCCATTGATTCAGTTGCCCCCGCCTACTGTGCATGGGGTTGTTTTTGCACTTTTTGTGTCTGCGTGGGCTTCGCGGCCCGCGCCCGCGCCGTCATCCCGCCTTGGCGAGGCGGCCGTCCGCCGAACCTGCGCGCAGGTTCTGGAAGAACTTCTCCACCTCGCGCGACAGCGTGTCCGCCGTCGCCGTCAGGCTGCTCGCCGCCGTCAGCACCGAGGATGCCGCCGTGTCGGTCTCGCCGATGGCATCGCGCAGCGAGGTGATGTTCGCCACGAGCGTCTCGTTGCCCTGCGCGGCCGACTGCGCATTTGACGAGATCTCGCGCGTGGCGGCGTCCTGCTGACTGACGGCGCCGGCGATCGCCGAGGTGACCTCATTGATCTCGCGCACCGCGCCGCCGATCTCGCGGACGGCATCGACGGCGTTGCGGGTCGAGGCCTGGATCATCGAGACGTTCTCGCTGATCTCGGCGGTGGCCTTGGCGGTCTGGCCCGCGAGCGCCTTCACTTCGTGGGCGACGACGGCGAAGCCGCGGCCGGCATCGCCGGCGCGCGCGGCTTCGATGGTGGCGTTCAGCGCCAGCAGATTGGTCTGCTCGGCGATGGCCTGGATCAGGCTGAGCACGCCGTCGATGCGCTGCGTGGCCGCGGCCAGGCTCTCGATCTCGGAGATCGACTTCTCGGTGCGCTGGCCGGTCTGCTCGACCGCGCCGGCGCTCTGCCGCACCTGGCGGCCGATCTCCACCACCGAGGCGGACAGTTCTTCGGCCGCGCCCGCCACCGCCGTGACGTTGTGCGAGGCCTGCTCGGTCGCGTTCGCCGCGGTGCCGGCGCGGCTGTTCGCATCCGCGGTGACGCGGGTGATGGTCTGCGCGGTCTCGCGCATCACCGAGGCGTTGTCGCTGAGGCCGCGCATGATCGCGCCGATCGCCTCGCGAAACTGCTCGACGGACCGTTCGACGTGGCGGGCGCGCTCCTCGCGGGCGGCGGCATCGTGCGACACTTGCGAGGCCAGGTTGCGGTTGCGGCCCATGGCGTCCTGGAACACCTGGATCGCGCGGGCCAGTGCGCCGATCT
The DNA here is from genome assembly GCF_004346455.1 of Bradyrhizobium sp. R2.2-H. Classification (NCBI taxonomy): domain Bacteria; kingdom Pseudomonadati; phylum Pseudomonadota; class Alphaproteobacteria; order Hyphomicrobiales; family Nitrobacteraceae; genus Bradyrhizobium; species Bradyrhizobium sp. R2.2-H. The sequence continues at coordinate 817,633 of NZ_SMBR01000001.1, forward strand.
CGTCGCCGCGCTCGGAGTGCGGCACCACGATGTTTTCGGCGCCGTCGGCGACCTGCTTGATGGTGGCGGTGATCGAGGCGAGCGGCCGAGCGATCGAGCGAGCGATGATGACGATGCCGATCACGACGAGGGCCAGCGCCACGCCGCCGAGGCAGGTCAGCACGAACGACAATCCGCGATTGGTCTCGGTCTGCTGCGCGATCTGCCGGGCGCGCTCGGCATAAACCTTGGACAGCGCCTCGAGGTCCTTGTTCAGGGCCGAGCGCACCGCGCGGTTGGCGTCGTTGTCGCCCCATTCGCGGCCCGCGGCTGCATTGATTTCGACGCCGCGGCGCACCAGCTCCTTGCGGAACTCGACGAACTGCTCGATGCGCTTCTTGAAGGTAGCAAACTGCTCGGCGTCGTCGGCCTTGACGATGGTCTCCCAACGCTTCACGACGTCCAGGATCTGCGCGTTGAACTTGAGCAGGCCATCGCCGTATTTCTTCACCACGGCCGGTTCGGTCGACATGTAGACGCCGCGAGATTCCATCACGACCGCATAGACCAGCGAGTTGACCCGCTCGACGTTCAGCGCGGCGGCATTCGCCGTCTCGATCGCGCTGGTCAGGTCGGCGCTGCGGCGGCTGTTGTAGTCGGACAGCATCGCGATCGCGGCCGTGAGCAGCGCGAACAGCGCGAAGATCGCATAGAGCTTGGTGGCAAGCGTGAAACGGCCTGCCAGCTTGGTGGCATTCCCAGGTCGGTCTGATGTCATGGTGTGCAGGCGCCCGGAATGGCCTGAAGCGGCCGGTGAGCGGGGTCGTGTAGAATTGATGCAAAACTTTGCAGGAGGAAGGTGGATGTGGCGTTAACGCGCCCGTCAGGCTCCCTCCGTCCTTGGTCGAACGAAAGGTAAGATATTTCAGCGTCTTGATCCCAGGGTATAGTCTCGGGATAGTCTTTCAGCATAGTCTTTCAGCATAGTCCTGGAGTCGGCCGTTGGCCGACGACCCCCCCCTGGAGAGCCCCGTGGTCTACCGCCACAGCATCGACGCCACGACCTACACCTTCCCGGATCTGCGCGACCTGCTCGCCAAGGCGACACCGCCGCGCTCCGGCGACCGGCTGGCCGGAATTGCCGCTGCCAGCTCCGAGCAGATGATCGCGGCACGGATGGCGCTGGCGGATGTGCCGCTCGGCCAATTCCTGCAGGAAGCCGTCATTCCCTATGAGACCGACGAGGTCACCCGCCTCGTCATCGACAGCCACCACGCCAAGGCCTTCGCGCCGGTGGCATCGCTCACCGTCGGGGCCTTCCGCGACTGGTTGCTGTCCGATGCCGCAACGCCCGAGATCCTGCGCAAGCTCGCGCCCGGCATCACGCCGGAGATGGCGGCCGCAGTGTCAAAGCTGATGCGCAATCAGGATCTGATCCTGGCGGCGCGGAAATGCGAGGTCACCACCGCTTTCCGCAACACCATCGGGCTGAAGGGGCGGATGAGCACGCGGCTCCAGCCGAACCATCCGTTCGACGACGCCAGGGGCATCACCGCCTCGATCCTCGACGGCATTCTGTTGGGGGCCGGCGATGCCTGCATCGGCATCAATCCTGCGAGTGACGATCCTGCCGTCATCGCCCAATTGCTGCGGCTGCTCGACGAGGTCGTCGCGCGGCTGAAGATCCCGACGCAAGGCTGCGTGCTGACCCATGTCACGACGACGCTGTCGCTGATCGGGCAGGGCGTGCCGGTCGACCTCGTCTTCCAGTCGGTCGCCGGCACCGAGGCCGCCAACCGCAGTTTCGGCATCGATCTCGCGCTCCTGAAAGAAGCGCAGCAGGCCGGGCTGTCGCTGCGGCGCGGCACCGTCGGGCAGAACGTGATGTATTTCGAGACCGGCCAGGGCTCGGCGCTGTCGGCGGGTGCCCATCACGGGGTCGACCAGCAGACCTGCGAAGCGCGCGCCTATGCGGTCGCCCGCGCGTTCGCCCCGCTCCTCGTCAACAGCGTGGTCGGCTTCATCGGCCCGGAATATCTCTATGATGGCAAGGAGATCATCCGGGCTGGACTGGAGGATCATTTCTGCGGCAAGCTGCTCGGGCTGCCGCTGGGGGTCGACATCTGCTACACCAACCATGCCGAGGCGGACCAGGACGACATGGACAACCTGCTGACGCTGCTCGCAGCCGCCGGCGTCACCTTCATCATGGGCGTCCCCGGCGCCGACGACGTCATGCTGAACTACCAGTCGACCTCTTTTCACGACGCGCTCTATGTTCGCGACGTCTTCGGCTTGCGCCGCGCGCCGGAATTCGACGACTGGCTGGTGCAGTCGGGAATTACAGGCGCCGATCTCCGCCTGGCCGGCGATGCAGGCCTGCTGCCCGATTTTGCCTCACGGTTGATCGCGTGAGGGCGCCAACTCGCACACCGATGAAACTATCGGCGCCCCCCGGAATTGTGCTTGTGCCACAATATTGAGAAATTCCGGCGACAGCATTACTCTGAGTCTGGCTGGCAATTTCCGCACTATCGGTCGAGCGTGGCGGGGGAGCTTTGATGCGAGCTGAAAGTAACGGAACGTCCCGGCGGATTCTCTGCGTGTTTCCGCGCTACACCTCGTCCTTCGGTACGTTCGAGCACTCCTATCCCTTGACCGACGGCGTCCGCGCCTTCATGCCGCCGCAGGGGCTGCTGCTGATTTCCGCCTACCTTCCGAAAGAGTGGCAGGTCAAATTCGTCGACGAGAACCTGCGCCGGACGACGAAGGAGGAATTCGAATGGGCCGAAGCGGTCTTCGTCAGCGGCATGCACATCCAGCGCCAGCAGATGAACGACATCTGCCGCCGCGCCCATGAATTCGATCTGCCGGTCGCGCTCGGCGGGCCCTCGGTCAGCGCCTGCCCGGATTATTATCCCTCCTTCGACTATCTGCATGTCGGCGAGCTCGGCGACGCCACCAACCAGCTGATCGATATCCTGGCGCGCGACACCTCGCGTCCCGAGCAACAGGTGGTGCTGACCACCAAAGACCGCGTGCCGATGACGGAGTTCCCGATCCCGGCCTACGAGCTCGTCGACGTGAAGAAGTACTTCCTCGGCAGCATCCAGTATTCCAGCGGCTGTCCCTATCAATGCGAGTTCTGCGACATTCCCGGCCTCTACGGCCGCAATCCGCGCATCAAGACGCCGCAGCAGATCATCGCCGAGCTCGACCGCCTGCGCGAATGCGGCATGACCGACACGGTTTATTTCGTCGACGACAATTTCATCGGCAATCGCAAGGCGACGCTCGACCTGCTGCCGCATCTGATCGAATGGCAGAAGCGGACCGGCTACGTGGTGCGCCTCGCCTGCGAGGCGACGCTCAACATCGCCAAGCGGCCCGAGATCCTCGAGAAGATGCGTGAGGCCTATTTCATAACCATCTTCTGCGGCATCGAGACGCCGGATCCGGACGCCCTGAAGGCGATGCAGAAGGACCACAACATGATGGTCCCGATCCTCGAGGGCGTGCGCACCATCAACTCCTACGGCATGGAGGTCGTGTCCGGCATCATCATGGGGCTCGACACCGACAAGCCGAATACGTCGGAGGCGCTGCTCGCCTTCGTCGAGGAGTCCCGGATTCCGCTGCTCACCATCAACCTGCTCCAGGCGCTGCCCAAGACGCCGCTGTGGGACCGGCTGGAGCGCGAGGGTCGCCTGGTCCACGACGACGGCCGCGATTCCAATGTCGACTTCGTGCTGCCCTATGACGAGGTCGTCGCATCCTGGAAGCACGCGATGGCGGTCGCCTACGCGCCGGACAAGGTCTACGCGCGCTATCAGCATCAATGCGACAACGTCTATGTGAATCGGGTCAAGGTGCCGGTGCCGGACGAGATGAAGACCTGGCGCAACATCCGGCGCGGCCTCGTCATGTTGCGCAACATCTTCTGGAAGGTCGGCGTGCTCGGCGACTACAGGCGCGTGTTCTGGAAGTTCGCGCTCGGACGCATCAAGCGCGGCGACATCGAAGGCCTGATCGGCTGTACGCTTATTGCGCACCATCTCATCACCTTTGCGCGCGCGGCCTCCAGCGGCAAGCAGAACGCCTCGAACTATTCGATCCGGCTGCGCGAGGCAGCCGTTCCGGCTGAATGATGCGACATGTCTGATCCGTCTCCGCCGCGCCGCCCGACCCTCGATCTGCGGGCGTTCACGCCCGCGCGCGTCGCGCTCGGGCGCAGCGGCGCGAGCATGCCGACGAGGGCGCTGCTTGATTTCACACGGGACCATGCCCGCGCGCGCGATGCCGTGCATGCCGCTTTCGACACGCCGCGCCTGGTCGCCGACCTCGGCGCGCTCGGACTTGCCGTGACCGAAGTGAGGAGCCGGGCCGTCGATCGCAGCGACTATCTGCGGCGGCCGGATCTGGGACGACAGCTTGAACCCGGTTCGGCGCAGCTTCTGGCACGAAGCGCCTCGGCGCCGTGCCGGGTCGCGATAGTGATCGGAGACGGCCTGTCCGCGGCGGCGGTTCAGGCCCATGCGGCGATCGTGGTGAGGCGCCTGTTGCCATTGCTTGCGCAAGGGGATGACGTCGCGATCGGCCATGTCGTTGTCGCATCGGGCGCGCGCGTCGCGCTCGGCGACGAGATCGGCGCCATTCTCGGGGCGCGCATGGTCGCGATGCTGATCGGCGAACGGCCCGGCCTGTCCGCGCCCGACAGTCTCGGCGTCTATCTGACCTTCGCACCGAAGCCGGGCCGGACCGATGCCGAACGCAATTGCGTGTCGAACATCCACCATGCCGGTCTGAGCTACGACGAGGCCGCCTTCAAGATCGCCTGGCTCATCCGTGAGGGGCTCGCGCGCGAGACCACCGGCGTGGCTCTGAAGGACGAGAGCACGGACCGGGCGCCGCGTCGAATTGGCACGCCGCCGCCGGGATGATAGGCGGTCGGGACCCGAAATCGCCGCTTGTTGATCGATTCGGGCGCGCTTCGCCTGCTTGCGAGAAGACCTGTTGACCTGCTAAACCCCTCGCGGCGATTTTCCGCGCATTTTCAAAGGGCAAGCCTCCCATTGGTATGGCGTTTTCAAGCCGTTCGCGGGGCGCAACAAGCTCTCAAGACCGAGCCGATTTAGGAACTGGACAAGGCATGCTCGAAAAGCACAGCGAGAATGAGGTTCATGTCGACAAGGTCGAGCAGGGACCTGCGTCCTCGATCGCCTTCGGGCTGGAGCGCCTCGGGTTGATCGCCGTTCGGGCGCCGATCGTCTCCTGCATCGTTCTGCTGGCGCTGATCGTCGGCGCCGTGTTCGGCATCCACCGGATCAAGATCGACGATTCGCTGTCGCAGCTCTTCCGCTCCGACACCCGCGAATTCAAGCAGTATGAAGAGGTGACGAAGAAGTTCCCGGCCGAGGAGTTCGACGTCCTCGTCGTGGTCGAGGGCAAGTCCCTCCTGGAGCGCAGCAACCTCGAGAAGCTGCGTGACTTCGTTACCGACCTGCAACTGGTCGATGGCACGCGCGGGCTGGTCTCGCTGTTCTCGGCACGTCAGGCGCCGGCCCCGGGAAAGCTGCCGGCGGCACTGTTCCCGGCCGAGCTCCCCGAGGGGGCCGCCTATGACAAGTTCATCGAGACCGTCAAGAACAACGAGATCATCCGCGGCAAGCTGCTGTCGGAGGACGGCACGCTGGCGCTGATCGTGCTCTCGCTCGATCCCGATGTGGTCGGCTCCAACAAGCTGACCAAGACCGTCGGCGACATCCGCGCGCTGATGAAGGAGGACCTCGGCGACACCGGGCTCAACGTGCAGCTCTCCGGCGTTCCGGTGATGCAGCTCGAGATCCGCAACGCGGTCGAGCGCGACGGGCTGACCTACAACATCCTCGGCATCCTCGCCGGCTGCATCATCGCCATCATCTTCTTCCGCAAGATCTCCTTCATGGTCGCCGCGGCATTCCCGCCGATGATCGCGATCCTGCTGGCGCTCGGCGCGCTCGGCTGGGCCAATTTCAATCTCAACATGTTCCTGAACGTGATGACGCCGCTCATCATGGTCATTAGCTTTTCGGACTCGATGCAGCTCACCTTCGCCGCGCGCGACCGGCTGATTGCAGGACAGGACAAGTTCACCGCGTTCAAGAACGCGGTGCTGGTGGTGGGACCCGCCTGCGTGCTGACGCACGGCACGGCCGGCATTTCCTTCATCGCGCTGCAATTCTCCGACTCCGACCTGATCCGCAAGTTCGGCGAGGCCGGGCTCGCCGCCACCATCATCGCGCTGGTCGCGGTGCTGTCGCTGGTGCCGGTGTTCGGCGTGCTGCTCGTGCGCAACGAGAAGGTGTTCGCCGTCAAGTTCCAAAGCGCAGATGCCGGCGTCCAGGCCCTGCGCAATTTCTGCTACTGGATCGCGGTGCGCATGGTCGGCCGTCCCGGCCTGTTCAGCCTGATCGCGGTGCTGTTCGTCGGCGGCCTCGGCGTCATCTATGCCAATCTGGAGCCGCGCTACCGGCTCGCCGACCAGGTGCCGGACAAGCGCCAGGCGGTCGCCGCCAGCGACCGGCTCGATGCCAAGCTGACCGGCGCCAACCCGGTCAACGTGCTGATCCAGTTCCCCAAGGGCGAATCGCTCTATTCGCCGGAGACGCTCCAGACCATCGCCGACGTGCATGCGACGGTGGAGAAGACGGCCGGTGTCGGCAACGTCTGGTCGCTGGAGACGCTGCGCCGCTGGCTGGCAGAGAAGGCGGGCAGCGCCGACGTCGCGACGTTGAAGGAATATGTCAACGTCATCCCCGAGCATCTGGTGCGGCGGTTCATCGATGCCGAGCAGGATGCCGTCGTGGTCGCCGGCCGCGTACCGGACAAGGATTCCAGCCAGCTCCTGCCGATCGTCGACAAGCTCGACCACGAGCTCGACGCCGTCCGCAAGAAGCATCCCGGCTACGAGATCGCGGTGACGGGTCTTGCCGCCATCGCTGCGCGCAACTCGGCCAGCATGATCGAGAAGCTGAACCACGGCCTCACCATCGAATTTGCGCTGGTCGCGATCTTCATCGGCCTCGCGTTCCGCTCCTGGGTGGTGATGTTCGCCTGCATTCTGCCGGGTATCTTCCCGGTGGTGATGTCGGGAACGGTGCTGTGGGCGATGGGCGAGGGCCTGCAATTCGCCAGCGTCGTCGCGCTCACCGTCTCGTTCGGCCTTGGCTTGAGCGCGACCATCCACTTCCTCAACCGCTTGAGGCTCGAGAGCAAGCCGGGCGTCGGCTCGGCGCTCGCGGTGGAGCGGGCCACCGTGCTGGTCGGCCCGGCGCTGATCCTGACCACGGTGGTGCTGGCCTGCGGCCTCGTCGTCACCGTGTTCTCGGACCTGCCGTCGCTGCGGCTGTTCGGCTGGCTCAGCGCCTTCTCGATGGTGATGGCCCTCGTCGCCGACCTCTTCATCCTGCGGCCGACGGCGATGTGGCTGATCAATCTGCACGCCAGGCTTCAGGGCCCCGACAAGCCTGCGATCTGAGCGGCTTCATCTGATCCAGGTCAGCAAAAAGCCCCCGGCCCGCGAGAGCCGGAGGCTGTATCCTTTCGAGCGGAAAGGGCGTCAGCCCTTCGTCATCGTGATGTTGACGCCGCGGATCTCGCCCTTGGAGCTGATCTGCACCGTCTGCTTGCTGCCGTTGGTGCGCAGCGAGAGGTTGGCGGCAAAGCCGTTGGCCTCGACGAACACGTCGATCTGGCCGCCGCCGGCGGTGCCCTGCAGATTGCCGAAGATGTTGCGGCTGGACTCGCTCCAATTGCCGGAGATGCGCTCGCCCTGGCTCGTCACGTCGCTGGTGAGGTTGAACTTGTAGCTGTCGGACGCGCAGTGCAGCGCCTGCTTCAGGTTGAGGCCGCTGCCGCCGACCTTGTAGTCCGCCTTGCAGCGAATGCGCTCGGTGGAGCCGTCGGACAACGACACCGTGCCGGTGCCGGTCCATGCGCCATCGAAACCGGCAAACGGTCCGGACGACTGAGCATGGCTCGCCGAAACCGAGAAGAGCAGCGCCGCCCCGATGCCGGCCGCCTTGATTGCCAGTCCAGTTCGCCCAATGAATTTCATCGCAATTATCCCGTTTTGGAACGACGCTCGCTTACGATTGAGAACGTCTCGCCACATCGAAAGTTTAGTGCTCCGAGCAAGTCGCAGGTTCAAAGCCTGACCGCCCGGCATGACGGGTCACGACGCCTCGCGCCAGGCTTGATCGCCCGATTTGCCACGTTTCGGCATGTTTCCGGCGGGAAAGGCAAGGCGGACAGATGCAGCGCTGCAACAGGTATGCAGTAAAACGCAGATGTTCTGAATTATGACGTAGTATCAATCGCTTACATCTGCGAATGAAGGCGCGGGGAAGTCCCGATTCGGCGCGTGCGGTGCCAATTTGGCCGCATTTGCCGGTGCTTGTGCTTTCTCTGGGCCGCCACTCCTGCGGCGACTTGCCATCAGAACAATCCGCTCCGGTCGTTCGCCCTGTGCAGCCGGGTCCGGTATTATTCTGCCGTCAGAATGAAGGAATACAATGCGTAATCTTCTCGTCGCTCTCACCCTGCTGTCGGCATCCCTTTCGACGGCGGCGTTCGCTCAGCAAGGGCGTGGCACGGACGCCGAGCAGAAGGCCTGCACACGCGATGTGCAGAAGTTCTGCCGTCCGGTCATCGATCAGGGCGATTTCACGATCCTCGCGTGTCTCAAGGAGAACCGGGCCAAGATCTCGCAGGCCTGCGACCAGGTGCTGAAGAACCACAACCAGTAAGCTTGGCCATTGGCTCCCAAAGGTGGATCCCGGAGCCGCCTTTGGGGTCCGATCCGCAAAGGGCGGCCATCGACAGACAGGATTGGTTTTGCGGCATTATTCCCCTATATGGGGGCCGCGGCGGCATCGCCGGCATGAGCCCGCGCGAGCGAAAAAGCCTTCCTGTCCAAACGATTGTAAACCAGCCCTCGATGACCTCTGCGAGCGAATTGCGATCCGGCAAGGGTGACCGCGACGAGAATTTTCCCGTCGCGTCCTGGATCATTCATCCGCGTCATCGCGCCCTGATCCTGGCCTATTACAATTTCGTCCGCACCGCCGACGACATCGCCGACCACGCGACCCTGCCGCCCGACCAGAAGCTCGCTTATCTCGACCTGCTCGAGGCGGAACTGCTTGGCAAGGGCGACACCCAGGCCGAAGCCGTCACCCTGCGCCGTGCGCTGGCCGAGCGCGGCATGGCCCCGCGCCATGCGCTCGACGTGCTCATCGCCTTCCGCATGGACGTGACCAAGCTGCGATATGAGAATTGGGACGAGGTCATCAACTATTGCCGTTACTCGGCGATGCCCGTAGGCCGCTTCATGCTCGACGTCCACGGCGAGAGCACCTCGACCTGGGCCGCATCGGATGCGCTCTGCGCAGGCTTGCAGATCAACAATCACCTGCAGGATTGCGGCAAGGATTTTCGCGAGCTCAACCGCGTCTATCTGCCGCGCGATGCGCTGGCAGCACACGGCGCCTCGGTCGAGCAGCTCGGGCTTGCGCAGTCGCCGCCGGCGATGCTGGCCTGCCTGCAGTCGCTTGCCGCACGCAACGAAGCACTGCTCAACGAGGGCAGGTCGCTCGCTGCGGAAATCCGGGATTTCCGTCTCGGCGTCGACGTCTCGGTCATCCAGGCCTATGCGGACCGCATCGTGCGCCTCTTGAAGGTGCGCGATCCCCTGCGCGAGCGCGTTCATCTGAACAAGTTCGAGCTGCTCGCCTTCAGCCTCGCCGGGATGATCGGCGAAGCCGGTCGCCGCGCGATCGGACGCAAGGCCATTTCCAGACCGGGGACTGCACATGACGCTTGAGGCGACCACGCCCGGCGCCAATTACGGCTCGGCCGCATCCGGCAGCTCGTTCTATGCCGCGATGCGCATCCTGCCGCACGACCAGCGCGAAGCGATGTTCCAGATCTACAGCTTCTGCCGCCAGGTCGACGACATCGCCGATTCCGACGGACCGCGGGAGGAGCGGCTCGCCGCACTCCAGCAATGGCGCGACGACATCGACGCGCTCTATCAGGGCCATCCGCCGCCGCGGCTGAAGGACTACGTCGCCTCGGTGAAGGCCTTCGGGCTCAAACGCGAGGATTTCCTCGCCATCGTCGACGGGATGGAAATGGATGTGCCGCAGGACATCCGCGCGCCCGACATGGCGACCCTGGATCTCTACTGCGACCGTGTCGCCAGCGCCGTGGGGCGGCTGTCGGTGCGTGTGTTCGGAATGCCCGAGGAAGACGGCATCCTGCTCGCGTACCATCTCGGCCGCGCGCTGCAGCTCACCAACATCCTGCGCGACATCGACGAGGATGCGGGCCTCGGCCGGCTCTATCTGCCGCGCGAAGCGCTGCTGCATGCCGGCATCACCTCCGATGATCCGGACCGCGTGATCTCCGAGCGCGCGCTGCCGAAGGTCTGCCTGCCGCTGGCGCAGCGCGCGAAGGTGCATTTCGAGAAGTCGGACGAGATCATGAACCGCAACAAGCGCCGCGCGGTGCGCGCGCCGCGGATCATGTCGAAATATTATCATTCCATTCTGGACCTGCTGATCGCGCGCGGCTTCACCGCGCCGCGCGAGCCGGTGCGTGTGTCGAAGATCACACGCATCCTGATCCTGCTCCGCTACGCTTTCATCTGATGCAAAAGACAGCTCACATCATCGGTGCTGGAATTTCCGGCCTCTCCGCCGCTGTGCGGCTCGCCGATGCCGGCTTCAAGGTCGCCGTGCACGAGGCCACGCACCAGGCCGGCGGCCGCTGCCGTTCCTATTTCGACGGCGCCACCAACCTCACTATCGACAACGGCAATCATCTGCTGCTGTCGGGTAACGGCCATGCGCGCGCCTATGCGCGCGCGATCGGCACCGAAGCGGGTCTCGTCGGCCCCGAGAGCGCGCAGTTTCCCTTCGTCGACATCAAGACGGGGCAGCGCTGGCAGATCGATCTCGGCGCTGGCCGGCTGCCGACCTGGGTGCTCGACGAGAGCCGCCGCGTGCCCGACACCGGCCTCACCGATTATCTGAAGCTGGCGCCGCTGATCTGGGCGTCGGAGGAGACGCTGGTCGGCAAGTCCATTCCTTGCGAAGGCATCCTCTATCAGCGTCTGGTGCAGCCGTTGCTGCTCGCGGCACTCAACGTCGATCCGCCCGAGGGCTCGGCGGGGCTCGCGGGCGCCATCGTGCGCGAGACGCTGCTCGCGGGCGGGCAGGCCTGCCGTCCCTTGATCGCGCGCGACGGTCTCAGCGCGGTGCTGATCGAGCCTGCCGTGAAGTTCTTGGCTGAGCGCGGCCACTCGGTTCAGCTCGGCCATGAGCTGCGCTCGTTTGCGACCACCGACGGCAAGGTCGGCGCGCTGAATTTCGGCGGCGAGGATGTGATCCAGATCGGTGAGGGCGATGTCGTCGTGATGGCGGTGCCGCCGCGCGCCGCTGCGAGCCTGCTGCCGGGCCTGAAGACGCCGACCGAATTCCGCGCCATCGTGAACGCACATTTCCGCTTCACACCGCCGCCGGGCTCGGCGCCGATCCTCGGCGTGATCGGCGGCGTGGTGGAATGGCTGTTCGCGTTCCCCAATCGGCTTTCCGTCACGATCAGCAATGGCGACCGTCTGGTCGACATGCCTCGCGAGGAACTCGCGCAGGCAATCTGGAACGACGTCTGCAAGGCCGCCGGCCTTTCGGGTGAGCTGCCGCCGCAATTGCCCCCCTGGCAGATCGTGCGCGAGCGCCGCGCCACCTTTGCCGCCACACCGGCCCAGAATGCCCTGCGTCCGGGGCCGGTTACTGCGCTGAAAAACCTGTTCCTTGCCGGCGACTGGACTGCTACGGGATTGCCAGCAACCATTGAGGGATCGGTCCGGTCCGGCGATCGCGCCGCCGATCTGGTTCTGGCCGCCAAAGGATCCTGAAAGGCGGCCCTGACGGGCAGATGTCCCGGTCAACTTTCAATCGACTATCGGAGCAATCGAGCGACATGGATTCCGTGAACGCGACCAGCCGCGAGACCCTGGAATCGAGCATTGAGTCGGCTACGCAGGGCGTTCTCGGCTTCCAGCAGTCCGACGGCCATTGGGTGTTCGAGCTCGAGGCCGACTGCACGATTCCGGCCGAGTACGTCCTGCTGCGCCACTATCTCGCAGAGCCCGTTGACACGGTGCTCGAAGCCAAGATCGGCAACTACCTGCGTCGCGTGCAGGGAGCCCATGGCGGCTGGCCGTTGGTGCACGACGGCGAGTTCGACATGAGCGCCAGCGTGAAGGCCTACTTCGCGCTCAAGATGATCGGCGACTCCGTCGATGCGCCGCACATGGTGCGCGCGCGCGAGGCGATCCGTGCCCGAGGCGGTGCGATCAACAGCAACGTCTTCACGCGCTTCCTGCTGGCGACGTTCGGCGTCGTGACCTGGCGCGCGGTGCCGGTGCTGCCGATCGAGATCGTGCTGCTGCCGTTCTGGTCGCCGTTCCACCTCAACAAGATCTCCTACTGGGCGCGCACCACCATGGTGCCGCTGATGGTGATCGCCGCGCTGAAGCCGCGCGCACGGAATCCGAAGGGCGTCGGCATCGACGAATTGTTCCTGCAGGACCCGCGCTCGATCGGCATGACCGCGAAAGCGCCGCACCAGAGCATGGCCTGGTTTCTGTTGTTCCGCTCGCTGGATGCGATCCTGCGCGTGGTCGAGCCGCTGTTTCCGAAGAGTCTGCGCAAGCGCGCGATCGACGCCGCGCTCGCTTTCATCGAGGAGCGGCTCAACGGCGAGGATGGCATGGGCGCGATCTATCCGCCCATGGCCAACATCGTCATGATGTATGACGCGCTCGGCAAGGACGAGAACTATCCGCCGCGCGCGACCACGCGGCGCGGCATCGACAAGCTGCTCGTGATTGGCGACGACGAGGCCTATTGCCAGCCCTGCGTCTCGCCGGTGTGGGATACGACCCTGACCGCGCATGCGCTGCTGGAAGCCGGTGGAGACATGGCGGTGCCCGCGGCCAAGCAGGGCCTCGACTGGTTGATTCCGAAGCAGGAGCTCGAGGTGAAGGGCGACTGGGCCGTGAAGCGGCCCGACGTGCGCCCGGGCGGCTGGGCCTTCCAGTACAACAACGCGCATTATCCTGATCTCGACGACACTGCCGTCGTGGTGATGTCGATGGACCGCATGCGCCGGGAGCACGGCGTCGCCGGCTATGACACTGCGATCGCCCGTGGCCGCGAGTGGATCGAGGGCATGCAGAGCGACGACGGTGGCTGGGCGGCCTTCGACGTCAACAATCTCGAATATTACCTGAACAACATCCCGTTCTCGGACCATGGCGCGCTGCTCGATCCGCCGACCGAGGACGTCACCGCGCGCTGCGTATCGATGCTGGCGCAGCTCGGCGAAACCGCGACAACCAGCAAGCAGGTGGCCGCCGGCGTCGCTTACCTCAGGAAGACCCAGCACCCGGAAGGGTCCTGGTACGGCCGCTGGGGCATGAACTTCATCTACGGGACTTGGTCGGTTCTGTGCGCTCTCAACATGGCCGGCGTCGACCGCAAGGATCCCATGATCCGGAAAGCCGCCGCCTGGCTGACCTCGATCCAGAACGAGGACGGCGGATGGGGCGAGGACGCCGTCAGCTACCGGCTGGACTACCGGGGATGGCAGGCCGCCCCCTCGACGGCCTCGCAAACGGCATGGGCCTTGCTTGCCCTGATGGCGGCAGGCGAGGTCGATCACCCGGCCGTCGCCCGCGGGGTGGAGTACCTGATTGCAACACAAAACAAAAAAGGACTGTGGGACGAGCAGCGGTACACCGCCACAGGCTTCCCCCGTGTATTCTATCTACGGTATCATGGTTACCCGAAGTTCTTTCCGCTGTGGGCGTTGGCGCGGTATCGGAACTTGCGGAACACCAACAGCAGGGTGGTAGGGGTCGGAATGTGACTTTGGGGACGGGGGACTATTTTACCGCGGGTCAGGCCATCGACCCGCGGCCGATACTGATCGTGACCGGACTGGTTCAGGAGGCCCGCATTGCGGCCGGGCCCGGAATGGCGGTCATCTGTTCATCCAGCAGCCCGACCCAGTTGCGGGCCCTGCTGACGGTGGTGGATCCTGATACGATTCGCGGCGTGATCTCCTTCGGCGTGGCCGGCGGGCTCGACCCGACGCTGCGGTCCGGCGACGTCGTGCTGGCGACCGAAGTGCTGTCCGGCGATACCCGCTGGGCCGCCGGCCTGTCGCTCGGCGACGACCTGATCGAGCGCCTGACCTCGGGCCGTCGCCGTGTGGTGCGCGGCAGCCTCGCCGGCGCCGAGGAAGTGGTCACCGGCCGGTCCTGCAAGGCGGCGCTGCATTTGGAGACGGGGGCGTTCGCCGTCGACATGGAGAGCCACATCGCGGCCGCCTACGCCGCCGAAGCCGGGCTGCCCTTTGCCGCCGTCCGCGTCATCAGCGATCCCGCCCATCGCGCCCTGCCGGCGCTCGCCCGCGCCGCCATCAAGCCGAACGGCCAGATCGATCTCGCCGCCGTGCTGCGCGGCATCGTCCGCAACCCGACCACGTTGCATGCGCTGGTCTCGACCGGCATCGACTTCAACCGCGCGCTGCGCAGCTTGCGCGGCTGCCGCGATTTTCTGATCGGGACGGAGCTCATCGAGAGCGAGGCCCTGGTCTCCAAGGCAGCCTGAGCGCAAGAGAACAAGCGACGACGGAACAGGTGAAGCTCCGATCTCCATTGGAGGTCGGAGCTTTTTGCACTGACAGCCAAGTGTGCGTGCAGACCAGGCGCCGCCTCGTCGCTTGGAGACGCTCAGTCGGCCTTCAGGACCGTAGCAACTGCGCCCTTCGGCTTCACGTCGATGACCAGGAGCTTGACCGGTTCGCTCCCGATATTCTCTGCCTTGTGCCATTGATCGACCGCTTCGAGAATGAAGCTGCCGGCACTGTAAGTCTCGGTCTTGTTGACGTCGAGATTGGTCACCCGCAGCGTACCCGATTGCATGTAGCCATAGCGGGGATGTGGGTGCTTGTGCTCAGGCAGTTTCGCGCCCGCCGGGATGTCGTAGGTTGAAACGGAGATCTGCACGTCCTTCTGCGGCATCATGATTGGCTGTCCGCTCGATGTTTTCGAAGTCGTGAGTATCGGAGTCACCTTCACGGCCTTCGCGCTATCGGCTGCCTGAACATTTTCCGCCAGGGCCGGCGAAACAAGCAGAACAAGACCCGCTGCAATTCCTGGCAGTCCGCGGTAATTCAACTTTGACACGTTGCGTCTCCTTTGTAGTCGTCGCGGATAGTCGATGCGCCAAAGGCGCTGACGGCGGCGACCATCCCGTGGGAGTGGATGCATGTCGCCCGCTACGAAAGTATTTCTGTCTCCTTCAGTGTCGTTACCAATGCAACGCTGTTGCGGATACATGTCGTCTTGAACAGCACGCCTACTGGCGTCGGCCTGCCGAATGGCTTTGGGGAATGATGCGGCAAAGGGAATGCAGGACGCTTGCGCCGAACAAGCAAAAGGCCCGGTCGCGATGGCGACCGGGCCTTTGTGTTTCGATGTTGGTGGTCCGCTCTTACGCGGCGGTCGAAGCCTTCTGCGCGGCCTTCGCCTGCGCCGCTGCCGCCTCGTCCGCAATCCGGCGACGCTGCATGCGCCGGTCTCGACCGGCATCGACTTCAACCGCGCGCTGCGCAGCTTGCGCGGATGCCGCGATTTTCTGATCGGGACGGAACTTGTGGGCAGCGAGATTCTGGTGTCCGAGACGGTCTAGATCAGGTGGTTCTGCCGGGCGCAGGAACTTCCGGTTCCGCCGATGCCCTGATCGCCGATTGTGCTAATCGGGGCGCGAGGGCCGGTGAGCCTTCGCGCGGCACCAAACGTCGAGCCGTGCGCTCCGGGTGCTCTGAGAGCGCGCCGGCAGCGCGCGCCATCTGCCAAGCGCTGATGCACCCATAGCCTTGCGGATCGGAGTCGGCGCAATCGTTCCAGTTCCGATCAGAAGCCCGACAAGGCAAGGCCATCGAACTTTACGTTCATCCGAACCAGCACTTGCGACGATTTCAGACCGACATCGGCGGTGACGTTGCTGACATCGCCGGCTGCAGATGTGACTGTGCCGAGATTGTAGGTTGCCTTGTTGAGTGTCAGGTAGCGGTACTCGACGCCGAATGAGACGTTGTTGGTGAAGGCGTATTCGGCGCCGGCCCCGACCGTATAGCCGAACTGGAGCTTGCGGGTGTCCTCGAAGCTCAGCGGCGCGCCGGCGCCGATGCCGGTTCGGGGCGCATAGTTGGCGGTAACGTCCACGCGTCCCATCTCCAGGCCGCCGGCCACATAGGCCACGACGCGGTCCCAGGCGTAGCCGACCTTCACGCGCGTTGCGCTGAGATAACTGACCTTGGCATTGAAGCTGTCTCCCTCGGCAAACGGGGCCGCGACACCCGATCCGGTCGTGATGCTGCCGTTCAGTTTGGTGAATTGTGCATCGTGCTCGAATCCAAGTACCCACCGACCAAACTGCCAGTTGCGGCCGACCTGAAATCCGCCGATGAAGGCATCGTTGCCGTTCGACGATGTATCGCCGAAAGATGTGCCGGCACCGCCAAGCGCCGGCGACGCGATCGGGCTGAAGCTGAAATCGCCCTTGGCGCCGCCGATATGGACCCCGACATAATTGCCGGTCCAGTTGAAGGCAGTCTGCTCGGCCGTCAGGTAGGGAGGTATCTTGTAGGACGGCGTCGCGACGCCAATATCCGCCGCCATCGCGGGACCAGCAAGGACAGCGGTGAAAGCCGAAACGATAGTCCGACGCATCTGATATCTCCGGGGATTGGACGGCGCGTAACAAAGGATGCAGGACGACTGTCAATGCCGTTTCGTGCTGATGCGGCGATTTGTGGGATCTTGTAACGATGCGTAACATCTCGCCGGATCGGCGGCTCTCGACTGGCAGAGCCGATCGCTTGAACGACTCCGTCACCCATGATCGAAGCATCAGAGCTGAGACTCAGCCTTGATTGCCGAAATTCGTCCATCCTCGAATTCGACGATGCGATCGAACAGATCGAGCGAACGTGGATCGTGCGTGACCACGGCGACGCCGGCTCTGCGCTCGGTCGCAATCCGACGGAAGAGCTGCATGACCTGACGTCCGCGCACGCTGTCGAGTGCGGCGGACGGTTCGTCGGCAAGGATCAGCGGCGGATCGTTGGCCAGCGCACGGGCCACCGCCACGCGCTGTTGCTCTCCCCCCGAGAGCTGGGTCGGCCGGTTGTCGGCTCGGTGGGCGAGGTCAAGCGCGCGCAGAAGCTCGATGGCATATTCACGCGATGGCCTCGCGGGGACGTCGTCGATCTCCAATGCCAGCGCGACATTCTCGACGGCCGTCAGGAACGGGATCAGATTGGCTTTCTGGAAGACGAAGCCGATATGACGTCGCCGGAAATCACGCAGTCGTTCGAGTTCGGCGGTGGGGTCCGATACGTGCTCGCCGGCCACGATCACCTCGCCGCCCGTCGGTAGTTCCAGAAGTCCGGCAATCAGGAGAAATGTGCTCTTGCCGGAACCGCTCGGACCGAAGATACCGACCAGCTCGCCAGCGCGGAGATCCAGGGAAACGCCATCGAGCGCGCGCGTGATGGAATCTCCGCTCGGATAATATTTTCGCGCGTTCCGGACGGAAAGGACGACGTCGGTTTTCACGATAGCACCTCCCGAGCGTTGACCTTGAGGGCGCGGGCAATGCCGACACCGCTCGCAATGGCGCAAATTGCAGCCAGCACGGCAGCCAGCATGCCGGCATCCGCGATATCGATGATGATCCGTCGCGGAAAAAACGGGAAAATCACCATGGACATGACCAGCGCCAGCGCAAAGCCGGCTAAGCCGATCAGCCCGGCCTGCTGGCCGATCATCTTCACGATCACGGAATTGCGCGCGCCGATCAACTTCAGCATCGCAATCTGATGCAGTTTCTCGATCGTCATGGTGTAGATGATCAGCGAGACGACGATGCAGGTGATCAGCAAGATCAGAACCGTGAAGGCAAGGATCTGAATTCGCAGCTTCCACAGTCGCGCGTTGAGAAGAAGATCGCGCTGATCCGCGCCGCTCAGGACGTCCGCATCGCCCCAGAGTTTGATCGCGGCGGCGACCCTGGCAGGGTCCGCGGCGGAATCGAGCGTGACCAGGACGGCGGAGATCTTGCTATCCTGCGACACCGAACTCTTGTCGCCTGCCTGTGGTGTCTGGCCTCCCATGGCGGCTCTGGCCAGAAGAACTTCCTCGCTGGTACGCCGCTGGGCGATGGTGATGGCATCGTTGATGCTCACGAAGATCAGCCCGTCTCCGCCCGAATCCACCATTTGCCGCGTAGCGCCGACGATCTCGTAAAGATCGAGGCCGAGCCGGACGTGGTCGCCAATCGCGAGCCCCGTGCTCTCGTCGGCAATTGCTTCGTAGTGGCCTGAAGCCAGACAACGACCCGCGATCAGGTGGATCCAGTCGCCGCTGTCTTGCGGAAAATCGAGACCTGTGATGGTGGCGCGATGCGATTGTCGCTCGAAGCTGTATTGCTGGCTGAACTGCACGAAGCGGCGGACGGCTGCGACGCCCGGGACGCCCTCGACGCGGCGGTCCATTGTCGGGGAAAGTGCCGAGCTTTCGGCGAAGGGGCCCGAGCGGTCACCCTGGACGACCCAGAGGTCAGCTCCGATCGTGTCGACGATCAGAAGAGCATCCGCGACGATGCCGCGATAGAGCCCCGTCATCCCGATTGCCGCCGTCATCAGAAAAGCGACGCCGATGGCGGTCAGACCGAAGCGCGTGGGGTTATGCCGGATATCCTTCCAGCCGAGATTCATGTGGGGGCACCCCGTACCTGCACCCTCATGAAGCGGTAGATGCCGTCCGGCACGAGAGTGATCTCGCCCGGCGCCAGTCCTCGACGAATCTCCACGCGATGTACGCCTGCGGCGCCGGGCTCGACGGTCCGCCAGTGCGCTCTGCCGCCCTCGACGACCCATAAGCCCGCCTGTCCATGCCTGCGCACCAAGAATGACTTCGGGACGGTCGGGACTTGGGCAAGGGTCGCGACGGTAACGCTCGCGAGCCCGCGCTGGCCCAGCGCCCAATTTTCCGGCAGCGTGTCGAGCTTGACGTCGAGCGTGAATTCACGCGTCTCGGTGTCGACGATACGGCCAAGGCGCAGCACGTGACCCGACAAGTTCTTGCCGGCCTGCGAGCCGAATGAGATGCACACAGGTTGCCCCGGCTTCATCGACTGCATCGTGCTTTCGTCGAACCTTGCTGTCAGCACGATCGTGGCCGGGTCGACGAGCTGCAGGATCGAAGCGCCGATTGTCAGTGTGTCACCGACGTTTCTGTCGCGCGAGACCACAATGCCGGGAAAGGGGGCGCGCACGATCGTATCGTCGATCTGCGCCTGCACGACACCGACATTGGCCGCCGCACTTTGTGCCTGAGACCGAGCCTGCTCGATCGCCTGATCGTCATGCGCAAGGTCGGCGACCGCCTGGCGAAAGGTGGCTTCCGCCGCATCGAAGTTCTGCCGGCTGGTGAAGCCCTTGTCGAGAAGAACGGCTTGTCGCTGGTAGTTGTTCCTGGCGTTGACCAACGCCGCATCGGAACGTGTTCGACCGGCCTTGGCAACCTCGATAGCACGGATAGCGGCCTGCTCGCTGGCTTGTGCTGCTGCGAGCTGGTGGCGCAGATCATAGGACTCGATGCGAGCCAGAATCTGTCCCGCCGTTACGGCATCGTTGCGGTCGACGGTGATTTCGGTGAGGCGGCCCTGGCTACGGCTGCTGACGACGATCTTGTTGGTTGCGTCGAGCGTACCTGGCCCGCTGACGCTGACCGCTAGGTTCGAGGGAACGATCGTCGCCCCCTCGACGGAATGTGGGTATAAGTATCGGAACGCTAAGAAACCGGCCGCTCCGACGCCGAGCACGGCCATCAGCCAGAACGCGGGCGAAATGCGTCTGGGTCGTGGCTGTGGACGGTCCACTGTCAGGAGAGAGTTGACTGGCTGCTGAACGTTCATGGTTTGACGGGCTGCACGCGAGAATTGGCAACATTGAAGCCCGAGACGAACATCCGGATAGTCGTGTCGGCTTCCGTATCCTCGGCGGGAACCGAACGTCGCCGACGGCCGACATGGAGCAAAGGCGCATCGCAGATGCTCCGCACCATTGCGGCGATCAGGCTACGCAGCCGAAAGGGAGCTGCGTCCAGCGGTTCGAAGCGCGTTGCCGGGGCGGGTCCGGTGGTAACCGTCTTTGCCGGCCTCTTGCGCGTGGTCTTCACCGACATTGACATGTCCCGCCAGCGCTCACTTCGGCAATGTGCCGGCCCCGGCAGCCTGCGATCTGAGCAACTCGGCCTTCGGCATGGCGTCGCGGCATGACGGCGTCAGTTCACCGGAATGGCCTTGCAGGCAGGCCAGAATGCGGCCGCCGCCGCGTTGTACGTTTGCGCAGTGCTGACCGATGTCGACGCGACAGGCCTGAGCCATGGCCATGACCTGGGCCTGCATCTGAGATGAGGCTTGGGCCCGAGCCGTCGTCGAGCAAGCGGCCGTTGCGGCAGCCGCGACCAGCGAGAAGGCAGCGATGCGATAGCGATATGCACTTGTAGCCATGGTCTTCATTCTCCGATGATCGGTGCAGGGACGTCGTTCGGCCGGCTGTCGGCCTTTTGCTCTCGCGATCACGAGTGCGTACATGGTCAGAGCTTTCCCATCGCGCTATCGCCGAAATCGCGTCGGCCTCCAAAGACGGCGAGCCGTCGTGAGGAAAATGCTGGAGCAATGTCAGCGCCGTTTGATCCGGACGCCTAGTTTCTTGGAGTTTGGTCAGTGGTTGTAACGGTTTGTAAAATCCGGCCTGTGCCCTTGTTTCTCCTTGTCAGATGTTCATAAAGTTCCGGATGGGCGCGATTGACACCACGATCCTGATTGTCGAGGACGATCCGGAGATCCGAAGGCAGGTCAGTAAGCTGCTGCGCAACGAGGGATTTTGCGTCGAGGAAGCGGAGGATGCCGCTGCAACCGGCGCAGTACTTGCTCGCGCGCAGCCGGATCTCATCATCCTCGACCTGATGCTTCCTGGCGAAGACGGGTTGTCGATCTGCCGCAGGATACGAACGAAGGACGTCACGCCGATCATGATGCTGACTGCCAAGAGCGACGAGATCGACAAGGTCATCGGGCTCGAAATGGGCGCCGACGACTATCTCGTAAAGCCGTTTGCGCCACGCGAGTTGCTCGCTCGTGTGCGGGCATTGCTGCGGCGCGCGAACATAAAGCCCGTCGCTTCGACGGCGAGGCGTTTTGCCTTCGACCGATTCATCATCGATCTGGACGCGCGGCAGCTCGTCGACGACGGGGGGGGCGAAGTGGTGCTGACCACCGCGGAGTTCGATCTTCTCGCCTGTTTCGTGCAGAGGCCGCGTCGGGTGTTGACGCGCGACCAGATTCTCGATTGGACTCGCGGACGCGCGGCTGACCCGTTCGATCGTACCATCGACATGCTGGTCTCGCGCGTTCGCAAAAAATTCCAGGCGAAAAGCCCCGGTTCAAGCCTTATCAGCACGGTCCGTAACGGCGGTTATCTCTTCACCGCTCAGGTGAAGGCGGTGATGTGATGCTTCGTGTGAGTCTCACGGCCCGCGTCACGATGATCGTCGTCACCGCCCTGATGGCCGTCTGGCTCGTCGCGATAGCGACGTTCTACCGCTCGGGGGACTGGGGCGCGCTGAATGTCCGTCCGGCGGCACGACAGATCTCTGCACTGGTGGATCTCCTCGAACGGGCGCCGCGCGAGCAAGTACCTGATATACTCGACGTAGCCACGTCGAGCACTCTGACCGCCCGGTTGGAAGCCGGTCAGGCAGTTGGAAAATCCGACGAGGCCCTCGACGTTGACGCGAACTTGCGCCAAACATACGCCGACGCAATCGGCAGCCGACCATTTGCGATCAGGTTGAGCCCAAACGTTGCCGAGAACGGTCGCTATTACTGGTTGCCTCCAGGAGCCAGGAAGGCACTCGAAATCCGTATAGGGCTGAATGCGGGGGACACGCTCATCGTCGATTCGACGAGCCCGTTGGCCGTCAACCGGATCGGCCTCCCGATTGGGTTCGGCGCCGGCTTGCTTGGGACCTTGATTGCTCTGGTCGCGCTCGTCGTCACTCTTCGAGAGACGCGGCCTTTGTCGAAGCTTGCCGCGGCCGTCGACAGAATGGACCTCACAGGCGCGCCAGTATACTTGCCACAGCCACGGGCCAGCGCGCCCGAAATACAGGCCGTCATCGCGGCCTTCAACCGGCTGCAGACACGTCTCGCTCTGCTCCTGCGTGCCCGGATGGCGTTGCTCGGAGGCATCTCGCACGACGTTCGATCCTTCGCGACGCGATTACGTCTGAGCGTCGATTGCATTCCGGAAGCGACGGAGCGCGACCGGGCAGTCAACGGAATCGCGGACATGATCCGTCTGCTGGACGACTCGCTCCTTGCCAGTCGCGCGGGAGCCGGCGAACTCGAAGAGGAGCTGTTGGAGTTCGACGAAATTGTTCGCTCCGAAGTTCTGGACAGGCGGGCGGCGGGAGCCGCAATCGACCTGCGCGTCGGTCCGGGCGTGGAGGGTTCCAATATCCTTGGTGATCGCCTCGCGTGCCGGCGGATCGTCGCCAACCTTGCTGACAATGCACTCAAGTACGGTTACGTTGCGCATCTCGCTATGGAAAGAGAGGCGCATTTCGTTCTCTTGATGGTTGACGACGAAGGCCCCGGCGTTCCGCTCAGTCAACGCGATATCTTGCTCGAACCCTTCGTGCGCCTGGAGCAGTCTCGCAATCGGTGCACGGGCGGGGCGGGTCTCGGCCTCGCCGTTGTTCGCAGTCTGGTCGAGGTCTGCGGCGGGACGATTGCGATTGGCGATGCGCCCTCTGGCGGGGCGCGCTTCTCCGTCCGGCTGCCGGTGTTTGCCGCAGGCTGAGGATTGCATCGCCGAGGGCGATTGCCGGACCTGGGACAAGCGGATTCATCGGGCCGGATTCTTACAGAACGTTACGTGCCGTTGACCAAACTCCAAGCAACGATGAATCAGGATCAAAAGGCGCTGACATTGTCCCTGCATTCTCCGTGACACGGACCTGCCGCAGCGCATGGCCGTCAACTCGTTCACGGAGAATGCCATGATGAAGAAGCTCCTGACCATGTCCGCGCTTGCAGGAGTGCTGTCGGTGGCCGTCGTCGCCGACGCCAATGCTTGGACGCGCAGCCGCTCGGTGTCCGGCTGGCGCGGTACGGCGTCCGTCAACGCCTCGGGCAGCTGCGCCAACGGAACCTGCTCACGGCAGATCACGCGCACCGGTCCGCACGGCAACAGCGTAAGCCGCCAAGGGACGGTCACCTGCAGCGGCGGGGTCTGCACCGGCAGCCGCACCACGACCGGGCCGAATGGCAATTCCGTCACCCGTGAGGTAACGGCGGCCCGCTGGGGATCGGCCGGCGCTCCGCGCTACTATGGTCCGGGTGTTGCCGCAGCCGGCTTCGCGGTGGGGAGTGCCGTCGGCGCGGCTGCGGTCGCCCCGGCATACGCTGCGCCGGCCGTTGTATATCCGCCCGCGCCGGTCGTTTATGCGGCCCGCCCGGTTGTCTATGGCCCGCGCCCCTATTACTACGTGCCTTGGTACCATGCACGCTGGGCCTACTACCATGCCCCGCGAGCCTACTATTGGCGCTAACCCCAGGGCCTCGAAAAGTGACGCCGCAATCGTCCCGAAGGCGCTGACTTGCACTTAGCCAACGAAAAGGCCCGGTCGCGATGGCGACCGGGCCTTTTGTGTTTCGATATTGGTGGTCCGCGCTTACGCCGCGGTCGAAGCCTTCTGCGCGGCCTTCGCCTGCGCCGCTGCCGCCTCGTCCTTGCGGATCTCGGAGAGCTTCTTCTGGACCTGCTCCGAGAAGATGTACTGTGCCGGGCGCTGCTTGCTCATGTCGATCTCCGGCGCCATCGGACCCGTGGTCCTGATGCCGCGCAGCGACACCCACATCGCCTTCAGCGGGTTGTTGAGCGCTGCGGTCGCCGCCGTCGGCTCGTAGCCGCAATGGGCCATGCAGTCGGCGCACTTCTCGTAACGTCCGGTGCCGTAGGAATCCCAGTCGGTGGTCTCCATCAGCTCCTTGAAGGTTTTCGCGTAGCCTTCACCCAGCAGATAGCAAGGCTTCTGCCAGCCGAAGATGTTGCGCGCGGGCATGCCCCAGGGTGTGCACTCGTATTCCTGGTTGCCGGCGAGGAAATCCAGGAACAGGCCGGAATGCATGAAATTCCACTTCTTGCCCTTGCCCATGGCAAAAACGTCGCGGAACAGCTTCTTGGTCTTGGTGCGGTTGAGGAAGTGCTCCTGGTCCGGGGCGCGCTCATAGGCGTAGCCCGGCGACATCGAGACACCGACGCCGAGTTCGACGGTGAGGTCGAGGAATTTCGCGATCTCCTCGGCCGGATGGCCGTCGAAGATAGTGGCGTTGACGTTGACGGTGAAGCCGCGCGCCTTGGCCGCCTTGATCGCGGAGACGGCGCGGTCGAACACGCCCTTCTGCGACACCGCCTTGTCGTGGTGGTCGCGCAGGCCGTCGAGATGCACGGAGAAGAACAAGTACGGCGAAGGCTCGAACAGATCGAGCTTCTTCTCGAGCAGCAGTGCGTTGGTGCAGAGCGAGACGAACTTCTTGCGCGCGACGAGGCCGCGCACGATCTCGCCGATCTCCTTGTGGATCAGCGGTTCGCCGCCGGGAATGGCGACCATCGGCGCGCCGCACTCGTCGGCCGCGTCCCAGCACTCCTGCGCCGTCATGCGGCGGTTGAGGATCGCGTCGGGATAGTCGATCTTGCCGCAGCCGACGCAGGCGAGGTTGCAGCGAAACAGCGGCTCCAGCATCAGCACGAGCGGATAGCGCTTGCGGCCAAGCAGTTTCTGCTTGAGCAAATAGCCGCCGATACGCATTTCCTTGAAGAAGGGGATAGCCATTACACGTTTCTTTCTGGGCTTGAAATTCGGGTGGGTCAGCTCGCAGCCAATTGGGCCGGAAGCCGAAATTCGATGTTCTCCTCGCGGCCCGGCAGCACCGAGACCTTGACCGGTCCGAGCCGCCGCATCGCTTCGATCACGTCATCCACGAGTACCTCGGGCGCCGAGGCGCCGGCCGTGATGCCGACGGTCCTGGCATTTTTCAGCCACTCCGGATTGAGCTCGCTGCCGTCGGCAATCAAATAACTCGCGACGCCGGCCTCGGTGCCGATTTCGCGAAGCCGGTTCGAGTTCGAGCTGTTGGCAGCGCCCACCACCAGGATCACGTCGACCAGTTTGCTCAAGTCCCTTACCGCAGATTGGCGGTTCTGTGTCGCATAGCAGATATCCCGGATATCCGGACCTTGAATGTCTGTAAAGCGGGCCTGCAGGGCGGCGATGATGTCCTTGGTGTCGTCGACCGACAGGGTGGTCTGGGTGATGTAGGCCACCGGCGTATCCGCCGCCAGCGTGAGCGCCTTAACCTCTTCAACGCTCTGGACAAGCTGCACGGGCCCGGGGACCTGGCCCATCGTGCCCTCGACCTCGGGGTGACCGGCATGGCCGATCAGGATCAGCGTGCGGCCCTTGCCGATGTAGCGCTTCCCCTGATTGTGAACCTTCGTGACCAGGGGGCAGGTGGCATTGAGCACCGGAAGATCGCGCGCGGCGGCCTCTTCCTCGACGCTGCGGGCGACACCATGGGCGCTGAAAACCGTCACCGCCTTCGGCGGAACCTCGGAGAGTTCCTCGACGAAGATCGCGCCTTTGCTCTTCAGGCTCTCGACGACGTATTTGTTATGCACGATCTCATGGCGCACGTAGACCGGGGGGCCGTATTTCTCCAGCGCCCGTTCCACGATCTCGATCGCGCGCACCACGCCTGCGCAGAAGCCGCGCGGTTGCGCCAGATACACTTCCATTGGACGCCCATTACGCAAGTTGCACCAATCCGCTTTTGTAAGTCCCCGACGGCATCCCGATACTGACCAATGAGCTGCAATATCCGCACCATTGGTTCGCGTACGCGGTAGCTGCCCACCCCCGGAGGGGGCTCCGCGCATGGAGGCGCAATACTTTGTGTCAAAAAATCGGCATTAAGGAAAGGTCGGACCGCTACGGGTCCAATGTTGAGGTATCATAGTAGGATATGCGATGGGTACAAATGCGCGACATTCGTGCATCGTCCTTCGTCACTTTCCCGCCTCAACTCCCCGGCTATACCGGCCGCCCGCATGATTTTGCCCCGGTCTCCCGCCGTTTACCTCGAACCTTCTCGCGGCGAGAACCACCCAAAACAGCAATAGGTTTCGCCTGGGAACTCCGATAAACAGCGGGCGTTTCCGGCAAGCTGTAACCGCAGAAAGAAAAGAAGTGCTGCAAAGCGTCGTCGTTGCCATCGTCAGGGCCTGCACCCGGTTTGCCCCCCTCGTCGTCGTTCTCGGGCTCCTGCTGGCGGTGGGTGCGGGCTATTACGCGTCCCGGCACTTCGCCATCAACACCGACATCAACTCGCTGATTTCCCAGAATCTCGACTGGCGGAAGCGTGACCAGCAATTCGACAAGGCGTTCGATCAGAACGAGACGATTCTCGCCGTGATCGAGGCCCGGACGCCAGAGATGGCGAGCGCCGCAGCAGACGCGCTCTATGCAAGGCTGAAGGACGACAAGACCAACTTCCAGTCGATGCAGCAACTCGGTGGCGGCGAGTTCTTCGAGAAGAATGGACTGTTGTTCCTGCCGACGGAGGAAGTCGCCAAGACGACCGGCCAGCTCGAATCCGCCGCGCCCCTTATCGAGATCATGGCCGGCGATCCCTCGATCCGCGGCCTGACCGGTGCGCTGGAAACCGGCCTTGCCGGCATCAAGCGAGGCCAGGTCAAGCTCGACAACACCGAACGGCCCTTCAACCTGATCGCGCAGACCGTCGAGACCGTGCTCAACAAGGGCAATGCCAGCTTCTCCTGGCGCGAGCTCGTCAGCGACGAGCCGTTGAAGGATTCGGACAAGCGCGCCTTCATCGAGTTCAAGCCCATCCTCGATTACAACGCGCTGGAGCCTGGCAAGGACGCGACCAACGCGATCCGGAAAGCGGCGGCTGATCTGGACTTCCCCAACAAATACCAGGCGCGGGTGCGGCTGACCGGCCCGGTCCCGATCGCCAACGAGGAATACGCGACCGTCCAGGAGGGAGCCGTCGTCAACGGCGTCGGCACGATTCTCGTCGTGCTGGTCATCCTGTGGCTCGCGCTGCATTCGTCGAAGATCATCTTGGCGGTGTTCGTCAATCTCTTCGTCGGTCTTGCCATCACGACAGCGGCCGGCCTGATGATGGTCGGATCGTTCAACCTGCTGTCGATCGCGTTCGCGGTGTTGTTCGTCGGCCTCGGCGTCGATTTCGGCATCCAGTACAGCGTCCGCTATCGCTCGGAGCGCTACAAGCACAACGATCTTGCGGGCGCGCTGGTGCTGGCCGCGAAGCGCTCGGCAGTTCCGCTGTCGCTGGCGGCGATGGCCACGGCCGCAGGCTTCCTCTGCTTCATGCCGACCGACTACCAGGGCATCGCCGAACTCGGCCAGATCGCCGGTGTCGGCATGCTGGTGGCGTTCATCTCGTCGATCACCGTTCTGCCGGCCATGCTGAAGCTTCTGAACCCGCCCGGCGAGCCGGAGCCCGTCGGTTACGCCTTCCTGGCGCCGCTCGATCACTTCCTCGAAAAGCACCGCGTGCTGATCGTCGGCGGGACGCTGCTGCTGGCGCTCGGCGGCCTGCCGCTGCTCTACTTCATGAAGTTCGACTTCAACCCGATGAACCTGCGCAATCCGAAGGCCGAATCGATCGCCACCTTCCTCGATTTGCGCAAGGATCCCAACACCGGCGCCAATGCCATCAACGTGATGACGACGTCGGAAGAGCAGGCGAGGCAGGTCGAGGCGAGGCTCGAGAAAGTGCCCGAGGTGCTCAGGGTGATGTCTCTCGCCAGCTTTGTGCCGCAGGACCAGCCGCCGAAGCTGAAGCTGCTTGCGCAGGCGGCCAAGGTGCTGAACCCCGCGCTGAACCCCGATCAGATCGATGCGGCGCCGTCGGATCAGGAAAATGTCGAGTCGCTGAAATCCTCGGTCGACAATCTGCGCCGGACCGCGGGTGACGCAAAGGGGCCGGGTGCGGTCGCCTCGCGCCGTCTTGCAGACGCGCTCGAAAAGCTCGCCGATAGCGACGAGGCCACGCGCAACAAGGCGCAGGACGTGTTCGTCACGCCGATGAAGATCGTGTTCGACCAGCTCAGGAACGCCATGCAGGCCGAGCCGGTCACCCTGA
Source organism: Bradyrhizobium sp. R2.2-H (assembly GCF_004346455.1). Taxonomy (NCBI): domain Bacteria; kingdom Pseudomonadati; phylum Pseudomonadota; class Alphaproteobacteria; order Hyphomicrobiales; family Nitrobacteraceae; genus Bradyrhizobium; species Bradyrhizobium sp. R2.2-H. The sequence continues at coordinate 846,057 of NZ_SMBR01000001.1, forward strand.
AGTCACTGCCGCCCGAGCTCGTCAACGCCTGGAAGAGCAAGGACGGCATCATCCGCGTCGAGGCGCTGCCCAAGGGCGATCCCAACGACAACGACACGCTGCGCAAATTCGCGGCGGCGGTGCTCGCGGCCGAGCCGACCGCGATCGGCGGACCGGTCTCGATCCTGAAATCCGGCGACACCGTGGTGAAGGCGTTCATCCACGCCGGCATCTACGCGCTGGTCGTGATCGGGCTCTTGCTGTGGATCACACTGCGCCGGTTCGTCGACGTGCTGATGACGCTGGTGCCGCTTCTGGTTGCCGGCGCAGTGACGCTCGAAATCTGCGTGTTGATCGGCCTGCCGCTGAACTTCGCCAATATCGTTGCATTTCCGCTGCTGCTCGGCGTCGGTGTCGCCTTCAAGATCTATTATGTCGTCGCGTGGCGCTCTGGCAGAACAAACCTGCTCCAGACCAGCCTCACGCGCGCGATCTTTTTCAGCGCGCTGACGACGGCAACAGCGTTCGGCAGCCTTTGGCTCTCGAGCCATCCCGGCACGTCCAGCATGGGCAAGCTGCTGGCACTCTCGCTGGTGACGACGCTTGCCGCCGTGCTGCTGTTTCAGCCGGCCCTAATGGGCAAACCCCGCAATCTCAGGGAGTAGGCAGATGTCGCCGACGGGGTCGGCGGCGCCCTTCTGACCGGGCTTGGCGGCGCCGGCGGCCTTCGGAGCTGCAGGCGCAGGCGCAGGTGCCGTGGCGCCTGTCGTGGCTTGAGCTGCCTGCGCACCTTGAGCCTTCGGCGGCGTGGCGCCGCCGGATTTCGGTGCGCCCTTGGCCATGGCGTTGACGGGACTCGAGGGGATTGGCGGGCCGACCCGGGTCCAGGTCTCGCCGCCGCAGAGGAAGCCCATCACGCAGCCCTTGATTTCGAGTTGGTCAGGACCAGCCGGCGTGATGGTCGCGCTGTAGAGCTGTCCATCCTTGGCGTTGTAGACCTGTCCTTCCCACTGATCGATACCGGGCTTCTTCTTCATGTCGATCAGGGTTGCCATACCCAGCGTCGGCCTGTTCTTTTTCGAGACATCCGGATTGTTCTCGTCGCGCCCGCCGGGTTGCTTTTCCCAGGAGACCGCGCCCCACATGCTGCCATAACATTGGGCGACACGAATGTTGGCAACGCTGTCGGCCACCCGCCAGTCGCCGGTCGGGTCTGCAGCGAGCGCGGGTGTCAGGCAGGTGTAACCGCCAGCCAGTATTAGTCCGGTGTAAAGGGCTAAACGCATGATGGTTCCTTGGCAGTGCAACATGATCTAAAAGCTGTGCTTGCGAAGATGGTCCGAAAAAGGGCAAAAGGCCACACAGACCGTTTTCAGCAGCGGTCCGTTTTCAGTTGACGAGACGGCCTCCAATCGAAGTATGTAGCGGATGCACAGCCCAAATCCAGACATGTCTCAGCTATTCGCGGACCGTCAGGCCCAGCGCAGCACCCTGCATAACCGGTATCTGAACGAGCAGTTCGTCCGGGTTCTCAAGACCATCGGCTACGATGTCGGCTTCCAGAAGGGGCAAGGGCAGTACCTTTACGATCGCGAGGGCGCTCGCTACCTTGACCTGTTGTCCGGCTTTGGCGTGTTCGCGATCGGGCGCAATCATCCTGTCATGCGCGATGCGCTCAAGAGCGTGCTCGATGCCGACCTGCCCAACCTCGTCCAGTTCGACGTCTCGACGCTCGCCGGCGTGCTGGCCGAGCGGCTGCTGAAATACGTCCCTTATCTCGACAAGGCGTTCTTCGCCAATTCCGGCGCGGAATGCGTCGAAGCCGCGATCAAATTTGCGCGTGGCGCGACCGGCCGCCCCGGCATCGTCTATTGCGCCCACGGCTACCACGGCCTGACCTATGGCGCGCTGTCGCTGACGGGCGATTCGAACTTCCGTACCGGATTCGAGCCGCTGCTGCCGGGCTGCACCCCGGTCCCGTTCAACGATCTGGCTGCGCTGGAAAAGGCCCTGGCCTCGCGCGAGGTTGCGGCCTTCGTCGTCGAGCCGATCCAGGGCAAGGGCGTCAACATGCCCACCGACGAGTTCCTGCCCGGCGCGGCCGCGCTCTGCAAGAAATACGGCACGCTGTTCGTCGCCGACGAGATCCAGACCGGCATGGGCCGCACTGGCCGCTTCCTCGCGGTCGAGCACTGGAACGTCGAGCCCGACATGGTGCTGCTATCGAAGTCGCTGTCGGGCGGCCACGTGCCGGTCGGCGCCGTGCTGACGCGCAAGGCCATCTTCGACAAGATCTTCAACCAGATGGACCGTGCGGTGGTGCACGGCTCCACCTTCTCCAAGAACGACCTCGCCATGGCTGCGGGCATCGCCACGCTCGACGTCATGGAGTCCGAGAAGCTGATCGAGTCCGCCGCCAAGCGCGGTGCCGAGCTGCGCCTCGCATTGACGCGCATGGTGCCCGGTTACGAGCTGATGAAGGAAGTGCGCGGCAAGGGCCTGATGATCGGCGTCGAGTTCGGCCCGCCGAAGTCGCTGCGTCTGCGCGCCTCCTGGAACGTGCTGGAAGCCGCCAACAAGGGCCTGTTTTGCCAGCTCATCACCGTGCCGCTGTTCAAGGATCACAAGATCCTTACTCAGGTCGCCGGCCACGGCAGCCACACAATCAAGCTGCTGCCGCCGCTCACCATCACCGAGGAAGACTGCAGCTGGATCGAGCGCGCCTTCGACGACGTCATCGCCGGCAGCCACAAGGTCCCTGGCGCGATCTGGTCGCTCGGCAAGACGCTGGTGGACAACGCGGTGCGACGGTCGGCTTAGCGCAGTACGCGCCTGTGAATATGCGCGTCAGTCAGCAAACACCGTATTGAACATCGCTGCGGCATCGCCGTCCTTTGCGATGGCGAGGATTGCGCGGCGTTGCGTGCCGTAGAAGAGCGGAATGTCGATCCAGTCCCTGCTCCTGATCAGGCGCCGGTTCGCCGATGCGTTCTGCGCGACGCCGGACATGCCAATCAGAAAGTGCGTGTCGTCGATTTTTACGGACAGCGCGTCGATCGGAACGCCTTTGGCCTGCTCACTTGTTTTCAACATTAGGCCCATCACCTGCTCAATGCTGCCGCCCGCGAAGCCGAGAGGCGGTTTGAAATCGACCTGGACTGTGTGGCTGGCGGAGAGTGACGAATCGAAGTTCCGACGAAAAGAGACCACCATCCGCGCGCCTCGGGAAGGGATCACGATGTCGCCCCGTATCGTGATGTCGTCGGGCGGCGCCGAAGGATCGGCCGTCCGCTCTGTCCGCCAAGTCACCTGGCCTTCAGCCTTATCGCCCTGTCCTGCGCCTTCTTCGTAGAGAACAGCTTGCCGTGCGACGTCCTGAGTCGCGACTTGCGCCAGCGCCGTAGTAGCCCAGGCAAGAGCTACAGTAACAACCAGAATTCGTTTCATGACATTGCATTAGCAACCTGTGTCGGCTGATGCAACCGGGAGCTGTGGCGCTGCCGGATGGCCGCCTTGCACGCCGCAGTGCGTCGAGGGGCCTATTTCGCGAATTCCCGCACAGCCCGCACGACGGCACTCGGCAATTCCTGCGCCACGCAATGACCGGCGTCCTCGAAAGCCAGCGTGCTGACGATTGGAATCAGCGACACGGCGCGTCGCGCCATCTCCTTGTAGATCGACCCCGAATTCGCGGCGGTCGTGACGCGCACCGGGCAGTCGATCTCGGTCAGCCAGGCAAACGGATTGCCGCGGGCGTCGCCAACGTACACCTGCTCCATCGCCTCATAGATCGGACGCAGGATCGCGGACTCAATCTCGGGGGTGCAGCAGAGCCGAACGCGGCCGTCGTCGAGCCGCTTGAAACCGTGGCGTACATAGGCCCAGAGCGACGTCTCGGTCCAATCCGCGAACGCTGGCGCTTCGCTGTAGCGCGCGAACACGGCGTCGGCGCTGTCGAATTCAGCCCGCCGGCGCAGCGTGCCCTGCACGCGGGCGAGGGATTCTTCGCTCAAATCCGCGGAGCGCGCCGTGCGCGGATCCATGACCGTCGGCTCCATCACGAACAGGCGTGTGAAGCATCCCGGCCGCATTTTTGCTGTCAGCAGCAGGTCGGTCGCGCCCGCGCTGTGGCCAATGCCGTAGACGTCTCGGAGATCGAGCGCATCGATCACCCGGCAGACATCGTCGGCGTAATCCAGGAAATGATAGGCACCGGGCTTATGGCTCGCACCGTGGCCGCGACGGTCGAGTGCGTAGACGGTGTAGGTCGATGCAAGCTCGCGCGCGACCTCATCCCAGACATCGGCGACGAAGCCGGTGCCATGCAGAAGCAGCGCGGGCGGCCTGACGCTCTCGCCCCATTGCAACATGGCGATCTGCGCGTCGGCCGGGCCGATGGAAAAACGGTGCGGATTGATCATGGGTGAAGCAGTGATGCGCTGAGGGTTGGTTTACTTCGCGTCTTCCAGGATCATCGTCGCGCCTTTCTCCGCAATCATCGCCGTCGGTGTGTTGGTGTTTCCCGACGTGATCGTCGGCATGATCGAGGCATCGACGATGCGCAAGCCCGTGAGGCCGTAGAAGCGCAACCGCTCGTCCACCACCGCCATCGGGTCGTTTGCCGTCCCCATCTTCGCCGTGCCGACGGGATGGAAAATGGTGGTGCCGATGTCGCCGGCGGCCTTTGCCAGCGAGGCGTCGTCATCGCCGACCGTGGGGCCAGGCAGATATTCGCTTGGCCGGTATTTTGCCAGCGCCTTCTGCTGCATCAGGCGGCGCGTGGTGCGGATGGCGTCTGCGGCGACCTGGCGGTCGTCGTCCGTCGACAGGTAGTTCGGCGCGATGATCGGCTTCTCATCAAGTGTCGCCGCGCGCAAGCGAACGGTGCCGCGAGAGGTCGGCTGCAGATTGCAGGCGCTGACGGTGATGGCGGGAAAGCGGTGCAGGGGATCGCCGAACTTGTCGAGCGACAGCGGCTGCACGTGAAACTGGATGTTGGCGCGGGCGCGCGTCGCGTCCGAGCGCGTGAAGATGCCGAGCTGCGACGGCGCCATGGTCAGCGGCCCGCGGCGGCGGAAGGCGTAGTCGAGACCCATCAGGCCGCGGCGGAAGAGGTTGTAATAGGTCTCGTTCAGGGTGCGGACGCCCTCGACCCGGTAGATCGCGCGCTGCTGGAGGTGGTCCTGGAGATTGCGCCCCACACCCGGCTTCTCCATCACGATGTCGATGCCGAGCGGGGACAGCCAGTCGGCGGGTCCGATGCCGGAGCGATGCAGCACCTGCACCGAGCCGATCGAGCCTGCCGAGAGGATGACCTCGCGTTTCGCACGCGCCTCGACGATCTCGCCGTTCTGGATGAAGCGGACGCCGACGGCGCGGCCTTGCTCGATGATGAGGCGGTCGACCAGCACATGCTTCTCGAGCCGCAGATTGGGGCGGTTCAGTGCGGGCTTGAGGAAACCGCGCGCCGACGACCAGCGCCGGCCGCGCTTCTGGTTGACGTGGAAATAGCTCGTGCCTTCGTTGTCGCCGGTGTTGAAGTCCGGAATGCGCCTGATGCCCATCTCCTCGGCGGCATCGCCGACGGCGTCGAGAATGGCCCATGACAGCCGCGGGGCCTCGATGCGCCAGCCGCCGCCGGCGCCGTGATGCTCGCTGGCGCCGAGGAAGTGGTCCTCGAGCCGCTTGAACAGCGGCAGCACGTCGTCATAGCCCCAGCCGGTCAACCCAAGCTGGCGCCAATGATCGTAATCGGCGGCCTGTCCGCGCATCGAGATCATGGCGTTGATCGCCGAGCAACCGCCGATCACCTTGCCGCGGGGATAGGCGAGCGAACGTCCGTTCAGGCCGGGCTCCGCCTCGGTCTTGAACATCCAGTCCGAGCGGGGATTGCCGATCGCGAAGAGATAGCCGACCGGGATGTGGAACCAGATCCAATTGTCGTCGCCGCCGGCTTCGAGAATGAGGACTCGGTTGTTCGGATCGGCCGAGAGCCGGTTGGCGACGATGCAGCCGGCCGTACCGGCTCCGACGACAATGTAGTCAAACTCACCTTCGAGCCGCCTTGGCATTCTGTTTCCACCCGGATGGTCACTTTGCGTTTCGTCTAATAGGCAGACGCAGCGGATCGGGACAAGCCCGGCCATGACGAGAGAACAGAGCTACCCTGGACCCTCCGCCGGTTGGGTGGACCGGCGCTTGCATGGTAGAGAGTCCTGTATTGCCAACAAAGCTCGAGACCTTCCATGCCCATCGTGAACCGCGTCGCCGACCTTCAGCCCGACATCCAGGCCTGGCGGCGGGACATCCATGAGCACCCCGAGCTGCTGTACGACGTTCACCGCACCGCAGCATTCGTCGCGGATCGGCTGCGGGAGTTCGGGTGCGATGAGGTCGTGACCGGTCTCGGCCAGACCGGCGTGGTCGGAGTGATCAAGGGCAACAAGCCGGTCGGCGAGGGGCCCAAGGTGATCGGCATGCGTGCCGACATGGACGCGCTGCCGGTCGAGGAGCAGACCAATCTGCCCTACGCCTCCAAGATTCCCGGCAAGATGCACGCCTGCGGCCATGACGGCCATACTGCGATGCTGCTGGGGGCCGCCCGCTATCTCGCCGAGACCCGCAATTTTGCCGGCGATGCCGTGGTGATCTTCCAGCCGGCCGAGGAGGGCGGTGCCGGCGGCGCGGCCATGGTCAAGGACGGCCTGATGGAACGCTTCGGCATCGACCAGGTCTACGGCATGCACAACGGGCCGGGCATCCCGATCGGCTCGTTCGCGATCCGGCCGGGTCCGATCATGGCGGCGACGGACGAGGTCGATATCATGATCGAGGGTGTCGGCGGCCACGCCGCGCGTCCGCACAAATGCGTCGATTCCGTTCTGGTCGGCGCGCAGGTGATCACGGCGCTGCAGTCGATCGTGGCGCGCAGCGTCGATCCCCTCGAATCGGCGGTGATCTCGATCTGCGAATTCCACGCCGGCAACGCCCGCAACGTCATTCCGCAGACCGCGACGCTCCGAGGCACCATCCGCACGCTGTCGCCGGAAGTGCGCAAGCTGGTCGAGAAGCGCGTGCGTGAAGTCGTGGCGGGCGTGGCGCAGATCACCGGCGCCAAGATCGACCTGCGCTACAAGCGAAATTATCCCGTCGTGAACAACCATGCGGCGGAGACCGAGGTCGCGCGGCGCATTGCCACGCAGGTCGCGGGCGAGGCCAACGTGCACGACATGGCGCCGCTGATGGGCGGCGAGGATTTCGCCTACATGCTGGAAGCGCGGCCCGGCGCCTTCATCTTCTGCGGCAACGGTGACAGCGCCGGCTTGCATCACCCCGCCTACAATTTCAACGACGAGGCGATCGTTTACGGCACGTCCTACTGGGTCAAGCTGATCGAGGAATCGCTGGCGGCGTCGTAACGCTCCGTCGTCATTCCGGGTTCGGTCCTGCGGACCGCCCCGGAATGACAGCCTGGAATGCGAAGGGCCGGGACATCAGGCAGCCTGGGCGGCCTTCTGCAAGGCAGCGGCGATCTTCAAATCCTCGACAAAGCGCCGATACTCCAGCACCTTGGCTTCCGGATCTGGCAGCCGCAGCAGATAGGACGGATGCACCGTCACGAGTGCTTTGCGTCCGTCGGGAAGGTCCATGAGCCGGCCGCGGTTCTTGCCGATCGGGGTGATCTTGCCGAGCACGCTTTGCGCGGCGGTTGCGCCCATCGCCACGATGAGATCGGGCTGGATTGCCGCAACTTCCCGCTCGTACCATTGCCGGCAGGCTCGGATCTCAGGTGTGTTCGGCTTCTGGTGCAGGCGGATTTTTCCGCGCGGCACGAATTTGAAGTGCTTGACCGCGTTGGTGACATAGACCTTCCTGCGGTCGACGCCGGCTTCCTCCAGCGCGCGGTCGAGCATCTGACCGGCCGGACCGACGAAGGGATGGCCGGCGAGGTCTTCCTTGTCGCCGGGCTGTTCGCCGACCAGCATGATGTTGGCGGACTTCGGGCCTTCGCCGAACACGGTCTGGGTCGCGTCCTTGTAGAGATGGCAGGCGCGGCAATGCGCGGCCTCTTCGCGGAGCGCTTCGAGATCGTCGGCAGCAAGCTTGCGTTTCATCGGGGCCTCCGGCCGCTTCTGAGGCTTGTGCGGATCGGTTGCGGCATTGGCGATCATGGCACCGGTCATGCGCTCGGCGTCTTCGATCAGAGGCTTAATGATCGAAGCCTCGGGCAGGTTCCTCCAATATTTCTTCGGCATTTCGGCCTGCATCGCCTTCACCTTGAGCCGTGCCGGATTGAAGATGCTGGCATAGTAGCGCCGCCAGGTTTCATCCAGCCGGTCTTCGCTCGGCGCTTCGCTCCTGCTGACGCCGGATGTGAACGACAGTGCGTGGCTATCCCAATGCGCGCAGAGGTCCGGTGTCAGGATCGACCAGGGCATGTCGGCAAATCGCTTGGCGAAGAACGACGCAGCGAGCTCGACGATGTGATGCTCCGGCTCGAACCAGGCGACGTAATGCGCCTCGCGTTCCCGGCCGATCTCGCGGAAGCGGACGAAGGCATGCATCTTGTGCTCGTCGCGATAGACCGCTTTTGCCATGGCCGTGACCTGCGCGACGTCAGGATCGGTCGCAACCTCGATGAGGTCGTGATTGTCCCTCAATCGCCAGAGCAGGCGATAGAGGATCGCAAAGCGCTCGACATCGCGGTGCAGGATGGCGGCCTTGGCCAGCTCGACGAATTTTGCTGATACGTTGAAGGTGCCGTCGTTCACCTCGAGGATCGGAGACGGCGAGGGCGGCGCGAACAAATCGGCTTCGCCGCCTTGCACGGTCCAGGTCACATCGCTGGGCGGCACGTGGTGAAGCACGAGGCTGCGTGCGGATTTGCGCCAGCCGTCGAAATCGGTTTCGCGATCGAGCATGATGTACTGCATCAGAAGCCAAATCCGAGTTGCATTGCCTTCGGCTTGAACCGTTCGATCAGCCCGGCAGCGTCGAGCCGATGGAGCGAGGGGCGGTGATCGCTGAGGACGATGAACGGCAGCGCCTTGTGCCGGGGCACGTGCAGCCGCGCGAGATCGGCAAGACGGATCGTGGTGGTGCGCCGCGTCGCGATGATGCGTTCGACCGCCTTGGTGCCGAAGCCCGGCACGCGCAGCAATTCCTCGCGGCTGGCGTGGTTGACGTCGAGCGGGAAGCGGTCGCGATGGCGGAGCGCCCAGGCCAGCTTTGGATCGATGTCGAGCGGCAGCATCGCGCTGTCGTCGACGATCTCGCCGACATCGAAGCCGTAGAACCGCATCAGCCAGTCGGCCTGGTAGAGCCGGTGCTCGCGCAGCAAGGGGGGCGCCCGCAGGGGCAAGGCACGGCTGGCGTCGGGAATCGGGCTGAAGGCGGAATAGTAGACGCGCCGCAGCCGGTAGGCGCCGTAGAGATTGGCGCTGGTGTGGAGAATGGTGTGATCGGAGGCCGCGTCGGCGCCGACGATCATCTGCGTGCTTTGACCAGCTGGCGCGAAGCGCTGCGGCTTGGCCTTTGTTTTCGTTGTGCGGTTCTCCTCGGCCTCGTCCAGCTTCAGCCGCAGCCGGCCCATGGTGCGGCGGATCGCGCGCACGTCCTTCTCCGGCGCGAATTGCTGCAGGCTGGTCTCCTCAGGCATCTCGATGTTGATGGAGAGGCGGTCGGCATATTTGCCGGCTTCCGCGATCAGCGCGTCGTCGGCTTCGGGAATGGTCTTCAGGTGAATGTAGCCGCGGAAGTGATGCTCCTCGCGCAGTTTTCGCGCGACGTTCACCACTTGCTCCATCGTATAGTCGGGGCTGCGGATGATGCCGGAGGAGAGAAACAGGCCCTCGATGTAATTGCGCCGGTAGAAGTCGAGCGTCAGCTTGACCACCTCGTCGACGGTGAAGCGGGCGCGTGGCACGTTCGAGGACGCGCGGTTGACGCAATAGAGGCAATCGTAATTGCAGGCGTTGGTCAGCAGCACCTTGAGCAGCGAGATGCAGCGCCCGTCCGGCGCGTAGGAATGGCAGATCCCCATGCCGGGCGCGGTCGAGCCCATCCCTTTGCCGTCGCTGGAATCCCGCTTCTCGGTGCCGCTGGAGGCGCAGGACGCGTCGTATTTGGCGGCGTCCGCCAGAATCTCCAGCTTGCGTTGTACGTCCATCCTTGAATCCCTTTGATTCAGCTCACGAATCCGATCGAGCGCCAATTCGATTGACTCTTCTGGTCCCGTTAGCTTTATATTAGAACATATCATGAACAAATGAGCCAGCCGTTGGTTCTTCTTTTGAGGACCACGGCATCAATCTCTGAAGGAGCGGCGAGCATGAGCGGCGCACGTGGAAGCGCGCTTGCGATCTTGCGCGGCCAGATCGAGCGCATCGAGACCGCGGAGGTCGTGCATCAGCGCGATCGCGTCGCGCTTGGCCACAACGCGGCCGACAGCGCGCTGAAGGGCGGGCTCGCGCGTGCGGCGATCCACGAGGTGTTTTGCGAAGGGCGTCAGGGCGCTGCCGCGACCGGCTTCGTCATGGGTCTTGCGGGGCGTGTGAGCGCGCAGCGGCCGCTGCTGTGGGTGCGGCAGGATTTTTCGGAGCTCGAAACCGGTGCGCTGTCGATGAGCGGGCTCGCCGAACTCGGCCTCGATCCGCGCCGCGTGGTGATGGTGCGCGCCGCCGATGTCGAGAGCGCGTTGCGCACCTCGGCCGATGCGCTCGCCTGCGATGCGCTGGGCGCCGTCGTGCTCGAGCTATGGGGCGAAATCAGACAGTTCGATCTTGTGGCAAGCCGCAAGCTGACGCTCGCCGCGCAATCGTCAGGCGTCACCGGTCTGATGCTGCGCATGGCCGCGCAGCCACTGCCTTCAACTGCCGAAACGCGATGGATGCTGCGCGCGGCGCATTCGCCGCCGGGCTCAGCATGGAGCGCCTGGGGCGCGCCGCGCTTCGATGCCGAACTCTTGCGCAATCGTCATGGCCCCTGTGGCCGGTGGATCATGGAATGGAATTGTGATGAGTGCCAGTTCAGTGAACCGTCGACGTATCCTCAGCCTGTGGCTGCCGCGCCTGCCCATCGACCGGATCCAGCGGTTTTTCGGCAGCGCCGGGCTGGGTAAAGCCAATCATGGGCCTGATATCGTCGTCATCAAGGACAACAATGCGCTGGTGATCTATGCGCTGGACGAGGCCGCCGAGCGCCTCGGCCTGTATATCGGCCAACCCCTGGCCAATGCGCGGGCGATGTGCCCGGACTTGAAAGTGTTCGATGCCGATGTCGCGGCCGATGCGAAGACGCTCAGCGATATCGCCGACTGGTGCGACCGCTTCACGCCGTTGGTGGCGCTCGACGCGCCGCACGGGCTGTTCCTCGACATCACCGGCTGCGCGCATCTGTTCGGCGGCGAAGCCGCGCTGTTGCGGACGCTGGTCCGGGCGCTCGACCGGCAGGGCTTTGCCGTCAGCGCCGCGATTGCCGGGACCTCGGTCTGCGCGCGCACGCTGACGCGGCAGGCCACGGGAACCATCGTTGCAGATGGCGGGGAGGCGGCTGCGATCGACCAGTTTCCGGTGTCCGCACTCGGGGCGGGCGAGGCGATCACGACCGGCTTGCGCCGCGCCGGCCTGAAGACCATCGGCGATGTCGCCTCGCGCAGCTCCCACGAGATCACGGCGCGGTTTGGCGCGCGGTTCTCCACGCTGCTCGCGCATGCGCTGGGACAGGGCGATGCGCCGATCAATCCGCGCAAACCGCTGCCCGACTACATCGTCGAGAAGCGTTTCGCCGAGCCGATCGCGACCGACACCATGATCGCGATGACGTTGTCGCGGCTGGCGGACACGTTGATCGCGTCCATGGAGAAGCAGGGCAAAGGCGCGCGACGGCTGGAGGCTGCCTTCTTCCGCACCGACGGCGTGGTGCGCGCGATCACGGTCGAGACCGGACGTCCGGTGACGCGAAGCGCCGTGATCGACCGGCTGTTCCGCGAACGCCTCGATGCGCTCGCCGATCCCCTCGATCCCGGCTTCGGCTTCGACATGGTGCGGCTGTCGGCGAGCCGCACCGAGATCGTGGTGCAGGAGCAGCGCGATCTCGATGCGCATGTCCACGACAATGACGAGATTGCTGCGCTGATCGACCGCATCGCCGCGCGCATCGGGGGCAAGCGCGTCGTCGTGCATCTGCCGCAGGACACCCATATCCCCGAACGCGCGGTTTGGTCCGCCCCCGCCCAGCATCATCTCGCCGCTGCCATGCAGGCCGAATGGCCTGTTCGCACCGAGGGCGAGCCGCCGCTGCGTCCCTTGCGGCTGTTCGACAAGCCGGAGCCGATCAAGGTGCCGTTCGCGACCGTGCCGGATGGTCCGCCGCATCAATTCACCTGGCGCCGCGCGCTGCATGCGGTGGTGCGGGTGGAGGGGCCCGAGCGCATTGCGATGGAATGGTGGCAGCAGGACGGCAAGCAGCTGACGCGGGACTATTTCCGCATCGAGGATGCCGAGGGTCTGCGCTTCTGGATCTTTCGCGACGGTCTCTACGAGGGAGAGACGTTCGACGGCGAAGGCAAGCCCGTTTCCCCCAACTGGTATGTGCACGGTCTCTTCGCATGACCACGCTTAGCTATGCCGAGATCGGCATCACCACAAACTTCTCCTTCCTGCGCGGCGGCTCGGATCCGCGCGCCTATGTGCATCAGGCCAGCATCCTCGGCATCCCCGCGATCGGCATTGCCGATCACAACACGCTCGCCGGCGTGGTGCGGGCCTACAAGGAACTCGATAATGCCGAAGTGCTGCACAAGCCGAAGCTGCTGATCGGCGCGCGCATCGTCTTCGTCGACGGCACGCCCGACATCCTGGTCTATCCGCGCGACCGTGCCGCCTATGGCCGTCTGTGCCAGCTTCTCACCCGGGGCAAGCGCGGCGACGACATCACGCGGATCGAGAAGGGCGAATGCCATCTCGCCTTCGCTGATCTCCTGGAGTTTTCGGAAGGCCAGCTCCTGGTTCTGACGCTGCCGCATCGTTTCGAGCCGGCGCGGGCGTTGGATGTCCTCGCAAAGCTCAAAGCCAGCCGCGCCGAGGGCGTGTGGCTGGCGGCGAGCCTGATCTATCGCGGCGACGACAGGCGTCGCCTGGCGCGGCTCGATGATCTCGCAGCAAAAGCCCAAGTCCCGCTGCTTGCAACCAACGAGGTGCTCTATCACCATCCCGCGCGCCGTCCCCTCCAGGATGTGCTGACCTGCATCCGGGAAAAGACCACGATCGATGCAATCGGACGGAAGCTGGAGGCCAATGCCGAGCGGTTCCTGAAGCCGCCGCGAGAAATGGCGCGGCTGTTTCGTGATTTCCCCGACGCGATCGCGGAGACCATGCGCTTTGCGGACAAGATCGACTTTTCGCTCGACCAGCTCAAATACCAATATCCCGACGAGCCGGTGCCGCCGGGAAAGACCGCGCAGGGACATCTGGAGGATCTGACCTGGGCCGGCGTCGACAAATATTTCGGCGGCGAGATCGACGACAAGCTGCGCGCGACGCTGAAGAAGGAGCTCGCGCTGATCGCCGAGCTGAAATACGCGCATTACTTCCTCACCGTGCACGACATCGTGCACTATGCACGCAGCCAGAACATCCTGTGCCAGGGGCGGGGATCGGCGGCGAATTCGGCCGTCTGCTACGTGCTCGGCATCACCTCGGTCGATCCGACCAAGGTCGACCTGTTGTTCGAGCGCTTCATCTCCAAGGAGCGACTGGAGCCGCCCGACATCGACGTCGATTTCGAGCATTCGCGGCGCGAGGAGGTGATGCAATATGTCTACCGCCGCTACGGCCGCCATCGTGCCGCGATCATCGCCACCGTCATCCATTATCGCCCGCGCAGCGCCATTCGCGACGTCGGCAAGGCGCTGGGCCTGACCGAGGACGTCACCGCCGCGCTCGCCGACACGGTTTGGGGCAGCTGGGGCAAGGGCCTCAACGACATGCAGGTCAGGCAGGCCGGGCTCGATCCGAACAATCCCATGATCAACCTCGCGGTCGAGCTTGCGACCGAGCTGATCGAATTCCCGCGCCATCTCTCCCAGCATGTCGGCGGCTATGTGCTGACGCAGGACCGGCTCGACACCTATGTGCCGATCGGCAACGCCGCGATGGACGACCGCACCTTCATCGAATGGGACAAGGACGACGTCGATGCGCTTCATATGATGAAGGTCGACGTTCTGGCGCTCGGCATGCTGACCTGCATCCGCAAGTGTTTTGATCTGATCGATCGGCACAAGGGCGAGCGTTTTGTGCTGGCGAGTGTTCCGCAGGACGATCCCAGGGTCTACGACATGCTGTGCGCCGGGGAGTCGCTCGGCGTGTTCCAGGTCGAGAGCCGCGCCCAGATGAACATGCTGCCGCGCCTGAAGCCACGGACCTTCTACGATCTCGTCATCGAAGTCGCGATCGTGCGGCCGGGGCCGATCCAGGGCGACATGGTGCATCCGTATTTGCGGCGAAGGAACGGGCTCGAGAAGGTGAGCTACCCCTCGCCGTCACCGGAGCATGGCGACAAGGACGAGCTCTATAAGGTGCTGCACAAGACGCTTGGCGTCCCGCTGTTCCAGGAGCAGGCGATGCGCATTGCGATCGAGGCTGCACATTTCACCTCCGAGGAAGCCAACGGCCTGCGCCGCTCGATGGCGACCTTCCGCAATGTCGGCACCATCGGCCAATACGAGGAGAAGCTGATCGGCAATATGGTGGCGCGCGGCTACGACCCCAATTTCGCCAGAAGCTGCTTTGACCAGATCAAGGGATTTGGCTCCTACGGTTTTCCTGAGAGCCATGCCGCGAGCTTTGCGCAACTGGTCTACATTTCGTCGTGGCTGAAGCACTACCATCCCGACGCTTTCTGCTGCGGCCTCTTGAATTCGCAGCCGATGGGCTTTTATGCGCCGGCGCAGATCGTCGGCGATGCCCGCAAGAACGGCGTCGAGGTTCGCGACATCGACGTGTCCTACAGCTTTGCGCAGAACACGCTGGAGCAGGGGAGTGGCAAATACTGCGCCGTGCGCCTCGGCTTTCGCCAGATCGACGGCTTTCACTGGCTCGATGAGGATGAGGAGAGGCTGAAACGCTCCCAGCTGTCATTCCGAGATTTACCTGAAGAACTTTCCAGGATTGGGCCGGCCTTGCCGCAGGCTCCGTTCACTTCTCCCCAACGGGGAGAGGTCGATTTGCTCCTCGCGATGCGAAGCATCGTCGAGTGCAAATCGGGTGAGGGGGCTCAGGTCCGTCCAGAGACCGGGCCCCTCACCCGCGCCTTCGGCGCGACCTCTCCCTATGGGAGAGGTGTAGCACCGCCGACGCCTCAACAGGACTGGGCCGACCGCATCGTCGCCGCCCGCAACCGCCGTCCCTTCACCTCGCTCGAAGACTTCGCCCGCGACACCGGCCTGCCCAAGCGCGCGCTGATCCTGCTGGCGGATGCCGATGCGTTCCGCTCGCTCGGGCTGGATCGCCGCGAGGCGCTGTGGCAGGTGCGGCGGTTGCCCGACGACGTGCCGCTGCCGCTGTTCGAGGCGGCGACCGCGCGCGAGCAGCCGGACGAGCACGCCAAGCCGCTGCCGGTGATGCCGCGCGCCGAGCAGGTGGTCGCGGACTACCAGACCATCCGGCTATCGCTGAAGGGTCACCCGATGGAATTCTTGCGCGAGATGTTTTCGCGCGAGCGCATCGTCGCCTGCAAGGACATCAGTCACGAGAACGAGCGACGCCGCGTCCGCTGCGCCGGCGTGGTCCTGGTCCGGCAGCGGCCGGGCAGCGCCAGCGGCGTCGTTTTCATGACGCTGGAGGACGAGACCGGCATCGCCAATGTCGTGGTCTGGCCCAAGATCATGGAGCAGTACCGCAAGGAGGTGATGGGCGCGCGCCTCATCCTGGTCGAGGGTTATATCCAGAGCAGCCCGGAAAAGGTGACGCATCTCATCGCCCAGCGCATGGTCGACCGCTCGCACGATCTGATCGGCCTCGCCAACGATGCCTTGAACCGCAAGCATCCGGTACCGGCAGGCGCCACCGTGGTCGAACCGCTCAACGAAGACCCTCGCGCGCTCACGGACATGCCGGCGCAAAAAATCCGCCACCCCCGCAATGTCCGCATCCTGCCGCCCTCGCGGGACTTTCATTGAGGGAGGTCGTGTCCCCGGGAGTGGTGTAGCTCGGTAGAGCAAAGCCGCCCGGACGCGCGCCCCCAAATAGCGCCGTAGCGGGCGGGCGGCTTTGCGGTG